>DATBFG010000114.1:0-270049 GCA_036558645.1 Terriglobales bacterium
GAAGCCTTGCCGACGCCTCGGATGGCAGCTTCCTGAACGGCTTCACGCTCGCCAACCAACGTAATGACGCAGCGATTGTGATCAGAATCCATTTCGCGATCGAGAAGGTACACGCCATCCATCTTCATCGCATCGACTATCGCATCGACTTTCGATTTATCGCGACCTTCAGAAAAGTTGGGTACACATTCGACCAGAGTTGGCATAAGGCAGAAGAATACTTGTCAGGAGAATCTCCCCGCAACTCGGAGATGGTCAGTTCTTGTTCGGCTTGTGAGAGAAGAACTTCCCGAACCCGATCCGCACCTGGACTGTGTTAATGCCGGGATTCGGCGATGATAGGCCTGCATTGGAAATGTGCATGTAGCGCACTTCGAGACTGCAGTTGTATCTGTCGCGAAGGATATGTGTCCCGAGAGCCGCGCCAGAGGTGAAGTTCACGCCGGAAACTCCCGCCGGCACGTCGTGCGTCGTGAAAAGGGTGCCGCCACTCAACTCAAGATAAGGGACAAAAGTCTCACGGGTAGCGAAATTCCACTTGAGATTCAAGGGGTTTACGCCAACTCCGTACGCCGTATTGGTGGGCTGGAAAACCAAGAACATTGGAACTCCGTCTACCGCATACTCGAATCGCCCCTTTAAGAATCCCGGCCCATGTGGACGGGTCAGAATCCAGCCGTATCGTATGCCGACATTCCATGCACCAATGTCGGAGGTTCCTCCGGCGACGCTATGACCTCCTCCCGTCCAAAGCTGAAACTCACGTGCACCATCCTCAGGGCGCTGGCACCAAGCCATTGACGCACATAACATCAAAACAATCAGAAGGAACCTGCGCATGCGAAGTTGCACCATACAGCATCTGGCATAGCGATACAAACTAGCTCAAGTATCCAACCTAGCCTTTGATACGTGCGCTGCAATGGCCTGCGAACGCAAGCAAACGTCGTCGAGGTAATGGATGTTAAACTCTCCTGTGGCGACTCTACCCATCCGGTTGCTGGCGATAGACATCGACGGCACACTGCTTAACCCGCAATTCATCATCTCTGATGCAGATATGGCCGCAGTTCGCCGGGCCCAGCATGCCGGCGTGGAAGTAATGCTGGTCACTGGCCGCCGGCACACCTTTGCTTTGCCAATCGCACAGCAGTTTGGCTTCGATCTCTGGATCAGCAGCTCCAACGGTGCTGTAACCCGGTCGCTCTCAGGAGAGACTTTCCACCGTGACCTGCTGCCGCGGCAGGTCTGTCGCCAGCTTTGTTCAGAGATGAAAGAATTCCGCGGAAACACCGTTCTCACCTTCGACATCGAAGGCAAGGGCGCGATCGTTTTAGAACGTATGGACGAACTGACAGGCAGCATTCAACGCTGGCTGGAAAAGAATCTGCAATACATCGACTTCGTAATTCCGATTGAAAACTCACTGACCAGCGATCCCGTTCAGGCTATGTTCTGCGGCCCTATCGATCGCATGCATCAGGCCCTGACTGCCCTGGCCGCCAGTCCTCTGGCGCCGCAGATCACCGTGCTCCGAACCGAATATCCCATTCGAGATCTGTCGATTGTCGACGTCCTGAACCAGGGTTGTTCCAAGGGCCATGCCCTTGAAAGATGGGCCAATTACCGCGGCATCCCACGGGAACAGGTCATGGCCGTCGGTGACAATTACAACGATGTGGAAATGCTTGCCTTTGCAGGCGTGCCGTTTATCATGGGAAATGCCTCGGTGGAACTCCGTGAACGCGGGTGGCAGGTAACATTACCCAACGATCGCAACGGCGTCGCGGCAGCCATTGAGCAGGCTTTAGGCGTCTAAGTCATAGACGCACCTGTGGCTGCTACAGGGTTGGCTTTTAGTTCGAAATGTTGAGCTTACGAAAATTCGAAATTCTGGTGGTGGGACTATTACTATCGGTGCCCGCCCTCTGCTCCGAGCTAGCCATCCTCCATAATGGATTTTCCATTCCACATACACGGCGCGAGACGGTCGGTTCGGTTACACGCCTTTATACAGGTGCAGACGATGGTAGCTACGTGGACATCGCGAGCGACCAGATTGACCACTTCGAGCAAGCCCCAAACCCACCTGTGGTGAAGACGCACGCGGGGTCTGTCCCCTCTCAGAATTTGGATGAAATTATCAATTCGATCAGCGGACGTCACCACATTGATCCTGACTTCATCAACAGCGTCATCCATGCTGAAAGCGGATTCAATCAGCACGCCGTGTCGCGTAAGGGCGCTCAGGGCTTGATGCAACTGATGCCGCAAACCGCCGATCAACTCGGCGTTGCAGATGCATTCAATCCCGGCGATAACGTCGAAGGTGGAACCCGCTATTTGCGAGAGCTTCTCGAACGGTACAACTTCGACGCTGTGAAGGCTTTGGCGGCCTACAATGCGGGGCCTGCGCGAGTGGAACAATACGGCGGAGTACCACCCTACGCCGAAACGCGCGCCTACGTGGCCCGTATAGTCCGCGACTTCAATAGGAAGAAACTGGCAGAGAAAAAAGAGATCGCCGCCAAACGGGCTGCGACTGCGAAGCCAATCAAGAAAGGCACTGAAGCAACCACAGGCAAGGCTTCACAGAAGAGTACCTCGAAATTCGCATTGGCTTCTGGACAGTAATCTACCGATACATCGAGATCCTGGGACTCGCGTTGACCGTTTGGTTTGGCTCGTTTACCTTGAATCGGGGCGATGCTCGTTGCGATCGCTTGGACGCTGACGGTTTGTTTTCTTCATGGACAAGAGACGCATTCTGCTCACTGGCGCGATCCTGATCCTTCTGGGCCTTCTGTTTTATTTTCAATTTCGAGATTGGAGTTCCTTCAACTGGCCAGCATTCTGGGCCGAAGCTCACGAAATTCGGCTGGAGCATATCTTCCATGCCGTCCTACTCATCTACTTCGGATACTTGTTGAGAGCCAGCCGCTGGAAGATTCTTCTGCGTCCAGTCCGCCCCAACGCATCGTTGATTGGACTCGTTCCACCTACACTGATCGGGTTCACCGGCCTCGCCCTGCTGGGACGCCTTGGTGAACTCATCCGGCCCTACCTGATTGCACGACGCGAGAACTTGCCGTTCTCATCGCAGCTCGCGGTCTGGGCGGTGGAACGAATTTTCGATATCGGTGCGTTTGCCATCCTGCTTGCCCTCGCCATCTTCCTTCCTGGAACCCTGGCGGCGGGCACTCACCCGGAATTTCGCGGAGGCCTGATCACCGGCGGAATCCTGCTTCTGGGCTTCGTCGTGGCGCTTGCCTTGGGAGCAACATTGGTTAGCTACAAGGGAGAGGCACTAGCTGCAGGGTTCGAGCGTCGCTTCTCACACTTATCGGAAAACCTGGGCCATCGCCTTGCGCAAAAGATCCGGGAGTTTCGCGCTGGACTTAACACGATCGAGAGTCCGCTTGCCCTGATTCTGTTGATCGCCGTCTCTCTTCTCATGTGGTACGTGATCGCGCTTGCCTACCAGGAAGTAACAATCTCCTACCACGATGTGACTCTAGCGACGTATGCGGCAAACGGCACCAAAAATCCGCTGGACCTGCCGGTGCTGCGAATTCTCCTCTTGATGGGTTCCAGCATGGTGGGCTCTATGGTCCAGCTACCCGGCGTCGGCGGTGGATCGCAGGTCGCGACCATCGCAACTCTTGAGCGCATCTTCGACGTTCCACGGGAGCTGGCGCTCAGTTGCGGGGTGATGCTGTGGCTGGTGACCTTCGTGGCTGTAGTGCCGGTGGGATTGCTTCTGGCACACCGCGAACACTTGTCCCTCCGACGGCTCTCGAAAGAGAGCCATGAAGCCCCATCTTCGGAGAACACCGCACAGGCAGAAACGTGAAGCCTCGTCCTACTGGCTCCTCTTGAACAGCTGAACGAAATCTCGTTCCACCATCCTCGCGCCCTCAATTGGGCAGAGCGAGCCTCCACCTTTGCCCTGTTACAATGCGAGAGTTCCCAGCGCCATGAAGTGTCCCTTTTGCGGTTTTGAAAACGATAAAGTTGTCGATTCACGCGAGAGCAAGGAGGCCGATTCCATCCGCCGCCGCCGTGAATGCCTGAAGTGTGAAAAGCGCTTCACCACCTATGAACGGATCGATGAGATTCCATATATGGTGGTCAAAAAGGACGGCCGCAGGGAGAAATTCGATCGGCAGAAGGTCCTGAACGGCCTGCTGAGAGCCTGCGAAAAGCGCCCGGTGCCGATCAGCAAGCTGGAACAGATCGTGAACGAGGCGGAATCCTTCGTAATCGATTCTCCTGAGCGTGAACGCAAGACGAGTGAACTCGGCGAGCTCATCATGAACCGCCTGCGGCGTCACGACAAAGTTGCTTACGTTCGCTTCGCCTCTGTGTACTTGGATTTCAAAGACGTCCAGGAATTCATGACGGAGCTGAAGGATTTGCTGAAGACGAAAGATGCACCCGAGATGCGCGGCAAGAACGTTGCCAAGAATTGACTGAGTTCCGAATTTTCGAATTGACGAATTGAGATACCGCTCATTGGCAACAATCCTTCAATCCGAAAATCCGTAAATCCGACAATAAAACATGTCTCATCGCGTAACGCTCATTCCCGGCGACGGCATCGGCCCTGAAGTCACTCAGGCTGCCGTACGTATTCTCGAAGCTACAGGCGTCAAGTTTGAATGGGAAAGTTTCGCTGCGGGCGCGGAAGCCTTCGAACGGTTTCGCACTTACATTCCCAAAGAACTGATCGAGTCCATTGAGCGGACACATGTGGCGCTCAAAGGGCCGGTGACTACGCCCGTGGGCGGGGGTTTCTCGAGCATCAATGTCGAACTCCGCAAAATGTTCGAGCTCTATGCGAACTTCCGTCCGATTCTTAATCTGCCCCATATTCCGACGCGCTACCCCGACGTCGATCTCATTATCATCCGCGAGAATACCGAGGGATTGTACTCGGGTATCGAGCATGAAGTAGTCCCAGGGGTTGTAGAGAGTTTGAAAATCATTACTGCGAAGGCTTCTACCCGCATCTCGCGGTTCGCTTTCGAATATGCACGGAAGCACAATCGAAAGAAGGTCCACGCCATCCACAAAGCCAACATCATGAAGCTTTCCGATGGATTGTTCCTGCGCTGCTCGAGAGAGGTTTCCAAGGAATATCCCGAGATTACCTACGCCGAGCACATTGTGGATAACGCCTGCATGCAGCTGGTGTTGAATCCGTATCAGTACGACATGCTGCTGATGGAGAATTTGTACGGCGACATCCTATCCGACCTGTGTGCCGCCTTCGTAGGCGGCCTGGGCTTTGTCCCCGGCGCAAACATGGGAGACCATTGCGCGATTTTTGAAGCCGTTCATGGTTCGGCCCCAGACATTGCCGGCAAGAACCTTGCTAATCCAACCGCCCTCATTCGGTCCGGCGTATTGATGCTCAGGCATCTTGGTGAAGACCAAGCGGCCGACAAGATTCGAAATGCTCTCGAGAAGGTTTATGGCGACAAGGACAAGCTTACGCGCGACATCGGAGGGAAGGCAGGAACATCGGAGTTTGCCGATTTGATCATAGAAGCGATGGACACTGCATAGCGCGGTCCGTGCAAATGTGGCATCACGTGTCAGTCGTAATTTGAAAGTGCGAATCAACGAACTGAAAGACCTTGGAGTGAACCCTCCGACGCAACTACATGATCCATCTCCATTGACCACCCCGTCACTCTTGCGATAACATTCGTCGCTTCGTGGGAAAGCAAGGGGGATGGTGACTCCAACACGGCGCATTGGTGTGGTACTGTTTCAGCTCGGCGGGCCCGATTCGCTGGAAGCCATTGAACCTTTTCTTTTCAATCTGTTTTGCGACCCCGACATCATCAACTTTCCTTTTGCGCGGATCGGCCGCAAACCCCTGGCCAAGCTAATCTCGACCACCCGCGCCAAGAAAGTACAGCATCATTATGCGGAGATCGGTGGCGGGTCCCCGATCCGAAGGTTTACGGAACAACAAGCATGCGCACTGCAACGCCAGCTCCAGCAAAATGGGATCGATGCACGCTGCTTTGTAGCGATGCGGTATTGGCATCCCTTTACGTCCGAGGCCATCGAGCAACTCCGGACCGCGCAATGCGACGAGATCGTTTTGCTTCCTCTCTATCCTCAGTATTCCTCGACCACCACGGGCAGCAGCCTCAATGAGTGGAACCGATTATTCAAAGAAGAACTTCCGGTTCACCGGATCCAAGGCTTCCACACCCATCCTCTTTATCTGGACTCGCTAGTCGAGCGCATAGATGAGGCGCTTTGCCGGTTTCCGGATCCCGAGCGACCTGAACTGGTGTTCAGCGCGCACAGTGTTCCCGTGTCCGTCATCGAGAGTGGCGATCCCTACCAGCGTCAGATCGAAGAGACGATGGCTCTCGTGATGCGCCAGGGGGGCTGGTCGAACAAACATCGGCTCTGCTACCAGAGCAAGGTTGGTGCCAGTAAGTGGTTGCAGCCTTCGCTGCATCGAACATTACGGGAGCTGGCCGCAGAAAAGATTCGCGAAGTGTGTGTTGTTCCCATCTCGTTTGTCTCCGATCACGTGGAAACTTTGGGAGAGATTGACCACGAGGCGCGGGCAGAGGCGCAGGAACTTGGGATTGACCGCTTCGAGATGAGCGGTGGTTTAAACGATTCGCCGACATTTATTTCGGCCTTGGCGGATCTTGTGGCCGAAGCCCTGGACGTTGACTCAAGCCGACAGCGCAGCTCCGATTGTATGGCTGCAGACTGAACTCGGGAGTGAAGAGGTAAGGATGGCAGAAAACAGCGTGCTCGGCCGGCTTCCAGCCTGGCCGCGAAATGCTCTTAATAACTCGGTCATTGCCGCAGAACAGGCTTATCGCAAGCGCTCCGGTCTGCCGCTTCTTACTGAGGCGGATATGGAAGCCTTGCGCGCCGGCGTGCAGATGCCATGGGAAACTGGCGATGGGAGTTCGGCTCCAACTCCTCCTCCCGCACCTGCACTTCCGACTTCAGCCTCGCCTGCGGAAAAAGCTCCTGCCGTTCCGGCGAATACCGCTCCTGCTGCACCCTCAGCAACACCGGCCGCAGGCGGCACCATTAGCGCTGAAGTTGCCGCAATTGTTGCCACTGGGAAAAAGTGGAGTCGTTCTTCCGTCGCTGCCGAACAAGCTCGCCGCAAGCGTAAGGGACTTCCTGCATTAAACGACGCTGAGGTAACGGCTTTGCTTGGTGAGCCTGCGGAGACCGCAGCGCCTCCTCCAGGTACCCCCGCTACTTCAGCAACCCCTTCTGCCCCACGTCCTGCAGCTGCAGCTGCGCCACGAGCTCCTGCTGGGCCCTCCGCGGAGTCAGTCGCGAGAAGTGGGCCTTCAACGGAATATGTCGGCACGCCAGCAGTTGGAACATCAAAAGCCGCGGCCGCTGGCGGTGTCGCGGCTGTCGGTCCGGACGATAGTCCGGCGAACCAGTCGAGGCGTCGATTGGTGTGGGCCTGCGTCGCAGCTTTCCTGACAGCTTGGTTCATTGCTTTCTTCCGCTTTTTCCTGCCCAGAACGCTATTTGAACCAGCCACGACTTTTAAGATCGGTTACCCATCCGAATTCGGGCTTGGTGTCGATACCAAGTTCCAGCAGAAGTACCGCATATGGGTCGATCGCACTCCCGATCGTATTTTTGTGATTTACGCGCGCTGCACTCATTTGGGCTGCACTCCAGACTGGAAGCCCAGCGAGAACAAATTCAAGTGTCCGTGCCATGGCAGCGGATACGACAGCGAAGGTGTTAACTTCGAGGGACCAGCGCCTCGTCCCATGGATCGCGCCCATGTCGAACTCGCTCCTGACGGGCAGATTCTTGTGGATGTCGCAAAACTCTATCAGTGGCCCAAAGGACAGCCCAGTCAATTCAACGAAGGCGACGGCAGCAGTGGCGCCTGGTTGCGCGCTTGATATCAGGTTGGTGAGAACAGAGGATTCCAATGGCTGAAGAGAACAAGAACGGCAGCAACGGCAACGGTGCTCGCGTCGGCCTGCTCGAACGCGTCAAGGCCGGAGTCAAGGAAGATATCCATTCCTTAAAGACCGACATTCCCCAAAAGGCAAAAGAGCAGGTTGATCACCTCAAGGATCCGACCAAGACTCAGGTTTATACCTCAATCTTTCGCCACAAGCACGACGACACCCCGCGCAACCGTGCTTTAGGCGTGCTCTCGAACGTGTTTCTGCACCTGCATCCGGCTAAGATCAATCGCGATGCCGTGCGCTACAGCTATACCTGGGGAATGGGCGGAATTACTTTCTATCTTTTCATTGTGCTCACCTTCACCGGCGTGCTGCTGATGTTCTATTACCACCCGTCAAAGGTGCAGGCATTCCGCGATGTCCTTTACCTGGAACACGACGTCCCATTTGGCAAGCTTCTGCGCAACATGCATCGCTGGGCTGCGCACTTAATGGTCATCGGTGTGTGGCTGCATATGTTCCGAGTCTTTCTCACCGGCTCCTACAAGAAGCCCCGCGAGTTCAACTGGAACATCGGTGTGCTGCTGCTGGTATTCACATTGTTGCTGTCCTTCACCGGATACCTGCTTCCTGACGACCAACTTGGATTCTGGGCCGTCACGGTGGGCACGAATATGGCTCGTGCTACACCGGGTCTCGGACACGAAGGTCCATTCGGTCCTCAGTTGGGTATGACGCCGTACAACGATGTGCGCTTCGGCTTGTTAGGTGGCTCGATCGTGGATGCGAATGCTCTGCTACGTTCTTATATCTGGCATTGCATCGGCATTCCCATCGTTGCGTCGGTACTGATGATCGTCCACTTCTGGCGCGTCAGAAAAGATGGTGGCATCTCCGGTCCGGCTCCAGTGATGCTGGAGGCAGAAGTAAAAGAACCCAAGAAATAGTTCTCGACGTCGCACTCGCCCGTGTGACGCATGGCAGTGTTGGTGGAGCTCTTATGGATTGGCGACAACTTTGGGAAATTGCGTCTGCGCCCGATAACGTGCCGATTGTTGGCCTGATTCCACTTCTGATCTTCTACTGCTACCTTGCGTGGAAGCAAGCGCACGCCAACGACCAACTTATCGAACAACTGGAAGCCGATCCGGCCATGGCGAAAACGCATCACCGCAAGGCGTGGCCCTTTCGGCCGGGATGGCAAAAAGAAATTCACGTCTGGCCCTTCTTGCTGCGGATGGAATTTCTCGCGGCCATGATCGTGTCGATCATCCTGCTGGTCTGGGCGATTACGCTGAACGCGCCTATGGAAGAGCCCGCGAACCCTAACCTGACGATGAATCCTGCGAAGGCTCCCTGGTACTTCTTGGGCCTGCAGGAAATGCTGGTGTACTTCGATCCTTGGATCGCGGGTGTCGTCATGCCCACGCTCATTATCATTGGCCTCATGGTGATTCCATACATCGACACCAACCCGTTAGGTAGCGGCTACTATACGTGGAAACAGCGCAAGTTTTCGATCGGGACATTTCTGTTCGGCTTTATTGTCCTATGGGTGGCGATGATCATTATCGGCACCTTCATTCGCGGCCCAGGCTGGCAGTGGTTCTGGCCTGGCCAAACATGGGATCACAATCGCCTCATTTATGAGGTGAACCGTGACTTGCCGGATCTTTTCGGTATCACCTCGAATCTGGCGAAGGCCATCTTCGGCGCGATTGTGGTGGGCGGCTTTTACGCCGTGGGCGGATTTATCTTCCACGCGCTTTTTCGCCGCTACAACCCCAAGGACTATCGGCGCATGAGTTTTCTGCAGTACTCGATCATGCAGTTCTTCATGCTGACCATGATCGGACTGCCCATCAAGATGATCCTACGGCTCTCACTGCACATTAAGTATGTGTGGATTACGCCGTGGTTTAACGTGTAGCTGTCAGTCGGCGTCAGTCTTTAGCGAAGTGGCGACTTCGTCAATCGCTCTTCGAATTCGGCTGTCTTGGGCCGGACAGGACTCGTGAGCTGACGACTGTTTCTGGAGGATTTTGGTGCCCGAAAAACCGATCCCCGAGCAAGACCCAATCGTAACAAAATCTTACGCGGTGCATTACCTCGTCGTGATGCTGATCCTCATGGTGACGCTCGCCTGGGCACTGTGGGATGAAGCCTACGGACAGCGTCCATGGAAATCGTTTCAGGGCACTTGGCGCGAACGCTATACCGCATTCCTTGATAAGACGCACTCCAAGTCCGAACAGTCTCTGAAATCAGTAGAAGGCAGTTCTGAGTATCGCGAACTGGATAAGGCCGCTACCGACCTAGAAAAGGCCGCCCAGCCACGCAAGGATGAACTTCAGAAACAAATTAGCGACTACAGTGCAAAAATCCTCGCTGTTCAGAACGTCTTCACGGACAAGCGTGCCTACGTCAATGCGTTGACGTATGAGATGGAGACCGATACGAGCGCCTCAGGAAGGAAGAACAAACAGAAGGAGATCGACGAGTACAAGAAAGAGCAGTGGACAGTTGAATATCCTGACGGACACAAGGAAAAGTACGATTTCGTCCGACTCGAAGAAAAGTACAACGAACTAAAAGACGAGCGCACCAAGCTGAGCGCGGAATTGGGAGAAGTGCTCAAGCCAGTCACCGCGGCCCGCCAGAAAGCGGATGAGTATATCTCCGACCACATGGTCGACTTGACACCTGCCCAGATCGAGGGTCTTAAGAAGAAAACACGCGAAGCGGACCCGAAGATCATGCAGATAAACGTCGCCTCGGCGAATTTGGTCGATCGCTGCGAGTCTTGCCACCTCGGCATACGCGAGCCGGTCAAGATCACCGCTGCTGCGATGACCACAAAGGGTGAGAAGAAGCCGGATGAATACGCACGTGCTTTCACCAGCCATCCCGAACCGGAACTCTTGAAGATTCATGATCCCGATGTGTTCGGCTGCTCTCCTTGTCATCAGGGCAATGGTCGCGCCACCACCAGCGTAGAAAAAGCCCACGGAAATTACGAGCATTGGCTGTGGCCTCTCTTCCCTACCCAAAACGTCCAAGCAGGATGCCAAACCTGCCACGCCGCGGACATGTTCCTTCCGCGCATGACGGGTGGCAGCTACGAAGTCATCAGTCTCGGCAAGCGACTGTTTCGCGACAAGGGATGCAATGGTTGCCATCGCTACGAGGGATACGACAAAGAGCCGGAAGAACTCAACTCGATTACCCAGCAGATCAAGCAATTCGAGCAACAGAAAATCACCAATAACAAGCAGTCGGCGGATCTGATGAAACAGGCGGATGCTGCTGAAAGCAACGAAGAGGCAAACAGACTCAACGACCAGGCAGTTGCCCTTCGTGTCGCGAACAGCAGGCTGGATGGACGGATCCAGCAGCTCGACTTCCAGTCCCACAGCACCATGGAAGACATGAAGAAGATCGGGCCCAATCTGAAAGACATTCGTCTGAAGCTGAATCGCAATTGGATCCCGGTGTGGCTCAAGAAGCCGACCGACTTCCGGCCGGCGACAAAGATGCCAAACTTTCGCTTGACTGATGGCCAGATCAAGGCGATCTCGGCTTACATTTGGCAATCAGCTTTGACCGACCAACTACCTAAGCAGAAGCCCGGCAACGCAGAGCATGGCAAGCAACTCTTCGAGACTCGCGGATGCCTTGCGTGCCACTCCATCGGAGAAGGCAGCCAGGAAATCGGCGGCTCATTCGCGGCGAATCTCACGCGTGTCGGTGAAAAAGCAAACTACGATTATCTGGTTCGCTGGATTCACAACGCACGCGAGCGTACGAGACCCTACTGCCCGTACGAGAAAAAGGACATTGGTCCCGAGGATTACGCCAAGAAGGGTCTTCCGTACCAATTCGATCTGCAGCACAGCCAGTGTCCGAATGACGGTCACGAACTGCAGGTGCAGAACATGACTGTAATGCCCAGCTTGCGGCTGAGCGTCGAAGATGCTCAGGACATCGCCAGCTACCTCATCACCCAGAAGAAGCAGGAGCCATCTGCTTATGCCGACGCCTCCTTCATGGATGATCCCAAGCTGAAGGAAGAAGGCAAGAAGTGGATTCGCCATTACGGCTGCGCCGGGTGCCACGAGATCAGTGGCGTGGAAGAGGAAGGCCGCATCGGTACCGAACTCACATTCGAAGGTAGCAAGCCAATCGAGCGTCTCGACTTCGCTCTTTTTACCGATGTCGCACAGCGTGGAGGACACGAGCCGATCACCGACAAGGAAGACCTTGCGCGGCTGCCAGAAGGTCCTGCCAAAGGCCCGTGGTATGACCACAAGGGATTCTTCGAACACAAACTCGCTGAACCTAACGTCTACGACCAGGGCAAAACGAAATCTGAAACCGAAGCTCTGCGCATGCCGAACGTCCACCTGGATAAGACCCAGATTCAGGCTCTGACGACGTTCCTCCTCGGCAGCCAGGAGACTTCCCTGCCCGAGAGCTACACTTACAAGCCTGGCGACGCGCGCAAGGATATCCAGGATGGCTGGTGGATCGTCACCAAGTACAACTGCATGGGATGCCATCAATTTGTACCCGGACAGGAAACCGCGTTGATGCGGAACCAGTACTACCGCGACAATCCTGAACAGCTGCCGCCGAAGCTCTTAACCGAAGGCGCGCGCGTCGATCCCGAGTGGCTTCGCAAGTTCCTCACGAATCCATCGTTGAGCACAGGCGACACGAATCGCAATGGCGTGCGTCCGTATCTTGCCGTCCGCATGCCGACGTTCTCTTTCTCGGATAACGAACTGCGCAAGCTCGTACGCTTCTTCGAGGCGCTTTCGCAGCAGCCGATGCCTTACATTCCGGAGCAGGTACCCACGCTTACGGCTAAGGAAACGGACATGGCACGCAGTCTGTTCTCGAGTACGGCGGCGCCTTGCCTTAAATGTCACGCTACGGGCGATCCGGCGCACGATAAGACCGCCACCGCCCCCAACTTCTTGCTGGCAAAGGAGCGCCTCAAGCCAGATTGGGTCGAGCGCTGGGTTCTTGATCCCCAAGCCATCAGCCCGGGTACATCCATGCCATCAGGGCTGTTCAGACGCGAGAAAAATCAGTGGGTCTTTGCCGGTCCCACACCGCCGTCATTCCAGGGATATGACCGGGATCACAACAAGCTGCTGGTCGACTACATCTTCCAACTCACTCCGGAAGAGCAACGCAGAGTAGCTGGATCGATGGGCAGGAGCCGGGCGTCCACTTCTCCGCCCGGCGGTACTCAGGCCGGCGTCCGCAAACCTGCGGCGAGCGGCGGTTCGCGGTAAAATGTTGGTGCTCGCAACCGCTTGGTTGACGAGCCCATGACTGAATAGTTATTGAGAAGTGGAAGAGGCATGTCCTGGGTTCATCCGCGGAATATCTGGCGTGTGTTGGCACGCCTATCAATTCCATTGACTTCAAAGTTGTAGTCGTTTTGAAGCCCATTCCGCGCGACTTTGGACACAATGCAACACGGATTCAAATTGCTTTGAAATCTCCCATTGAAAGGGCGAATCATGAATCGTAGAAAGACCTGGGTAGCAATGTTCGGACTGCTCTGCATGCTCGGCGTGCTGCTGATCGGATGCGGCAAGAAAGAAAACACCGAGCAGTCCTCTAACGCCTCCGAAGAAAAAGCGGCAACTTCCGCTCCCGCGGCCACGCCGATCGATCCCAGCACCGTTGCTTCTGTCAGCGGCACTGTGAAATTCGATGGCACGGCTCCGAAAGCGGCGAAGATCGACATGAGCCAGGATCCTGCCTGCAAGGGAACCAATACGGCGGAGACTGTTGTGGCTGACGGCGGCAACCTCGCGAACGTCTTCGTATACGTGAAGGATGGACTTGGCGATCGCGCGTTCGACGTGCCCAAGGACTCCGTGGTTATCGATCAAGAGGGCTGCAGGTATCACCCGCACGTTCTCGGCGTAATGGCTGGGCAGAACGTCGAAATCAAGAACGCTGACGAAACCACGCATAATATCCACCCCACTCCGAAAGATAATCGTGAGTGGAACGAATCCCAACCGCCCAAGGCCGCTCCCATCGAGAAGTCTTTTGCCCGCGAAGAAATCATGCTGCCGGTAAAGTGTAACCAGCACCCGTGGATGAAGATGTACGTCAACGTGGTGAAGAGCCCGTTCTATGCCGTCACCGATAAGGATGGAAAGTACGAAATCAAGGGCCTTCCGCCGGGAGACTATACCCTGGCATTCGTGCACGAGAAACTCGGTGAGCAGGACCAGAAAGTCACCGTGGCTGCGAAGGACAGCAAGACTGTCGATACAACCTTCAAAGCTGGCGGAATGTAACCTCGTTTAGTTTCGGAGTGGGCAACGGCGCCCACTCCGATGTTTCGATCGAGGACTCTCCGTCGAGCCAAGGAGCACTCCCTGAAGTCTCTTGCAACTCCCTACAACCGAACGCTGCATCGCTTCGCCATGTTCGTGTCGTGTTGTACGTTTCTACTGATCATCGCCGGCGCCCTGGTCACCAGTAATGATGCCGGGCTCTCCGTTCCGGACTGGCCTACCTCATTCGGATCGCTCTACAAGATTCCGCACCTGGTCGGCGGTGTAAAGTTCGAGCACACCCACCGCATGATCGCGCAATTTGTCGGCTTCCTGACGATTATTCTCTGCCTATGGCTTTGGCGTGCTGAACCGCGCCGCTGGATGCGTCAGCTTGGCCTTGCTGCCCTCGGTTTGGTCATCATCCAAGGCGTTCTTGGCGGGATCACGGTTCTCTACTTTCTGCCACCGGCTGTTTCGTCCGCCCACGCCGCGATCGCACAGACATTTTTTTGCCTAACCGTTCTGATCGCGATTTTTACCGGACGCCGCTTCATCGAAGAAGTGCCTCGAATGGAACTCGACAAGAACCGTCCGACACTGATTACGCTGACCCTGCTGTCGATTTTCGTCCTATACGTGCAACTGATTCTCGGAGCGATGTTCCGCCACCACGGCCTGAGCTGGTGGCCGCACGTGCTGAACGCTGTCAGCGTCTGTGTGGTGCTCACCTGGACAGCGATCCGTGCGCTATCTCTCTATTCAAAGATCCAGGCCGTGCGCCGACCTGCGATGCTGATGCTTTGGCTTTTGCTAGCGCAGCTCTGCGTGGGATTTCTGGCCTTTCAGACCCGCGTCGCCTGGGGCAAAGATGCGGTCCAGCCCGAACTACCGATGGTCATCTCGACTGTGGCCCACGTGGCAATCGGGGCCCTGTTGCTAGCGACCGCGGTAGTCCTGGCCGTAGAGGTCTGGCGCCATGTCCCGGTGGCTTTCGAAGAGCGAGTCCACTCCAGCCAACAGAAACCGGTGGCAGTATAGCTGCGTCGCTGCATGCACCGGGAGGTGTGCCTTTCGTCTCGAAAACGCGAGACCCGGGCCGTGTCCCGTCAGGAGACTGCCCTTCTCTTCCCATGTGATTTCGACAATCAACCGAGCTAAACCCGCTAGAATACGCGCGGTGTGCTGGGTTTTAGGGTTTGCCATGTTTCCACGGGCCGGACTAGGTCTCAGATTCAGGCCGATTGAGGAGGGACGCGCTCATGACCAGTTTGGTGGAACGTGTTTCCGTCAGCGCCGTAGTTGCGTTGATGACGGTGTTTACGCCAGCGGTGATCGCAACCCAGGTGGCGCACGCTCAGACTTTCACTACACTCTATTCGTTTAAGGGCCCACTCAGTGACGATGGGGGAATCATGGTGGGTGGCGTAGTCCTCGATGACCAGGGCAACGTGTACGGCAACGCCGGCCTGGGCGGCACTTACGATGACGGGATTATCTTTCAACTGGACGCAAGTGGCAATGAGACGAAGTTGCATGACTTTCAGGGAACGGACGGAAATAGTCCGGTAGGCCGCCTAGTAAGGGATGCCGCAGGCAATCTGTACGGAGTCACCAGTGCCGGCGGCAACCCTGGCTGCTATCCCTATGGTTGCGGCACCGTGTTCAAGCTGGACAGCAGAGGCGTCCTAACGGTGCTCTACCGTTTCCAGCCCAACCACGATGCGAAGTATCCTTATGCCGGTCTGATCCGGGATGGGGCTGGCAATCTTTATGGCACCACCCCCAAAGGCGGCACATTCAATGACGGCGCGGTGTTCAAGGTGGATGCAAGCAGCAAGGAAAGAGTGCTCTACAACTTCACTGGCGGCGCGGATGGCGCGGTTCCTTTTGGCGACCTTATCCGCGATACGGCGGGCAACCTCTTCGGTACCGCATCGCGGGGCGGCGTAGCGGACGCGGGGACCGTCTTCAGATTAGACACGGCCGGAAATCTGGAAGTACTTTACAGCTTCGCCGGTGGAGCGGACGGCTCTCAACCATTCTCCGGCCTCGTCCGGGATGCCGCGGGTAATTTCTACGGAACGACTTCAAGCTATGCCGATCCGGCGCACCGCGGCACGGTGTTCAAGCTGGACGTGAACAACCAGAAGACCATTCTCCACAACTTCGACAATGGCGGGGGCAGAATTCCCGTGGGTGGTTTGGCGTTAGACGCGGCCGGCAATCTCTACGGCACTGCGGGCCAGGGAGGCGACTCCGACAAGGGTACGGTGTTCCTAGTGTCCGCGACTGGCAAGTTCAAACTGCTGCACAGCTTTAGTGGCAGCGATGGAGAAAACCCCCAGGCGCGCTTGACCCTGGATGGAAAAGGAAGCATCTACGGCACTACTTACGGGGGAGGGGCATTCAACTACTGGGGAACGGTCTTCAAGATCACTCGTTAGCAACGACAGCCAAAGGAACTCGGTACCAGTGGATTTTGGTGATCAGGCCGCAGTCGGGCTACTTATTTGCTTTGAATCGCCATCCGAACTGTCACTTCCCCTTCCACTTCCTCCATCTCACGGTCCGCTCACCAATCTCGTCCAGAAAAACGTAGTGCCCGTCCGGTATCTCGGCACCGTCTCCCCGGCGGACATAAGCGAAAGAATGAAGTTTTTTTCGCTTTTCGTCGTGGTAAAGCAGAAATTCAACTGGAAACCACTTGGTGTGTCCCCGCTCACGCAAGGTGCCAAAGCCTTTGAACGTTCGCAGTAAAGCTTCTGTTTTGTCCCGTCGAACCACGGCGCGATTATAGTCCGCCGGGACTACTTGGCGATAAATCGCGATCCGATTCATTCACCCAGGCGAGAGGTTCTTGAGCACATTCACAGTACGAACGTCCGAAGCATCCACCAGACAAGGAATATTGCGACAATTGCCCCTGCGATACGAACGATCCAAGCGCCAACTGTTTTCGGTTTGCCGAAATTGAACACACCGGAATCGTAGCACGCTAGTTCGCGCAGGGCTTAAGCATGCAAAATGCGTGTCGAGCACAGTGATACACTTCAGCGGTCATCGCTGGAGGCAAGAGATGAAGGCCTCTCTGTTTTATCGGATCGCCGCTGTTCTACTGCTCTTTCTTGCTGTCGGACACACACTTGGTTTTCGCCAGTCCGACCCCAATTGGGGAGTTGATACTCTTCTTGGTTCAATGCGGTCCGTTCACTTTGACGTGCAGGGGGTTAGCCGGACATATTGGGACCTGTTTGTTGCGGCCGGATTCTCGGTCGGCGTGTTTTATCTCTTCGCGGCGATATTAGCGTGGCAACTCGGTGGCCTTCCGGCAGAGACTTTGACTATTATGCGCGGCACTCTGTGGGCGTTCGCCCTTTGCTTTGCCGCCATCGCTCTTGTGAGCTTGAAATACCTCTTTACCGTCCCTATTGTTTTCTCCATCGTGATTACAGGATGCTTGACCGTGGCAGCATGGCTTTCGGTGAGGCCGGCCCGACCGTAGACATGAATGTAGGAAACGGCCAATTTGTTTTTCTGTGCCGAGGTGGGTCACAGCATGCTCACGCCGATTTTCTTGCCACAATGGCGGGTGTCTCCTCTTCAAAGCCAAACGCCGGATCAAGCGGCGGCAATGGCACACCGAAGAACACACGCCGTTGCATAAGCGGAAAGAGCCCCACCTTCATCGCGGTCACCATCATGCGTGGAGCAATCCAGCGCAGAACCGGATTTGACGATCCAGTTCCGAGCAGGGTTGACCCGGCAGTGCGCTGCAGTTTGTGCAGGGTTCGTACATCCTGCTCGCGCAAGGCCTGCACTCGGGACAGTGCGCTTTTTGGAATGGTCCCCTGGCCAAGGTGTGGGTAGATTTCCTGTGCCGCGACCGCCGCAGTGGAGAGCGCAACATTCACGCCAATTGCGCCAGCGGGGCTCATGGTGTGGGCTGAGTCGCCGATCAGGAGAAGTCCGTCGCGGGCCCATTCGCGGACCAGAAGAATGACTCCTTGCAGTGGAAAGAAGGGCTTCAGATCGTGCATCTCCGCGGCGAACTTCTGGAACAGCGGACTGAGCGAAGCGACGTGACTTCGTACTGCTTCCGTTCCGCGATGAATCCAATCGCGCCACTCACCTACGCGTTGGATCATGCCGACCTGGATTTGATTCGGATACTTTGGCAGCAACAGAAGCGGCGCTGTTCCGGCAGCAAGATACAAGGTGCGCGACCAATCCTCGGGTGGATCAACCACGAACCAGATCATGTCAAAATCGTGGTGCTCGTACTCGATGTCGAACTTGCCGAGCTTGCGGACCATCGAGTGTCGTCCGTCGGCGCCTACCACTACGTCGGCGCGGACTTCGAACGGCTCTTTTCCGTCGCGCAAGCCGCGTACTCCGACCACGCTTCCGTTCTCCTCAATGAGTTCAGTGACGTTTGCTCCCATCCAGAGTTGGAAGCCGGGATACGGAGCCGCCTTTCTGGCCAGGGCGTCGAGGAATATCGGCTGCGGCATCCAGATGGCGTACGGATATTCGGGAGCGATCTTGTCGAAACTGAATCCGGCCTTTACTTGACCGTCGACCAGCAGCCGGCCTTCTTTCAATAGGAGATGCGGCTGGTCGAGAATGTAAGGAAGCAGTCCTAGTTGATGGAGAAGACGTGCGGTGCTGGGCTGCAGTACTTCGCCGCGGAACTCGCGGTCGAAGTTCTTGTGTGCTTCGAGCACGAGAACGTTGGCCCCCCGCTTGGCGAGGAGCAATCCGAGCAGCAGCCCGGCAGGTCCTCCTCCAACAATGCACACTCCGGTGCGAACAACCGTACCGCTGGCAGAACCTGTTTCAGTATTTGTCTGCATAGCACGCCCCCGTTCGAAGAAGGATAGCGCTATTGCGAGGAGCTGTCACGAAGCTTGTCAGATCGGCGTGGACGCAACGGTCAGACAACAAGAACCGGTGATGGTAAGCGTGTAAAGCCCACATCTCGCCAGGTTGATAGCAATACCCTCCTACTTCCTTCTCTTTTATGACCGGGTTCACAAGCCCGGAGTGGAAATCCAGCTGACCTGAGAGTATTTTGTTAAGCACGCAAGAGCATCATCTCTGCGATTGATCTCGGTCCCTGTTTCAGAGCTACGCGAACACAACAATCAACCTCATCGACACCGAAGAGCACCATACGTAGCGTTACACGCGACGGATTCGTGATACGCAATGTCATCTCACACCTGCGGAGGCAGCTATGGCAGCAAACCCAATTCCCACTGACGAAGTATCCAATGTTCCACGCGCCGCGAAAGTCGATATGAAATTCGAGATCGTCGTGATTCCAGTCTCGGATGTCGATCGCGCAAAGGAGTTCTACGCGAAACTCGGATGGCGGCTCGACGCGGACTTCGCCAGCGGTCAAGACTTTCGCGTGATCCAGTTCACCCCGCCTGGTTCGGGCTGCTCGATCATCTTCGGCAAGAATGTAACCTCGGCGGCTCCTGGCTCAGCCAAGGGCCTCTACCTGATCGTCTCTGATATAGATGTTGCCCGCAAAGAGCTTTTTGGCCGCGGCATTCAGGTCAGCGAGGTGTTCCACGGCGACAGCGTATACGCTGGATCGGACGAGCCCTACTTGTTTGGGCGCCACAGGGTCAGCGGTCCTGATGCGGGGCATGGCAGCTATCGCTCGTTTGCTTCGTTCAATGATCCCGATGGCAACGGTTGGTTGTTCCAGGAGATCACAACTCGCCTTCCCGGCCGAATCGACTCCAAGACGACGAGCTTTGCGTCAGTCAACGATCTGGCAAGTGCGCTACGGCGTGCCGAGGCCGCCCACGGCGAGCATGAGAAACGCGTTGGCAAAGGGCGTGATGCAAACTGGCCTGAATGGTACGCCGCCTACATGGCGGCTGAGCAGGCTGGTACAGATCTGCCCCAGTAGGATGGCGTCCAGAAACTCACGACAAGGCGGCGGAGGACTTTCTCCGCCGCGACGCGTTGCCTACTTGCAATCAGGACGCTGCACAAGCAGCAACTCCGCTCGCGTACGTTAGAATACTCTGTGCCCTCGAACATCCCTGCTTATGCCGAAGCCGCTCCGGTGCGTCAGCCAGCGAGCGGTGCCATCATCTCGGTTGAACGGATCGTTCATCGTTACGACGATCGTACAGCTCTGAATGGCGTCTCGTTCGACGTCCGTCCGGCTGAGTTGTTCGGTCTGCTGGGACCGAACGGCAGCGGCAAGACCACTCTGTTTCGAATTCTTTCAACCCTAATGGTTCCCGTCGGAGGACGCGCCGTCATTATGGGATACGACACGGCACGTGAACCCAACCAGGTGCGTCGCCATATCGGGGTGGTTTTTCAGGCGCAAAGCATCGACGTCAAGCTCACGGCAGCCGAAAATCTGTATCACCAGGGACATCTTTATGGCCTCCACGGTTCCGCGTTGAAGATGCGCACAAACGAGATGCTCGAGCGCGTAGCGCTGGCAAGCCGTGCCGGCGACAAAGCTGAAACGTTTTCTGGAGGGATGCAGCGCCGGCTAGAGCTCGCCAAGGGCTTGCTGCACCATCCTTCGGTTCTGCTCCTCGACGAACCGACGACGGGCTTGGACCCTGGCGCGCGGCGGGATCTCTGGCAATATCTTCAGATTCTCCGCGATGAAGAGCGAGTCTCAGTGATCGTAACGACGCATTTGATGGAGGAAGCCGAACGCTGCGATCGATTGGCAATCCTGAACGAAGGGAAACTCGTTGCGCTCGGAACTCCTGCCGAACTGAAGCAGGAGATTGGCGGCGACGTAATCTGGCTGGAGACCCGCCGAGATGCCCGTGACCTGGCGGGCCGGATTTCCAGACACTTTTCTGTCGAGGCTAGCGTGATCGGCGAGGATGACCAGAATGGCCGGATTCGTCTGGAACGTGAACACGGCCACCGTTTCATCGCCGAGTTAGCCGATGCGTTCCCGGGAGAGATTCAATCGATCTCAGTCAGCAAGCCAACTTTGGAAGATGTTTTCATTCACCGCACGGGACATCGCTTCTGGACGGAAAAGCAGGGGCAGGAGGCTTCCGAATAATCGTGGCAACACAAACATCCACACTCCCCGTTCAGGCCGCTCCAATTACGACCGGCGTAGCCTTACCTGCTTATACGCTCTGGTGGCGAGAGATTGTCCGATTCTACCGACAGCGTACCCGCGTGATCGGCGTTATCGCTTCCCCGCTATTGTTTTGGGTCGTGATTGGCTCCGGCTTCGGGACGTCGTTCCGTTCGGGTGATTCGGCTGGACAGTCTCACTATCTCGATTATTTTTATCCTGGCGCGCTGATCATGATCGTGTTGTTCACGTCGATCTTCACCATGATGTCGGTGATTGAGGATCGCAAAGAAGGGTTCCTGCTTTCGGTTCTTGTCGCCCCGGCACCGCGCTCGGCGATTGTACTGGGCAAAGTGCTGGGCGGTACGACGCTTTCGGCCATTCAAGGGCTCATATTTCTGGTCTTCGCTCCGTTAGTCGGCATTCACATGAATGTCGGGCAGTTCCTGCTCGTCGCTCTCACTGTCTTTCTGGTTTCATTTTCGCTGACGGCACTTGGGTTTGCGATTGCCTGGCCAATGGATTCCAACCAGGCTTTTCATGCCATCATCAACTTGTTTCTGATCCCTCTATGGTTACTGTCTGGAGCGCTGTTCCCACTTGCGGGAGCATCGTGGTGGATGCGCATTCTCATGCGGCTCAATCCGCTGACCTACGGAGTAGAGTCTTTGCGTATGCTGCTATATCCATACAGCCCGCAGATTTTCCCGTTGCCTGAGTCGCTGGCGACCCTGGTATTGTTCACGCTCTTCATGTTTGGGCTGGCATTCCTGATGGTGAACCGCCGTACGACCAAGCCTGCAGCCTGAAGTTATGCAGATCGTCCCCGAACAATACGCGGTATTCCCAGCCATCAATGCAACACTGAACGGAACCAGTGCAGTCTTGCTGCTGGTGGGACGAGGCCTGATCGTCCGCGGACGCAGGGCGGCCCACCGGGCCGTGATGATCACGGCGCTGGTGTCATCCAGCCTCTTTCTCATTTCGTATCTCTACTACCACGCGCATGTCGGCTCTGTTCATTTTCGGGGACAAGGCTGGTCGCGTCCGTTGTATTTCACGATTCTAACCACGCACACGGTCGTGGCAGCTCTTATCGTGCCGATGGTGATCATCACTTTAAGTCGGGCGCTGCATGAACGCTTCGATAGGCATCGCGTTATCGCTCGCTGGACTTTTCCGCTCTGGTTATATGTTTCGGTAACCGGAGTGGTGATTTACTTCATGCTGTACCACATTTTTGCGAAGTAGAAGGATCGAGTGATTTCAAATTTCAGATCTCAGATTCGTGATTTCGGATTGGAGACCGCGAATTTCCAGGGGAAATCTGCAATCTGTCTACGATCTGAAATAAAGTTCTTATGCCAACGCTCAAACTAAAAATCGATGTCTCTGGCACAGTGGGCGATAGCGCATGGCGTGAGATCCGGCAGTTCGACGAGGTGCAGAGCGCGGATTTTGGTCCGCAATTCGGCAGCGGTGGCCGCTGCAATCATCCGTTGAACGCACCCCACGGCAAAGGTGAGTGGATTGGCGCAGAGATCAAGCTGCAAACACCACTGTTGGCTCAGTACGCAATGTCGCATTATCTGGAGCAAAACCGTGTGCTCGACGCGGATTTAGTGGACTAGACCGCGTCGCATGCTGATAGCTATTCTCTGATATTCTTCGATCCGAATGTCTTCCTCAACAACGACGGTCGCCTCCGATCCCAAACGCCGCCGCATGTCGAACCGGCAGAGGCTTCTCTTTTTCCTGACTGCTTGGCTGCTTGTCTTGATGCCGTTCCTGTTCTGGTGGAACACCTGGTTCGGACGGCATCTCTCCGATAAGGACATGGCCGAGTACCTGCATGATGATGCCAAACCGCGGCATATTCAACATGCGCTTGTGCAGCTCGGGGAGCGAATGGCCCGGCACGACGCGACCGCTTCGCATTGGTATCCAGACGTGGTGCGGTTGTCCGAACATTCAGTCGAAGAAGTTCGCAACACCGATGCCTGGGTTATGGGGCAGGATACTTCCGGAGGGGGGTTCCACGACGCGCTTCTCAAGATGCTGAACGATCCTTCCCTCATGGTGCGGGGCAACGCGGCACTCTCACTGGTCCGATTTGGGGATGATTCAGGCCGGCCGCAGATCGTCTCCCTGTTGCAACCGGCCACAATCACTTCTTCTGGTCCAGGGAGAGTCGGCGACGCCACGGTTCCGGGTACGGCGATTCGCCAAGGCGGCCTGGTGGCGAGGCTTGATCAAGATGGAAAATCAACTGACGTGCGGTCGCCCATCACTGGCCGCGTGCGCAATGTTGCAGTTCAGATCGGACAGCAGGTCGAGGCAGGAACACAGATCGGCGTCGTAGATCCAGGCACGGATCAGGTGTGGGAAGCTCTCCGGGCGCTGTATCTGGTCGGTCGGACTGAGGACTTGCCATTCATCACGCCTTACGAGCGGGAATTGCCGGAAATCCCGGACCACGTCCGCAACCAGGCGCTCGAGACAGAGAAAGCCATCCGCCAGCGAGATTCCGGCGCGCAAAAGCAAGGCTAGCCTTTGATTTTTATTGGCTGAAAGCTAACAGCTGAAGACTGACGACTGTCAGATCGACATCACGCCGACTTCTTTCTCTACTTCTATGGTGTCGACCATCGCGATTGCATCCCAGGGACAGCCGTCAAGAAATGCACCATCGGGGCCCTTGCTTGTGCACTTCTTGCAACCAATGCAGAGGATAGGGTCAACCTGAATCCGGCCAAATGGCGGATGATCTTCATCCGGAACCCAGAACATACAATCTTCTACCGGGCAATACTCGACACACGCAGGCGAACCGGCGCATCCGGTGCAACATTCCGTGATCACTGCCAGCTCTTTGGGCTTCTTCTTACGCGGGGTCGTAAGCCCCTTGGACCGGGGCTCGTGTTTCATCTCGTCGGGAACCATGCCGACATTGGCCGTGGACATGGCGTGGATTATAACATCCTGCTTCTGGCTGCTGGCTGTCCGCTACTGGCTGTCCAATCCCGACTTCGAGACACCGCTGAGCGCGAATCACAGCCCGAGAAGGCCAGTTCTGATATAGTTCCCGTACCCTCGTCATAATTGAAATCGCGCCTCTGTGGCGGCAAGGAGCAGCACTCATATGGCAGGAAAGAGTGTTAACAAAGTCATTCTTCTCGGCAATCTTGGCAAAGATCCTGAAGTAAAGTACACGCCCGGCGGCACGCCGGTCGCAAAGATCACCTTGGCGACGAATGAACGTTACAAGGACAAGGAAGGCAATTGGCAGGACCGCACCGAGTGGCACAACGTGGTGCTTTGGCAACGGCTCGCTGAAATCGCTGGTGAATACCTGAAAAAGGGCGGCAAGGTCTATATCGAAGGACGCTTGCAGACACGCTCCTGGGATGACAAGAACACCGGCCAGAAGAAATACGCAACAGAAGTCGTCGCGAGTGACCTAGTTCTTCTGGGAGGTCGTGGCGAAGCAGGAAGCGGAGGCGAGGGCTACTCGCGCGGAGCCTCGGGAAACAACTTCGACCAGCGTACCCCGGAACCAGAGCACGCTACTTCATCGCCGATTAGCGATGAGGACATCCCGTTCTAGAGTTCCTCAACCAAACTTCAAGTACTTCTTGAACATTATTTTCTGATTGTGAACCGCCTTCCTCACGTATGAATGGCCGCGCAAGATCGAAAGTTAAGGCTTGGCTATAGGAAGGCGGTGCCCTACGTTTGCACTTGCCATTTGCTCCATCGATAATTGCTTCTCATGTCTACTCTTGCCTCCAAAACCTGTGTTCCCTGCCGAGGCGGCGTCCCTGCGCTGAAAGGCACCGATCTAGAAAAGATTCAAAAGGAAGTTCCCGAGTGGAAGGTCGTAAATGAACACCATCTAACGCGCACGTTTACCTTTCCTGACTTCAAGCAGGCACTGGATTTCGTCAATCGCGTGGGCGCTCTCGCCGAAGAACAAGGTCATCATCCCGACATCCTGCTGACCTGGGGCAGGGCTGAAATCACCCTCTGGACGCACAAGATCGACGGCCTGACTGAGAGCGACTTCATCATGGCTGCGAAAATTGAGGGTGTTCAGAAGTAAGTTTCTGCGAGGAGTTTCACAGTCACGCAGCCTCGCTAATTACAGGTGTCTTCCACCCGCGCATCGCCCATCCCCACAACGTCGCTGGAACAAGCATCGCCAGTCCCGCCACCATGCATACCACTCGCACGGAGTTCCCTCGGTCTAAGAAAACTCCCGCAAGATATGACCCGATCGCGATATTGAGCATGGAGAATCCTAGTTCCGCAGCGAATACCCGTCCTCTAAATCGATCGTCAGTATTGAGCTGTAGCAGGGTCGTCGAAAATACCCAGACGACGGATCCGCCACAATGGGCAATGGTCACAAAAAGGCATGCTAGCCACAGACTTCTTGCTGTTCCCAGAGCCGTATATCCCATGCTCTGCAGGATGTAGCCGGCAAGGATGCAGAATCGCAGCCTACTTTGATTCTGGCCTGCCCACGGCGCGGCAAATAGCGGGCCGAGCAGTGCGCCGAGTCCTCGTGACCCCATTAATAGACTCATTCCGAGCATCGCGCCCCGCTGTGGATCGATCCCAAACCAGTGCACCGGAAACTCCCGCTCCCCCAGAACGGTGAACACGACCCAACTCGGCCCAATCACGAAAAGCCCGGCCTTCACGAACACATTTACGAGGAGCCGGGCGTCCTTGCGAACGTAACGGATACCCTCGAGCACCGGCGTGTAGTCGATCAGGTCGCGAATGCGTAGGCTTGGGTTCGCCTCTGCATGCGGCTCGTGAAACTTCATGCTGCGGATGAAGAGGGCCGAGACGACAAATGACGCAGCATTCAAGCCGAACACAGCATCCCGGCCAAGCAATGCTCCCACGGCCCCACCCAGAGCGGCGCCCAATACCAGATTCACGGACCACGTGGTGGATGAGATGGTGTTCGCGATCACGAGGTCTTCCCGTTCGGTGATGTTGGGAATCACGGATGTACGTGCAGGCTCAAAGAAAGCAGCGCCCAAGGTCTCGAGGAGCAGCAGAGGGTATATCAGCCAAACCAATTCCCGGGTGCGTACCAACAGCATGGATAAGACAATCCCCGCTCGAAGCACATCTGCGATGATCATCACCTTCTTGCGGCTTACTCTGTCATTCACGACTCCGGCCGTTGGACCGAACAGCGTCAGCGGGAGAACTTGCAGGATCAATGCCAGAGCCACTGAACTCGCCCGTCCAGTTAACTGGATGAGTAGCGTGTAAATCGCCAAGGTGTAAAACCAGTCACCGATTTCGCTGACGATTTGCGCCAGCCACAGCTTCCGGAAATTCCTGTTCGTGCGCACCACGCGCACGTAGGCCGAAAGCGCTATCGATTTCGGCTTCACCTCAACTTGCAAATCCATGGAGGGCTCGACGGTTACGACAGATCTTCTAATCTACCTGCGTGAGGCATAACCGGGCAAAGCAAACATGAGTCGGCTTCACTCTTGCATCAGAACGGGTAGTCAACGCTCAACACCTCGTTGTATCCTTACCAGCGTTCGTTAACTTTTGTCATTTGCGGGAGCCCACTTTTGATGCGATCGACGTTTGCAGGATGCGTTGTCCTCGTTCTCTCCTCACTTTGCTTTTCTCAAAGCGACACGATTCATGCTGGAGACAACCTGGTCGTCGAAGGCGTGCCGGC
This sequence comes from Terriglobales bacterium, assembly GCA_036558645.1. GTDB lineage: Bacteria > Acidobacteriota > Terriglobia > Terriglobales > Acidobacteriaceae > DATBFG01. The sequence goes on from DATBFG010000114.1 coordinate 27,067, forward strand.
CATCCCCGTGTCGCTCATTGATACTGTCGACCGGTATACCAACTTCCGTGGCGCCGTCCTTGAGAGCTGGGACCCTCTGAAGCGCGAGATGCTCATCTCCACGCGCTTTGGCGACACTGCTCAGATTCACCACGTTTCGATGCCTGGTGGGGATCGCAGCCAGTTGACGTTTTATCCCGATTCAATTGCGGGGGCTTCCTATTCGCCAGTGAAAGACGATTTCTTTATCTTCAGCAAAGACATCGGAGGCGGAGAGTTCTACCAGTACTACCGCTACGACTCGGCCAGCGGTGACGTTTCCCTGCTCACCGATGGCAAATCGCGGAATATTGGCGGTACATGGTCGTATGCTGGCGACCGTCTTGCATACGGCTCAACCCGTCGTACGGGAAACGACGTTGATCTCTATGTTATGAATCCAGGCGATCCGAAGACGGATCATCTGCTCGCGCGATTGCAGGGAGGCGGGTGGGCACCTCTGGATTGGTCGCCCGACGGCAAGCAGATTCTGGCCCAGGAAGGAATTTCCGCCAACGAAAGCTATCTTTGGATCTTCGACACCTCGACCGGTGAGAAGACGCTGCTGACGCCCAAGGCCGGCAGCGAAAAGATCGCCTACGGTGGCGGTCAATTCAGCAAAGATGGCAAGGGGATCTACGTCACGACAGACAAGGACTCTGAATTTCAGAGACTTGCGTACATCGACCTCGCTTCCAAGCAGCACACGTATCTCACCAGCAATATTCCATGGGACATCGATGAGTTCGATCTCTCGCACGATGGGAAGACGATCGCATTTATCAGCAATGAGGATGGGTTCGGAGTCTTGCATCTTCTCGATACGCGCACACGTAAAGAGAAATCTGTGGCACCACTGCCGAAAGGGATCATCAGCGGGGTTCGTTGGCACAAGAATAATCGGGACCTTGGGTTCGATATCACATCGGCTCGATCTACCTCCGACGTCTACTCGCTTGACGTACAGACCGGCAAGGTCGATCGCTGGACGCATAGCGAAACCGGTGGCTTGAATACAACTGCGTTTTCGGAACCTGAGCTGATCCACTGGAAGAGCTGGGATGACAAGTCGATCAGCGGATTTCTGTACCGGCCTCCAACACGCTTCACGGGGAAGCGCCCGGTAATTATCAATATCCATGGCGGCCCTGAAGGCCAGTACCGTCCCGGTTTTCTCGGACGCAATAACTATTTCTTAAACGAACTGGGAGCAGCCATTATCTTTCCCAATGTTCGCGGCTCGTCCGGATACGGAAAGTCGTTTCTGGCCGCAGACAACGGATTCCTGCGTGAGGGCTCCTACAAGGACATCAATTCCCTGCTCGATTGGATTCAGAACCAACCTGATCTCGACTCTAGCCGCGTGCTTGTCACCGGAGGCAGCTATGGGGGATTCATGACGTTAGCGGTCGCCACCAACTATAACGATCGCATCTGCTGCTCGGTCGACGTGGTAGGGCCTTCCAACTTCGTTAGCTTTCTTGAACACACGTCCGGCTATCGGCAGGATCTACGCCGTGTTGAATATGGAGATGAGCGCGACCCCAAGATGCGCGAGTTCCTGGAGAAGATCGCGCCGTTCAACAAAGCGAAAAACATCACTAAGCCGTTGTTCGTGATTGCCGGAAAGAATGATCCACGCGTGCCTGCCAGCGAATCGGATCAGATGGTTAAGATTGTCCGCCAGAATGGAACGCCTGTGTGGTGGCTGATGGCAAATGACGAGGGTCACGGATTCCGTAAGAAGAAAAACCAGGACTACCAGTTTTACGCGACCGTGATGTTCATGAGGGAATATCTGGTGAAATAGACCAGCGTGGCAGGATCGCGCGCCCGGTCTGGCGTCTATAATTTTGCGATGCTCGATGAACTTAGTTTTCGCGACAAGGCGGATTCTTCGCTTACAAGCCTTAAGCAGAGCTTGATTTCTGCCGAGGATTCCGCCGATATTGAGGTCGAGGACCAGGGAGGCGCGCTACACGTCTCGTTTGAAGACGGTACACGCTTCGTGATCTCTCCTAATGCTCCGGTGCGACAGATATGGATCTCAGCACTGTCCACCAGTTTCAAACTCGACTGGTCAGACGCCGATAGCGATTTCATCCTCGCCAAGTCTGGTGAACGATTGAAACCACTGATGGCACGGTTGATCAATCAGCAATTGGGTGAGGAGGTAGTTGAACTGGCCTAAGGGTTCAACAGGCGGTTGTACCTAACGTGACAAAATCGATGCGCTTCTAATCGCGCGGTGGCGCGCTTCCGTTCAATTTCTGCTTCAAATGTGCGGCGATCTGCTTGCCATGAAAGCGCCCGTTCTCGATGAAGATTTCGTTAGTCCGCGAGCCCGCCACGATCACTCCTGCCACATAGACTCCCGGAACATTGCTCTCCAGCGTCTCCGGATCACAGAAAGGCCGGCACTGTTCCGTCGAAAGCTCTATGCCAATGGACGTCAAAAAGTCGTAGTCGGGATGGTAGCCGATCAAAGCGAAAACAAAATCGTTCTTCAGGCGCACGGGGCCGTCGGGAGTGCTCAACATCACGTAGTCGCAGCCGATCTCGGTCACCATGCTGCGGAAATACGCCGCTATTTCGTTGTTCTTGATGCGATTCTCAATGTCGGGACGGATCCAGTACTTGATGTGGTTATGCAGCGTGGCATTGCGATGTACTAGAGTGACCCGCGCTCCGTGGCGCCACAGATCTAGAGCTGAGATTGCCGCTGAGTTCTTGCCTCCAATCACCACGACGTCGGTATCGTAGAAGGGATGGGGCTCTCGGAAGTAATGAAAGACTTTCGGTAAGTCCTCGCCAGGGATGTGAAGCAAATTAGCCAAGTCGTAGTATCCCGTAGCAACAACAATCTTTCGCGCGCGGTAGTCGTGGATGCCGCCGCTTCTGTCCGTCGCCGTGATACGAAAATTCCCATCGTCTCCGGTAATGGTTTTCACCCACTGGTACTGGCAAATGTGCAGGTGATAATGAGCTGCTACGTTGCGGTAGTACTCCAGAGCTTCCTGCCGTGTGGGTTTCTGGTGAGCGGTCGTAAATGGAATCTCTCCAATCTCCAGCAATTCCGGAGTCGTGAAGAAGATCATGTTTGCGGGATAGTTGTAGATAGAATTTACGACGCAACCCTTATCGATGGTCAGAACTTTCAGGCCGATCTTCTGGGCTTCTATTGCACAAGCCAACCCTGTGGGACCGGCACCGATGATCATTACGTCCGCCCAGGAGTCTGGCCGGGAACGAGCCTGCGTGCGTGGAAGTGTTTCAGGGATCTGTTCGGTCTTCAAATCGGCACCCGGGCCCTGCACGAATTGCGAGAACGGCTGGCGCGGTTGACTGAAGTTTACGATTTTAACATGCAGTCGAATACCGCTCCTGCGGACCGCAAGCTTAAGGATAGATCTGCCAGTTGCAATGACAAGCACTGTGTGCAGGCGTTGCGAAGAGAAGTCTCCCGTTCCGGGAACTCACTCCGCAGCGACAATGCAGAGAACTTGACGGCGTGCGGGTCAAAACCTAGACTGGGTAGTTGAAATTGAAAATCATTTTCAAGATTTTATGAGTGCCCGCCGTACCCTTGTGCGCGTTATACGCCGCCTCCATCTCTACTTAGGATTGGGCGCTGCCCTGTATTTCATGTTAATCGCTGCTACAGGCGTTGCCTTGAATCACCGGGAAGGGTTCCATCTAGAGGAGCACTATTTCACTCGAAGTTGGCTTCCTGGGTCCTACCGTCCTCAGGATGGGGACGGGGTGCGTGCCGACATTGTGGTGGCCGATTTGCACTCCGGCTTAATCTTCGGCAAGGTGGGTGGCCCCGTCATGGATGTGGTCGCCACAGTCTGGTTCCTCTCACTTTTGACCGGATTGTCCCTGGCTGTATTGGGACGCTCAATCCACGGCGCAAGAACAACAGCTGCGGTGTCTCCCATCGCTCCGCGTCCGGCGATCACCGCCTCTGCACGTGACGAGTCCGAGGAACGCGAACCGCAAGTCCTGCGCAAATAGCACCCTGCTTTGTTGCACCGAAAAGGTTCGACCTGCGAAATCTTGTATCAGATTTCGCTTTCGGTGCCCCACAAGAAAGCCCGGCTACATACGCCGGGCTTGAGAAAACTCGAACTCAACTTCGAATCCGACCTACCAATAAACAAAGTTTAGTTTGTCCAACCAGACAGAATAGGGGTCCTTGTTGACGTTCAAGTCCTGCTGATAGTTGATGGTGAGTCCACTCCAATCCGTGGGAGTCGGCTTGCCGTAGTAATTCACATTAGATGTCTTGCCATTCAGCGTAATCGACTTGAAGAATAGCCGGTCATCGTCGGTACGCTGCACTTGTATGACAAGATGGTTCCATTCCCCACTCTTTGGCTTACATGAGATTCCGGTCGGGTGCCATTTATGACCTTCATTGTCCCAAACATCCCATTCATGGCCGCCAGCAATACGACACTCATGTCCCCAGATGAACGATTGACCTTTTACAAACTGGTTGATATCGAATTCAACGGCTTGAGAAATCGAAGCGTCATCTATGTAGAAGTAGACGTCATAGCTAAAGTTGTGAAGACTTGAAACAAATGATTGATCGGAATCCTTTATGCCCTGCGAAGTAAAGTCGCCGACCAAGTGATTGTTCCAGAGGACGTCACCGAACGTAGTCTTGCCGCCAATCTTGAACTCGGTGGCATTTCCGCTCACCGACGGCGATGTGACGTTCTGCTTCATCGACCACGTCATCTCTGGACCGTCAGCCTTGCAGTCGGGACAAATCAGGTACTTGGGCGGTAGCAATGCGAAGCTATGCCAACCTTTCTGCTTGTGCAATCCAGCAAAGGTCTTCCCCGGAGGCGGATCCTTTTTCGGGGGATCATTGTTGGTAGGGGCTTGCGTATCAGGGCCGGCCGCGACGGAAGACACTTTCACCGTAATTGGCACCGATGTAGTTCCGCCACACTTGTCCCAAGCCTGGACCGCTGTATCATTGGTACCGGTTTTTAAAGAAATCATGGTGTCGAGTTGGTCGCCACTGACCGTGTATGCCAGCGCATTGGGGGCTGTGAACACCCCCATGGAACCGATTCCCTCCGCACAATCCGTAGTTGCGCTCGCGACATAATGCACCTTGGGATCGGTGACCGTGCTGTCGTCGGCCGGCGATGTGACCGTGAGGCCGGCAACGGCCTTGGGCGGAGTCGGTTGAAACGCCTGTTGCATAGATCCGCCGCCGCAACCAATGAGCGATGCTAGAAAAAGAAGAAAACAATAACGTCTCATGAAGGACAAAATTCTCCCTGAGAAAATTTAGACTTAGCGACGCAGGTGCATCGGACCGGAAGCCCGATCGGGCTTCCATCATTAAGCTCTGCTGTTCTTGTTTGGTGTAAGTTGCGGAAATCTTACTGAGTCATCTACTCACGCTCAAGGACAGAGCCATCCCTGTTACAAAAAAAATACTCAGAAGTGCACCTTCAAGAGAGCCCCCGAAGCCGCAGCATCAAGAGCGTGTAGACAATAAACGACGTTCGCCGACCGTCGCCAAAGCTAATCGATACAAGCCAGTGGCCGGGTTGCTCGAAGAATGCATCCAAAGAGAGTTCTCGAAAGAGGAACGCGATGGCCACCAAAGAACCGATTCTCCCTCAGGAACATCCTCCCATTCCCTCAACCGCAATGCCTATATCGGGCCGCACTGATGCGCAGGGAAATGTCGTAACCAACAAAATCCTGATGACCATCGGCGATCGTGAGTTCGAGGCGCTCTATCCGCACTTGCAGTATGTGGAATTGCACCTGCACAAGAGCATGCACGAGGCCGAGGATGGTTTCGAATATGCCTATTTCCTGAATAGCGGGTTAAGTTCACTTGTCATCGAGATGGAGGACGGCAGGGGTGTTGAAGTTGGCATCGTAGGCAAAGAAGGATTCGTTGGTGTTCCCCTTGCGGCGGGCCTCAATCGGACTCCATACCGCGCAGTTGCGCAAGCAAGCGGCACAGCAGTGAGGATTCGGGGCAACGTCCTCGAGGTGAACCTGCCGTCTCTACCCGAACTACATTTTCGGCTCAATCATTATGCGCAGGGGCAGACTTTGCAGGTCGCACAACTGGCGGCATGTAATCGTTTGCACAATATCGATCAACGATTGGCGCGCTGGATTCTGATGTGTCAGGACCGGCTGGAGTCTGATTTGCTCCCCATGACACACGAGTTCTTCGCGGAGATGCTTGGAACTGGCCGGCCCAGCGTTAGTGTTGCAGCCGCTGTGTTGCAGCGAAGTGGTTGTATTCAGTATTCCCGAGGAACGGTTAAGATCGTGGATCGCGAGTTGCTCCAAGATGCGGCTTGCGAGTGTTACGGCGTAATGCAAGCGTATAACCGTTGGTGAATCGCTTACTTCGTAGTGTCTGTCAGCAGGACAACATCACGTGTAGTCTGGCCGCGCGAAAGGGCCAGCTGCTTTCCATCCGGCGACCAGGCAAAATCGAATATCGTTTCTCTCTTGAAGTCGGTGATTTGCCGAAGCTGCCCGCCGTTGATCGGCTGTACCCACAAATTGGCCACACCTTGAGCATCCTGCCCGGCGAATGCGATGCCCTGACCATCGGGCGTAAAGCGGATCTTTCCAGACTCGAAGGTCGGAACGTCGAACGAGTGCAGTAACGCCCCTCCGGACGAGGGCATGATCCCCAGCTTTGGCCGATAGGTGGTTCCGCTACCCTCCGGGTAAAGGAAAGCTATCCACTTTCCATCCGGAGAAATTGAGGGGTTGTAGCTATTCCGCTCGAACAATTGCTGAGGTTTGCCATCCTCGAGATCAGTACGCCAGACAGTCTGCTTGCCACCGTCGGATGATGTATACACAATCCACTTTCCATCCGGCGAACAGTAAGGATCCTTGTCCTGAAGCCCTTTAGTGACCTGAGCCAGATTGTTTCCATTCTGATCGATTCGCCAGATGTTGATCGCGGCCCCTGACCGGATGCTCGCGAATACCAGGCGCTTACTATCCCTACAGGACGTCATCGATTGGCCAGGCCACTGATCTTGAAACAGTGTGCTCTTCCCCGACCCGTCGGCGCTGCGCACATCGAGTTCGTACCCGTCGCTGTGAGGCTGGCTCACTATTTTTCCGTCGGCGGTCCAGTCTAGATCGAATGCCTCTGCATCGCCGTTGCTGATTTGAACGGCTTGCGCGAGAGTGCCGTTTGCCGGCATGACCCAAATGTTGTTCGACGAGTCTGCTGCGACTGTCACCAGGGATTTCGCATCTTTTGTCGCGCTGATCGAAACGTCGTAGTGATTCAGGTCATTCGTGACTGGCCGCAACTCGCCAGCAGGGTATGACAGGTAACCGATTTGGCGATCCCAACGGGTGCTTTGGCTGGCATAGGAAACAAGCAATCCTGAGCCGTCGGGGAGCCATGCTGAATCGCTGACGAGTCCCACCTTAGAACCGGGGGCAAACTCCTTAACTATGCCGGTGGCGACGTCCACGGTCACCAGAGAGCCAAGTCCTCCCTTGTCTAAGGCGCGCATGACCGAAATCTGCTTTCCATCAGGCGACCAAGAGGGTGCCGCTTGGAGCACCGCAGGTTCGGAAATCGAAAGCAGCAGGTGTTCGTTGCTGCCGTCCGTATTCGCAATAAAGAGCGACGAGAGTCCGCGAACAGAATCATAACGGATGAAGGTAAATCGCTTACCGTCCGGAGAGAAACTCACGCGAGTATCAATGTCGCTGGTAATTAACTTGGGCGTACCTCCCAGAACCGGCAGTTGGTACAGGAATCCGATACCTGGAGTTGCCTTGTCGATACGGTTGAAATAAACGTAGTCGCCATCCGGAGAAAACGTCAGGCCCTGGTAGGCCGCTTCCATTGGAGCAAGTATCTGTGTATTGCTGCCCGTGCTCACACTGCGAATCCAAAGGCTCTGCTGGCCTGCCTGAGTGGCGACGTGCACTATGTATTTGCCATCCGGAGAAATGGCGGCCATTGAGGCCATGCCGGTATTCGTAACCTTGCTGATGTTCATGCTCCGAAATGGCACGGGCCGTTCACGGTGGAGAAAGGCATAGATGCCATAGGAAGCCGCAGCAACGATCAACAGGACAACAAAGGCAGCCAGTCCAAAACCAACTTTGTTTTTGCTCGCAATTTGGGAGGTCCCGGATGGCTTTGTGTGAGGTTTTGACGACTCCGCCGTGGCGATTCTCGTCGATTCTGAGATTCGAGTTGAATCAGTATCCCTCCGCAACCGCTTGAGGTCTCCGCGCAATTCAGCAGCAGTTTGATAGCGCAGGTCTCGATCCTTCTCCAAGGACTTGGAGATAATCCGCTCCAGTTCTGCTGGCACATCCGGGTTCGTGCGGGAGAGCGATGGCGGTGTACGGTGGAGAATGGCATCAAATATAGCGGCCGAAGTCGTGCCCTGGAAAGGAAGAGTTCCCGAGGCCATTTCGTAGAGCACGGCTCCAAAAGAGAAGAGATCTGTTCGGGCATCGAGTTCTTCTCCCAGAGCCTGCTCAGGCGACATGTATGCCACCGTGCCTACCGCTGATCCCGGACTGGTGAGTAGAGCGGTCGAAAGTCCGGCGGCGGTCGCTCCGATCGTCTGCTGGGAGCGGCTTTGCGAGGTCACCTTTGCCAAACCGAAGTCAAGGATCTTGGCCTGAAGTCGATCTGTGACGAAGATATTAGCGGGCTTAATGTCACGGTGCAGAATACGCTTGCTGTGCGCCGCATCGAGTGCATCGGCAATCTGGATGCCGACCTCGAGCAGTTGTTGCAGCGGTAAAGGACGACTCGCAATTTTTTGATCGAGAGTCCGGCCCTCGAGCAGCTCCATAGCGATGAAGTGCTGCCCCTGAAATTCGTCGATTTCGAAAATTGTGCAAATGCTGGGATGATTCAGCGAGGATGCCGCCCGCGCCTCGCGCTGCAGGCGTTCAAGAGCCTGCGGATCGTTTTCCAGTTCTTTGGGCAGGAACTTCAGGGCGACATGGCGTCCCAGCTTGAGGTCTTCGGCTTCATACACGACGCCCATGCCGCCACTGCCAAGCCTGTTGAGGATTCTGTAGTGCGAGAGAGTCTGCCCGATCATGCAATGCCTGAATAGAAAATCCTAGGTGCGCCGTGCCGACCTGTCAAATAACGCCAAAACAATAACAAGTCTCTTAACGACTGTCTTCCCTGCGGTACGGCAGGCCGCGACAAGCCCGAAGATTTAGAGCGCGGGCAAAAGCCCGCGCTTTTTCGATGACTAGAAGAACCTGACTTTCACATCGGGTCCCTTTTCAAGATGGATACTCTCGATAAAACGTACCTTCCCTGTGCGAAGAGTCATGATGACCGAGGACGTTCTTGTACCTTCTCCAAAGAAACGGACGCCTCTCATCAGGGCACCATCGGTAACCCCTGTAGCGGCAAAGATGAGTTGCTTACCCGGGGCCAAGTCCTCGGCTTCGTAAACTCTCTTTCCATCCTTGATACCCATGCGCTGGATGCGCTCCTGAAGTTGCGGTTTATCGATGACAAGCCGTCCCTGCATGTAGCCGTTTAGACACCGAATGGCAGCGGCTGTAATCACGCCTTCGGGCGCACCACCGGACCCCATGACCGCATGCACGCCAGTCCCGATAACAGCAGCGGCGATTCCAGCCGAAAGATCTCCATCGCCAATCAGGCGAATGCGCGCTCCGGCCGCACGTATGTCGGCAATCAACTTCTCATGACGAGGGCGATCTAGCACGATGACAACCAAGTCCTCTACGTCACGCTCCATGCGCTTTGCAATGTTACGAAGATTGTCGACTACTGGCGCATCAAGATCGACTGCGTCTTTGCACGATGGCCCCACAACGATCTTCTCCATATAGCAATCGGGAGCATTGAGCAGCCCGCCGTGCTCGGACGCAGCTAGTACGGTAATCGCGCCGGGCGCGCCAGTCGCGCAAAGGTTCGTGCCCTCCAGGGGATCGACTGCAATGTCAACTTCGGGGACTTCCGTTCCGTCGGGGAAATTGGCGCCTACTTTTTCGCCGATGTAAAGCATGGGAGCTTCGTCACGCTCGCCCTCTCCGATGACGATAGTGCCCCGCATCGGGACGGTATCCATGGTGTGACGCATAGCTTCGGTGGCGACGTGGTCTGACAGCTTGCGCTCGCCTTGGCCCATAGTGTGCGCCGAGGCAATCGCAGCATTCTCCACTACACGCAGCAGCTCCAGGGCAAGATCGCTTTCAATGTTCTCGCCGAAGCTTTTGACCTTGCTTTCAGGCCGGGTTTCTGTAGACATGAGTCCTCCAAGATGAACGGCTTGAGAGTATAACGCAAAGCAGCACTCTGCACGGATGACCTTGAAGCAATGATTCTGGCACAATGCTGCGACAATTTGTTCGGGAGATTCACGATGCTTACTGTATTGCGCCAGGGTGTGCGTAGCCTTGTCTGGTTGGTTCTTATGCTGCCCGCGCTCAGCGCGGCCGCTCCGCCGAGGAAACCAAAGGTACGGGCGATTACCGCCTTCGTCACAATCGACCGCTCGAATTATTCAGAGCAATTCCAACGGGCACTCACCATGCTTCGCCAGGCCAAGACAGATTTTGAGAAGGGTGGATACGACGTCGAGACCCTTCGGATTACGACTCAGTCCTTTCCTGAGTACACGCACGGAATGTCAAAGGCGGAGGCACTTCAGCTCTTTCATGCTCTTGACGCCTTGGCAACGAAGGAATCGTTTCTCTTGAATATTGGCGCCCTGGAATTGGACAGCAAAGATCCATCGCAGGCATCCCGGCTCGCGGAAGTCCTTGCTTCCACGAATGCAAGCGCAAGTTTGCCTGTAGCCGGAGACGATGGCATCGACTGGAATGCTGTGCGCGAAGCAGCGAGGATCATCAAGTATCTTGAAGACAATAGCCCGAATGGCGCGCGCAACTTCGGCTTCGCAGCTACTGCCATGGTTCCGCCGAATGTGCCCTTCTTCCCCGCTTCGTACCACGAAGGTATGGGACAGCAGTTCTCGGTAGGATTGGAGGCTGGAGCGTTCGTCGAAGATGTCTTTTCCGGTGCCAGGGGAGACCTGCAAGCTGCGGCTAGCAATCTGCAGCGGGAGTACGCCGAGCATGCCCGCAAACTAGAGACGATTGCGCTGCAAGTGGAGAAAGACTCAGGTTGGACCTACATGGGGCTCGACGCCACTCCTGCCCCGAACGGTGATTCCTCGATCGGCGCAGCAATAGAAAAGCTCCTCGGCACAAAGTTCGGTTCGAGCGGCACGCTCAGCGTTGCTGCCATCATCACCGCTGCAGTTCGCTCGATCCCGGTGAAACGAGTGGGTTATTCCGGCCTCATGCTGCCGCCGCTGGAAGATCCAATCCTCGCGCACCGATGGAGTGAAGATAGCTACAGCCTGGATTCTCTGCTTGCGTACTCAGCTGTTTGTGGAACGGGGCTCGACGCCGTCGCGCTGCCCGGAGACGTCTCTCAAGCAGAACTCGAGAGGATTATCGGAGACGTAGCCAGTCTCGCTGTGAAATGGCACAAGCCCCTGACGGCTCGGCTGATTCCCGCACCCGGGAAAAAAGCCGGTGAAAAGACTGACTTCAATTTCGGATACCCGGGCTTCCCTAACCTTGTCCTGAAGCCCGTGGATTAGCCGGAAAAACCTATTCTCCGAGCCAATAGCCCAGGCTCTGCAACGGTTCGATGTGATCGCAGACGGCCTTCGTAGCTCCCAGCATCGGCACCGCAAGGATCAAGCCCATGGCTCCCCAAATCCACGCCCAAAAAAGTAAACCCAGTGTCACTGCAAGTGGGTTCAGGCGCAGACGCTTGCCTACAAGCTTCGGGTAGAGCACGTTCATAGTAATGACGTGCAGGCTAATCACGGTCAAAACGACTATCAACAATGAGGCTTTGTTCATGACCCCAATCCCCCCTGCAAGCGGAGGCAATAAGGCAAGAAAAACGCCAAGGTAAGGAACCAGACTAATGAATCCGCTGATAACGCCGACGAAGTAGAAATATGGAATTCCAACGTACCAAAAGGCTGCTGTGCTAACCGCTGCATTCAAGATTCCCACTGCGACATTTCCCGAGATGAATGTTCGGATTACGGAACTGATCCTAGAAACGGTTCGATGTGCCACCACACGGTGTTCCTTGGGAAACAGTCGGACTGTCGCTTTATGAGCATGCTCCTTCCACGTGAGCATAAAGAATGCAAGAAATGGAACAAAGGTGACGGCTAGCAGAGTGTCTCCGAAGGCTCCAATGCCGACGGAAAAGAAATGCGACAGGCCGACGGACTCCTTTACCTCAACTGGCACGGGAGGCTTGCCGTCCTGGCCCATCACGGCCCGCGTGCTTTCCTCGATGCTGCTGGTTTGCTTGCGGAGTTTAACGATTGCGTTGTGGATCTTTCCCGAATACTTCGGCAGCTCTGTAGCAAAATCGACGGCGCGGCTGTAAAAGAAGTAACTCAATCCGAGTGCCAATGCCACCATGAGAACAACCGCAATGAGCGCTCCCAACCACCGCGGGAGATGCAACCGGCAGCTTTGCGCTACCAGAGGCTCGAGGGTAAAAGCGATCAGCATTGAGGTCAATGCTGTCACCATGACCAACTTAAGCACGTAAATCAGTGCAAGGACGGCCACCCCTGCCACGACCAACTGCGCCACGGAGGCCGCGCGAATAGAAGACTGGAGAACTTCGGCTTCTTCCTCGCTTGTGGCCGCAAGGAGGACATTGGGTGGAATCTGTGGAGGTTGACCGCTAGTGCCAGACGCGTTGCCCGCTTCTTTCTGCTGCGGCAATTCTGCCATCACGCGATCAGCTGCCATGGCGAAGTAAGAGGGTGAGCGACGGTGATTCGTTGCCTCTTAAGCCGTTCTACAGGAGAATCTCATTCGTCCTCAGGGAAAGGGTCGGAACGAAGGATGGCGTAGTATTCGAGATCATGAAATCTGTCCCACTTCATGACATGCTGACGCATACAACCTTCGTGTCGCATTCCGATCTTGCGCAACACTTGTCCGGAGCGAAGATTCTCGACAAAATGCATGGCGTAGATTCGATTCAGACCAAGGTTGTGAAAGCCAAATCGCAACGCTGCGCGTGCCGCCTCCGTCGCGTATCCATGACCCCAATACGGGACACCGATCCAATAGCCAAGTTCGGCGTGGCGATGCGGTTCCTGAATTTCTAATCCAACGGCGCCAACCAGCTTGGCCCCTTCTCGGGACTCGATAGCAAAAACTGCCGCCTGGTTTTCATCAGCCTTGCGTCGCACGGCGGCAACAAACGTCTCGGCGTCTTTGTCGGAGTAAGGATGCGGAATACGCAGGGTCGTAGCGGCCACTTCGCGCGCACCAGCCAGCCGGACGATATCGGGGACATCCTTCAATTCAAATGTGCGAAGGATCAGGCGGGCGGTTTGTAGCGTGGGGAGGGGCATTGCGAAGGTTCATTGTAGCGAACGCGCCGGAAAGAAGTACTAGCGGCTGGTTAGCGCAACCGGTGAGGAAACTGACGCTTTTTCGGCTCCCAGGGCAGCAAGATCGGATTCCACATAGGCAACTACATCGCTCATTGCCCCTTGGTGGACCACGCGAATCTGCCCATGATCAACAACGTACGTGACCGGGATGCCTTTTTTGGCCAGCACGCTCCCGAGGGCATCGGACTGCGCAACCCGCAGTGATTCGATTTCTTGCTGCGCAATCAATTTGCGTAAATCCGGCATTTCCGATGAGATGGCTACGGCTAACACAGTCAACTCTGGATGCTTTTGCTGTAGCCGCGCAAAGCCCTGCAATTCCGGAATACAGGGAGCACACCATACGCCCCACATGTTGAGAACGACGGTTTTGTCCAGGAGATCGCCTGACTTTATCCTCTCTCCGCCAATCGTGGTCAAATCATATTCTGGGGCAGGCTGCTTCACCAACGCGGGCACATAGTTCTTTTGGCGAAACTGCTCGTCAGCCTTAGCCTGTATTTTCTCTTCGAGTTCCTGCTGATTCCCGAACTTACCTTCAACCCACAGCTTCCGCAGCTTGCCTACTTGCTCCGAGTGCAAACGTGAAGGTCGCGTGACGGCCTCTAGATATGCGTCAATGGCCTTCTGCTTTTCACCCGTTCCTTCCAGCGCTTGAGCAAGATAATAGTAATCGTCCGAAATCTTCCGGCCGCGCGATTCCACGACCTTTCTCGCCCGCGGTAACGCAAGCTCTGGTTTTCCTTGCAACAGGTAGACCCGAGCACGCCAGTAGTCAAGAACCGTTTGGTCGTTTGCCTGATTTCCAAGGGTCACGGTCATGTTCACGTCGTCGGGCATCGCTTGCTCACCCGCTCGCAGTTGGCTCTCGGCTGTTGCGATCAACTTCACAGCTTCCTCGGCCTTCTGGCCGTTTTCGATGTAAACGGCTGCCATTGAGGCATAAGCATCGGGCCATTCTCGATTAACCCGGATCATTTGGGAGAAAACTTGTTCGGCGGCGGGAACGTTTGCTACGGTTTGATACAGCAACAATAGCTCCACAGCCGCACACTTTCCAGCCACATCCTGAGAGTCCTGTCTGATGATTTCTTGCAGCGCTGCAACACGCTGGCTTATGCTTTTTTCTCCTTCCGCGGCATTCATGGAGTGCATTCGCTCCATGTTGTGCGCTTCCGCCGGATTGATAGCTTTGTAATAACTAATCATCCTTGGGAAGAGATCTGATGCTGCTCTTCCAGGGTTGAATTCAACAAAGTTGGCAACGGCGAGCAGAGAGGAAGTTCGGGTTCGGTTGTTTTCCAGATATAGCGCCACTTCCTTGTTGATTTTTCGCCATGCCGAGTCGCTATCTCCATCTCGTAACACCTTGAATTTCCATAGCTCGGGCGAAAGCTCGGCAACTGCATAATCCGGGGACTTGAACTGCTGTTCGATCACAGATATCGCGGCATCGTAATTTTCTGGCCGAGTGATTCCGTTGGTGAATTGTGCGCCGGTATAACTTTCGGCCTGCCGTTGTATGCTCGCGTAGAAGGGTTGACCCTTCTTGTCACAGCTAATGACATCCCAGTACCGACCTGAATTATTGTCCACCTGACCAGTTGTTTTATCCCTGACTTGCAAAATGAGATAGAGCCACAGGTCGGATACGTCTGGCTTCAATGTGCCTTCCCAGCTTCCATTGTCTTGGCGGAAAAGCGGAATGGACCGGGAACTGTTCTGGTAGCCCGGAGCGTTCACTCCCACATCGAGAATCAACTCTTTGGGATGTTTCAGAACTCCATTGGCGCTATCAGGAGAATACTTCACATGAAGTTCGGTAGTGTGTTTGCCCATGAAGACCGGGCAAGCAGGATCAATTTGCAGCTGCGCAAAACAAATGGATGCCCCGAAGGTAACAACGATCGGAAGACCAAGTACGCAGCGCATGTTAACCTCACCGCCCTCACTTATAGGCAAATAAGGATGTTACTCGTCACCTGGCCAATCTTACAAGATCGGATTACCCGGTTACAGGCAAACGAATGCCTTGGATGGCGATCGAACTTTTTTCAGAACGCGTCAATCCCCGTGACACTCTGACCGATGATCAGCGTATGGATGTCGTGGGTACCCTCGTACGTCTTCACCGATTCCAGATTCATCATGTGACGCATCAGCGGATATTCGTCAGCGACACCGTTGGCGCCGAGAATGTCGCGGGACATGCGGGCGCACTCGAGCGCCATCCAGACATTGTTGCGTTTTGCCATCGAGATATGCGGATGATCAACCTTGCCTGAGTCTTTCAGCCTTCCCACCTGGAGGATTAATAGCTGGCCCTTCGTGATTTCAGTAATCATCCATGCAAGCTTCTCCTGGACCAACTGCCTGGATGCGATCGGTTCGTCATGGAATTGCTTACGCACCAAAGAATATTGCAGGGCGCAATCGTAGCAGGACATTGCCGCTCCCAATGCTCCCCACGCAATGCCATACCGCGCCTGGTTCAAGCATTTGAGCGGCGACTTCAGGCCTCCACTCTCGGGAAGCAGGTTGGATTCAGGGATGTGAACGTCCTGCAAGGAGAGACCGGACGTGACGGAGGCACGAAGCGACCATTTGCCGTGGATGTCGCTGGCACTAAAACCGGGTCGATCGGTTTCGACGATGAAACCGCGAATCTTGTCGTCTTCGTCCTCCACCTTGGCCCAGATCACGGCAACATCGGCGATGGAGCCAGAGGTGATCCACATCTTCTCGCCGTTAAGTATGTACTCTTTCCCGGACTTTCGGGCGCGGGTGCGCATTCCTCCCGGATTCGATCCGTAGCCCGGTTCAGTCAGGCCAAAGCATCCGAGTTTTTCGCCCTTCTGCAGCGCCGGGAGCCAAGTTTTCTTCTGCTCCTCGCTGCCGAACTCATAAATCGGATACATCACCAGCGCTGATTGCACGCTGACGAACGAGCGCACCCCTGAATCGCCACGCTCGAGCTCCTGCATGACGAGTCCATACTCGACATTGGACATCCCGGCGCAGCCATAGCCCTTGAGGCTCGCGCCGAAGAAGCCGAGATCGGCCATAGGCTTCACCAGTTCGCGCGGGAAGCGGCTTGCGCGGTTGCACTCTTCAATGATGGGGATCAGGTTGTCTTCGATGAACTTCCTGCTGGTGTCACGGACCAGGCGCTCGTCCTCACTCAGCAAGCCATCGAACTGAATAAAATCTACTCCGCGAAACTTTAAGGCCATGATCGCCCTCGATTCGTTGCGCTACAGCGCATGAATTCAGCAAGAAGGAAACCTTTGACGGTAGCAGAGGGGCGGTAGGGCGTCAAACTCGCGCGATTCTGAGCCGCAGCTATTCTCCCGGCTGCAGAGCGGATTCGTGACGGCTGATATTCCAATCCCTGCGCACCAAAAATGTAAATGGATTGTAAATTCAATACAGAGTACCCTTCCGCTGGCATCTAACTTTGTGAAAATAGACAGTTGCCTTTTGCAGAAACAGAAGGCAGAATGCCCCGACAATCGATGGCTCAATCACGCAAAACGGAATTCCGGTTCGCAATGTTGGTGGTATTCGTTTCTTGCAGCCTCCAAACGTGGGCTGCGAACGCTACAGTCAAAGAGCCGTCCTTGGACGAGGGATTTCGTCTGCTCTACGCGCTGGATTTCGATGGTGCACACCGCACATTTACTGCGTGGGAGCAAGCTCATCCTGACAATCCTATGGGACTAGTGGCCGACGCGGCGGGATTGCTGTTCTCCGAGTTCCATCGCCTGGGAATTCTGGAATCACAATTCTATGAGGACGACAAGAAGTTCGATGACCGCAAGAAGCAAAAGGCGGATCCCGCGATTCGCGACCGCTTCAACGCAGCACTTCAACTGGCAGACGAGCGTGCGAAAGCTCGGTTGGCGAAGAATCCAAAGGATCGCGACGCCCTCTTTGGCCTGACATTGGCTGCTGGTTTGCGGGCCGACTATGCTGCATTGATCGACAAGAGCAACATAGCCTCGCTCCGTTTTACGAACGAATCGAGTCGCTGGGCGGAGCAATTGCTGGAAGTGGATCCGGAGTGTTATGACGCGCACATTGCGACAGGGACCAGTAAGTACATCATTGGGAGCATGTCAGCGCCGGTACGATGGTTGTTGCGTCTTGGGGGCGTGGGTGGAGACAAGAAGGTTGGCATTCAAGAGTTGCAGCTAACCGCCGATAAGGGCCGTTACCTGGCGCCGTTTGCGCGCATCCTGCTGGCGATCGCCTATGTGCGTGAGAAGGATAAGGCCCGAGCAATCGAACTCCTGGCCTCTCTGCGCGACGAGTTTCCCACGAATCCACTGTTCGAGAATGAACTGGCACGACTGAATACCGGGCCCTAGCGGGATCTCCATCATCTTCGCGGCGTCCGATGCGGGCTCGCCCCCTACAAACTAGCAGTGCTTCCCGGAGTCGGCGGCCACTCCTGCGAGACACCCGGAAACATGTTGATCGTCTTTTCGTTCCGCTTGGTGCCGTCGTGTACCGAGATCCGGTGTGGCTTTCCAACTTCGTAGCCTTCCCAAAGCGAAACCCCGGCATAGGCGCCATCCTTGCGCAGGATGTAGTACGTCATATCCATGTACTTCAATCGTTCCATATCGCCGTTGTAGTTGCGGACTATCCGCTTCAATGCATCTTGCCCTGCTTCGAGGGGAGTCATTCCATGGCGCATGTTTTCGATGATGGTGTGCGCGCCTGCCACCTTGATATTCTCCTCACCACTTCCAGTGGCACCCGCCGAGCCCACATCCTGGTCGGTGTAGCAGCCGGCTCCGATGATCGGCGAGTCTCCACAGCGCCCGGGAAGCTTCCACGCCAGGCCGCTGGTGGTTGTCACACCCGAAATCTCGCCCTTCTCGTTGAGAGCAGAACAATGAATCGTGCCAGTAGGTGGGTAGATGATTTTGCGAATGGCAGCCATCTGCTCTTCTTTGGGAATGCCGAGATCGCTTGCTGCCTGCTGCATACGCTCGATGCGAGCCTGCCACTCGTCATCTTTTATGGCGGCACGCAGACGCTTCTTCCAGTTCGGATCGGTTAGCCCCGGTCCCCACCAGTCGGAATGTGTCTCCTTATAAAGCAGCCACAGCTTACGAGAGTGCTCGGTCAGCAGATTCTCTCGCGGAAAGCCCTGTGCGACGGCGAATCGCTCGGCCCCATCCCCCACCAGCATCACGTGCCCGGTGTGGTCCATGACAGCCTTGGCGACGAGAGAAACATTCTTGATGTTCCGCACGCCACCGACAGAGCCTGCTCGCCGGGTAGGACCATGCATGCAGCAGGCATCGAGCTCGACAACTCCCTCCTCGTTCGGCAGCCCGCCGTAACCGACACTGTCATCATTCGGATCATCCTCAGGGCCACGAACAACGCGCAGCGCAGCATCAAGCGTGTCGGTACCGCTGCGGAGCATGTTGAAAGCTTCTTCGATATAGTTGAAGCCATTCCCGGCAGAAATGATAATGGGGCGCTTTCCCGCGAGAGTCTGCGTTTGGGCCTTCTTCGACTCCTCGGTATTCTGGCCTTCCAGGCCCAGCGAGATAGATCCAATGGCAGCAGTGGCCAGAAAGTCGCGACGCGAGACAGTCATTCCGATCTCCGATGAACAAGGTGGACTAAAGCGCTCGTCAGCATACCATGAGAGAGTTCGGTTTCTGCGACAGGCAACACTCGTTCTTCGACAGGAACGGTGTGTAGAACAGAGGCATCAGCGTAATTACGGTGACTGCCATCATGGAATCAGATAAGGCGATCTCGGCAGCGATGGAACAGAAGGCTTCGCAAATTCGTGAATACTATCGTGCCTTGTATCGGGCTTGGGGTCCCCAACACTGGTGGCCCGGAAGGACCTCGTTTGAAGTGATAGTAGGAGCATGCCTGGTGCAAAACACCGCATGGACGAGTGCGAGACTCGCACTGCAGGGATTACGTTCTGCGAACATGCTAAGTGTAAGGAAAGTGCGCGAGATCCCGCTAGAAAAGTTGGAGGACCTGATCCGCCCCGCTGGATTCTTCCGGCAGAAAGCGCGTTGTCTAAAGATTTTTGTGGCCTTTCTGGACACGAACTACGGAGGTTCTCTAAGGAAAATGTTCGCACGCCCAACGGGCCACTTGCGGCAAGAGTTGCTTAAGGTCAAAGGCATCGGCCCAGAAACTGCGGATGCAATTCTGCTCTATGCGGGTCAGCATCCAGTTTTTGTCGTCGACGCGTATGCGCGACGTGTGCTCGATAGGCATCGAATTGTGCCTACCTCCACTGATTACGAGCAGGTGCGTGCCATGATGGAGCGAGCTCTCTATCCGGTGACCACAGAGCCCTGCAAACCGGGCAAAGTGACTTCGCTTTCGCATCGCCCGTCACCCATGAGCAGAGCAAAAAGGACTCCTCTTGTCCAGATATACAACGACATGCATGGCTTGATGGTAGCTGTAGGAAAGCAACATTGCCTGAAAGCGGCGCCGAGATGTGAAGGGTGTCCGCTAGAACGTTTTCTGCCCCTCGCTTGAACTTTAAAATGCCACAAACTCTGCCTTCTAAGAGCAGCGAGAACCCGCTTTGTACACGGCAGTTGCTGCTTCTTCTCCGAGAATAGCGGCTTATAATTGGTGAAGCAGACCCCATACCATCTATTTCTTTCGCCGATGCGATGGGCTGCGTTTTTGTGACGGTTCAAAGTTCAAACCGGCCTGGAAAGACTTCCAATCGCGGGAGGGCAATTCTCCTCCTGACAGTGGGTGTACTCCTTCTGTTAGCGGTCATTCTCTGGCAAACCTCATTCAGCCTGAACTTGTCCCCAGATACGAACCAACAATTGGTTTTCTTTGCTGCGTTGTCTGCGGTCATTTTTCTGCTTTTTGTTGCTCTGACTTTCGTGCTGGCGCGCAACCTTCTCAAGCTTTTCGCGGAACGCCGGCTTGGTGTTTTGGGATCGAAATTTCGTACACGACTCGTAGTAGCCAGCCTGCTGCTTTCTTTCCTTCCCGTCATTGTGATGTTCTGGTTCGCCTACGGCTTGATGAATCGCTCCATTGAAAAATGGTTTTCTCAGCCAGTGGAAGAAGTCCGCCAGGACACCGCTGCCATGGTGGGCCTGATCTCAAACTACGCGGCCCAAAATGCACGGATTGAGGCTGAATCGATAGCGGCGAGTCCGGAAATACAACATTCGTTCACGGGTCACAGTTTCACACCAGTGATGGCGGTGTTTCGCGAGCACGAAAAGACATTGCAGGGCGGCTTTGCTCTTGCGATTCAGGATGACAATGCAGAGGCCAGCTTCGGTGCTCCCACTTCCTGGCTTGAATTAAAACCAAAGTTGCCCCGCTTGCCATTCAATAATGCCCCGGTTCGCGTAACTTGGGAGAAAACGGAATATATCGTTGGTAGCGCGCCTGTGGGCAATATGGGATTTGTATTGGTAGCCATGCCACTACCAAAGACGTTTTCCGACACGGTGAAGCAAGTCGAAGCAAGTCAGCAGCGGTATCTGGAACTGGCCGCCAATCGGAAACTGGTGCGTCGCACATACATGGGACTTCTGCTACTTCTTACGGTCCTGGTTCTTTTCGCGACCACGTGGCTTGCGCTATTTTTGTCAAAGTTAGTAACCCGGCCCGTCGCAGCTCTAGCCGAGGCGACCCAGGAAATTTCTCGCGGCCGTCTCGATTATCGCGTGGAAGTCCGAGCGGCAGATGAGATCGGCGACTTGGTGCGGTCTTTCAATCGAATGGCGGAGGAACTCGAAGGCAGTCGACGCCAGATTGAGGCTTCAAGCCGCGAGTTGGGTGCAGCGAACATGGCGCTTGAGCAGAGGCGTCGACATATTGAGACAATCCTCGACAGCATTCCGACCGGCGTACTGTCACTCGATGCACATCGACGTGTAACCCACAGCAACCAGGCATTACTCCGCCTGTTTCATCCCAACGGCCATGAGGCCAACTCGCTTAAGGCCGTCGAAGGCGCTTTGCTGCGTGAGGTTTTTCCACAGGACATACTGGAAGATCTTGAGCCGCTCTTGCGGCGTGCTGATCGTATGGGTACGACGACAAACCAACTGGAAATGTCCGTTGGGCATGCAAAATTGAGCGTGGCCCTGACGGTGGCGACCCTGCAGCACGAGGGACAACGTCTCGGTCATGTTGTTGTGTTCGAAGATCTCTCCGACCTATTAAAGGCTCAGAAGCAGGCTGCATGGAGAGAGGTTGCCAGGCGCGTTGCCCATGAGATCAAGAATCCTCTGACGCCGATAGCGCTTTCAGCGGAACGGATACACCGTCACTTGGATCGCGGCATAGCCCCCGATCCTGCATCGCTAAAGATCATCCAGACATGCGCGGACACCATCGCAGGCGCGGTCGAAACAGTGAGGGCCCTGGTAGATGAGTTCTCGACATTAGCAAGATTCCCAACAGCGAATCCGCAGCCGTCCAGCATCAATACCATCGTCGAGAATACGCTTTCCATGTTCAACGGACGCCTGGACAACATTAGGGTGCAAACAGTTTTGGCACCCGACCTGCCGAATGTCATGGCCGATCCCGAAGCGATGAAACGTGCTCTCGCGAACCTGGTAGACAATGCGGCTGAGGCTATGCAGGGTTCGATGCATCGTGAGATTCAGATCTCGACCGCACTCGTAGACGCGAAAGACACGGTAGAGATTACCGTCGCGGATACCGGGCATGGCGTGACCCAGGAACTGAAGGAACGGCTCTTCTTGCCCTACTTCTCCACTAAGAAGCGGGGAACGGGCCTCGGTCTGGCAATTGTCAGCCGGATCATTGAGGACCATCGCGGCTCGATCCGCGTCGAGGAGAATCGACCTGTGGGCACAAAGTTTGTGGTGGAATTGCCGGTCGTGCCTGAGTCTGCGATGAGAACAAATACACGAAGTCATGCATAACATTCTCATCGTCGATGACGAAGCCGGCATCCGACAGTCGCTGAAGGGTGTGCTGGAGGATGAAGGATACAAAGCGGCAGTAGCCGAAAGTGGCGAACGCTGCCTGGAAGAGCTGCGCAGCTCTGGCTTCGACCTCGTGTTGCTCGACGTTTGGCTTCCGGGAATGGATGGCCTCGAGACTTTGCAGAAGATCCGCGACCTCGAAAGCGCTCCTGAAGTCATCATGATTTCAGGGCACGGCACCATCGAAACTGCCGTTCGAGCTACCAAGCTTGGAGCCTACGACTTTCTCGAAAAGCCTCTCTCGATCGAACGCACGCTGGTGCTGGTTAAGAACGCGATTGACGCCAAGAGATTACGGGAGGAAAATCGCGACCTCAAGAGACAGCTTACGCCGAAAAGTATCATCGTCGGCGAAAGTGTTCCAGTGAAGGCCCTGCGACAACAGATACAGCTCATGGCACCGACTAACGGGCGGGTGCTGATCTTCGGCGAGTCAGGCACGGGAAAGGAGCTTGTTGCGCATGCTATCCATGCGCAGAGTCTGCGAAAAGAGGAGATGTTTGTCGAAGTAAACTGCGCCGCTATTCCCGAGGATCTGATCGAAAGCGAATTATTCGGTCACAAGCTGGGTTCGTTTGCCGGTGCAACCACCGACAAAGAGGGTAAGTTTCAGAAAGCCCATGGCGGAACTCTTTTCCTCGATGAAGTTGGCGACATGAGTTTAAAGACTCAGGCAAAGGTACTGCGTACGCTGGACGAGCAACGCTTTGCCCCAGTGGGGAGTGAAGAGCCCATCACAGTGGACACTCGGGTCATAGCGTCGACGAACAAGGATCTGGAAGAGGAAATCTCTATCGGAAATTTTCGCGAAGATCTTTTTTACCGGCTTAACGTAATCCCCTTTTCTGTCCCCCCCTTGCGAGAACGGAAAGAAGACGTGCCCCTGCTGGCGCGGTATTTTCTCAAAGAATTTTCTGCCACCTATGGACGACGTCCCCGCGAAATCACGGACGATGCTGTAGAGACGCTGATGCGTTACTCATGGCCGGGAAACGTGCGCGAACTGCGTAATGTGATTGAGCGAATCGTGATTATGAATCCGACGACAACGCGGTTTGATCGTAAGCAACTTCCGCCGTTGGTGCATCGTGATGGCGGCCGACGCTCGGCCTCCCCGGAATTTTCGACATTACACCAGGCAAGGGCCGCCTATGAGCGCGACTACATTCTCAAGAAGCTAGACGAAAACCACGGGAACGTAAGCCGCACGGCAGAGGTCCTTGGCCTGGAGCGCAGCCATCTCTATCGGAAAATGAAGACTTTGGGGATTGCCGCAAAGGAATAGGGTGCGCTGCAAAATCGAGGGAGAATCCTAAGGCTTCTTCAGCATATGAATCTCGGTGCCGTTTTTCTGGAACTCCACTTCGTCCATTAGTTGGTTGATGAGATAGATTCCACGACCGTGGTTGGAATAAATATTCTGTCCCTGCACAGGGCTGGGTAATACGTTAGGATCAAAGCCCGGCCCAGGATCGCGGACAACAATCAGCATTCCGCGGGTCTCATCGCAAGCCACATCACATTCGATAATCTTCGAAGGGTCAGAGCGGCATCCGTGAACGACCGCATTCGCGAGAGCCTCGGATATGGCGAGCTCGATTGAATCTTCCTTACCTACGGCACACTGCATCTGCCGCACGATGGACATGATCCCTTGCACGACAGGATCAACCGCGGCTTTGTCGGCAGCCAGCGTGACCTTAAGCTGTAGGATCAACTTGTCGGCCTCGAAGCTACGAGTATGGGTCTCTGAACACTCCATGGGTTAGACCCCTCGGCATTGGGATTTTACAACAGTTCCGGCTCAGACAGTAGGTTAGCTGCCCTTACCAGCCAGTCGATTAAGTTGGGAACGCCAGTCCAGTTCGTCGACAAAGTGTCCAGAATCGCGCCAGTTAGGCACGACCTTCACAAACAATTCCAGGTAAACCTTGGTATCGACCATCTTTTCAATTTGCACGCGCGAAGCAGTACCTATCTTCTTCAGCATGCTTCCGCCTTTGCCCACCAAAATTCGCTTCTGCCCTTCGCGCTCGCAATAGATAACAGCGGCGATCCGGGTGAGCCGTTCCCCCTCTTCGAACTTCTCGACCACAACAGAAGTCGTGTAAGGAAGTTCTTCACTGGTCTCAAACATGATCTGCTCACGTATACCTTCGGCTACCATGAAGCGCAATGGTTGATCCGTCAGCTGATCGCAGTCAAAGTAGCGCGGGCCATCAGGCAATGCCTCAATGGTTTTCTCTAAAAGTAGGTCAAGGCCTTCGCGCTTGCGCGCGGAGATTGGGATGATCTCCTGAAAAGGATAAGCCTCGCGAAACCGGTCCATCAGCGGTAGTAACTTTTCTTTGCTTCCCCTGAGAAGATCGATCTTGTTGAGCAGCAAGAATGCCGGAGTGTTTGCCTTCTTCAGAACATCGAGGACTATCGGATCGGCAGGGTTGTGGCGGGCAGCGATATCGACAATCAGAAGGACTAAGTGACTGCCCTCGAGAGCATCTCGCACTTCAGACATCATCTTGCGTCCGAGCGAACTGTCAGGCTTATGCACACCGGGCGTGTCAATAAGTATGACCTGGCCTTTGGGTCGCCCTTTTTTTCCACGGGCATTAATTACACCCAGGATTCGATTGCGCGTGGTCTGAGGCTTCGGACTGATGATAGCCAGCTTTTCGCCCACCAGCGCATTCAGCAATGTCGATTTGCCGGCATTGGGCAGGCCGAGAATGCAAACAAATCCAGAGTGAAATGCCATGGCGTCAGGACTGACTTAGCGTTTGGAACATGGAAGGACTATATCAGCTTCATTTGCCGTGGCTGTGGTACGGAGACGCGTACTCGTTCGACACGACGCTCGGTTGATTCCACAACCTCAAAGCGGAGCCCATCCACCTCTACGACCTCGCCCTTGTGGGGTATGCGGCCGGCAAGTTCGCTCACCAGGCCGGCAACGGTGGCAGATTCCTGCCCCTCGGGACGGATTCCAAAAAGCTCATCCAATCGGTCGATGTCCATATTGCCGCGCACCACGTAGGTGTGATCATTTTCGCGAACAATTTCTCCTTTTTCGTGTTCGTCGCTGATCTCACCAACTATCTCTTCGACCAGATCCTCGATCGTAACCAGTCCCGCAACTCCACCGTATTCGTCTACCACAATTGCCATCCGAATGTTGTTTTTCTGCATTTCCCGCAACAGGTCGCTTCCAAGCTTGCTCTCCGGAACGAAATAGACGTCCCGCCTCATCAGGGTATCGACGGTGCGCATTGAAGCTTCGCTATCGGGAATCTGCAGGATGTCTTGCGCGTAAACGATGCCCTTGATGTTATGGATCGAGCCCTCGTAAACAGGCACGCGCGAGAACGGATGCACACGCAGTAATTCGATCAATTGCTCCACGGTCGTATTCACCGTGACAGCCGTGATTTCCGGCCGTGGCTTCATCGCCTCGCGAACAGTTTTTTCTCCAAACTCGACCACGGACTGGATCAGGTCACGATTGGTTTCATCCAATATGCCTTCTTCTTGTCCAGCTTCCAGAAGAGCATCTACAGCTTCAGCTTGAGTTTCCGGGGCTTCGTCGACATGTTCCTTCGTAAGCGCCGTGACAGATTGCAAAAAGCCAAGGACCAGTGTCATGGGAAGAACCGCGTAAATTAGGACACGCAGCAAGAATGTCCAGCGGACAAGCCATATACCGGCTGTACGCGCGAACAACACAAAGGGCAGGAAGCGGTTAAACACAATGATGATCAGTACAAGACTCAGAATGCCTTCCAGGATCTCGTGCGAAGTCCAGTTGGCATCGCGGAATATCGCATAACCGATCACTACAGCGATAGCGGCGATGGTCATCTGGGTAAGCAGCGCCATCGAGAGCAGAGCTCGCGTGCGGCTGACCCCCAAACGAGGTTCGACCTTCTGCTCAAAAGAATCAATGTTGTCTTGAAACTCGCGCGAGAGGAACTTGCCAATCTCAGAGTAAAGACGATCCACGTACGAGACGAGCGCCAGAATCCCGAGGAGCAGAAGTAGCGCTACTGCGATCGCATAATTCATCGACTATGCCTCTGTCTCGACCGCATGAGACCGGCAGATTTCCTGAATGGTAGGCTTTCGATCGAACTGCTCCTTTCGATCAGCGTCTGCGGAAGCTTCAATTTCTTGCGCAACTGACGCTCGCGTTGCGCCATCTCTCCCTCGTCTCTCTCGTGATCATATCCAGCCAAATGAAGCATTCCATGAAGGGCCAGTATCTTGACTTCTTCGGCGGGTGAGTGTCCGAGTAAGCGTGCGTTAGTAGCCGCAATTTCCGCTGAGATTGCCACATCTCCAGCAAATCCGATGCTCATTGAAGGTTCTGCCGGAAACGAAAGCACATCGGTTGGGCCGTTCTTCCCGCGAAAGCGGCCATTCAACGACCGCATTTCGCGGTTACTTGTCAAAAGGACGTGAACCTCGCCTAAGACGCCGGCTGCACGCGCCGCACGTCCCACGAACATCGATAATGCACGCTCGGTCAACTGCGCAACCCGCTTGCGAAAGATGACCACCGATCTTCTCCGCGTAGCGAATACCAAATCAAAGGGAGGGCCGTCGCCGGTGCCCTCCCTCTTCAGCAGTCTAGATTATTCCTTGACTTCAGGTTGCGCCTGCCCCAACTCCTGAACGGGAGGAACACTTATCTCAGTACCGTTTGCCTTGGGCGACGTCGCACCTTTCGCTTCCAGCAAAGATAGCTGTTCTTCCGCAACCCGCGTCCTGTGCTCATCATATGCGCGAATGATGCGTTGAACCAGATGGTGCCGAACTACGTCACCTTCGTCAAAGTACACAAAGGTCAAGCCATCCACATTTTTCAGGATATCAACGGCTTCGATCAGACCGCTTCGGCGCGCATTCGGCAAGTCGATTTGCGTTACATCTCCGGTGATTACGGCCTTGGAGTTGAATCCCAAACGAGTGACGAACATCTTCATCTGTTCGGAAGTTGTGTTCTGCGCCTCGTCCAAAATAACGAATGAGTCGTTCAGCGTGCGTCCGCGCATGAAAGCAATGGGAGCGATTTCAATTACGTTCTTTTCAAGGTAGCGATCCACTCGCTCCGGATCCAGCATGTCATAAAGTGCGTCGTAGAGCGGACGCAAATACGGATCGATTTTCTCCTGCAACGTCCCAGGCAGAAACCCGAGGCGCTCTCCAGCTTCGACGGCAGGCCTGGCGAGGATGATGCGATTCACGCGCTTCGCGATCAAGGCCGATATCGCCATTGCAACCGCGAGATAAGTTTTCCCAGTCCCAGCAGGTCCGATCCCGAAAACCATGTCGTGGCCTTCGATGGCATCGAGGTAACGCCTCTGATTAGCGCTTTTGGGCTGAACAGATCGCCTACCAAGGGATCGCTGACGTCCCGCTTCAGCAAGATCTCGCAGGCTTGCTTTGGGATCGGTAACCAGAACGCGGAGCATGCTGTTGAGATCGCCATTGTTGAACGTATGTCCCGAGCGCTGAAGGTGTTCGAAATCAGCGAATACTTGTTCGGCGCGGCCGACATCCCGCGCCGCGCCCTCCAGTTCGATAGATTTCGACCTTAGATCAATCGTGACGTTCAGGCCCTCCTCGAGAAGGTGCAGATTTTCATCCCGAGTGCCGAACAAAAGCTCAATATTGGGACTAATTTCGATGCTTTTCTTCATTCAGCTGCTGGCGCACCCTTCCGTACAAACCGTTCTAGACAAACAGCCGACGTAATACCGTCAACTCCAGCCCGCACAAACGTACACGCCCGGCGCTGGACCGAGGTCGATTGCAGACAAACCATTCTGGAGCGTGGAGATGGAACCAGCCGAAGTGCTCGCGCCGAAGTGCAAGCAACTACCATTGCGATCAAGGTTACCCCGCTCCTTAGATGGAGTCAATGGCGGGCACGATGCCTGCACCGGGCCGATCATTGTAGACTCAGCCCGTTTACACCGCCTCTGCTTTCGCCACCGTCACCGACGCTGGAACAGCCCTGGTACGAGCCCATTCCCGAAGCGCATCCAGTTCCTCGGCGCGAGTTCTCGAAAGCGGAACTGTGCCCTTCAGAGCATTCAGTAGTAGCTGGGTGCTCATGGGCTGCTTGCTGGAGTAAGAGGCGTAAAGGGCTGTCTGCACAGCCGCGTCGATCTCCGCGCCAGAGTAGCCCTCTGCCGCGGCGGAAACCTGATCAAGATCAAATTCGCCCGCATTACGCTTCTTTCGGGCTAACTGGATGGCAAAAATCTGTTTACGTTCCGCCTGGTTCGGTAGGTCGACGAAAAACAACTCGTCGAATCGTCCTTTACGAATCAATTCTGGCGGAAGAGCATTCACGTTATTGCAGGTAGCCGCGACGAATACCGGCGACTTGCGATCTTGCATCCAGCCGAGAAAGGCAGCAAGAATGCGCGAGGAAACGCCGGCGTCGACAGACGCGGAATCAGGACCACTACCAGCAAAAACTTTTTCTAACTCATCAATCCAAAGCACACAGGGAGCCAAGCCTTCAGCGACCTTGAAGACCTTCTGAATTCGCTTCTCCGTCTCACCGATGAACTTGTCATAGATGGCTGCGGTGTCGAACTTCACCAATGGAAGTTTCCACTCACCGGCGATCGCACGGGCGCACATGCTTTTGCCGCAACCCTGCACACCCAGAATGATGACGCCTCGTGCAGGCTCAAGACCATATTCACGCGCCGCGTCCTCCCAGGCGCCCCGGCGCCGCGCGAGCCAGTTCTTGAGATCCTCTATCCCTCCCAGCGCAGCCATATTGTCCGAAACCTCAATGAACTCCAGCATGCCAGACCGGCGCAGCAACTCCTTCTTGGCGCTAAGGATGTCGGTAATGGTGTCGGGACAGAGCGCATAGCGGCTCACGATCGCTTGCGAAGTCGCACGCTCGGCTTCTTCTTCAGTAAGGCCCCGTAGATTGGCCGCGACTGCATCTACGCCAGCCGCGTCGAGCTTGAGCTGAAGCGTGTAGGTTCTTGACAGGCGGGCATAGGTCTCGTGAACGATTTCCCGTAGTCGCTGTTGATCCGGCAAGGGGAGATCGAAATACTCAACCAGGCTGGTAAGTTCCGGGGGCATCTGGATCGACGGCGCGGTCAAGATGAGCGTGCGCCGATTCGCCGAAAACTTCTGCCCCACATCCCGGAGCCTCCGTATGGTGATTGGGTCTTCCATGTGACGATGAAAGTCCTTGAAGACAAAGACGGCCTCAATGGACATACTTTCCAAGTTTGCCAGCGCCTGAACTGGATTGGTCGTGTTGTAAATGGCTGATGGAGGCGCATCCTTGCCCTCAGAAGGCACGGCCGACCGAGAATGGGTAGCGTAAGCCTGCGTGTCGGATGGTCGCGTTCCTGAACGAAACAGGCCGTCGGCGACACTCCACTCAAATGTCGCCATATTGAGATCGGCACACGCAGCCCGAACAAGGGTGAGCGCGCGCAGTTCTTCGACCGTCTCCATAACAACAATTGGAGTGGACGAATTGACCAGTACCTTAAGCCGCTCAAGAGGATTTGTCATCTGGTTGACCAGTCACGACTTACTCCCGTAAAATACCGTATTCGGTACCCACCGGAACATCCTCGATAAGAAACGAAGGTAATCAGGCAGAATGGCAAATCATTTTTCGGCGCTAAAGCGCGCCCGTCAGACCGAAAAACGCACCGCTCGCAACCGAGCTAACCGTTCCCGTTTGCGCACCGCGTTGCGTGATATGCGCGAGGCCCTCGCCAAGGGGGAAAAGGAATCGGCGGAGACGTCTTATCGCAAGACCGTCTCGGCCCTCGATAAAGCGATCCAGAAGGGCGTGATTCATTCCAATACCGCGTCGCGCTACAAATCGCGGTTGAGCGCCCGCGTTCGTGGGCTGAAATAGCAATACTTGTTCTTGCTCGATTCGGCAGGCTTGAGCCTGCCGATTTGCTTTTTGTTGGCGAAGCAAGACCTATAGCACCACGCCGAAGTGCTCCTTCAGGGCAGCAAGCCAATTTTCTTCCGTTCCTAAGTCATTCTCCGTTCGCACTCCGCTCTTCGTGACAATCAACTTTCGACCAGAGAGCGTGATACGCCCGTCAGGCGTCGCTCGCGTACAAATTCGATTCTGGGTAAAGTGAGAATCCGGAGAGGTCTGATGAAATCGACACATCTCTGCGAACTCATCCAGGCGACGTGGGATCTCCGTAAAAGAATACTGACGCAGCCAGCTGCCGTCTGGCTCCGCCCTTTCCATACGAATGGAGGTTCCCTCCGGCATCAGCCGAAATTGCCTGCCATGCTGTTCCTGCACGATCTCCGGTTGCAAGAGCAAAGGTTCCAAGAATGACTCGCCGAAACCAACATCCGCAAGCCACGGCTCTTTGAGGTCCACTCGCAGCGTCAGGTGATCGAATTCCGGGCTTGAACTGCCGTCACGCCGGGCAACGCGGGCAGAAAGCATTGTTACCTTGAATCCTAAGCGTTGCAGGAGCGCCCCAAAAGCAGAGTTGAGCTCGTAACAAAAGCCGCCTCGCTTTAGTTCCACAACCTTGCGAACAGCGGCAGACACATCACATGCAATAAGCCGGTGGAGGCCTATATCCAGGTTCTCAAAAGGAACCGCGTAAAGGTGCGCGAGATGCAAAGCTCGTAGGGTTTCAGGCGTGGGAGCGGTCGGACCCGTATACCTGAGACGACCCAGGTAAGCTGCAAGATTCACCATCTAGCCGTTCCGCCTAAACCGGCAGCTCATCCTGCGACCACCCCGGAACTTCTACTTTAGGATCGGCCGTAAGATCGAGGACCAGCTTTTCGAGGACAAAGCGTTTGCTGGGAGGATTTGAACGCAGTGCCAAGTCGGTCTTCGCAACCAACCGAATCGCGCGGGTGAGTTCCCGCTTCGATTTGTAGCGTCGTGCCTGTTTGATGATGTCATCGGCAGCAAACGGCGGTACCCGAAAACCCTGCCAAAGCGCCGCCCAAAGCATGCGCTGGTCGCGGACGTTCCGTTCGAGGATCACCAACATCTGGCGGAAAGTCTTGGCCAGCATGTAGAGATGACCGATAGCTGCCTCGTCGCCGTCCCCTGTGGTCAGCAATGAATCCAGCATTTGCAGCGCGCGTACCCGATCCTTCGAGGAAATGGCATCCGTTAATTCGTAGAGAGAGCGCTGCTTCGCGGCAAGGACCATGGTCTCTACATCGCCCAGCGTGATGCGCTTCTTCTCTCCCACATAGAGAATCAGCTTCTCAAGTTCGTTGGACACCATCATCATGTCGCCGCCGAGGGCATCCACCATTTCGCGCGCGGCGTCCACATCGATCTTTACTTCTCGGGTCGTGCAGTACTCGCCGATCCAGCGCACGGCGTCGCCCTCTTCCACTCGGGCAAGTTCCACGATGGCGCAGTAGTCGCCCAAGGTGTCGCGGATTCGCTGGTAACGGTCCTTGTCGTTCAGGTCCATGCGGCGCGCGTCGGCAGGAATGCTGATGTGATCGGCCACAAAGATAAGTACAGCATCCGGGTTGGGGTCTTTGCAGTACGCCTCGATCGCGCCAAGTTTTTCGTCGTTGGAGCCGCGGCCAAACAAGGCCTTCACGCCGCGCACAAAGAAAATTTGAAATGGAGCCATCAAGGATGGCGTGCGGGCGCGGTCGAGAATCTCTGCCAGGTCGGTGTCAGCAAGATCGAAATCAAAAAAACTGAAGTCTCGGAGATCGGAAGGAACCAGGTGATCGAGAATTGCCTCGCGGCAGCGCTTTCGGAAAAAAGCTTCATCACCGACGAAAACGTATGCTGGACGCAGTTTGCGCGCTTGCACTTCGGAAACAAAACGATCCGCCTGTGCAAACGAACGCATCAGAATCCCTCCAGGATATTGCTCACCAGAGTCCGAGCAAAATCGCGCGAAAGGCGTTGGAAGGCCGGCGAATCCTCTTCGAAGAAACTGGAGAGTTCCCGCGAAACCTGGTACTGATCGCGATAGATGTAGGAATCGTTTTGGTAGAGGACTTTGCCTTGGCGGTCATTGAGCGAAACTTTCATCGTCACGATCACCATTACGCTGGCGGCCCGGCCGGTCACAGAATCATATGTCAGGGGAGCCGTATAGGTTGAAGTCACAGTTCCATGCAAGGTTGCGTCTGCGCCTTCCTCAACCTCATTTAAAACGTGATAGTGCGTCCGGGTAACCATCTCGCGCACGACGGCGCTCGTGAGCATTTGCTCGATTTTATAGGTCTGAGTCTGATTGACAAATGAAGGGATTGCGATCGAGCGAATGTCTTGCGGAAGCTGAGCGGCATGCCCCGCGGTGTGATAGCCACAGGCTGTGCTTAGCAGCAAGAGGAGGGCTACGAGCCCTGCCAATCGGCATCTCACTGAATCTTCCCCCTCGGCCTGCTGGCGGACATGCTCTCCGCGCATTCGACGGCAGTTGCGGCAGCAATGCGAAGGTTGTCTGCCGTAGCCCAGATCCAGAAGGCATTAGCATCGCTGGTATCCGCAACCACGGATACCATGATTCCACTTTGTCCCGCCGCCCCCACGCTGCTGGGAGCCTCCTCGCCGGCGGGCGTTACGGATACATGATCGCCGGCAAGAGCGGCACTGACAGCGTCGAGATCGGCTGGCTTATCACCTTGAACGTGAATGGCAAGCGCGTACCCGTGGAACACAGGAGCCTGAAGCAAGAGCAAGGACGGAACAATCGTCCCGGAAGGTGTGATTTTCCGATAATGCTTCAAGATGCGGGCTTCTATGGTATCGAGAGATGGAGTTGATTGCCGCCCATAACGCGCCAGCATGTTGAAAGCAACCTGGGCATCAAAGACCACCTTCGGCAATTGCTGAAACGAAAGCAGATTGACGGTCTGCTCATGAAGTTCATCAATTCCCTTCTGTCCGTGCTCCGATGCCGGTTCAAAAACAGTCGCAATCACACTATCAAGGGAAACGGTTTTCTGGATACGCAACACCAACAATGCCAGGATCACGGAGACTGGGTGTGCAACAACCGAAGGTCCTGGTTGAAGTTCCGGGGTTTGAACAGTGCCACTTTCCCGCTCGATCCATGGAGACCGAAGCTTCGCCTGGGACTCATCTTCCAAGGCATATGACAGATCGACAATTGCACTGCCGGCGTGACGCGCCGTATTCCAATTCTTACGCGTGCAATCAGCGTCAGAAGCGAAGAATGTAAAATCGATTTTGTCAAACTGTTCAGCTCTGACGTTTTGTATAAACGTGATCTCTTCCCCGATCGTTTCGAGTTGTCCCAGTGATTCGTCATCATCAAGCAACTTTATGTCGAGGGATGGAAAATTGCGCTCGCCCAGGACCTCAGCTGTTTCCTTGCCCTTGAGAGAACCTGCACCGACAATGACCACGCGATACAAGTTGGTATCGCGTAGCGCCTCGGATTGAGATCCCGAGACCGATTTGAAATTCGAACTCATAGCTCCTGAGATGCTTCCCTGTAGGCGGGAGGGGGAGAATTCGTTTTTCGGCGGAAGATCCACTGCAACCGCCAGATCACACCAGAGAACATGTATAGCAAAGCAATGCCGAACAGCACATACCGCGAGAAGAACCAGATCGCCGCAAAGAGCGCCGCCAAAAGGATGACCAGCCGAAATGGCTGGCGCGAGCGGAAGTCGATGTCCTTAAAGCTGTAGAAGCGCCAGGTGCTTACCATCATGTAAGCAACGCTGACAATCATCAACAGCCAGGTGACGGATATCCACCAAGAACCGACGGGTTCCCCTTCAAAGAAGTGGACTACCGCCGCGATCACGCCCGCGCCGGCGGGAATCGGCATGCCTACGAAGTATTTTTTCCCGGGCCGCCCTGGATTCGAAGGCTGAGGGTTTGTGGTGATGTTAAAGCGAGCGAGGCGGCTGGCGCCGGCCATCAGAAACAGAAAGCTTGCAATCGCACCAAACTGGATCAGCTTGCCGACGGCGTCATTCGAGGAGACGAAGTATGGCATCTGCCGAAAGCCCCACATCCATGCCAGCATGGCCGGAGCAACTCCGAAGGTAATCACATCGGCGAGAGAGTCCAATTCCTTCCCAAAGTCGCTGCTGGTACGCGTCATCCGCGCGATGCGGCCGTCCAGGCCGTCGAACAGCACGGCAAATCCAATCGCCTTGGCGGCATTATCGAAGTGCCATGGTTCGTTCGAGGCGGCGTGCGTCACCTGGAGAATGGCGTAGTAGCCGGCCGCAATGTTTGCCGTGGTAAATAGTGACGGAAGGATATACATCCCCTTACGCAGGCGGCGCTGGGGACGGTCTTCCTTGCGGCGGTTGTAGAGCTCCGGTGTTTCCGGGTCCATTAAGAGGCTCCTTGCCGGACTTCTTCACGTCCGACACCCACTGGTGGTTGCGTCTCGGAATGAAGATAAGCGAGCACGCTGGATCCGCCCTTAACTCGGTCACCTACTTTTACCTGCAGGGAAGCGTTGCCGTCGAGTAAAACGTCAACCCGGGAACCAAACTTGATGAGCCCCACACGCTGTCCACGCACCAGTTGGTCTCCCACCTTGTGATTGAAAACGATGCGCCTGGCAAGAAGTCCGGCGATTTGCTTGAAGATGACAATCTTGCCGTCACCCGTCACAGTCACGATGTTCTGCTCATTGCATTCGGCGCACGCCGGATTCATCGCATTCAAGTATTTTCCCTTCCGATACTGAACGTCGCGAATCACACCGGTAATCGGAGAGCGGTTTACATGCACGTTAAAGACACTCAAGAAGATGCTGATTCGGGCCCAAGGCTTGCCATCAAGGTTAATCGGTTCTACCGAGGTCACTTTCCCGTCGCCCGGCGAGACGATGGCTCCTGGGATATCGGGAATCGTACGTTCGGGATCACGAAAGAACCACAGAAAGAATGCGGCCAGGACTAGGCATGGGATCGCGTAGGGAGATCCGAGTGCCCAGCCGAGCAGGACGGCGACCACAATTAGGGCGGTCCCGTAATAGTATCCATCGCGCACCATGGGGAGTAACTAGATTATAGTGCAGCCGCCTGTTTAGCTGCCGGGCGCGCAAGTGCAATAAAAAAAGGCGCTTGCATGGCGCCCAGTTGGAGGCAAGAAACCCCCGAAGGGATTTCGTCCAGTTTGAGATTGGCGAGGATCAGGCTACCTGATGTTCGGTCCTGAACTGCCGCTCGATAATCTGCATTTGGTCTTTCAGCCGCAGTTTCAGTTTTTTCAGCCGGACTTCCTCCAGCTTTTCGTCTTCGGTGAGAAATCTTTTTTGGGTAAGGGAATCGAGGCGTTGAGAATATTGCGTGTGTTCATTGGCCAGCTTGCGAAACTCGTCGTGACTTACGAGGAGTTGGTCTCTAGGACTAAGCATCCATCCAACCTCCGTAACCGGGATTATTTCGTAAACCTACCACACGACCTACCCTGCATCAATCCAAAATTCTGTAATTGGAGAAAGATGTATACGTTTTCCAATATCCCGCTAATGCACAATAGAATGTGCAATTTACATGAAATCTACTGAAAACAAATGGAATCAACGCAAGCGCAGGCGGTAGACAATTGCGTCTTCCGCCGGATCGGAAAAATAGGCTGCCCGCCGGCCTGCTTGATCGAATCCCATGCGCTGGTAGAACGCTCGAGCGCTTGTATTCGATTCCCGTACCTCTAGCAGCACCGTTTCAGCGCGTTCGGAGCGAGCCAAGGCCAGAAAGTCGTTCAACAAGCGGGCGCCAAGACCCTGTCGACGCATTGAGGTATCGACGGCAATATTCTCAATTTCCCATTCTGATCCAACTTGTCGCACAACAAGGAAACCATGGATTACCCGCGGTCCTTGCGCGACCAACAACGCGCGTCGTGGACCGGGTTGGAAGATGGCCTCATAGAGTTCGCGTTGCCAATGGGCCGCCGTAGGAGTTTGCTGTTCGAGTGCGATTACTGCGGAAATGTCTGCCTGCTCACCCTGCCGAATGACGATGGAGGTGGAAGCTTCCGGCATGTAGCTCACGGTTTGATCAAGATTTCGGCATCACTGCGACGGACGTAGTTGGCATCGAGCGTTTCGGGGGAAACCGTTTCGCCGGAAAGAATCTTTCGCCAGCCAAGCAGGGCAACTACATCACTTCTCGGGCGAATAATTTGTTCAGCTGGAAAATTCCTATCCGATAGATAGTCGAAAACTGCCTTATCAGGCGTCACGACAATGGCTCGGGGCGAGAGGTTGTCCTGAGAAGTCACCTGTTCGGCAGATACAGCCAAGCCATCTTCGTACTCACAGATATAGAATTCTTGCCGCCCCGCATACAGCGCAGATGTCACCCGGCCCGTTGTTCCATGGGCCACTGCTGCAAGCATGGAGACAGCCGCGATGGGTTTTCCGGTCACCTCGGCCAAAGCCTTAATGCCAGCCAATCCCACACGTAAGCCAGTGAACGATCCTGGGCCGGATACGACGGCAAACGCGTCGATGTTCGCCGTCGTTAATCGGTGCTTCCTAAGAAGTGTTGCAATCTGGGGAATCAGCTGTGCGGAAAATGTTCCGCCTTCGAGGGACGCTACTTCCAATACAGTGCACGTATCTCCGCCCTCGCAGCTAGCAAGGGCGATGCTGCCGTCGCTCCCGGAGGTGTCAGCAGCAAGAACGAGCATGGATTAGTGTCCTTCTACCAACTCGAGCAGGACGCCCCCGGTGCTTGACGGATGCACAAACACGTAACGATGTCCGCCGGCACCAACCTTGATCTCATTCGAAACCAGGCGCACACCTCCTGAGCTGAGTCGCTCGACAACAGATCCCAAGTCAGGCACACGCAAGGAAATGTGGTGGAGTCCCTCGCCTCGCTTGGCAATGAACTTGGCGATGGGTGATGTCTCAGATGTAGGTTCGAGCAGTTCGAGCCGGCTTTCCCCAACGGGAACCATCGCTAAACGCAC
The DNA here is from genome assembly GCA_036558645.1 of Terriglobales bacterium. GTDB lineage: Bacteria > Acidobacteriota > Terriglobia > Terriglobales > Acidobacteriaceae > DATBFG01. The sequence goes on from DATBFG010000114.1 coordinate 64,542, forward strand.
CTGCTCAGCTTCCACTGTTTCTTCAGGAGAGATGGTGAAGCCCAATTTTTCGTAAATCGGTTTTGCGGCGGCCAGCGACTTGACAGCTATTCCAAGATGATCAATAGCGGACATGATTGCCTCCTACAAATCAATTATTCAAACCAGCAATGAGTTCCTCGACCAGCGAATAGGGGTCGCGCTTGTGTTCTGCAATCTCGGTGGCCAAGGTTTCCAGTCTGCCATTGCCCACCTGGGCACGCGCTTTTTCGAGAAGCGTGTCGCGCAACATCTCCACCAATCTCTCCTGCCAGTGCTCGATGCTGTGCCTTAGTGCCAAATCCTCCTTCTTGAGATAAGCCTCGTAATCAGCAATGGCGGAGGCCAATTCGGCAATCCCGACGCCCTCGCTGGCGACCGTCTTGACGATCGGCGGCGTCCATTGATCAGCGCGAGTCGAGAGCGACTGCATCACCCGAATCTCGCGTTCCACGCGCTCGGCACCCTCGCGATCACTCTTGTTGATTACGAATATGTCGGCGATCTCCATAATCCCGGCCTTGATCGTCTGAACATCGTCTCCCATGCCAGGGACCAGAATGACGATCGTCACCTCGGCCAGGCGCACGATGTCAACTTCATCCTGTCCAACTCCGACGGTTTCAATCATCACCAAGTCTCGGCCGGAGGCGTCGAGCACAGTAGTCACGTCAGCGGTGCTGCGTGCTAAGCCCCCAAGCGAACCGCGAGTGGCCATGCTGCGGATGTACATTCCAGGATCAGCAAAATGATCCTGCATGCGAATGCGGTCGCCAAGAATGGCGCCGCCGCTGTATGGGCTCGTGGGATCCACGGCAATAATGCCGACTGTCCGATTCTCTTCCCGGTAGTGTTTGGCCAGTTTATCTACGAGGGTACTCTTCCCTGCTCCCGGCGCACCGGTAAGACCGAGGATGCGGGCATGTCCGGTGTGAGGGAAGAGTGCTTTGAGTAAGTCTGAATATCCCGAAGTACGATCTTCAACAATGCTGATCGCGCGGGCAAGAGCTCGAGGATCGCCGTTTCGAAGTCGTTCGATCCAATCTTGAATGTCTTGTGTCAACTTTCCAGTGTAAAGCAGGGAAGCGGACGTGTGCGAGGGACTTGATCACACGGAGGGCGTAGGGTTCGGCGGACGCCAGCTATCCTGCTCAGTCCTTCAGCAACTGCCTGGCAATGACCAACCGTTGAATCTCGCTCGTCCCCTCACCAATCGTGCACAACTTCACATCACGATAAAACTTCTCAGCCGGGTAATCCTTGATGAAGCCATAGCCTCCGTGAATCTGCACACCTTCGTTCGCACAGCGGACAGCAACTTCGCTCGTGTATAGCTTCGCCATAGAGGACTCCAGCGTCGTCTTCAACCCGGCGTCTTTCATCGAGGCCGCGCGCATCGTTAACAGGCGAGCAGCCTCGATTTCGGTTGCCATGTCGGCTAATTTCCACTGAATGGCCTGGAACTCACTAATCGGTTTGCCAAATTGCTGGCGTTGTTTGGAGTAATGTAGGGCGGCCTCGTATGCACCCACCGACATGCCAAGTCCTAGTGCCGCAATCGAGATGCGTCCGCCATCAAGGACCCGCATGGCGTCGATAAAGCCATCGCCTTCCTTCCCCAGCAGATTGCAGGCCGGTACTTCGCAATCTTCGAAGATCAATTCCGAGGTGTCGCTGGCGCGCAATCCGAGCTTGTTTTCTTTCTTGCCAGGTCGAAATCCTTTCGTCCCTTTTTCGACGATAAAGGCCGACAAGCCATGAGTGTGAGCCGTGCGATCCGTCACGGCAATCGCAACTATCACGTCAGCGTAGTGTCCATTGGTGATAAACGTCTTGCTGCCGTTCAGAACCCAGTTGTTGCCCTTGCGCACCGCTGTCATCCGCGCACTTCCCGCATCCGATCCCGCGGAAGGCTCCGTCAATCCCCAGGCACCGATGAATTCACCGCTCGCAAGTTTTGGTACATACTTTTTCTTTTGCTCTTCGTTCGCAGCGATGAAAATGTGGTTCGAGCAAAGCGAAGTGTGCGCCGCTACGATAATTCCCACCGAGCCGTCCACGCGGGAGAGTTCCTCAATTGCGGTTACATACTCGACGTAGCCCATCCCCGCTCCGCCGTATTCCTGGGGAAAGATCGTTCCCATCAATCCGAGCTTGCCCAACTCCTTCACAGTCGCAAGGGGGAATTCCCCAGCTTCATCCCATTTCATGACATGAGGCGCGATCTCGCGTTCGGCAAACTCGCGAACGCTCTTCTTCAGGTGCAACTGCTCATCGTTCAGTTGAAAATCCAAAGTCCCTCCGGAAGATCGGCCCTGCTGGTTGCGCGGGCGTGCATTGCGGAACTGGATATTAAATCACACGGGTAGGCCAGGATTGTCTCGCGAATGTAAATCAGCTGGTACTCTTGTAACGTCCAAAGAGCTTGCGAAACATCCAGACGGGCGCAACAAACACGTGCGTGGGATTGGTCAGAAACGCTGGTTTGTTGCCCTCAATCAGATGTCCCAGCCATGCGAGCGCGAACGCGGCAGGGATAAGCAGAAGCGCAATCACCCAGTGAAACCAGACTACGATCAATGAGGAGAAGCCAACGGGAATAGCGATCATTCGTAGCGCACGATTCACGGGATGACTGTGCGCGCCGTCGTAATGGGAGTAGAGACCCACGGCAGAGAAACTATAGCGCCGCCCGCTGCAGGGCTTCAAAATTCAGAAATCTCTCGAAAACTTCGTTCGACAGCAGACGACCTTGCCTTGTCAATTGGATTCGATTTTCGCGTTGAACCACAAGTCCGAGACTCTGCAATTCCATAAGCGTTGGGCCCAAACCCGCCACCGCATTCTCACCGAATTTCGAGCTGACTTCCGCCAGGTCGACACCGTCACAGAGACGTAGCCCTAGAAAGAACGTTTCTTCGAGGGCATTTTGGGGTGTCACTGGCGTTCGTGCGAGCGCCTCACCGGCAACGTATTTCTCTAGGGAGTCCGGAGTGGCAAATCGCACAGCATCCAATTCGGGGTCAATCGCCTCTAGCATGGAATGCGCATCGACACCGAATCCGAGATACGGTTGTCGGGTCCAGTACTTCAGATTGTGGCGAGACCGGCTGCCCGGTCGCGCGAAATTGGAAATTTCATATTGAGGCAGGCCAGCCTCTTCCAATCTCTCACCTGCACTTTCATAGAGTTCCGCGGTCAGGTCCTCGTCAGGAACAAGGTGCGCGTGATAGCGAGTGCCGCCGGCGATCAATTCCCTTCCGAGACGCGAGTCCTCGTCCACTTCGAGCATGTATACGCTGACGTGCGGAACACCCGAAGCGATGACATGGTCCAGCGATTCCCCCCAGCTCTTCGTTGTCTGATGAGGTAACCCCGCAATCAGATCGATGCTGATATCAGAAATGCCAGCCGCTCGTAGATTTTCGATATCGGCCAGAACCGTCTCGCGCCTGTGCAGCCGCCCGATCGCTTTGGCCTCCTCGTCGATAAACGATTGCACGCCAAGGCTCACGCGATTCACACCACAGGCCTGTAAGGCATCAAGCATGGCGGAAGTTAGTGTTCCCGGCGCACACTCCACGGTGATCTCTGCCCCGGGCGCCTTATGGAAGTTTTGGGATACCGCTGCGAAAAGCCGCTCAATTTCGCCGATTTCGAGGATAGTTGGCGTTCCCCCGCCCAAGTAGATCGAGTCGACTTCCCGTTCGAACCGGCCACCGAGCCGCTGGCAGCTGATTTGAGCTGATTCAATATCGTTGCAGACGCGATCTACATACTTCTGGAACACAGCCTTCGAGAAGACATCCGAGGCGAAATTGCAGTAGGTGCACTTTGTCTTGCAAAATGGCACCGAGATGTAAATTCCTAGCGACACGCTACAATGATTATCCCATTTCGCCGTAACCCGGCGAATGGCAGGTGCATCTGAATCAGGGTTGGCGGATGCTTTTCTCCGCGTACGGTTGTCAGTCATTCACAAGCTCACATGACGCTTCCTCGGGTGGTGATTACCGGACTCGGTGTAGTCAGCCCCAACGCGATCGGCAAGGAAGCATTCTGCCGGGCCATCCTCGCCGGAAAATCCGGAGTGAAGCGAATCTCTCGCTTCGATCCCACTGACTTACCAGTACACATTGCCGGCGAGATTCCTGAATTCGACGAATTTGCCTGGGTCGATCCGCGCGAGCGCAAACATGTGTCCCGCGTCGTGCCCCTCGCTATCGCTGCTTCGCACGAAGCGATCCGCGACGCCGGGATCGATCCGTCGGCGATGACGATGGATCAGAAGCGTGAGATTGGGGTCATCCTGGGAACGGGTGGCGGCGCGCAGGAATTCTCCGAAGAACAATACAAGCTCTGGCACAGCGGCCACGTTAAGCAAGTCAGTATTTTCTGCATTCCCAGCGGGACGATGGGAACCCTTCCCAGCGAAGTCAGCATGCGCTTCGGGTTTCGAGGGTACAGCCACGTCGTCACCACTGGCTGCACTTCGTCGACAGACGCGATCGGATATGCGTACCAGCATATTCAGGCAGGCGTCCAGCCTATGTTTCTGGTTGGGGGAGTGGATTCCACCATCACTCCAGGGATTGTCAAAGGCTACAGCCTGCTACACGCACTTACGACGTCTTGGAACCAGCAACCGGAGCGAGCCTCACGTCCATTCTCTGCCGACCGCAACGGCTTTGTCCTGGCCGAAGGCTCCTGGATGTTTATTCTCGAGGAATACGAACACGCGCTAGCTCGCGGAGCAAGATGCTACGCGGAAATTGCGGGCTACGCCTCAACCTGCGAAGCCTTTCACCGCGTTCGGATGAGCGAATCGCCTGAGGAGCCGGCTCGCGCCATTCGAGAGGCGATGGCAGAAGCCCGGGTTGGCCCGGAAGACATTCACTACGTCAATCTACACGGCACGTCGACTGAGATGAACGATCGTGTTGAGACACGCGCGCTGAAGATTGCGTTGGGAGATCGGGCCTATCGAATTCCAATGTCAGGATTGAAATCTCAGATTGGGCACGCCCAGGGCGCCTGCGGATCTGCCGGTGTGGCGGCCACTCTGATTGCCATGGAACACGGCAAGGTCCCGCCCACAATCAATCTCGACATCGCGGATCCCGATTGCGACTTGGATTATGTCCCCGACGTTGGACGTACGGCACAGATCGGAAATGCGGTCTGCAATTGCGTCGGGTTTGGATCAAAGAACTCGGCGTTGGTGTTGAAGAAACATTCTTCTTAATTTCAAAATGAGAACCAAGCGTTCAAACCTGGACTAAGTTGGCAGAGCCACACACATGTGATCTAATGCGCACGCGTGAACTCGTCTCAACTATTTCGAGTATTACAATTCCTCATCTTCGTGCTTTTGTTCACTCTACCCTCCACTGGACAGGTGGAAGCCTTTTCCGGTCAAAGACCGTCTACGTATTACAACTTCGGCGCGTAGAACTGGGAAGAAACACATGCATTCTTGTTCAGAACGATGGGAAATACCATTACGAACAAGAGACACCCAATAAATTTGAGGTCTTTGAGGATACATTGGAGCCTGTTCGGACTAAGGTTCTGCGAAACTTAATGGACGACGAAGGAATAAAGCAACTTACGCAGGACAAAGTTCCTGACCCACTCGTAAGGCAACAGTTGGATGACATTACGCTTTCGCTCCTCCGCCCAGAAAAATGGCAGGTTCTGCACTTTGCTGATGTAACCAGCCGCAGCCCGGTCAGCTCAAAGTTGGAGCCGGTGCTTCAACTGGTCGAAGCTCTCGGTCATGAGCGACACACCCAGTTGGACGAGGATACCTCGAGAAACAATTGCTTGCCTCCGGGTGAGATTGCCTTAAAGCACCGGGGGGAAAACGTCTCCGACACTTCGCAAAATGCGCGGCTCCCAATACCGAATAACTCCAGGACAGCTCCTGTCAGCGACACGCTGGGTATTAAAACTGCTATGCCGGCGGCGCCATTCGTATTCCGGCTTTTTGAGAACGAGGTCGATGAACGGCATGTAGCGAAGGCATGCATCGTTGTGTATGGCGACGGCAAGTTCCATCGCGAGAAGAAGGAACAAACCCCAGGCAAGAACGATTTGAAAGCAAACGTTTACGAGGGCGCGGTAGAAGATAGCTCGATATCGCAGCTCAACTCTATTCTTCGGGATCCGAAGTTATGGGAAAAGGTACGAAGAGACCCACCTACCGGAACCGTCATTCGGACGGGAAAAGTGGGTGTTCTCACGGTTGTATCCGACGGAAAGACGAAGACTGTTTCGTTGTGGAAGTATCTAGGGGCTTTCCGCATAGGGCCCGCTGCACAACCTGACTATCAAGATAACGGCATCAAGCTGCTCAAACCCCTGGAAGAATGGGTGAAGAAGAATACGGATGACCGACACTTGACGCCGCAACCCGATTTGAAAACATCCAATTGCCAGCTCTAATCCGTCCAAACCTTTTCCATCCCAGCCCGTTCGTTCCCCATCTACTTAAGGTAACCTTAGAGAGCAGATGGCGATCCAGGAAGAAGAAGTTTTAGGCAAAGCATATGACAGTCGCCTGATGAAGCGGCTGCTGCACTATATCCGGCCCTATCGTTGGAAGACGTCTGTTGCTTTGGTCTCCATACTTCTCAAGGCTGGCTGCGACGTTCTGGGCCCTTACCTCACTCACGTTGTGATTGATCGCTATCTGGCCCCAGTTCCGGGCAGGCAGACTGCCATCGATTTCCTTCTCAGCCATAACGCAATGACCGGTATCGCTGAGGTAGCCGCCGTGTACGTGGGGCTGCTGGTCCTGGGCTTTCTCCTCGACTACTCACAGATCTACTTCATGCAGTGGGTCGGGCAGATGGTCATGTTCGACTTCCGCAGCGAGATCTTTCGCCACCTGCAGCGAATGCACATTGGTTTCTATGACAAGAATCCTGTGGGCCGACTGGTTACGCGGGCCACGACCGATGTGGATGCACTGAACGAGATGTTTACCTCCGGAGTGGTGTCGATTTTTGAAGATGTGTTCGTGCTGGTGGGAATCATCTGGATCATGCTGCGCTTGAATCCCAAGCTGGCGCTGATCACATTTGCCGTCCTTCCCCTGATTATGGTCGCCACTAAGATCTTCCGCGACAAGGTGCGCGACTCGTATCGCCGCATTCGGGTTGCAATTGCACGGATCAACGCCTATTTGCAGGAACACGTAAGCGGCATGGTCGTATTGCAACTCTTCAACCGGGAGAAGCGCGCCTATCAGAAGTTTTCAGAAGTAAACGAAGTCCACATGGAGGCGTTCAAGGACGCCATCATGGCGCACGCAGTTTATTACCCGATCGTCGAGTTGCTGTCAGCGACTGCAATCGCCTGTGTCATTTGGTATGGCGGGGGCAATGTCATTCACGGGTTAACCACACTGGGCATCCTGGCCGCGTTTATTCAGTACGCACAGCGATTTTTCCGGCCCATTCAGGATTTCAGCGAAAAGTACAACATTCTGCAATCGGCAATGGCGTCTGCAGAACGCATATTCAAGTTGCTGGATACTCCGATCGAAATTACGTCTCCGCCTGTTACAAAAAGTCCCTTTGGCCCTGGCAGAATCGAGTTCGATCACGTCTGGTTCGCATATCGCAGCACACCGGCGGAATCGGGGAACGGACGACCGTCTTCGTCTGATGGATCTATCCCATCTGGCAACACGCCTGACAGCTCGGACTGGGTATTGCGTGATGTGAGTTTTGCCATCGAACCGGGGCAAACCGTTGCCATCGTTGGCCACACAGGCGCAGGCAAGACCACGATCATTTCCCTGCTGATGCGCTTCTACGATGTCCAGAACGGCGCGATTCGAATTGATGGCGTGGACATCAAAGACATGGATCTATCCGAACTGCGCCGCCGCTTCGGTGTGGTCCTGCAGGATCCTTTTCTGTTCACGGGCACTGTAGAAGGAAACATCCGTTTGGGTACCCAATGGATTGCGGATGAAGACGTCGAGAAAGCGGCGGAGGACGTGAATCTCGCTGACTTCATTCGGAGCCTCCCGCAAGGGTTCAAGGAAGAGGTTCACGAGCGTGGCAGCACGCTCTCGACGGGACAGAAGCAGTTGATTTCGTTCGCTCGCGCACTGGCTCACAATCCGAAGATCTTGATCCTCGATGAGGCAACTTCCAGCGTGGATACCGAGACTGAGTTCCGGGTGCGCGAGGCACTGAACCGCATGGTAGAAGGCCGCACCTCCGTCATCATCGCGCATCGCCTTTCGACCGTCCAGAGAGCCGACAAGATCATCGTTATGCATAAGGGGCAAGTCCGCGAGATGGGAACACATCAGCAGCTTCTGGCACAACGCGGCGTGTACTACAAGCTCTATGAACTGCAGTACAAAGATCAGGAAGTTATTACAGCACCACCGATCACCACCAGCGCAGACGACTAACTGCCTTTTTGGCTAGAATGCCGCGTGCGAATTCTCATCTCAGCCGGCGAAGCTTCTGGAGAAATGTACGGAGCACAGCTGATCGCCGCGCTACGCCGCGCTGAACCATCTGCAGAATTTTTCGGCGTTGGCGGGGAGCGCATGCGTGCCGCCGGTTGCGACACGGTCGTAGACGCCAAGGACCTGGCTGTCGTAGGAATTTCCGAGATCGTCAGTCACCTGCCTAAAATCTACGGCTGCTATCGTCACCTGATCAGCGAGGCCGACCGTCGACGTCCCGATCTTGCCGTCGTGATCGATTCGCCTGCATTCAACTGGCGAGTTGCCCGCCAGATGCACAAACGTGGCATTCCCGTCGTTTACTACGTTTGCCCGCAGTTCTGGGCATGGCGCCAAGGTCGTGTGAAGCTGCTGCGAAAGTACGTCGCCAAGGCGTTGGTGATCTTTCCCTTCGAGGAGGCGTTCTACCGTGATCGGGGGGTCGACGCCACTTTTGTCGGACATCCCCTTGCCGACCTGTCTGCGCCCCCTATTAGCCGTGAATCGTATGCACATCAGCACGACCTCGACCCGGGCCGCACCTGGATCACAATCATGCCCGGCAGCCGAATGAAAGAAGTGCGAATGAACCTGCCGACGATCCTCGATGCAGCAGATAAGCTTGGTTCGAGCAATCAGTATGTATTGCCGGTCGCTCCGACGCTCGACCGAACCTTTCTCGACTCGATGATGCAACGGGCGGTTCGGGTCCACTATGTCGATGACGCGCTACCTGCTCTTTGTCACTCCCGAGGTGGCATCATCGCCAGCGGCACGGCTACAGTGGAGGCCGCTATGATGTCGACTCCATTCGTCATGGTGTACCGAGTGTCTGGTTTGACGTACATGCTGGGCAAGCCGAGAGTGAAGGTCGCCCACTACGCTATGGTGAACTTGATCGCGGGAGAGCGTGTGGTGCCGGAACTTGTACAGCAGGACTTCACTGCCGATAAGGTGGCCGCACAATTGAATGAGGTATTGCCCTATGGACCAGCTAGAGACAAGATGATTGAAGGGTTCGCTACGGTGAAAGCGAGGCTGAGGGGATCGGGATTGAAGGCAGGTCATCCTGCCGAGCGCGCCGCGGAGGCAATCCTGCAAGTGGCGGGAGCGAGGCGGGCCGCACTGCGATGAGTTGTCACGATGTTGTCAAGGCACGGTGGAGTCATTGGTTCCGGGCTAAACCTTGTGCCAACAGCATCTTTTGCGTAACAATTCTCATCATAGTTAACAGTCACCCTTTTCAGGAGAATCTTGGTTAATGCCAGTGCTACTTCGGCGTGAGCGTCGGACTACCATCCTCCTAATAACTTTTCTGCTGATTTTGACCTCGGTACCAGCCTTGGCAGCCGATAAGATGCGGCTCCAGGTGGAGGATTATCAGATTGACGTTGAGCTTAATCCTCACAGTCATAAGTTGGCTGCGAAAACCAAAGTCAAGTTCACGGCTCTCGAAGATCTCAATGTTGCGACGTTTGAACTCAACAATGCTCTGCGAGTTACCAAGGTGACGGATGCGGCGGGAAAGACGCTGAGCGCTGAGCGGCTCACGCAGGATTCTACCGTTCGAGTGGCTCTCCCTGCAGGATTACCCAAAGATAGTTCAACGACGCTGACTTTCGACTATGACGGCACTCTGGAGACCGCGGATGACAGCCCGGTTCAGGGACTCAAGTTGGCGTCTGTCAACGATGACACTACGTACCTTCTGTACGCGGCGCGATGGTTCCCAGTCAATGCATACGGCATGAATCGCTTCACCTCGACCATCAATGTGGAAGTTCCAGCGCACATGCTGGTAATAGGCAGCGGACATGGAAGCGAGGTGACGGCGGCGCCTTCGAAGAAGAGTTCATCTGGCGGACTACCCACCAAGACATTCTCATTCGTTTCCGACAAGCCAAGTTTCCCCGGCACAATCATTGCTGGCGGTTTTCAGGAATTCAAGACCACGGATGGGGGCCTTGATCTTCATCTCTACTTCAAACCGGCGCACCAGAAGGTCGGCACAGACTACACCACCACGGCTGTAAAGGAACTCACGTACTTCACAACGCTGTATGGACCACTGCCGACAAACCGAATGAACATAGTGGAGATTCCGGATGATACGGTCCCGTCGGCATGGGGCCCGCAAATCGGAGCAATAGCCAGCAGGGCGATCACCGACAAAGTCAACTATCGGCTGTTGGCCAATACGATTGCGCACCAGTGGTGGGGCGTTTCTGTGAGTCCTGAGTCACGCGAAGACTGGTGGTTACAGGACGGGTTTGCGCGCTATTCAGAAGCCCGTTACGTGGAGAATGCCGCTGGACCCGCAGGCCTCGAAGAGGTAGTCAAGGACATGTCGGTGGGCGCACTTGCTTACGATACGGTTCCACTCTCAACTGTCGGCAAGCTGGACTTGTTCTCACCCGAGTTTCAGTCGCTGGTCACCGATAAGGGAGCGATGATCCTGCACATGCTGCGCTGGGTGCTGGGCGATGAGAAGTTCGACCTGACAATGCGGACGTTTTTCTCAAACAATATGGGGAAGCCTGCAACGCTCGACGAGTTCCGCGCGATTGCAGAACAGAACTACGGCGACAAGCTGACGTGGTTCTTCTCGCAGTGGCTGGACTCGACCGGGGCTCCCGAGTTCAAGACAAAGTACACCGTATATCGCTTGGGAAACAATAAGGGCTTCCGTGTCGTCGGCCAGATTGCGCAGGATCTGGATCTATTCCGTATGCCGGTTGAATTGAAAATTGACACCAACGGAAAAACCGAGGACAAGAAAGTCGAGGTAGTGGGAACGAACTCAGCCTTTACCATCGAAACCTACGGCAAACCACGGCGTATCGTCGTCGACCCCGATAACCGCGTGCTGAAGAATTCCTCTGACGTCAGAATTCGAGCCGCCATCATGCGCGGCCAAGGGCTGGTTCAGCAAGGAGACCTTGCAGGGGCGCTGAGTGAATTCAACAAGGCGCTTGACGCGAACAAGAACAGCTCGCTGGCGCATTATCGGATCGCCGAGGTTTTCTTTCTTCAGCACAACTATCAGGCTGCCGCAAATGCCTATCGCGAGTCGTTGAATGGAGACGGGGAGCCACGCTGGACGGAAGTCTGGAGTCACATCCAGTTAGGAAAGATCTTCGATATCACTGGTCAGCGGGAGCGAGCCACAAACGAGTATCGGCAGGCCCTGCAAACGAACGACAACACACAGGGAGCTCTGGACGAGGGGCGCAAGTACCTGCAGAAGCCCTACGAGCCGAGCAAGTCGCCGGCTTCCGGGCAATGATCGGTCGGTGCTGACATGCGAGCCGAGTGGGATTCTCCTGCCTAGTATGCCCACCTCAATAGTGTTGCCCCGACTGTGAATCCTGCACCGACAGATGCCAACAGGACAAGATCCCCCTTCTTCAACTTGCCTTCTTGCCTGGCGGTATCCATAGCCAGCGGGATGGTGGCTGCGGTAGTGTTCCCATAACGATCGATATTTATCACCACGCTCTCAGGATTCATCTTCAGCCGGTCGGCAGTCGCGGTAATAATGCGCTTGTTGGCTTGATGCGGGATGAAGGCAACAATATCGTTTCCCTTTAATCCATTGCGTTCCAGGATACGCTCGCACAAATCGGCCATCTTCTTCACTGCGTACTTGAAGACCGCCTGGCCATCCTGATGAACATAATGCATTTTCTTATCGACGGTTTCGTGGGTCGATGGGTTTAGGCTTCCTCCACCCGGCATGTATAGGGAGCAACCACCGGAGCCGTCTACTTCATGGATGAAGTCAATAATTCCCAGGCCATCATCTTCGGTAGCCTCGAGAATAACAGCGCCGGCTCCATCACCAAAAATGACGCAGGTGGCCCGGTCAGTGTAGTCGATGATTGAGGACATGACGTCCGCCCCGATTACGAGCACCCTGTTATGGGAACCGCTGGCTATGAATTGCGCTCCACATTGCAAGGCATAAACAAAAGCCGAGCAGGCGGCCGACAGGTCAAATCCCCATACTCCCTTCGCACCAAGCTTGTGCTGGACTAGGCACGCAGTCGAGGGAAAGAACATGTCGGGCGTGACGGTTGCAACCACGATCGCGTCCATGTCGCTCGGAGTGAGACCACGTTCTGCCAGAGCCTTCTTCGCGGCTTCAACTGCAAGGTCACTTGTTGCGACTCCCTTTTCAACAAGGTGGCGCTCCCGGATTCCGGTCCGCTCCATGATCCACTCATGGTTGGTTTCGACCATCTTCTCCAGATCTTCGTTTGTTAGCAGGCGTGGTGGGACAAAGGTACCGAGGGCGCTGATCTTGGCGCGCTTGATTGCACTCACTCTATGAAATTCTCCGTTTGAGGTAGAAACCGCATATTGTGACGCACATACAAGGCACATGTCCAACGTCGCCGGTGTACCAGGTGTGTGCCAAACCAGAGATGCGGAGATTTAGAAAAAAGCCAGGCACCGGCGACCCACTGCACACGCAAGAGCCCGTTACCGTTGCTTCCTTCCGGACCTGGCGGGGTTGGCGGGAGTGCGTCGCGCGGGACCGATACCTGACAAAGCTAGAATACAACAGTGCACCGGGGTTTTGGGGCAAGCAGCCTGATTGCAATCTCTGCAAAGTGATTTGGCCCGCAAGCGTTGGTTCTAGTGACGTTCGGAACGTGTGCTCCGGATCGTCCCTTTTCTTCTGGCTTGGATTGGCGAACAATATGAATTCCGCATGCCGATAGCCACCAAAATCGCAGGAACAGCGACGCCATTGCCGGTTGCCATTGGGAAGTACTTCGATGTCTGCTTATATTTATTGGCCTTCACTGGATTCGCCACCCTGGCGTCAACCGGCGGCCTCGATCTTCCAACAACCCTTCTGGTTTCCGCCGCTTTCCTCTTTCGTGGCTATTTGTTGGCAGAACAACGAAAATTGATCATCCCGGAGCGATGGACGACTTTTCTTACCGTCTTATACGTTGGGTTCTATCTTGCGGATTACTTCCTACTCTCCGGTTCATTCTTGACCTCGACGGTGCATCTGGTCCTGTTTGTTTTGATCGTGAGATTGTTCTCTGCGCAACGCGACCGCGATCAATATTTCATTGCCATTATTTCGTTCCTGATGGTCATGGCCGCCGCGGTGCTGACGGTTGATAGCACTTTTTTCTTTGCCTTTGCAGCCTTCATGCTCATTGCGGTGATCACCGTCATTCTGATGGAGATGAAGCACGCCGCCAACCATGCCAGCATTCGACCGAAAGAGACTGCAGATGTGACAGCCCACCGCCATATGGCGTTTTCGCTGGCGGGAATCACACCAGCCCTGGTTGTATTGATTCTCTCGGGTGCCGGTGCAATCTTCTTCCTCCTACCTCGGTTTTCTGCCGGATACTTGAGCACCTACGCGGCTTCCAGTGAACTGTCGACGGGCTTCAGTGATCAAGTGCATTTGGGCACGATCGGACGAATACAGCAATCCAGCGCCGTTGTAATGCATATAAAGATTGATGGTGACCAAGCCGGCGCGTACGACTTGAAGTGGCGCGGAGTCTCTCTCAGCGACTTCGACGGTAATACGTGGTCGAATCCTCACAAGCGTCACATCGCATCCAGGATGGTGAACGGCGCCTTCGACATTTCCAATCAAGCGAACAGTTCCCTTCCGCGCCAACGAATAATTCACTACGAAGTGCTCATGGAACCTATGGGCAACAACGTTTTCTTCCTGGCATCAACGGCGCAACAACTCGCGGGCGATTACCGAATCGTGGCTGTGGATGACGCCGGTGCAGTCTTTGACCTCGATATTCAACACCCTATCGGACGTTACCAAGGAACATCGGTGATTCCTCAAGCTGGCGAAACCCAATCAGTTCATCCAGCGACATATCGCCGGGATCAGTTGAAAGAGTACCTGAATGTGCCAGCCACCCTCGATCCGAGAATACCGGCGCTTGCGCAGACCATCACCACATCTCTCGGAGACAACTACGAGAAGGCCGTCGCGATCGAAGGCTACCTGAGAAGCAAGTTCGGCTACACCTTACAGCTTCCCAGAACCGCTCCTCGCGATCCGCTCGCAAACTTTCTGTTTGAACGCCGGCAGGGGCATTGCGAATATTTTGCGTCAGCAATGGCGGTCCTGTTGCGGACTCAGAACATACCCTCACGGGTGGTAAACGGGTTTCGCACCGGCGAGTTTAATGACATCTCGTCGCAATACGTAGTGAGAGCCAGTAATGCCCACTCCTGGGTGGAAGCGTACTTTCCCGAGCGCGGTTGGGTGAGCTTCGACCCGACGCCGGCGGGGATAGGCGAATTGCACACCGGGTGGGGACGCCTGCTCCTGTATTTCGATGCGGCAGCATCATTCTGGCGGGAGTGGATCGTAAGTTACGACGTCGGCCATCAGCGCATGCTGGGAACCGAGGTGCGACAGAATACTCGGCAGATGCTGGGTGATCTTCGGAGATGGGCACGGTTGAAATACGCAAAAATCATGAAGACCGTCCGCCAGACCAGCAAACAATTGGCTCATCAACCCGTGGGGTGGACGCTGGCTGGCGTTCTATCTGTGATCCTGCTGCTTCTCGTCTCGAATGCGCAGAGAATTCTGCATGGGTTGCGAAGCTGGCAACTGGCTCGCCAACCGGATAAACATCCAAGCGCAGCTGCCGGCGTTTGGTACGAACGAATGCTTCGAGTCGCTGCACGCAAGGGATGGAAGAAGAAGCCAGCGCAGACGCCGACGGAGTTCGCCAAGAGCATTGAGAACGATCGACTGCGCGACAGCGTAGCACTCTTCACGCGCCACTATCAGAAGGCTCGCTTCGGAGACTCAACAGAAGACGCCAGCGAACTGCCCGAACTCTACGAGGAAATCGCTTCAATCGGGCAAAAATAATCAGAAATGAAACACCACGCCGCCACCAACAAACAGGTTGTTTTGCCGGCTCTGGCCATAATCCACGTTCAATTGCGGAACACCTGAGTTGTAATCGCGGGCCTCTCCCCGAAGGCTAAGGGACCTCAGAATACGTACATCCAGGCCGCCACCGATCTGGTAAACACCGGTTGTGGTACCGACCTCGCCGGGATTTGGGCCGCCAAAAACCAGGGTATCGCTCTTACTGAAATAGGCGAAGCCTCCGCCAAAACTCACCCAGGGAGATACCGAATTCGAAGCAAAAATCCTTGCCCTCACGGACGGCGCTACAAAGAACGCACTGTAACTCTCGGGAATCGTATTGATTCCATAGTTCAACTTGACATTGGGCGTAAAAAGCACTGGCAGCTCCAAGGTTAGAGCCACAATGCTCTCGTGGCCAAGAACCGTGCGCGCATATCCGCCCTCGAATGAAATTGGGCTGCCGAAGTGGACAGTGTTATCAAAGAAGTTGGTATTCGGCACCAGGTGATCGTCCAGGAAGGGTCTTCCAATCACGAAAAAGGCTTCGCTCTTAGTCTGGGCGCTCGCCATGCGCACGAACAACATGGCTGCGAACAGGAACAGCGTCCCCCACCGTCGAAACGCCATTTTTCCTCCAAGGCACCAAGAGTTTCCAAATATTCGTCAGGTTAGCATGAGGTTCTGCGTCTTCGATCACTCAGAGGGATGCCTGCTTTGGTGCATCCCCCTTCCCTAAGCCCAGCGTGCCCTTCCCAGAACGTCTCTCCTAGGATGGTAAAATCGATGAATTGCATGGATAAGAACAGCTCTACTGTAGTGGTGGCAGGCCCGCCTGAAGCGTCTACATCCTCTCCTGGGGTCAAAGTCGGCTTCGTAAGTTTGGGATGTCCGAAGAACCTTGTCGACAGCGAAGTCATGATGGGAATGCTGGCTCAGGGAGGAGCTCAGCTGGAGACTGATGCGGCCCGAGCCGACGTCATCGTCGTGAATACGTGTTCCTTCATAGACAGCGCACAGCAGGAGTCTGTGGATACGATCCTGGAGATGGCGCGGCTCAAAAGCGAAGGGCGAGCCCGAAAGCTGATCGTCGCGGGGTGCCTGGTAGAACGATATCGCGATCAGATTCGAAAAAATATCCCCGAAGTAGATGCAGTGGTCGGCACGGGTGAGTTGGACAAGATTCTCTCGGCCGCCGGGGTAGCCGAACCAGAGAGCAATTCTCCTTTTCGCATTTTGCAGTCGCGCCCCGAAGGTACAGCACGCGAACTGCAGGGACGCTTTTCCCGCGAAAGCTGGGATGGGGCGCTAGCCGATCTTCCCAACTACCTCTATGACGAGCACACGCCGCGTGTGCTGTCGACACCAGGGCATTCTGCCTATGTGAAGATCGCAGAGGGCTGCGATCATCCTTGTACGTTCTGCATCATTCCCCAGTTGCGTGGAAAATTCCGCTCCCGCCGATTCGAATCGGTTATCGCCGAGGCAGAGCAACTGGCCCGATCCGGGGTACGCGAAATCACTCTCATTGGCCAGGACACCACTTGTTACGGCGAAGATTTCGACCTCAAAGATGGACTCGCTTTGCTGCTAGAAAAGCTTGCAATGCTCGAGGAATTGCGGTGGGTACGATTTCTGTACGCATATCCCAACAAGATTACCGGCAGGTTGCTAGACACTATCGCACGTCATGACAAGATCTGCTCCTACATCGATGTGCCTCTGCAACACGCGTCTCCTTCGGCTCTCAAGCGCATGAAACGCGGCGGCGGGACGGACGTTTTTCTCCGGCTCATTGAGAAGATTAGGCGTTCGATTCCGGGTGTCACTCTGCGTACGTCTTTCATCGTCGGATTCCCCGGCGAAACAGAAAAGGAATTTGAGGAGCTTTGCGACTTTGTCCGCGAAGCCGAATTTGATTGGATGGGGACCTTCGGGTATTCCGATCAGGAAGGTGCGGCGGCTTACCACGAGGATCAGAAGTTGAGTCCGCGAGAAATCGAGCGCCGGCGGAAGCACCTGATGAAAATCCAACAGGGCATCAGCAAGCGAAAGAAGAAGGCCTTGGTAGGACGGGAATTCGACTTGCTGCTGGAAGGTTCGTCGGAGGAAAGCGAGTTGTTGCTCGAAGGACGGACCCCGATGCACGCTCCCGAGATCGACGGAAAGCTATTTATCACCGACCTTCCTGACGGTATGGAGCCGCGACCGGGTAGCTTCTATCGATGTCATATTACCGAAGCCCATGACTACGACCTGATAGGCAGAATTCTGGAATGAGCTATGGCCAAGCGGCTACGCAGCGTACGTTGTCCCATCTGCAAGCAAAAGGTGCGGTCAGATCATCCAGACTTCCCTTTTTGCAGTGAACGCTGCCGGACAGTCGACCTTGGCAAATGGGCGAGCGGAGCCTACGTGATCACATCCCCCATCAAGGACACCAGCGAAGAAATGGAGTCCGAAACCGGACTTCGGGAAAAGGAATAGGTGCATGGATTCGCGGGTTGATACTCGAGTCGAACCTCGTGCGCAAACTGCACCTGCCGCTCCGATGTGGGCAAATCTGGTAGCCACGTTCTTCGGGATGGGTCGACTTCAACCCGGTCCCGGAACTTGGGCGTCGGCTGCCACGATCACGGTTTGGTGGGCCATCGCACGAATCACTCCGCTTTCGTTGCAAACAGGCACAAACATCGGCCTCGCCACGGTGGCAATCCTGATTGGCATTCCCGCCGCTACGCGTGCTGCGCGGGCGGCTAGCAAAAAAGATCCTGGCTTCATCGTCATCGACGAAGTGGCCGGGCAGCTTGTGTCACTCATCGCCGTCCCGGTGTCGTGGAAATCTCTCTTGCTGGGCTTTATACTTTTCAGAGGATTTGACATTCTGAAACCTCCCCCTATCCGTGCACTCGAGCACCTCCCCGAGGGCACAGGAATCGTATTAGACGACGTGGGGGCAGGACTGTACGCCCTGGCCGTTATGCACTTGGCAGTGCATTTCGGTGCAATTTCTTAGGAAGTTAGAGAGCATGGGAATTTCTGACCGTCTGCTGGGAAAGAAAAACGTCAACGGAAATCCGTTCATCGAAGGGGTCCATCCTTCAGCCGCTCTCCCCGGTGGTGAAGTACGGATCGTGGGCAGTGGCCTTCGTCCGCTAGATCTTAAGCGTCCGCAGGTGCGGTTCGGCGAATTGGAAGGGACCGTCGTCATCAGTTCGGATGACTTCCTAGTTGCTCGGGTCCCGCAAGGCGCCTCTTCGGGACCTATCGTCGTGTCAACGAATGGGAACAGCAGCAATCCTCACCAGCTTACGGTTGCCGTGCCTATAGCCGAAAATCTGCATCCGGTCACGAATCCTGCTATCGACAGCGATGGAAACATCTACGTGACTTTCTCCGGATCGCGCGGGCAAAAGGTTCAAGTGGCGATCTACAAGATCGACACGAACTATTCAGTGAAGCCGTTTCTCTCAGAGATGATGAATCCCACGGCGATCGTGTTCGATGCCGCGGGTCAAATGTATGTATCCTCGCGATTCGATGGCACCGTTTACAGAGTTGCGCCAAATGGAACCATGTCCACCTATGCTGAGGGCATGGGCGTTGCCACCGGAATGGCATTCGACAAAGAGGAAAATCTATACGTGGGCGATCGCAGTGGAACGATCTTCAAGATCGCCCGGGATCGCCAAATCTTCGTATTCGCCACTCTCGAGGCGAGTGTTTCCGCTTACCATATGGCCTTTGGTCCCCAGGGAGATCTGTTCGTTGCCGGGCCTACGACTTCAAGCTTCGATTGCATCCACAAAATCGATCCCCAGGGAAATGTGACTACGTTCTACCGCGGACTGGGTCGACCCCAAGGTTTGGCTTTCGACGCCGACGCAAATCTGTATGTGGCTGCTTCCCTCGGAGGCAAGCGGGGCATCGTAAAACTCACGCCTGAAGGGAAGGCCTCGCTGCAGGTATCGGGCAATGGACTCGTTGGATTAGCTTTTGCCCCGGGGAGGTCTGCAGTTCTTGCGACTACCAGCGGAGTTCTTCATCTCGCTTGGAACATTCAGGGTGCACCCAGCTTAGGTTAGGCCCGTAACATTGATCATATAAACTCTAAGCGTGTACGCTGAGATCATCGCGATCGGCTCGGAGTTGCTGACTCCTTTCCGGCAGGACACCAATTCTCTTTTTCTCACCGAGCGCCTCAATCAACTCGGAGTTGAAGTCCGGTTTAAGACGGTCGTGGGCGATAGTCGTCAAGACCTTACAGCAGTGGCTCGGCAGGCCCTCAGTCGTGCAGATATCGCTATTTTCATGGGTGGCCTTGGACCGACGGAAGACGACTTAACCCGCGAAGCCGTCGCGGATGCATTGAATTTGGAACTGCGGCGTGATGCCGCCGAACTGGAACGTCTCGAGAAGCGGTTCGCTGCCCGCGGCTTCAAGATGACGGCAAACAACGCGCAACAGGCCGATGTCATTGCCGGCGCCGTTGTCCTGCCCAACGCGAATGGCAGCGCTCCCGGACAGTGGCTCAGCGGCAAGTATGAAGGTCACGAGAGAATCGTAATGTTGTTACCGGGCCCTCCGCATGAGCTGAAGGCTCTGTTCGACGAGCAATGCATGAGCCGCTTGCGAACTAAGGTTCCACAACAATTCATCGCCACCCGCGTGTTGAAAATTGCCATGATGGGTGAGTCCCATTGCGATGCCCGCGTTGCACCGATCTACAAGCAGTACCCCGACGTGCAAACCACCATTCTCGCTGGAGCGGGCGAAATCCAACTGCATGTCAGTCATCGCGCTGACTCGCTGGATGCGGCACAGTCGCGTGTTGACCAACTGGTCGACCGGTTAGAGGAAGAGTTGGGCGACTTTGTTTTTTCAGATAATGGCGATTCGATGGAGCAGATTGTCAGTTACTACCTGCAGATGCGAAACGCCACCTTGGCGGTGGCCGAATCCTGCACCGGCGGATTGTTAGCGGAGCGGCTGACCTCGATTGGTGGAAGTTCACGCTACTTTGTCGGCGGAGCAGTCGTGTACTCGAACCAGCTCAAAACCAGTTTTGCCGATGTCCCTGAAAAAATGATCGTCGAGCATGGTGCCGTGAGCCGTGAGGTTGCGGCGGCGCTTGCCGAGGGTATTCGAAAACGCTGTGACACAACTTTTGGCATCGGAATCACAGGCGTCGCGGGACCCACCGGAGGCACAGCCGAAAAGCCGGTTGGCCTGGTGTTTCACGCGTTGGCGGACACCCGCGGAACGGAAGTCATCGAAAAGAATTTCATGGGAGATCGTAAGCGTATTCGTTGGTACGCCACGCAACAGGCCCTCGACATGATGAGAAGAAGACTGATGTAGCAGCGGGTTGCAATCCAGCTTGATAGAAAATGTATGCGCATCTTTGTTGCATTGGATATCGACCAGAGTATCCGTGAACGTATAAGCCGGTTCTTGGATGGCGTTCGCGAGTTCGCGCCCGATGCACGATGGGTGCGTACTGAAGGATTGCATGTCACGCTCAAGTTTCTGGGTGAGCAGACCCCGGCGGCAGTAGATGCAATCAAGGCAGCTCTGGAGACACTCAAGTCGACGCGCATTAGTCTGGCCTTCCGCGGTTACGGCTTCTTCCCGACCCCACGGGCAGCTCGTGTATTTTGGGTCGGCATTGAGGCAGGTCCAGAACTAGCAGAGCTTGCAAAGAGGATTGATGAAAGCACCTTTGCGTTAGGCATTCCAAAAGAAAACCATAGCTACGCCCCACATCTCACACTTGCTCGAGGAGGCTCCGGAGCCCCTCGGCGACAGGAGACCGATGTTGCCAATCGACGTTTCGAGCAATTGCAGAAAAAACTTGCCTCACTGTCTCCGCCAGAGTTTGGTAGCATGACAGCCCAAGAATTCTTCTTGTATGAGAGTCAATTGGGACGCGGAGGTTCTCGTTACTCAAAGCTGGCTCGTTTCCCTTTGCAACAAACGCACGGCTGACAACCGGCGTCGCGTGTCCGAGCAGGCCGTTTCATGAACGTTCTTCTCATCGCCGCCCTAAGCTATTTGCTGGGATCGATCCCATTCGGCTATGTTCTGGTGCGCATCCTTCGCGGACAAGACATACGCAAGACTGGCAGCGGCAACATCGGCGCTACGAACGTATCGCGCACATCGCCTGCCTTAGGGATCCTCACGCTTGTGCTTGATGCCGGCAAGGGTGTGGCCGCTGTCCTGCTTGCCCAGTTGCTATTCCCAGGATTGCCTCTCATAGCTGTGGTCGCCGCTGTCTTCGCTATCCTCGGGCACATATTTCCAGTTTGGCTGCGATTTCGAGGGGGTAAGGGCGTCGCTACTGGACTTGGCTCCTTTGTCGTACTCGTGCCAAAAGCGATTCTCGTCATGGTGTGCGTGTTCGTGCTTTTGCTGGTGATGTTCCGCTATGTTTCCCTGGCCTCGATCGTTAGCGTTGCGTTACTGCCTCTCCTGGCGTGGCAGATGAAGCTCTACTTTGATGTCCCTCTTGTTCTCGGGCTAATGACCATCGCATCTTTCCTGATCGTAGCGAAACACCACGAAAACATCCGGCGCTTGCTCGCAGGGTCTGAACCTCGCCTGCAACTGAGGCGTGGATGAGTCACATCGCCGTTATAGGTGCAGGCGCATGGGGAACGGGCCTGGCGATTGTCCTTGGCCGTAGGGGCGGCCATGAAGTGCACCTCTGGGCGCATGAGCAAGCCGTATGTGAGTCGATCACCACGCGACATATCAACGATCTATTCCTTCCAGGCGTTCCGATCCCTGATTCGGTTGTGCCCACAAGCGATTTGGCGTATGCGCTACGCCGCGCCGAGATCATCGTTAGCGTGATGCCATCCCAACATTGCCGTGGATTGTTCGAAGAGATGAGGAATCATCTCAGCCCCGAGGCAATGGTCGTCAGTGCCACCAAAGGGATCGAAGAAACCACTCTGATGCGCATGAGCGAAGTCATTGAAAGTGTGCTGGGCGGGGGGCGGCGGATTGGAACCTTGAGCGGGCCTTCATTCGCCAAGGAAGTGGCTCGCGGAGATCCGACGGCAGTCACAATCGCGTCGCACGATGCCGTGCTCGTAGAAATAGTGCAACGGGAGTTTAGCGATCCGCGCTTTCGCGTTTATACCAATGACGATGTGATTGGCGTGGAACTGGGTGGATCGCTAAAGAACGTTATTGCCATCGCTGCAGGGATCTGTGACGGGGTCGGTCTCGGGTATAACTCGATTGCTGCTTTGATCACGCGAGGGTTGGCAGAAATGACCCGACTGGTCGTCGCTTGTGGGGGACGGCAAGAAACGATGTCTGGGCTGGCCGGTTTAGGCGATCTGGTACTGACTTGCACTGGCGGCCTGTCCCGCAACCGCACGGTCGGCGTGGAACTCGGACGCGGTCGCAAGTTGCCCGACATCATTGCAGGCATGCACGGTATGGTCGCGGAAGGGGTCTTCACCACTCAGGCGGCAATGGGATTGGCAAAATCACGTCGCGTAGAGATGCCGATCACTGAACAGATGCACGCAATCCTCCACGACGGCAAGGCCCCAGCCGATGCCATTCGTGAGTTGATGACACGTACTGCTAAGAGCGAGGTTTGATGGCCACACCAGCCGCCTCCGTGACTCAACGGACCAACGATTTCTGTGAGCCTTCGCATACGACCCACGCATGCGGCGAATCGCCAAACTGATGTGCATGCCAAATTTTGTCAGGTACCTTCGTAATTGCTTTCAGGGCTGATCTTGACTGCCCAGAACCTTCGATTCCCATTAGACTTTTCAGCAGGGGCTTAGGAGCGACTGTGCGCTCCAAAAGCGCCAACAGGGCCACTTTGTCACGCCAATACATGCCTTCGCGCATTCCGATTCTCTACGTCATCCTCGGTGTGCTTGTGATGATCAGCGTAGTGCCAATGTACTTTTATTCGGCACAGGTAGAGTCGATCAACCGCGACCGCCTTATCACAAACGAACGCCTGCTACAAAACACGGTTACGCGTTCACTGGCCGATGATATTTCGCAGCATCAGGAATCGCTCAAGATGATGCTGGCGAATCTTTCGTCGGCACTCGAGGTGGCCAGCGGCGGCGATATCACATCCGAGCACGTAGAGACTCCTGAGTTGCGCGCCCTGCTGGAGAATTTTGTTTCCTCATCCAACGACCTTGCTTACGCGACGCTCCTGAATACCGAAGCTAAGGGCATCTCCGCGGGCAGGATCGCGCCTGATGCATTTCTACAGCGCGAACTCGAACGCGCCTATGCGGCCGCCCGTGAAGGCCGGGCTTACAACGGCCAGACACTAACGGTTGGCAGCGGCAAATCGGCCC
This sequence comes from Terriglobales bacterium, assembly GCA_036558645.1. Lineage (GTDB taxonomy): Bacteria > Acidobacteriota > Terriglobia > Terriglobales > Acidobacteriaceae > DATBFG01. The sequence continues at coordinate 88,285 of DATBFG010000114.1, forward strand.
GCACGGTGTTACTGGTAAGTACTCCCGTCATGTACTCCGGGCGATTTCTGGGCATGATCGCTGCGGTAGAGGACTTGCAATTTCTAATCCGCCGCCTGCAGGAAGTAAATCGTGCAGGATTGACTCCATACGTTGTCGACAACGAGGGTCGGCTGGTTGCAGGTGCAACTGCCGAATATGCGACGGGGCAGGATATGAGCAAGCTGGAACTGGTCAAGAACTTCGTCGAGCAAGGGAGCAAGTCCCAGTTGGTGGCCGCTACTCGCGAATATAACGTCGCTAACGAATCCGGCACCAACGTCAGAATGCTAGGCACCTATAGTCCGGTTGTGAATCTGGAATGGGCTGTGGTGGTACAAAAGCCACGGATCGAAGCTTATCGCGGCGTGTATGAGATGCAGCGTACCGCACGCCTCCTGGCCCTTCTGGCCGTGCTGCTCAGTGTGGGCATAAGCATCTACGCTGCGCGAAGGATCACGAATCCGCTTGAGATACTAACCGAATTCAGCCACGCCATCGCCCGGGGCGACTTTACCCAGCGAGTGCAGGTAAAGACGCGCACGGAAATCGGTGAACTCGCCGCCACATTCAACACGATGTCCGAGGAACTCGAGCACTACGTGCTAGATCTGAAGCGTGCAGCGCGCGAGAATCGCGAGTTGTTCATGGCCTCGATTCAGATGCTTGCCGGAGCGGTCGATGAAAAGGACCCGTATACTCGCGGTCACTCTGACCGCGTAACCCGCTACTCCGTGATGATTGCTCGTGAACTCCAAGTGGACAGTGATTTCATCGAAGTGGTTCGCGTCTCGGCTCAGCTGCACGACGTGGGAAAGATCGGAATTGAGGATCGAATCCTCAAGAAACCCGGAGCCCTTACGCCCGAAGAATTTGAAATCATGAAGACCCACACGACCAAGGGCGCCAACATTCTGCGGCCAGTCGTACAACTGAAGGAAATGATTCCTGGCATCGAACTGCACCACGAATCACTCGATGGCCGGGGATACCCGCATGGCCTGAAGGGTGATGAGATTCCCCTCCTTGCCCGCGTTATCGCGGTGGCGGACACGTTCGATGCACTGACCACGAATCGCCCATACCAGCAAGCCCACGATCCCCAATCAGCGCTTAAGATTATTCATTCGCTATCGGGGAAGCGGCTCGACCCCGCCGCGGTGCTTGCGTTGGCAGCCATATATGAACGCGGGGAAATCCGGGTACAACGTCCTCTCACAAGTGGCCCAGCGCTCGCTGCTGCAATCATTGCCGCGGCGGGAGGCCCAACTCCGGGACCGCTTGTTCCGGAACCGGAACCCACCACATCCGTTTAACGTCATTGACGGTTCTTCTTCGTCTCCGATATCCCATAACGTCGTCTGCTTCTAAGCAGCATCACGCCGGAGCGGTCCTCACCGCCACGATTCCAGTAGCACCGCTATAATTGAAGCAGTCCTATGATTCAAACTCTCTTTGGCAGTCTGGACGAACAGCAGAAGCCCGGCCTGTTTGACCGCATGAAGCAGGCGGTTACGCGCACGCGCGAAAACCTGAGCGAGCGCATCGAGGAAGTAGTTGCATTCAGTAAGGAAATCGATCGGACGACGCTCGACGATCTGGAGGCGACTCTGATCGGCGCCGACCTGGGCAGCACGACTACCCACGAAGTCCTCGAAAATCTCCGGCAGAAAGCGGACCGGAAGCAGATCAAAGACATTGATGAGTTAAAGCGATTATTGAAGGATGAGCTCTTATCTATTTTGGAGCGCGCAAATAACCGGCCTGTCAACAAAGTAGATGGGACGCCGGAAGTCATTCTGGTGGTGGGCGTGAACGGGACCGGTAAAACCACCACAATTGGCAAGCTGGCTCAAGTCTTCCGCTCCAGCGGCAAGACCGTTCTGCTCTGCGCGGCGGATACCTTCCGAGCCGCTGCCATCGATCAACTCGAAATATGGGGCCAACGCACTGGAACCGAAGTGATTCGCACCAAGCCCGGCGGAGATCCGTCAGCCGTGCTCTTCGACGCGCTGCAGGCCGCCTCAGCGCGCCATACCGACTACGTTGTCGTAGATACTGCGGGACGCCTCCATACAAAGGCAAACCTGATGTCGGAGTTGGAGAAGATGCGTCGGACCGCACAACGCATCATTCCCGGCGCTCCTCACGAAACATTGCTGGTGATGGATGCGACGACAGGCCAGAACGGCTTGCAGCAGGCGCGCCTGTTCACGGAATCCGCGGGCGTTACAGGCATCGTGCTGACGAAACTCGATGGCACCGCGAAGGGTGGAGTCGTGGTGGCTATTTCGCGCGAACTGGGTGTTCCAGTGCGTTATGTGGGTGTGGGAGAAAAAGCGGGTGATCTATTGCCCTTCGACCCGAAAGATTTTGTTGAGTCTTTGTTTGCGTAGTCTGGATTGCGTAAGGAGTGCTCATGGAGAAAGATCCCTCCCGTTGGCAATCGCTTAAGAGTCTGCTCCGACGCTTGTTTGGTAAGAAACCAATCGAACCCCAGGATCCCTATGCGTACCGCCTCGCACCGGTTCGACGTGGACCGAAGGGGCGCAGTGGAGCGGCAGTCGCCGAGCCCCAAGAAGATGTCTAACCTACGGCATGAAATAATAATTTCTTGACGACATCCGGAAAGCGTGACGAGAGCTTCCTTCACCGTGCCTTGGAATTAGCACGCCAAGGAATCAGTTTGACATCACCCAACCCCTGTGTGGGCGCGCTGGTTGTCAATGGCGACGAGACTGTTGGCTCTGGATTTCATACCTACGACGGTCTTAAACACGCCGAAGTCCTCGCCCTTGAGCAGGCGGGGGAAAAGGCACGCGGCGCAACTCTCTACCTCAACCTCGAACCATGTAGCCATCAAGGGCGCACGGGGCCGTGCGTTGATGCTGTGATTGCGGCCGGCATTCGACGAGTGGTAGCTGCAATGCCCGATCCAAATCCAGCGGTGAACGGACGAGGTTTTGAGAAGCTGCGCTCCGCCGGGATCGAGGTCGCGAGCGGTATTCTCCAAGATGAAGCGCGGGAACTGAACGAAGGGTTTGCCAAGTACATCCGTCACAAGCTGCCGCTTGTAACACTCAAAGCTGCAATGACTCTCGACGGAAAAATCGCTCCACCACCAAATCTGACGCAAAAAGGCCCAACTGGCGGCTACATCACCAGTGAAGTCGCACGTGCTCATGTCCACGAACTGAGACACGCAAGCGATGCCATCATGGTAGGCGTTGGCACGATCCTTGCCGACGATCCTCTACTCACCGATCGCAGTGGCAAGCCTCGGCGGCGGCCCTTGTTGCGTGTGATACTCGATTCGCATCTTCGGCTTCCGCTGGAATCGCGTGTTGTGCAGACAGCCAAAGGTGACGTGCTGGTCCTGTGCTCATTAGCGGATGAGAGCCGGAAAAAGAATCTTGTCAGAAGAGGCATTCGCGTGGAACAAGTCCGTTACGCGGGCCTTGATGGGCGCCCTGACATGGCTCACACCGCAGAACGAATGGCCGAACAACAGGTCACGAGTCTGCTGATCGAAGGTGGAGCACTGGTCAACTGGGCTGCGCTGGCGTCCGGGATTGTGGACAAGGTTTTCCTTTACTACACGCCGAAGATTCTAGCGGGAACTGGTTCTGTTCCGTTTGCCGCCGGCGAAGGTTTCCATCGTATGAGTGAGGCCGCGCACGTCAAAGCCGTTCGCCTGCACCGCTTTGGAGAAGATTTCGCAGTAGAGGGATATTTGCGCGATCCATACGCGGATTAGCGTGAGGGGTGGTTCATGTTCACTGGAATCGTTGAAGAAGTCGGCAAAGTGATTCGAATTGACGAGACGGGCGACAATCACCGCCTCACCGTGGCGGCATCGCAACTCGTAAAGGATCTCACCAAGGGTGCAAGTATTGCCGTCAGCGGAGTTTGCCTGACGGCCGTCGAGTTTACTACGGAATATTTCTGTGCAGACTTGGCCCACGAGACGTGGGATCGAACCTCGTTTTCCCGGATCAACGAGGGCGCGTTGGTGAATCTGGAACTACCGATGCGCGCAGATGGTCGCTTTGGTGGGCACATCGTTCAGGGACATGTCGACGGCACAGGCAAGTTCATCTCCCTCGACAGGATCAAGGGAGCGGACGACTACTGGTTGCACATAGAAATCCCGCCTGAGTTGGCGAGATATGTGATCTTCAAGGGTTCACTGTCGATCGAAGGCATCAGCCTGACCGTCGCAAACATCGAGGGAACACACGTGACAGTGGCCATTATTCCTCACACCATCAAGATGACCAATCTGGGCTCCCTAAAACGCGGTGATCCGGTAAATCTTGAAGTGGATATGATTGCTAAGTATGTCGAGAAGATGCTTCGCGGAGAATCAAGCAACACGCCCATAACGCTGGAGCGACTGGTGGCGCAGGGGTTTTGAAGCCCGGAGCCCTGACAAGCTGGGGCTTCACGCTTCGAGCTTCAATTCATCGAGCTCCAGGAATTCTTGCAGGATGGGCTCTTTCGATTCCTGCATCTCTGCAAACGTTCCAAAGAAAACCAGTCGTGCTTCGTGTAGAAACACAATTCGGTCGGCAAGCTTCTTTGCCAGCCTCATGTCGTGCGTGACCACTACACTCGTTAAGTGAAGCTGAATCTTTAGGCGCTTGATCAAATCTCCCAGAAGCTGTGCCATCAACGGATCGACCATCGTGGTGGGCTCGTCATACAATACGCACTCCGGTTGTGCCGCCAGAGCGCGCGCAATGGCTACAGATCGCTTCATTCCGGTGGACAGATCCGATGGAAGTTGGTCCCGCATCTCCTTCACTCCGACCATGTCGAGCAAACCATCGATGATCTGAAAAATCTGCTCTTCGCTAAGGTCACCTCGCTCACGGAGCGGGAATGCCGCATTCTCGCCCACTGTAAGGGAATCAAACAATGCTCCGTTCTGGAACACCATTGTGACTTTCTTCCGGATTCTCTCCAGATCCTCCTCGCCATAGTCCGTGATATCCTCGTGCGCCACAATCACCCGCCCCGAGTCGGGCTTTAGAAAACCCATAATGTTATGGAGCGAAACTGACTTGCCCACGCCGCTCCGTCCCAGAATGCATACCGTTTCCCCCGGCAGCACATTGAAGCTCACGTTCTTCAAAACGTGATTGTCTCCAAAGGACTTCGAGACATTCTGAAAGTCGATGTAAGGAGCAATGTCGCCTTTGCTGGACATGCAAGTCGGTTGTCTTCCTCGATCATCATATTTCAAACGATCTAGGCATGGGGCAGAATCGCGATATGTTAGCGAATGTTGATGCTCAGTCCGCGAGACTGCGCAAATCATTCGGACTATTCAAGTTAAGAAACATCTTTGCAGAAAATCCCGACTCGCTCAGTTCTGCCTCAGAAACGATTCGAGTTCTCGTCTGCGAAAAAAGAGCGTCGATCTTATTTTGCCCGAGCATGATGGCCCGCTCGGCGAGTTCCGCGAACTCACGCCGGTAGACTGCGCACAGAGGATGGATCCCACCGTTGGCCTCGCAAGCGGTTACGACTGCGTCGCACTCCTCAGCTGTCGTCACGAGGTATCGCAACAAACGAACATCGATGAGAGGTAAATCCACTGCAACCATCAGGTTCAGATCGGTTGCCGTTGCCCGAAGTGCGGCGTGAATTCCTCCCAGCGGCCCATGACCAGGATAGACATCTTCTATTACCGGTGCGAACGACGAAAACTTGCTTGTGGCACCCGAGATCCACACGTGTTTCGCAACTGACCGAAGCAAAACCAAGGTGCGTTCCAGCATGGTCACGCCATCCAGACGCAAGAATGCCTTGTCCTGACCCATGCGAGTGCTTCTGCCGCCGGCCAAAACGAAACCGGAAAGTGTATCCATGGGCGTGATGATACACGGTACTTTGTACACAACCGGCTGAACTTAGCCGACGAGGATGGCTCCTGCAAAATCTTGGATATCAATCGTGCGACATGCTTGTACAAGCTGCTTTTCGGGGCCAATGCTTACCGATACACGAAAGTAACCTACACAATCAAAGCGTATCGGTAGATGATGAGTCGTACCGAGCGACGTGAATTATGGCGCAGAAAATTTTGGACGCTTTCATGCTTAGGCATTGCTCCCACGAGTTCTCATGGCCCCGCCGCGCAACTGATGGTCACTACTACCAGGTGTGTCTTGTTTGCGCCGCTGAGTACAAGTACGACTGGAATACCATGCGCCGAACAGAACGCGTGGATCATTCGCAGTCTGAGGCGGCAACCGCCCATCGCCGATCGAGGAGTCACGCCAAGAAGCCGACTTGGGTTCCGCGTGCACGTCGTCTCGCCTTGAACGCGCCACTCCGTTATCGTGTGAAAAACCTGGGCACCTGGTTCGAAGGGACGATTGAAAACTTGAGCCAGTCTGGCGTGCTGCTTCATGGCCCTGAATTGTTGCCTGATAACACCTTGGTGGAGATGGTCTTCGAAATGCCAGAAGAGATCTCAGGACAGAAGAACAGTTCGGTTCTCTGCCAGGGGCGCATTATCCGCTCAAAGGAAGCACAAACCACCGCTGAGGGGCAAGGCATGGCAGCGTCAATTTTGGACTACAAGTTTCTTCACCAAAGCTAGCGCGGGGTTGAGGAGTTCATACATAGCTCGTTGTACTTCTGGTTCGTAGTACCGTTCCGGCAACTCCTTCTGCCTCTACAATACTTTTGATCACAAAAAAATCAAGGAATACTGCATCTAATAAGGCAGATTCGGGTTTACAGACTATAGGGGTGATGCTTATGAAGAAGGGGATTTCTCTTTATCTGACAACGCTTTTGCTGCTTGCCGCCTTCACCGTGGCGGTGGGTTGCTCGAAAACGCCTAGCGATGCTCAGATCACGAGCGATATCCAAGCTAAGTTGAACGCGGATTCCGGGCTGACCGGCAAGCCGATCAATATTCAGACCGCGAATGGGACAGTCACTCTGTCCGGAACAGTCGAGAACGACACACAGCGCGAGGCGGCATCGCGATACGCCTCTTCCGAGCCCGGAGCTAAGCAGATTGTGAACAATCTCCAGGTGGCTCCGCCGGCACCCGCAGAAACCGCACAGACTCCACCCGTGGAAGAACCCAAACCTGCCCCAGCGAAGCCGCGCGCCAGCAAGCCGCGTGTACATCATCCGGTTAAGGAACCGAGTGACGACGATATGTCGAGCATGAGCTCGATGGCTCCGCCAGTCACCAATGTGCCACCACCCGCTCCGGCGCCTCCCCCGCCTCCAGCTAAGGTCACCATTCCCTCGGGAACCACTTTGGCTGTGCGTCTGGTAGACGCAATCGATACTGAAACGAGCCAGCAGGGCCAGACCTTTCATGCAACACTCGACTCGCCACTATCGGCAGAGGGCGAAGTTGCAATTCCCTCCGGCTACGACGTAGAAGGACACATCGTGTCTGTGAAGAGTGCCGGTAAATTTGCCGGCCAGTCAGAACTAATTCTGCAGCTCGATCGCATTTCAGCAAACGGCAAGTACTACAACATTCAGACGGACCAGTACAAACGCCAGGGCTCGTCTCGCGGTAAGAACACAGCTGAGAAGGTGGGCGCTGGAGCTGGTATCGGCGCCATCATCGGAGCCATTGCCGGAGGTGGCAAGGGCGCTGCGATCGGTGCAGCTGCCGGCGGCGGTTTGGGAGGTGGTGTGCAAGCCGCCACCAAGGGCCAGCAAATCAAGCTGCCTTCTGAGACCGTGTTGAACTTCACCTTGCAAGGTCCGGTTAGCGTCGTCCCTACAACTCAGGGACCGAACGCAGGCCGGCCGCCGCTTGAATCGAGTAACAGATAACGCTTCAAGAGTGCATCAAAAGAGGCGCGGATAGCATCCGCGCCTTCAGTTTTTAGCCTTCCCGCCCCATCGAGAACTACTACTCGTCACGACACGACGTGATCAGCCTCACATTCAAGAGTTTCTTTCCTTCCTAGACTGTTCTGTTGGCGTTCTTCGCCGACAGCCGTCCCCTAGGAGGACACATGCGAAACCGAAAATTCATATGGATGTTTGCAGGCCTTATAGCCCTGGCTCTTGCCGTCGGCGCACAGGAAGAACCGCAGAAAACAATCAAGCACGTCCCTGTAAAGCCAACTTCTGCGGCGTCGGGTCAAGAGATGTACACATCGTACTGCGCTGTCTGCCATGGCAAGGACGGCAAAGGGAACGGTCCAGCGGCTGAGGCTCTCAAAGCCCGTCCGACCAATCTGACTGCCCTGACGATCAACAATGGCGGAAAGTTTCCGTCGATGAAAGTCGCCTCTTCGATTCGTGGCGAATCGGCAACGCCCGCGCATGGTACAGCGGAAATGCCGATCTGGGGCCAGTTGTTCCGTTCAATGAGCGGTGGCCACGAGAGTGAAGTTCAGCAACGAGTAGCGAACCTCACAAATTACGTCGAGACAATACAAACCAAGTAGTCTCCCTGGATTGGGGTGCGTCTGCAGGTACGTACCCCAGCCATCCGCGTTGCGCCGTAGATGCCTTCCTGTTAGATTCATCAGCGACAGGACGTCCGGAAAGCCTACCCCTTCGGCGCGTCTGTAAATCTCCGACCGTTGGTTGGTCCGCCCCGCCAAGGAACAAGGCTTACCGAGCCAGCCGTTGCCAGTCTTTTTCGCCTCAATGGGGAATCTGGCGCAAGTCTTTCCGCCATGTTCTCCAGCAGGGGTCAGGTTACTGTCGTGGCCGATCCGTCATCCTAACTAAGTGGGGGTTCGCGAGCGCGTAACAAGCACCGAGACGCTTCGCGATCTGCACTTTTCCGTTCCCATGAACCACCCTGATAGCGAGCGTTGGGGATTTACGCACCTGCTTCAACACTGGGCCGTGCGTTCCGCTGGTGCTCTGTTTGCAACAGCCCTCGCGTTGTTCATATGGACTCTCTGGCCGGTTATGCATGAGGATCCATTTGCCATCTTTATCGCCGCCGTTATTGTTGTGGCGCGTTTCTTCGGATTCGGCCCTGCCCTGATTTGCACCGTTGCTTCCGCGTGCGTATTGGCCTACTGGGTGTTCCCACCTACTGGCTTTCTAGTGACCCATAATGACGCCGAGCGTCTCGTGGTTTTTGGGGTCGTGTCAATCCTGACTGCCGGCCTGGCACGGCAAAGGTCGCGGGCAGAGACCCGTGAAGGGGACATGCGCCAGATGATGGCCTCAATTGTTGAATCGTCGAACGATGCCATCCTGAGCGTGTCTTATGGCGGCATTGTCACCAGCTGGAATCGTGGCGCGGAAACTCTCTATGGTTACACAGCTGAAGAAGCGATTGGCCAGCACATATCGCTTATCGCTCCACCGGAGCGCATACAGGAAATCTCGCAAAATACGATTCGATTGCAGCGTGGCGAGCACATTGAGAGCTATCACACCGAACGCATGCGTAAGGATGGACGTCGAGTGAGCGTAATGCTCTCCATTTCCCCATTGCGGAAGAGCAAAGGCATGGTCATCGGATCTTCAGTGATTGCGCGGGATATCACCGCCCAGAAGAGAGCAGAGGAAGCGCTTCGCCGGAATGAAAAGCTGGCTACGGCCGGACGATTGGCGGCTACTATCGCTCATGAGATCAATAACCCCCTGGAAGCAGTCATTAACCTCCTCTACCTGGCACAACAATCTCCCGAGCGATCACATGAATACCTAAAACAGGCCGAACAAGAGGTGCAGCGTGTCGCGGTCATTGCTCACCAAACCTTGGGATTCGTGCGAGAACACGCGTCTCCAAAGCCGCTCAATGTCACTGAGACAATCGCGCAGATCTTGCACCTTTACTCGCGCCGCCTCCAGCAGAAGCACATTCGCGTGCTGGAGCGTTTCGACAAGGACGCGGAAGTCTGGGGTTTTGCCGGTGAGTTGCGGCAGCTTTTTTCGAACCTGACACTGAATGCCATCGATGCAGTTAAAGATGGCGGCACGTTGCAGCTGCGCGTCTCGCGCAGACATGAATGGGGAAACCCAAGCCGGCGGGGTGTCAGAATCCTGATCGCGGACAACGGATCGGGAATCGCCCGCGGCGATATGCAGCACATCTTTGAGCCCTTCTTCACAACCAAGAAGGACGTCGGGACCGGCTTGGGATTGTGGCTGGCCCACGGCGTGGTTCAAAAGCACGCAGGGTCTATACGCGTGCGCAGCCGCACGGTACCGGGCAAGAATGGAACCGTCTTCTCGGTATTCCTTCCCAGCAAGCCCAAAGAGACCGTTCCTGAGCTACGCAAGTCCATTCCAGATCAGTCACTTACGCATGATCGTCCGTCTGTACAATGACTTTCGTACCTTAGAAGTGACAACCTTATCCGCCTTATAATCAATGCAAAATCAGCAATTTTCTGCATTCTTGAAGTCAAAGGTGGAGGGTGGATCCTTACCTCGCATCCGAAATGTTCGCGCTGGGGCTGGCATTCGGCAGCTTCCTGAACGTGTGCATCTACAGGATGCCCAGGGACATGTCTGTGATTCGGCCCGGATCAACCTGCCCGGGCTGCAAGAAGCCCATTCGCTTCTATGACAATGTTCCGATATTGAGCTGGTTGGTTTTGCGGGGGCGCTGTCGCAGCTGCAAGGCGCGGATTTCTCTACGGTACCTGGTCATTGAGCTTCTTACTGGCGCGATCTTTCTCGCCTGCTATGCATACTTCGGCTGGACCTTGGCTATGCTGAAGTACTGCACATTGGGATTCCTATTGCTGGGTTTGATTTTCACCGATGCCGAAACTCAGCTGTTACCGGACAAGCTGACATTAACCGGGCTGTCACTGGGGCTGTCGTTCAGCCTCTTGGTTCCCGTAAATGACCTCGCATCGCAACTGCTCCCTGGCGTTATTTCTCTGCCGGTGAGCTCTGACATTTGGTGGCGGTTTCTGTCACTCATTGACGCAGTGCTGGGCGCAATTGTAGGAGCGTCGTTCATCTATGGAGCCGGCGCCATTTACCTCAGGGCTCGAGGCGTAGAAGGAATGGGCTTCGGCGATGTGAAGCTGATGGCAATGATCGGCGCATTTCTTGGTATTAAACTCACCATCTTCACGATATTTACGGCCTCCATCGCAGGGTCGTTGTTTGGCGTTTCTACGGTTCTTACCGTCTGGCTTAAGCGAACACGGCGACGGGTGATCCGGTTCCATGAGCCGATCAGTGAAGCCCGTAAACACGCTACGCGCTCGGCAGTGATCGCTTTGCGCCATCACCAGATGCCTTTCGGAGTATTCCTGGGCGGGATGGCCATGATTGCTTTCTTCTTCGGAGATCGATTCCTGCACTGGTATTGGGGACTGCTATGAAAGCACTCGTCACCAGTCCAGTCGTACTTCCTACGGTACTCGTCCTGTTTGTCGCAGTTTTTGCATTCGTGATCGGGAAGATGCTGATGAAACGTCTGCGCCGGTCAGTGACGGAAGAGGGCCTGGTGACAGATCAGACATCATCCATCGAGCAATTGCCGATGCATATGTACAACGCGGTCATCCAGGAGCTCAAGCAGCAGAAACACGAGTTGCAGAGCCTGCAGCAGGTGGAGAGACGACGCGCCAAGACTTCAGACAACATTAGCGCGGCGATCTTGTCGAATCTCTCTAGCGGAGTCTTGTTTTTTACAGTGAACGGGCTGGTTCGCCAGAGCAATGCAGCGGCAAAGCAGATCCTGGGTTTTGGATCGCCGGTGGGAATGAGTGCGGCGGAGCTGTTTCGTTCACCAGATTGCGGACCAGAATTGGCGTCGGTAGTCACTTCTGCTCTGCGTGAACAGACAGCGCGACGATGCTTCGGGGCGAGCTACAGAACTCCGGCTGGCGATGAACGCACGATCGACATCACCGTGACCGTTGTGCGCGCCACCACCGGAGATCTGCTGGGAGCGGCTTGTCTGATCAATGATCGAAGTGAACTGGCTGAGATTCAACGGCAGGTGAGCTTGCGAGGCGAAATGTCCGCGGAGATGGCATTCGAATTGCGAAATTCGCTTGCCACCATTTCTGGCTATGCACAACAGTTAGCCGCCGGGCGGGACCCGGATTTAGCCCGCCAGCTGGCATCCGACATCGCCGCAGAATCAGCCCACCTGGATCGCACCATTGGTGGATTCCTGGCCAGCGATAGAAAAGCAGAGATCGCGTCACGAGCTTGATGGGGAGATGAAAACTATGAAGCGCATTTTGTTTCTTGGGATAGCAGTAGTACTGACAATGACGGCCATGGCATCTTCCGCCAAGGCACAATCCGATTCGCTTGGCGACTATGCGCGCAGCGTCCGCAAGGATAAGAAGACGACAACCAAGCAATTCGACAACGATAATTTGCCTCGGACGGACAAACTAAGCGTCGTCGGACAAGACCCGGAGCGAACAACCGACGGGACTCAACTGAGCGACTCAGCTCAAACCGGTGAGCAGCCTCAAGCGGGAGATGATGCCACGAAATCCGCCGACGCTGGATCCGCTGATGACAAGCAAAAGAGCTATGACGAATGGAAGGGCAAAATCGCAACGCAAAAGGACAAGGTAGATTTGCTCTCGCGTGAACTTGACGTTCTTGAACGTGAATATCGATTGCGAGCGGCCGCCATGTACGCCGATGCCGGCAATCGACTGCGTAACGCCGGTACGTGGGACAAAGAAGACGCACAGTACAAGAAGCAGATCGCCGACAAACAAAAGGGGGTCGAAGACGCCAAGAAGCAACTGGAGGATCTGCAGGAACAGGCTCGGAAGTCCGGGGTCCCTAGCAAGATGAGGGAATAACTCGCGCGGCCTCTCAAGAATCGTGCCGCAATGATCGATTTCCCGCCCTTTTTGTGCCCCTGGATGGCACGAGGGCGGACTTCCCATTTTCTCCCTAGGCAGAACTCTCTCGAAGCACCAGAATCTGTTTCAAATGATGCTTGCCATGTACCAAGTGAAATTTCCGCCACTCCTGCGACGTCAACGGCCCTAATATCGGATGATCCATCATCGGCGTCTTTTTGCCGTAGCGAATTTCGCACGCCGTAATTGCCCGATCCATGGTATCGATGTTGTGATCAAGTTCCGAGAGGATGTTTTCCGTAGAGGCACCCTTCGGGAGCGCCGTTTTGGGTGACTCACGACCGGAGGGAAGGTATCCCGCTCCTGTTACGAGAAAAATCGCTACTTTCTGGTAAAAAGTCGGAGAACCTGCCAGGGGACGTCCTGCCTGCAACGATTTCTCGCAACCCTTAATGGTGCCGATATATGTGAGCGAAAGATGCTCCAGAATTTCACCTGCACACCACTTCCCTTCGGGATGATGTGAAAGCTGTGCGGCTGTCATGCCCACCGTGGCCTCGTTGATGGCCTTTCTAAGGCGTTCCAAATAAATATTCATCTGGCTCGGATTTGTCGCTACGCCTGTTTCCATGCCCGCAGTCGTGGCCACCAGCGCCGCACATTGCGGCAATACTCTTCATAGTCTCCATCGAACTTCTGACGCAAGGTCGGCTCTTCGTAGTACATGACGAACAAATGAATGCCTATGGCAACGGCGGCCACAGCCGCGATGACGGCAGCATTCGCATGTCCAAATACAATCCAAAGCCCGATCCAGCCCACAGCGAACCCGACATACATCGGATTCCGAACATATCGGTAGAATCCGACTACAACCAACCGCTGAGGTGGAATGAACGGTGCCGGAGTTCCCCGCCCGGCCCAACCAAAGTCCCAAATACAACGAAGTGCGACCGCAAACCCCATGACCGACGGGATAGCAGCCAGCCATCGCAACCGTGGAGGATGTCCCGCCTCAACGCGAAACCCCAGCCATCCAGGGAGCAGCCAAAACCACAGCGCGAAGAACGCCGTTCCCACTATCAAGGCCGCAAGCGTAGTCAACCATCGCTCCTCCCTTATTGATTCTCTATGCGCCATGGGAGCCTCCGGGCTATTATGCACCCTGAGTGAAACGGAAAATTGGGTGGTTTTCTCTGCCTAACGAATCAGGTTGCTGAGCAGCACTATGTCCGCTTCGCTCTTTCCTACCGCTGCAAAAATGGATTTGCCATCGCTCGACCATGACACACGTCGAGTGATCAATGTCGCTTGATAACCAAAATCTGTAATGCGTCGCATGGGCCCACCATCAGTCGGTTGGGCCCAGACATTGCTCGTGTACCCATCCGCCAGTGTCATGGCAAGCCACTTGCCATCCGGCGAAAGCACAGGTTGAACCATCATCCAAGGCGGAATTCTGGAACCTGGAATGCGGACGAGTGCGGTGGAATCTGCATTTTCAGGTTTGGCCTTGCGAATCTCGAGGTCAGAAGTACCCTTCACGTTCGCGGATTCTACTGAATAGTAGAGAGTACCGTCGGCTGCAATCGCAGGCCGCTGCCCGGAATCGCGCACTGGCAGTATGGTGTGCCCATCCGCAGAAACCTTCTTAATGTTGAATTGACCGTCGGGTGTGGGCTCCGCGAGGTAAAGCCAGCGGCTGTCCGGAGACCACGCGGCCCAGCCCCCGCCAACCGAAACTCGTTGCGGATTGGTCCCGTCCGGATCCACCAACCACTGGTCCACATTCCATCCAGCCGGGCTCCGAGTGACATAAGCGATGCGCGTTCCGTCGGGCGAGAACACCGGGACACCGATTCCTACTCGCGGATCCTGCTCAAATGTGATCTGCCGGCTTTTGTGTGTCTGCAGATCGATGATCCAGATGTTGCCATGTCCGCCGGTGTCGCTAAGGTAGGCGATTTCCTTATCATTTGGACCAGCACTGGGAGTTTGTACGGCGCCAGTCTGTTGCGTGACTCGCAATCCACGCGCCACGTTCTCAGCCGGGTTGTCTCCTGTGGGGAACCTCCAGATATCAAATTGAGTCTGCATCCGGGTGCTGACAATCGTGCCCTTTCGATCCACGTCGGGAGAAATGTACGAAGTTTCCCCAAAAGTGAGCTGGCGAAGGTTCTCCCCACCAAGATCGACTGACCAGAGATTCATCGTGGGCAAATACAAGACTGTGCTGCCACGTGACGTGCTGTACACGACCCCTGAGCTATCCGGCAGCCACGCAAAACCGGCTAAAGGATTCCCGTCTCGAGTGATTTTTTGTGCCTGCCCTCCGCTGACGGCTACGTAATACACGTCATAATTGAACACGCGGCCAGCCTGATATCCCACCATGCGATCGTCAGGAGACCAATGCAGGTCGGAGTAGGTTAGGTCGGCTGAGAGTTCAGCCATGGTGCGTGGGTTTGAGCCATCCCGGTTGGCCAATGCCAACATGACCTTGCCATTCTCTCCATGAAAATAGGCAATGGACTTCCCATCGTGACTCACATCTCCAGCCTCAAAGCTGCTCGCTATAGGACGAGCGGTTCCTCCGAGCGCTGGGATTTCCCAGATCTGACCCGGATCCTCGGGCTTTCCCGATGGCGAAAAGTAGATCAAGGATGAGGAATCGGGCGACCAACGTGGCGATTGGTGGTCAGCGTCATCGTGCGTAATCTGAAGCGGAGAACCGCCGGCGAGCAGTGAAACCCATATTTGTCGCCGTCCCTCCCGATCTTCAGAAACAAAAGCGACCGAATTGCCGTCAGGGGAAAACGCCGGAAATTCCTCTACCCCGACGAAATCTGTCAATCTTCTCAATTGCACCGGCAGATACGTTCTCGGTCGCGATCGCGTCCATAGGAGCGAACTCAATCCAATCGAAGTCAACGCCAGAATGACAATCGCCGCAATAAGTGCAACGTTACGAAAACGTTTTCCTTGTGAAACTGGGATCGACGGAAGAGTGCCTGATTCTTGTCTCGTGATCAGTTCCAGGCTAAAAGCCAGGTCGCGGGCTGACTGGAACCGTTGCGCCGAATCCTTCTCCATACAACGGTGCACAATGTGCCCGAGTGACGGCGGCAGGTTGTGGACTGTGGACGAGAGTTCTGGCGGCTCTTCCCTGAGAATTGCACTCATCGTGTCAGCGAGAGTCTCTCCCTGGAACGCACGCCTTCCTGAGAGCATTTCGTACAGAATTGCGCCCAGGCTAAAGATGTCGGAGCGATTGTCGACTGGCTGGGCGCGTACCTGTTCCGGCGACATATAACCGACGGTTCCGAGCACCAAGCCGGCCTGTGTGCCACCAATCGTGGGAGCATTGTCGGGAAAGGTTTCGCCAGCGACGATCTTCGCCAATCCAAAATCGAGAATCTTGGTTACGCCATCGCGCGTGATGAAAAGATTCTCAGGCTTCAGATCGCGATGAACAATACCGCGCTCATGGGCCGCGGCAAGGCCACGCGCCGCCTGCAAGGCATATTCCGTCGCCTTGCGCACCGTGAGGGCTCCCTGCTCTAACCGTTCTCGCACAGTTTGCCCTTGTAGAAGTTCGGTAACGATAAACGGCGTATCGCCATCTCCAAGCCCGAAGCGATATACCGTAAGGATATGCGGATGATTGAGGGCTGCAGCGGCGCGTGCTTCCTGCTCAAAGCGTCGCAGCCGCTCGGGATCGCTGGCAAATTCGTGCGGAAGGACCTTGATCGCTACCTCACGCCCTAAACTCCGATCCAGCGCACGGTAGACTTCCCCCATTCCGCCGGCACCGAGCAGCGAGAGAATCTCGCAGTCACCTAATTGCGTTCCTGGCGGCAGGGGCATGCGGCCATAATTATAGAGGCTTTGACGTGGCGCATAGGCGACAACAAGAGTCGCAGCACCTATCCAGATGACATCGCACTGAAAAAAAGGCTACTGCTCGGATCCTGCGGGCTCGACATCTTCCTCGATCTGTCCACGCGCAGGTTGCTCTTTCTTCGCGGGCTTGTGACTTGAAGGGTGGCCGAAGGAGCCGGCGCTATATTGGCCTTTTTTCTGAACATCGTACCCCTTGGGGAGCGGTGGGAGATTTGTCACAGCGCCACTGAATTGCGCAGCTCGTTTCAGGATGATTTCCGCACGACCGTCATACAACTTGATCTGACCATGGATTTCTACGTCCTTGCCGGCCAACGATCGCACGTCGCCGACATTTTTCAGATCGCGGGGAAAGACCACAACTGTGAATGGGCAGGACCGGTAATCCTCACAGAAGTCGAAGAATGTCGTACCGGAGCGTCCTTCCTTGATCCTTAGGACCTTACCAGTTACGCATTTCGTCTCACCAACATATTTGCGTGCCTCATGGAATGGTATGCAGTCGGCGAGCGAGACGACCTTCATCAAAAGAAAAAATAGAATCGAAAATATTTTCGTCCGAGGCATAGCGGGAGTTGTCCAAAGAAACTCGTTCGATGCTAAGGACGGATTCGCAAAAGCGCTGTGACATTCGCAGCAAGGGGCTGTGATAGCTAATCGGGATCGCGACTCACGTGGCAGGGCTGATCTGAATCAAATCGCGGGAAGGCGCGGTCTCGAACTGAGCCTTCCCGGCGCGGAGACGTTGATCTTACCTAACTATCTCTAGCTGAATGACTTTACCGCAACGGCTTCGTCGTCTTTTACGTCGAAAACCGTGTATAGCTTGGTGATCTGTAACAGGTCGTGCACCTTCTTGGTGAGATTCAACAGCTTCAACTCGCCACCCTGGTTGCGCACCGTCGTGAAGGCGCTCACTAACTCGCCGATGCCGGAACTGTCGATATAGTTGACCTCGCCGAGATTGAGCAGGATTTTCTTCTGGTTCTTGGAAAGCAGATCTCTAACTGTATCCCGCAAGGTGATGCTGCCTTCACCCAACGTAATGCGTCCGCTGCAGTCCACAATGGATATGCCATCGATCTGACGAGTACTCGCCTTCATGCTCACTGGGAAGCCTCCTTGCCGCCCTCGGTTGACCCGGGGACATGCTTGATCAGTTTGATTTCGGTGCCCGTGTGGGATGGGTGAATCTGCACGTCATCCATGAACGAGCGTATGAGAAAAATGCCTCTGCCAGAGGTTTTCAGCAGATTCTCTGGCGCTAGTGGATCGGGAATGTTATTCAGATCCAAACCCTTGCCCTGATCGCGAATCGTGATCACCAGGTCGTCACCGGTTTTCTCGAAATCGAGCGTGACCTTTTTCCCAGGATCGTAAGCGTTTCCATGAAGGACAGCATTCACTGCCGCCTCACGGACAGCCATTCCAATTCGCATCACTTCATCATCATCAAAGCCCGCTTCAGCCGCAATGCGGCTCGCCGTCTGCTCGGCGTTATCGACGGTTTCCAGCGTCGAATCCAGCGTATAGGAAACCCGGTCTTCGGTCATGATGAAGAATCGGAACAGAGCGCGTTCATCCACCAACCGGGCTGCAACCAAGCTGCGCAGGGAGTTATCCCAGCCGGGGAATCCGGTAGTTTCGCCTTCCCACGCTCAAAAGTCAACGCCAACCGCTGAATTGCCCATAGTAACGGGCTTGCAACTCAGCGGAAAGGACTCTTCAGCCCGAAATGGTACGCCTGATTGCCACCAGTCTCACTGGCCGGCAGCTTTGGAATGTGTTCTATTCCCGGAATACCGCGTCTTTGCTTTCGCCGACTTGAAAAAAATGCTAGACCCAGCGTTTAGGCCAGTCAACGAAGCGTCTTCTGAAGCGGAAGCTGAGTTACCCGATCGCCACAGATGCAAAAGTCATCTGGATTCCGACTTAACCGTTCGGTATTCTCAGACAATGTCCACGCTTGCGCTAACTGAGCTGCTGGGTGCCCCGGTGTTCGACTCCAGCGGCAGCCATTGTGGACGTGTGCGCGAGCTTGTGCTCTCTCCGCAAGAGGATCGCGCGCGCATTTCCCTTCTCATTGTGCGTGCCAAAGGGGGCGACCGAGCCTTAGCCT
The DNA here is from genome assembly GCA_036558645.1 of Terriglobales bacterium. Classification (GTDB taxonomy): domain Bacteria; phylum Acidobacteriota; class Terriglobia; order Terriglobales; family Acidobacteriaceae; genus DATBFG01. The sequence continues at coordinate 107,095 of DATBFG010000114.1, forward strand.
GGACCTCTGTTTCCTCAATCAATGGCGGTGTCCGGGCAGCTTCCAACTTCAATGAATGGCAGTCACCCGAGCTATCGGAAAACCTCTTCTGGCTTGAGCGGGACCTTCTCGATCAGCAAGTGATCGATGTATTTGGCCGTAAGGTTGTTCGAGTTAACGATGTCGATCTGCATCGTGAGATGTCTACGGCACAGACCGTGTTGAAGATCGGATCTGTCGACATCGGCCCTCGTGGCGCAGTACGTCGCTTACTGAAGGGCGTTGTTCCTGCCATTGCTTTACGCGGGCTTCTCAAGAGGATTCCAGCGAAGCCTATCCCGTGGGATTTCGTGGATCTGATCGAAGTAGATCCTGCACGGCGTGTGAAGCTGAAGATCTCTCACGAGCGACTGGCCAAGCTGCATCCTGCCGACATTGCGGACATCGTCGAAGAACTGGCTCCGGATGAACGCGAAGCCGTATTCGAGACTCTCGATGAAGAAGTCGCTGCCGAAGCACTGGAAGAAATCGAGCCGAAGGTGCAGAAGGCAATTGTCGAGTCGCTCGATTCCGAACGCGCCGCAGAAATTGTCGAAGAGATGGAGCCGGATGCTGCTGCTGACCTTCTGGCTGACCTCCCCGAAGAACGCACTTCGGAAATCCTCCTCGAGATGGCTCCGGAGGAGCGGGAAGAAATGGTCGAGCTACTCGAATTCCGCGAGGACTCCGCCGCTGGCCGGATGAACACGGAATTTCTGGCGGTGGACGTCACCGCAACCGCCCACGATGCTATCGAGCGGCTCCGTAATTTCGAAGGTGGCGTCGAGACCGTCAGCACAATCTACCTCGTCGATTCTCATGGAACCTTAGTGGGTGCCGTGCCGCTCGCTAAGCTGGTTCTGGCGGCCTCGAACACGCCCTTGCTCGCTCTGACCCAGGAACCCCTCATATCGACTCATTCAGGTGCAGACGAAAAGGAAGTAGCAGAACTTTTCGACAAGTACAACCTCCTGACCCTGCCAGTCGTCGACGACAGCAAGAAGCTCACCGGCGTCATCACTTCAGATGACGTGATCAGTCTCCTGCGAGCGAAACTCTGAAAATCAGCTGGCCTCTCGTTTGCTTCGTGGTTCGACGTGTGTATTAGTCACTGCGGCGCACAGCCTCTCCATGGCACAATTCGTTTACCGAAAATCTATGAAAAAACTACTCGTTGGACTGCTCTTCCTGAGCTTCACTGTCTCCATCCTGGCCCAATATCGCGGTCGTCTCTCTGCCGATGACCAGCGGCGTTTCGACAGCTATTACAGCCGGTGGCTGGAGTACAAACGTACCAATAATCGCGACGAAATCATCAGCATGGAAAAGCGCATGCAGGACGTTATGGCGCATTACAACATTCCGGCCAGCACACCATATGGCGCGATTGCGACCAATGGAGACACCGAAGGGCACTGGGACTATCGGTCAAGACTTTCTCAGGACGATCAGCGTCGCTTCGATAGCTATTACAGCCGTTGGCTCGAGTACAAGCGGACGCAGAACTGGGACGAAGTCCGCAGCATGGAAGGTCGCATGCGCGACGTCATGCAGCAGTATGGGATCCCATCCAACGTTTCGTTCGACGTGATCGCTAACAACGGCCGGGACTACAACAATGACGATTGGCACCATGGGAGGCCGCCTGCGTGGAACGGAAAACTGTCGGCTGACGATCAACGCCGATTCGACAGCTATTACAGCCGGTGGCTGGAATACCGAAAAGCCACAAACTGGGATGAGGTCCGCAGCATGGAAGGAAGAATGCGGGACGTCATGCAGCAATACGATATCCCGAGTAATGTTCCATTCGACCAGATCGCCTCTTCCGGACATCCTTCCTGGAACCATGAGAATCGAGGCGAGCTGCAAATCATCAACGCTACCTACGGCAATGGATCTCGGCTTGCCAACGTGACGGCACGCTTGCAAGAGATGGTCCGCCATGGACAACTGAGCGTCTACGTTGACAACGATTCAATGGGCGGAGACCCCGCCCCCGGTCAGCGGAAAACGCTATCGATCAACTACTCTTATCGAGGACGACCACAAAGCGTAACCGCAAAGGAGTGGACCGGACTTACGATACCGTGACCGCTCCGCTCGCTCGACGAACTCACACCGAACGCCCTATGATAAAAACATCCTGTCCTTATTCGAGGTAATGCAATGGCTGAACCTACGTATGAAGAACTGAAAGCGCGCTTGGCAGAACTGGAGAAGCAGGGGCCGAAGCGTTCGGGCAGTATGGAATTCCGGGTCAGCGAAAAAGGTGGTGTTAGTGTGTATGGCCTGGGACGCTTTCCTGTAACTCTCTATTACGAGCAATGGACGCGCCTGCTCGATTCCGCCGACAAGCTTAGAGAATTTCTCGAGGAAAATAAATCCAAACTGAAATTGAAAGGCCAATAACAATCCCGGGCTCGGTCCCTGGCTCTTTCAAACGCCAGGGGACTGACCACCTACCTGACGTGTCAGCCCAATATCTCTATCTAACCACCCGCGGTCGAAGCACCGGATTTCCACGCGAGATTGAAATCTGGTTCACGCAGATAGGTGAAAAGTTCTACGTAATCGCCGAATACGAAACATCGAATTGGGTTCGCAACATTCGCGCGAATTCCAACGTTACGGTCAGGGTCGACGCGGACGAGTTTCCCGCCACGGCGAGAATCGTTTCAGCCATCGACAATGCGGATTTACATCACCGTGTCCAGGAGCTTTCCCGGCAGAAGTACGGATGGTGCGATGGATTAGTCATCGAACTCTGCCGCAACTGACTCATGGTTACAATGAAGGCTATGTCGTCTGAAGACATTCTGACCCTTGCACCTCCTCCCGCAGACGCACGCCTTCCGTATGGTTCGGATCCTAATCAGTTTGGTGAGCTTCGGGTTCCAAAAGGAGAAGGTCCATTTCCCATCGCGATGAACATTCACGGCGGCTTCTGGCGCGCTAAGTACGATCTCGCGCACGCCGGACATCTATGTACCGCACTGACGACGAAAGGTGTAGCCACCTTCAATCTTGAGTATCGTCGCGTCGGCAATAAAGGCGGAGGGTGGCCGGCCACGTTCGAAGATATCGCCGCCGGCTTCCGCTTCCTGCCCCAGATTGCCGGAAAATACAAACTCGACGCCGCAAAAATCGTGGTAATGGGTCACTCAGCGGGCGGGCAACTGGCTCTATGCCTCGCTGCTCACGAACCCAAAGTTAAGAGCGCAATCTCGCTGGCGGGAGTCGTTGATCTTCAGCAGGCGTGGGAACAACACCTCAGCAATGATGCCGTGGTCGAGTTCTTAGGCGGGAAGCCCAAAGATGTTCCTGAGCACTACCACGAAGCCGATCCCATGCAGTTGTCAATTCCCAAAGCTGAGCAGTGGCTCGTCTACGGGTTGAAAGACGACACTGTCCCTCCAATTTTCAGCCGGAATTATGTACAGCAGAAACAAGGTAAGGGCGAAAACGCACATCTGCTCGAGATCTCACTGGCGGGACACTATGAGTTAATCGACCCGCACTCGGTGGCGTGGCCTAAGATCGAACAGACGGTGATGCATCTGCTGAAATGAGAATCTTCTGCCGAACGCCAAATCGAGTCGAATTTCAGGCCTTGCCGTTTAGCTGATAGCGCAAATAGATCATTTGTCCTACATGCAGGTGAAAGTGCGTCGCGCAGCGAAATAGGATGTCGAATCGATGCGTTGCGTCTTCACGTTGTGCCGAGTACTCACGCGCCCAATCCGAAGCTGACTGGGCGTGAATCGTCTTGATCACCATTGCCACGGCATCATCAAATCGCCGCATAACGTCTGTCTTCGCCGGGTGTCGACTTTCGGTAAATTCCAGATCCCGATCTCGTACATAGCCTGTCTGCGCGATTTGCGCTCCAATGTAGTAGCTCAAATTACCCGTGAGATGTAGCACGAGGTGTCCAATGCTATTGCCGAAAGGAAATGGCTTTTGCCAGAACTGTTCGTCGGAAAGACACCCTGCCAATTCACGCACTTTCTCAGCAAGCGTCGTATACCTTCGTGTGAGGCTTTCAACAATTACAATCTGCAGATCTCCCGTCTCAGTCATCTCTTACCCTCAAATCCATTACCCGACAACACAGTTAATTCTTGATCACGCGACTCTTCGCAGCACCAGCGCGGAATTCTTTGACCCGAATGCAATGCAGTTGCAAACCGCATGTTCGATCGATTTCTTTCGTCCAGCGTCCGGCACATAGTCCAGATCACATTCCGGATCTGGGGTGTCGAGGTTGATCGTTGGCGGTATCTGCGATTGCTGCATCGCCACAATTGTGGCTGCCACTCCCGCGGCCCCGCAAGCTCCCTGTGGATGCCCGATCTGAGACTTCAGCGCCGACATTGGGACGCCGTACGCGCTCTTCCCCAGTGCCAACTTTAAGGCCCGCGTCTCAATGCGATCATTCAATTGCGTCGAGGTCCCATGAAGGTTCACGTAGTCGACGTCAGCGGCGCCGATTCCCGCTTCCCGCACGGCCAACTCAATGGCCCTCGCTGGCTCCTCGCCACATTCCTGCAGTCTGACCCGATGAAATGCTTCGCAGGTTGAACCGTAACCACAGATCTCCGCCAGAACGGTCGCTCCGCGTGCTCTCGCGTGCTCATATTCTTCCACGATGAACATCCATGCGCCCTCGGCGAGCACAAATCCATCCCGATTCACGGTAAAAGGACGCGATCCCTTCTCCGGCTCTGCGTTCCAGGAATCGGTAAGTATCTTCATGAGTATGAATCCTTTTACGATTCCAAGCGCAATTGGCGCATCCGCTCCACCACATAACACCATATCGAGCCTGCCAGATCGAATCTGTCGCAGGGAATAACCGAAGGCATCGGTGGATGATGTGCACCCAGTCGTGATGACGTGACTCGATCCACGCAACCCGAATCGCACGCTGAGTTCACTCGATAGAGTTCCCATCACGCCAGTCGGCACGCAAAACAAGCTCATCGACTTGTATTGCTGATGAAAGAAGAGTCGGTATTGCTCCTCGGTAAACTCCTGCGAGCCACCGCCTGATCCCAGGATCACACCAAAACGTTGCCGCTCACCAAGCGATATCGAATCCAGGTCAATTCCGGCTGTTTTCAGCGCTTCCGTCGAAGCAGCGAGAGCAAGGGGCAGCACTCGTGACACATGTCTCCGCTCCCGCTTCTCTACCCAGGACAATTCATCGAAGTCCGAAATCTCTCCGGCAATCTGCACCGGAATTTCACTGGCATCAAACAGCGAGATCCGCCGCACACCGCTTTTCCCGGCAAGAATAGCGGCATCGAAGGCGTGATTGCCCACGCCATTGGGACTTACGGCGCCCATCCCGGTGATAACAGCGCGACGGCTCAAAGTGCCCCCTTTTCGAACATCCGAAACTATACACGACCTAGGTGCACGCATAGATGCCGAGATTGGCCGCCCGCAGCACCGATTCGCTGCTACACTTCGGCATGTTTTGTTCGAGGGACTAAATGTATAAGAAACTCTTCCTCTGGCCTTCGGTTGCTCTCCTGCTCCTTCCCATTGCTTCGTACTCTCAGACCACACTTTCGGCCGATATTCGCTCGCAAATTGATAACGCAGTATCGGACGCCCTGTCTTCCAGCGGCGTTCCCAGCGCCTCCATCGCCATTGTCAAAGACAAGCAGATTGCCTACCTCCATGCATACGGTGAGGCGCGCACCGAGCCCCGCACGTCAGCGCGTCCTGAAATGTGTTACAGCATCGGCTCCATCAGCAAGCAGTTCACCGCCACAGCAATTCTCATGCTGGCGGAGGATGGAAAACTGTCTCTCGATGACCCGGTGTCGCGTTATGTTCCGAACCTCACCCGTGGCAACGAGGTCACCATCCGACAACTTCTTTCGCACACATCCGGCTACCGGGACTACTGGCCTCAGGACTACGTTCCGCCCTTCATGTTGAAAGAAGTAAAAGCGCAACAAATCCTCGATCTTTGGGCGCGCAAGCCTCTGGATTTCGATCCCGGAACGCAATGGCAATACAGCAACACGAATTTTGTGATCGCTGGACTTATCGTTGAGAAAGTTAGCGGCATGACTCTGCTTGATTTCCTAAGCAGACGGATTTTCACGCCGCTAGGAATGCGAAGCGTAACCAACATCGACCAGAACCGCTTGACGGATACGGATGCAACAGGCTACACCCGGTACGGCCTCGGACCGCTGCGAGTGGCACCCAAAGAAGCGCGAGGATGGCTATTCGCTGCTGGCGAACTAGCGATGCCTGCGCAAGATCTCGCTAAATGGGACATCAGCATCATGGAGCAACGATTGCTCAAGCCGGCCTCATATCGTGAATTCGCCACCGACACTCTGCTGAAAAATGGCTTGGGGACAGGCTATGGCCTCGGTGTCAATGTCAGCATGCAGGCTGGTCACCGTGTGCTGGCTCATGGAGGTGAAGTGTCCGGTTTTACTGCCGAAAATCTCGTATTCCCGGATGATGGCGTTGCAATCGTGGTCCTCACGAACGAGGATGCAGTAGACGTCTCAACCACTCTTGGGCGAAAAATAGCTCCACTGATGTTTCCAGCCGTAAGCGCAGAGACGGAGGAAAGCAAGGCGCACGAGATCTTCGAGCAATTGCAACAAGGAAAACTCGACCGTGCTCGCTTCACCGACAATTGCAACGCTTACTTCAGCTCGCAAGCGCTGGCGGATTTCGTCACGGGCCTGGGGCCGCTAGGTAAGCCGGCATCCTTTACCCAAATGACCAGCTCGGAGCGTGGTGGGATGACGTTCCGCTTATTCCAAGTGAGATTCTCCCAACGAACAATACAAGTATGGGAACGCGTGATGCCCGACGGCAAGGTTGAGCAGTATCAGGTGATGCTCAATTAGCTGGTACGGCAAACCCTCGTTCCTCGACACTAAGTCGTCACCTACGGTCTGACACGCTGAAGCAATAACGCCGAGTTGGGGTTGTAGTTGGCGTCTCCCGTATAAAGAGCTCGAATGTTGTGGTTACCCACGGCCAGCGTTGAAGTTGTAACCGTAGCTTGACCACCGCTCAGAGCGACTGTTCCCAGTAACTGAGCGCCATCCTGGAATCGGATCTGACCAGTCGGCGTACCTGGGGAAAACGGAACAGTGAAGGTGAGCATCGCCGTAAAGGTCACGGGTTGGTTGATGTGAGAAGGATTGGCAGAGCTCGTCAAAGTCATCGACGTTCCCCCCATGTTCAACTCGCTGACCAATCCGCCAGAGTTCAACACTAAATCGAGAGCATTATCTCCGTTAAAGTCGCCCGCTACGATGTTGTCACCATCTGTTCCATAGCTGCGAATGGCAAACGTGCCATCGCCATTTCCCAGGAAGAGCTCAAGCCCATATAAGCCAAAACTGGCTGCGTCCCGCTTACCATCTCCGTCGAAGTCTCCGACCGCCAGACGGCCGATTGGACCCGGAGTCAGGATCCCTTCTTGAAATGTAGCGTCGCCGTTCCCAAGCATGATAGTCAATCCCCAAGCAGAGGACATGGAAAGATCCAACTTCCCGTCGTTGTTGAAATCGGCGGTGCGTACCGTGTCCGCTCTAACGGAGCTAAGGATATTCACCGTCGGTTGAAATGTGCCATCCCCACTTCCCATCATGATGCTGATATAGCTACTGTATTGGTTGAGGATCACCATGTCGTTGTTACCGTCATGATTGAAATCGCCGACCGCGCCTGCCCACGGACCCACATCGGCGGTGTAGTCAACCTTGGGATTAAACGTTCCATCACCTCGGTTGATCAATACGCTGACCTTGCCATTGGTCTGGAATCCAGCCATCGCGGCGATATCCGGCCTGCCGTCGTTGTTAAAATCACCAGTCAATACGTAGAGCGCGGAACTGTACACACGATAGCCTCTGGCGGGGTTAAAAGTTCCATTTCCCCGTCCCAAAAGCACCGAGACATTCCCGCTGTTTCTGTTGGCCACGACGAGGTCGAGTTTGTTATCGGCGTTGAAATCTGTGGCGGCCAGCGAGTCTGGATTGTTACCCACGGCATAGACTAGAGGCGCTTGGAAGGTGCCATCGCCGTTCCCGAGAAAGAGTTTTGTAGCGCTGATTCCGTCAACGGATGCTACGTCTGTCTTGCCATCCGCGTTGAAGTCGCCCTTCACAAGTTGTCCGAGAAAAGCTGATGGGAGCACTTTGGGCGCTTTAAACACGCCACCGCCTACTCCTAATGTCACACCCACGCTGTTGCTACCTAAGTTACAGGCCACAAGGTCAGCAATGGCATCGCCATCGACATCGGTAACGCTGATGGAGCCACCATTGTTGGTGTTACTCGCTGCATAGTAGATAGGCTCTTGCAACGTGCCATCGCCGTTGCCAAGGAGAACACTGCTAAAGAGGCCTGCGGTAACCAGATCTGCCTTTCCATCGGAGTTCAAATCAGCTACCGTGACTGCCCACGACTCTCCCGCGGTATAGTCGGTGGGACCTAGGAACGAGCCGTCGCCTTTTCCCAGAAAAACGTCGACGGTTCCAACGAATTCCGCCACGACTGCGTCCGGCTTGCCGTCCGCATTGAGATCGCCCACGGCCAAACCCTCGCCATAAAGAGTTTCGTAGCTAGTCACCAGCTGAAAACCTCCATTTCCCTTGCCGCGGAATGTTTCCAGTTCGTCGCCGGCAAGGACTACAAGGTCGAGCTTTCCATCGTTATCTAAGTCCGCCGGCACCATGCCTGTCTGAAAAGAGAACGATTCGGTAAAGGTCGGCGAGCCAAACGTGCCATTTCCGTTACCGAGCAGGACGACGAAGCCATCCTTTCCTGATGGACCACCTTGCACAAAAGAGACAATGTCCATTTTGGAGTCGCCGTTGAAATCTCCCGCGCCAACCTTCAGGGCAAAGTCGGCGCCCACTTGATAGGAGACACCTGGCTGAAAGGTTCCGTTTCCGTTTCCGGCCATGAATTTGACGACATTGTCCTCCGATATCACTAAGTCTGCCTTTCCGTCGCCGTTAAAGTCACGAGATACGATTCCCTTCACAAATCCTGAGACAGGAATGGCCGTAGCAGCTGCGAACGTTCCATCACCGTTGTTAAGTAGAATGCTCACCGTCTCATCAAAAGTGTTGTCGGTGGCTACGTCTGGGTGTCCATCGTTATTGAAGTCCGCGATCACCGCTTCCGAAGGTAGCGTCCCTACCGGATATTGGCTTGCCGCAAGAAAGTCCACTGCTGCCGCGGTCGACTGCAGAATAGCTATTGCGACGGCAGCTGATAGCGCGACTTCGAAAAAACGAGAAGTATGGGTACGACGTGTGTTCATAGAAGCTCCGAAGCGGGAAGTTTCACTATGGCAATTGCCCGGTTCAGGTTCGATTCCGAAAAGGCCCAGAGATTTGAAGGGAAGCTTTAAGCCCGAGTAATGGCAGACATTTTGTACCTATAGTTTTCCCGGGTCAATAGAATGCCGCACAATTTCTGTAGAGTTATTAGCACCTGATAATTTTACAAGGCACAACCCTGGAGGACCTTGGGAGCGCTTCTTAGCCTCAAGAGAGAAGTTGCCAAAACTCTTCGATCACACAGTGACCCAATTCCTGCGCTCGACAATAGTGGGCGGCTCGTATGTTTTGCCGCACGCCAGTCGCCGTTCTTCGCGCCGCGAGGTCCAAAGCAGAAACGGACCAATCACGCTCGAAGCAAATCTAGCTCCGACCCCGAATTCGTGGTTCACGTCCGCACGCAAGGCGCGAATCCGTTCGCTGACCTGATGATTTGCCTTCCTCAAGCGCCTCTCCATCGCCCACAGCATCCCACTATAAGCAGTGCTTAGCTTGCTGATATCACGAGCAAAGCGCTCGCGCACGCGCGCGTCTGGATAGTCTTTGTATCGCCTCCATCCTTGCAGCATGGTCTGGCAAATGCGATAAAGACTTGGTCCGTTACGCTCGAAATCGCGCCAGAAAGCCCAATCCAGAAATTTCTTGGAATCATCTCGCGAGATGGCCGCGTGTTGAAAGTTGAATTTGAACTGGCCGTGCACATCAGCTAAGTCAACGTCGCTGAGCATGCGGCCTTGTTGCTGCATCTCGCTGTAGAGCGGAGTTCCCGGCACCGGTGTGTAGAGCATGAACTGGTGAAAGTCGGTGTCATGCGAAATTGCATGTTCGATCTCGCCGTTGATGTTTTCGGGCGTGTGATGCTCGAGTCCGATGATAGTCGAGCCTTGCACGCGAATGCCATGCTCGCGCAGTTCTCGCGTTAGCTGCACCGTGTCGGTACCTTGCAGTTTGGAATATGTCGCCTGTGGAGATTCCAACCCCATCCAGAGCCAGGTAACCCCGAGTTCGACGAGTTCTTGCATGGTGTATTTCCGAATTGCGTTTGCCGAGGCGAAGACTGAAAATGTCCAGCTCTTGCCTGCCTGCTTCATGCGATCCAGCAACTGCAGTGCTCGCGCACGATGTAGCAGGAAATTCTCATCCATGACGAAGAATGACTGCACACCTAACTCGGCTTCAATCTTGCACATGACGTCGAACAACTCGTCACCGCTGTCGTAAAAATTTACGAACTTGCCTTTTCCCCCGAAGAACGCCGAAGTTGTACAGAAATTGCATCCCATGGGACAACCAACGGATGGAATGATTGTCGCCGCCGTTCCACCTTTACGCTCCGGCAACGGCAGTCCCATGACTCGGGTGTTTAATCCAGACACAATGGCTGGATGACGGATCGGCGCATGCTCATCCTCCCCCAAATAACGCCGGAGCCAGGAGATACCTTCGCCCTTCACGATGTGATCTGCGTCTAACATCGCTTCAATCCCCGGAATCGCGGTCACATGGCCACCCACGACGATGACTGAATTTGGCGAGTGCTTCCTCACGAGTCGGCACATCTCTTTCACCTTGCCGACGTTCACGATAATCGACGAAATTCCTACTACGTCGTATGGAAATGCCTGCAACTCGCGGATGAAGTCTTCTCGCGTGGGGAAATCCAGAACCGTGCACGGAGCACTGATATTCGCTTGCAGCATCATGATTCCCCAGGAGCGGTGAAACATACGCAGCGAGTAGCTGCCTTGGGCGCGCGTAACCTGGTTGTGATAAAGCTCCATCGGATTGATGGCCCTGCTACCGAACTCATCGTCCTGGGCGTATGGTCCGAAAACCGAACTCAGCAGCACGCGAGCGCGCCTTCCCTTCGGATGCGGTTCCATGCGAGTTCTCCTTCAGGAGAACGGTATAAGCACCCGGGCAGCAAAGACTGTGATCTATGGACAGGAATACAAAAGAATTACAGATCGTGGGAAATACCAGCAGTTTGAGTATCTGCTCGTGAACCTTGCAACCTTGAACCTTGGAAACCTGCCTTTCAAATATAATCTCGTTTCGCTTTAGTGCAGACTCTCAGCAAGAGACAGAGGATCGCCTTTGGCCTACGAAGACCTACGAGACTGGATCGCAGCCCTCAACCGTGCCGGTGAACTCAAGACAATTCGCGCCGAGGTAGATCCTGTCCTCGAAGTCGCAGAGATCGCGGACCGTGTTTCCAAGAGCAAGGATCGTAATGGCACCATCGGAGGCTCAGCACTGCTCTTTCAGAATCTCAAGGGACATCCTGGTGCGCAGCTGCTGATCAATCAGTTTGGTTCGGCGCGCCGCATGAACCTCGCCCTCGAGGTCAATGCGCTTGACGAAGTAGCGGATCGCATTCGCCAGTTTATGGACGTGAAGTCCCCACAGGGGTTTCTTGACAAGGTAAAGATGCTGCCCATGTTGGCGGAAATGGGCAAATTCTTTCCCAAGACTGTAAGTACGGGGCCCTGCAAGGAAGTCATCAAACGCGATAATTACTCGTTACATGAATTCCCCATCCTGCAGTGCTGGCCGAAAGATGCCGGTCGTTTCATTACGTTGCCGTGTGTTGTCACTCGCGATCCCAAAACTGGCAAGCGCAATGTCGGCATGTACCGCATGCAGGTTTATGACGAGGGCACCACAGGCATGCATTGGCAGCGCCAGAAAGTTGCGGCTGAACACTACCGCGAGCGTATGCGGGAAACTCAGGCCAATCCTTCCGCTCGCGTCGATGTTATGGCTCGCTCCTCTGGCGGTTCTGTCGTTTTAGATGGTGATCGCCCTTCCGGGAAGATGGAGGTTGCGGTAGCCATCGGGACTGATCCCGCAATCACCTTCTCGGCTATCGTGCCTGCCCCGCCGGATGTCGAAGAGTACTTGATTGCCGGTTTCCTGCGGCAGAAACCCGTGGAACTCGTGAAGTGTGAGACCGTGGATCTCGAAGTTCCCGCTGGCTCGGAAATCATCTTGGAAGGTCACGTGCATCTCGACGAACTCCGCACCGAAGGTCCCTTTGGAGATCACACCGGCTTCTACTCCCTCGAAGATCTGTATCCGGTCTTCCACCTAAGCTGCATCACCCATCGCAAAAATCCGATCTACGCGACCACCATCGTTGGCAAACCTCCGATGGAAGACGGTTGGATGGGCAAAGCCGTCGAGCGCATTTTCCTGCCGCTCATGAAACTCACAATCCCGGAGATCATCGACATCAACCTTCCTCTCGAAGGGGTGTTCCACAACTTAATGATCGTCTCCATCAAGAAGTCTTACCCAGGCCAGGCCCGCAAAGTTATGAATGCTATCTGGTCACTGGGTCAGGCGATGTTCACGAAATGCATCATCGTGGTGGATGAAGACGTGAACGTGCAGGACATCGGTGAGGTAACACTAAAAGCCCTAAACCACATTGATCCCGAGCGGGATATCCAATTTGTTTTGGGTCCGATCGACTCGCTCGACCACGCCTCACGTCTTCCAAACTATGGATCGAAGATGGGTGTCGATGCTACCCGGAAGTGGCCCAGCGAAGGCTTCCAGCGACCCTGGCCCGACGAGATCCGCATGGACGAGAAGACGAAAGCCTTAGTTGACAAAAAATGGAAAGAACTGGGACTGGAATAAGGTTGAAGGCCAGGAGTTGTTCCAAGCGGACCTTAGCTGCGGGCACTCTGATCATCCGTTATACTAATCATGTATGCCGATTGTGGAGAACATAAAGGCCATCGCCAAAGGCATGAGCATAACCTTCCGCGAGATGCTCGCGCCGACAGTCGTTGAGAATTACCCCGATGGTCCGGGTCCTCTGAAGGGCGCCAAGTTTCAGGAGCGTTATCGTGGTGTCCATGTGCTACAGCGCGATGAGAATGGCTTGGAGAAATGTGTAGCTTGCTTTCTTTGCGCCGCAGCCTGCCCGTCGAATTGCATTTATATCGAAGCCGCTGAGAACACTGCGACAAATCGTGTGAGCGGCGCAGAGCGTTACGCCAAGGTCTACAACATCGACTACAACCGGTGCATTTTTTGCGGCTACTGCGTGGAAGCCTGTCCGACGGATGCCATCACGCATGGACACGGTTTCGAGATTGCCAGCTTCAATGCCAGCGGTCTGGTGTACCGCAAAGAACAGATGCTGGCGCCGGTGCCGGCCCATCTGGGTGCGAATGCCGTGTTCAATACTGCGGAAGTTCGTGGGGACCACGTGCCGGTTTTTCCTATAAAGGGGAGCTAAAGAGTTCAATAGGTTTGTTTCAAAGATCGTAACGCCGGCCCGACCAGAGGCCGGCGTTTGTGCATACAAAGGCTAGCACTTAGCTTTTGGCCTTTAGCCACAGCCTCAAAAGCGAATGGCTAAAAGCTAAGAGCTAATGGCTGATTTCTTACAAACCGTCCGCGAGCGCGTGGTGATTTACGACGGTGCGATGGGAACCAACATCCAGCGCCGGAACCCTACTCTCGACGATTTCTGGGGCAAGGAGAACTGTTCGGAAGTCCTCAATCTGAGCCGGCCGGACATTATTCGTGACATCCACGCAGACTTCCTCAAAGTGGGCTGCGATGTTGTCGAAACCAACACATTCGGCGGCTCTAGAATCGTTCTTGCCGAATTCGGCCTGGCTGATCGTGTCCACGAAATCAACGTAGCTGCGGCTCAACTGGCACGCGACGCTGCCCAGCAGTTCTCGACCAAAGACAAGCCCCGGTTCGTCGCTGGATCACTCGGACCGACGACAAAGCTTCCTTCGCTCGGCCATATCAGCTTCGACGAAATGATCGCGGCCTACGAGGAACAGGCGCTGGCCCTGATCGATGGCGGTGTGGATGTCCTTCTGGTGGAAACCGCGCAGGATTTGTTGCAGGCAAAAATCGGGGTGATCGGCGTACTCGAGGCGCTGAACAAATCAGGCAAACGTCTTCCGGTCTCGGTTCAAGTCACCCTGCAAGAATCCGGTACCATGCTGCTTGGCACGGAGATCGGCGCTGCGCTCACCGCGCTCGAATCTCTCGACGTCGACATCATCGGCATGAACTGCGCCACCGGCCCTGCCGAGATGAACGATGCGGTGCGCTACCTTGGCATCAATTCCACCAAAGATATTTCTGTTCTGCCCAACGCCGGGCTGCCACAGAACGAAGGCGGACACGCAGTCTATAAGCTCACCCCTGAGGAACTCGCGCGCTACCACAAGCATTTTGTGCAGGACTACGGAGTACGCGTCGTCGGCGGATGCTGTGGCACTGGCCCTGAGCACTTGAAAGCGGTAGTGGATGCAGTGTCAGGCGTCGAGCCAGCCAAACGTGAGATAAAGCCCGCCGCTGCTGCTTCGAGCGCATACACCATGGTGCCGCTCGATCTCGACCCCAAGCCTCTAATTGTCGCCGAGGAGCTCAACACCACCACTCGGGTCGAGCATTTCCGCAACCTGGTTCACGGACGCAAATACGATGACATCCTTGCCCTCGCCAAGAAGCTCGTGAATGACGGTTCGCACATGCTCGACCTCTGCACCGCAATCGTCGGCGAAGACGAGAAGGGATACATCACTTCGATCCTGGAGAAAATCGCCACACGGGTTCCGGCTCCAATTTTGGTCGACTCCACCGAAGCCGACGTGGTGGACGAGGCCCTGAAGCGCATCCCGGGCAAGGCGATCATCAATTCCATCAACCTGGAAGACGGCGAGAAACGAACCTCCAAAGTCCTTCCCATGGCAAAACGGTACGGGTCTGCCGTGATTGCACTCACGATCGATGAAGACGGCATGGCGCTCACCGCAGATAAGAAAGTCGCCATCGCGCGTCGTATTTACGATCTGGCAACTAAGAAGTACGGTATTCGCCCGGTCGATCTGATCTTTGACGCCCTCACGCTTCCGATTTCAACGGGCCAGGAAGAATATCGCACTGCTGGCCTCGAGACATTGAACGCAGTCAAGCGCATTAAGCAGGAATTGCCAGAGGTAAAAACGATTCTTGGTGTCAGCAACATTTCTTTCGGTCTGGATGTCTATCCACGCCGCGTGCTGAACTCGGTCTTCATGCACGAAGCCGTCGACAATGGCCTCGACATGGCTATCGTCAACTACACCAAGATTTATCCACTGTACAAAATTCCTCAGGAGGAAGTTGAGCTAGCCCGCAAGCTGATCTATCGCGATGGGAGCGAGGGAGACCCGCTGCAGAAATATATGCAGCACTTCGCCGGAACCAAGGGGAAAACTCATGCAACGACCACTGCCCACGTCGATACGCTCTCCGTTGACGACAAGCTGAAGTTCGCCATCATCAACGGCGAAAAATCCGTGGGCGAGGGAACGAACAAAAAGAGCCTTGAAGAGTTACTTGAACAAGCTCTGCACGACTACTCACCCCTCGAACTTATCAACACCGTACTACTCGACGGCATGAAGACTGTCGGAGACCTTTTCGGTGCTCGCAAGATGCAGTTGCCTTCCGTGCTGGACTCCGCTGGCGTGATGAAGCAGGCCGTCGCCTACCTTGAACCGAAGATGGAGAAGAAATCCGGTTCTCAAAAAGGCACGATTGTGCTAGCCACCGTGAAGGGCGACGTACATGACATCGGCAAAAACCTCGTCGATATCATTCTGACGAACAATGGATTCCATGTCGTCAACCTTGGCATCAAGCAGCCAGGCGACACCATCATAAAAGCTGCGCAAGAACATCATGCTGACGCGATCGGCCTGAGTGGCCTGCTGGTGAAATCCACGCTGGAGATGAAGTATGTCATTCAGGATCTTCAGCGCCAGAGCCTGGAGTTTCCAGTGATTTGTGGCGGAGCGGCACTGACCCGCAAGTATGTCGAAGACGACTTGCGCCGGGAGTATGAGCAGGGCGTGTTCTACGCGGACGACGCCTTCGCCGGCCTGCACATCATGGAAGACCTTGCCGATTCCAACGGCAAGCGAGATACCCGTCTGGCTGAGGGCCGCAAGGTGAAAGAGTACGCAAGAGCTGCGGTTGTCGATACCGAAAGTGGCCCGGAATTTGCCGAGCGTAGTCCGGTCGTGGGCGACGCTCCGAATATTCCTACCCATCCATTCTGGGGAGTGCGCGTTAGAAATGACTTCGATTTGCGCGAGCTTTTCCAGTACATCAACGACACGGCACTATTCAAGAACCAGTGGCAGTTGAAGACAGCCTCGCAAGAGGACTACTTACGGTTGGTGGAACAGAAGTTCCGTCCGATCAAGAAGAAGCTGGAAGAGGAAGTCATCGCGTCGGGTGTCTTCGAACCAAGAGTCGTCTACGGCTACTTCCCCGCCCAGAGTGAAGGCAACGACGTCATCGTGTATGAGCCGCCAACGAACCACGTGGGGGCGGACGCTCTCGTCCGTCCGACCGAGCGCAGCTCGACAGGTCCTCGCGAACTGCTCCGTTTCACCTTCCCCCGCCAGAAGGAAGGCCGCAAGCTCTCCATCGCTGACTTCTTCGCTCCCAAGTCTTCCGGCAAAATGGACGTCCTCGGGCTCTCACTCGTCACCATGGGCAGCAAAGCAACCCAGGAAACCCAGCGCCTGTTCGAAGCCGGAGAGTACACGCGCTACCTTTACCTGCACGGACTGAGCGTAGAGACCGCCGAAGCTCTCGCTGAATATCTTCACAAGAAAATGCGCGAAGAGCTGGGCATCGCCGGCGAGGACTCAGCGCACATCCGCGACCTGTTCCATCAGAAATACCGTGGCTCACGCTACTCCTTCGGATATCCCGCCTGCCCCAACCTCGAAGATCAGACCAAACTGTTCGCCCTCCTCAAGCCAGAAGAGAATGTGGGCGTGCGGCTGACCAGCGGATTCTTGCTCGAGCCCGAGCAGTCAACGTCGGCGATCGTGGTACATCACCCGGCAGCCAAGTATTTCGTGGTGTAGCGAGGATCGGAGTTTTACTCTGCCACGTCCTCCCCTTTTCCCGCGTATGAAACTCTTCCGGTCTATACTCTACGTTCGTTGAGGGACAGCTATGTCGGAGCAAGTCTTCGGACTGAGCGTGAATCAAGTGATGGCCTATACGGCCGTCGCCAACGTGCTGCTGGTCCTAGTTCTCACCGTGATCAATATTTACTATGCCTGGCACGCAAGGCGGCAGGCCGATGCGAGCCGAGAACAGGTAGCTGTGTCAAGCCACCAGGCGGTAACCGCGGCGGAGACGCTCTCGATCTTGCAGAAGCAGATGGAGCAACAGCGAACTTCCGACCTGGCAACTGTAACCCTGCAGCTCAAAGTTGCCATCCACACCGTTGAGGACTGGCTTAAGCGAATCGGTTCGGAGCAGCCGCAATTGCCGGATGAGATTAGGATTCTCTCTACCGAGTTCAACATCGCGACTCACCGTGCCAATGCTATCGATCAGATTGTTGCTGAAAACATGGGAGCAGCCTCACTCTATGTCGGGGAGGCTGAAACCAACATCAGACTCTTGCGAAATAAGAACACGGCGCAGCCTGCAACGTGGAAACAGAATCAAGAGAAAGCCACGAATAATCTGAATATCGCCAAGTACAAGCTGAGCGTGGCTCGAACGCGCTGGGAGACCATGACTGAGTCCCCCGCGAGCCCGGCCAGGAGTCAGCCAATTCCGCTGACTTAGGTTCTCCCCTCTCGCAACTTGAACCCGCAATATCTGTCGAAAACCTTGACCCAAGGCTGGTTGCGCCGCATAATGCGCGCTTGGAAGATACTTGTTCTGGCGAGTGAGAACCCTGATTTTCGGTTAGATATAAGGAGTCTTTCCGATGAGCGAAGAAACCGGCAGGCAGATTGGCGACTACCAGATTCTCAACGAGTTGGGCAGCGGCGGCATGGGCCGAGTATATCGAGTCCGAAATGTCATCTCCGATCGCATCGAGGCCATGAAGGTTCTGCTTCCCGACCTTGCTGGACGGCAGGAACTCGCCGCCCGTTTCCTGCGCGAGATCAAGCTCATGGCGACCCTCAACCATCCCAATATTGCTGGGTTGCGAACTGCCTTCACCGCTGATAACCAGCTGGTCATGATCATGGAGTACGTGGAAGGCACTACTCTCGCCGAACGCCTGCAACATGGACCGATACCTGCGGCCGAGGCGGTGAGCTACATTGACCAAGCGTTGAGCGCGCTCAGTTACGCGCACCAGCTGCATGTCATCCACCGTGACATCAAGCCTTCCAACATGATGCTGACCCCTCAAGGAGTGGTAAAGCTCATGGACTTCGGGATTGCGCGCGCAGGAGACGAACGCAGTCTAACCATGACCGGCGCTACGTTGGGATCCTTGGGTTATATGTCACCAGAGCAAGTGAAGGGAGAACCAACCGATGTGCGCTCGGATTTGTATTCCGTGGGCGTATCGCTGTACGAAATGGTGACTGGGCAGCGGCCGTTCCAGGCAACCAGTGACTACTCCATCATGGCGGCTCACGTCAAAGAAATGCCGAAGCCACCGCTCGAGCTACAGCCAGGAATTCCGGCGGCGCTGAATGAAATCATCTTGATGGCGATTGCTAAAGACCCAGCACAGCGCCTTCAGACAGCCGACGCTTTCCGCAACGCTTTGAAGAGTGCGGGCCTGGCACCCTCGGCATCGCAACTCGTTGCTGCAGCCCCTTCCGAGGCTCCCACCCTCGAAACCATTCTCCCGCCTCTATCATCGCAGTCTGGGGTTACGGCCACTCCCCTCAGCCCAGCGTCTTTACCGCTTCAGTCGCAGGCCGCGCCAGGAGCCGTCTCCATTCCGCTCCCGCTACCACAACCAGGCGGTCATCGGGGGTTGTACGTGACACTAGGAGCGTTGATCGTGCTTGCTGTTTTGGTTGCCGCGGGAATTTATATGCCACGCGGCAGCAAGACGCAAGCCAAGGTCGCTCCCGCTGAGCCGCAATCTGACGCAGCGCAGAGTGTGAGCACCGGCCCGCAGGAGGCAGCCCAACCGCCGTCTTCCACGGTTCCCACACCTGGTGTTGGGGATTCGAGTTCGTCGGTACCGCAGAGCGTCCCCGCACCAGTGCCCCCTGTGGCGAATGCAGCACAGACCGATTCGATCGCCGGACAACCGCCTAATACTCATCATCGAAACGCTGCTAGCAGGGACAGTCACGTCGGGCCGGCCGTTCCCGCAGCACTCGGGGAGGCTGACAACAGCGCACAATCGGGCAATGCCGAAACGGCTGCGTCAGACAACACCGCGAATA
This sequence comes from Terriglobales bacterium, assembly GCA_036558645.1. Classification (GTDB taxonomy): domain Bacteria; phylum Acidobacteriota; class Terriglobia; order Terriglobales; family Acidobacteriaceae; genus DATBFG01. The sequence goes on from DATBFG010000114.1 coordinate 126,671, forward strand.
GCCCCGCCGATTTGGATGAGTTGGAGCACGAGTTCGACCAGCTTTCCAGTCGGGGCGCCGCCGTGGACGCTAGCCTTGAGCATCTGCAGCAACAGCAAGCCGCCGCAGGCTACGGTCTTCGCTCGGACATGGCTTTGAAGCAGGCGAGCATGAGAAACAACCTGACAAAAGCCCAAGGCGCGGTTGAGCGGGGCGACGCGCAAAGGGCCAAGAGATATATGGATTTGGCCAAGAGCGATATCGAAACGCTGGAGCGTTTCTTAGGACACTGATTGGCCAACCACTAGCCAGCTTTCGTAACACGGCTCCATCTCCGTGAGGCGCATTGCCCGCGCCAGTCTCTCGGCCTTCCGGCGAAGGGATGCCGCTCTGAAACAAGCGTAAAATAAGTCCTAGTGATGCACCGCCTCTACCTCGACAATAACGCCACAACGCCCGTTCTGCCCGAGGTCCTCGAGGCCATGCGGCCCTACTTTTCCGAGCACTTCGGCAACGCCTCTTCCATCCACCATCATGGACAGGAAACGCGTGCAGCGGTCGAGCGTGCGCGTGAGTCAGTGGCAGCGCTGTTCGGATGCCGCTCCTCCGAGGTCGTCTTCACCAGCGGCGGGACTGAAGGCGACAACTTCGCGATTTTCGGCCTGGTCTCACCCGGGGACCACATCATCACGTCCACCATTGAGCATCATGCCGTGCTCAACTCCTGCAAGCGGCTTGAGGACATAGGCTGCGAAATCACCCATATTCCTGTGGACGCTCGTAGCCAGATTGATCCCGCCGATGTGAAGCGCGCCCTGCGGCCGACGACAAAGGTCATCACCATCATGATGGCGAACAACGAAACCGGTGTAGTGCAACCGGTCGAGGAGATCGGCGCCATCGCCCGCGAAGCAGATGTGTACTTCCATACAGATGCCGTGCAAGCAGCCGGCAAAATCCCGATCGACGTAAACAAAATCGGGTGCGACCTGCTCTCCATCTCCGGGCACAAAATGCATGCTCAGCAAGGGATTGGCGCGTTATACGTTCGCAAAGGCACCCTGCTTCAGCCGATGATTTATGGTGGCAGCCACGAACGTAATCGCCGCGCCGGAACGGAGAACGTTCCTGCCATCGTTGGACTGGGCAAGGCGGCCGACCTCGCCAAGACGGGTCTCGGGAACGGTAGCGTTCAAAAAATCGCCGAGATGCGCGATCGTCTGGAACACACGATCACACGCTCAATCGAAGGGACAGGCGTTAATGGAGGCGGGGCGCCTCGTGTGCCGAATACCGCCAACATCTACTTCGACTGGATCGAGGGTGAAGCCCTGGTGATCGCTTTGGATCTAAAGGGCTTGGCGGTCTCGACCGGTGCAGCCTGCTCCTCAGGCGCCATTGAGCCCTCTCACGTTCTCACGGCGATGGGCCTTTCCGCGGATCGGGCCCGCGCCAGCCTGCGCTTCAGCCTCGGCAAGCAAAATAGGCCAGAAGATATCAACTTCGCTCTAGGCCTTATTCCCGAGACCGTCAGCCGCCTCCGCGAGCTGAGTCCCGTTTACAATAGATAAAGCTTTCAGCTCTCAGATATCGGCTTCAGCTACCCTGTTACGTGGCTTGAGCTGATTGCTGACGACTGAGAGCTGGCTATTCCATGTCTAACACGACCATCGCCGTAGCCATGTCCGGAGGGGTCGACTCCTCCACGGTGGCGGCTATGCTGCGTGCTGAGGGACACAACGTAGTCGGCCTCACCATGCAGCTGTGGAATCAGCGGCGCCTCGCCGGACATCCGGGCATGCCCGAGACGTCCACCGGACGCTGCTGCTCACTCGATGACGTCTATGACGCCCGCCGCGTCGCAGAGACGATTGGTATTCCGTACTACGTCGTGAACCACGAGGACCGCTTCGAGCGCGACGTGGTGCGACCGTTTGTCGAGGAGTACCTTTCCGGCCGCACTCCGATCCCCTGCAGCCTATGCAACAACCATCTCAAATTCGATCAGTTGCTGATTGTTGCCAAGCAGATTGGCGCTGATCGGCTGGCAACCGGGCATTATGCTCGCGTTGAATTCGACGAAGCCAGCAATCGATGGCTACTCAAGCGTCCTACCGACAGCAGCAAGGACCAGACCTACTTTTTGTTCGGTCTGACGCAGGAACAGCTCAGCCGTACTCTATTTCCGTTGGGAAACCTCATCAAGCCCGAGGTTCGCGAACTTGCCAAGCACCACGGTCTTGCTCTGGCAGAGAAGCCGGACTCCCAGGAAATCTGCTTCGTTCCCGGTGGCGATTACAAGAACTTCATCGATGCCTACCTCGCCGAGGAAGGCGAGTCCCTGCCCGACACCTCCGGCGAACTCGTCACGACGGACGGGAAGGTAATCGGCGAGCACAACGGCATCCACAATTTCACCGTTGGACAGCGCAAGGGTTTGGGCGTCGCTACTGGATCTCCTCTTTACGTCATTCAGATCAAGGGAGACGCTCGTCAGGTAGTGGTCGGCACCAATGATGAGTTACTGACTCGAACTCTGCGCGCTAAGCGAATCAACCTGATCTCGCTTGAGACATTGCGCGAGCCCAGGCGCGCTACAGTTAAGATCCGGCATCGTCACGAAGCAGCTCCCGCCACCCTCGAGCAGCTCAGCCCAGAAGAGATCCAAGTCACCTTTGATGACCCGCAGCGCGCCGTTACTCCTGGACAGGCAGCGGTGTTCTACGATGGAGAAGTTGTGATTGGCGGCGGCTGGATAAGCTGATCCATCACTGCACTGACAGAAGATCCTGTATTTTTTCTGCGATCTCCTCGTACTCGGCCGCAGGCTTTCGTCTCGCAAACCAACTCTCTGGCCATCCCATAAATCTAAGCACAGTCGAACTGCATGCATAGAAAGGAGCAGTCCATGATCAGATTCTCAGGATGGTTTTTGAGCAGTCTCCTGCTCGCTGGACTCGCGATCGCGCAGAATCCCGCTCCGGCCCAGCCGCAGAGCAGCACGCCAGCTGTGCCGGATGCAAACTCGGCTCAGCCAGCGCCAACGCAACAAGATACTGCCCAGCCGGCAGCAACTATGCCCCAACCGGGTACGCCGCAGCCAGGTACTCAAGCCAGCAACCCGACGCGGGCAAACAAGATTCCTCCAGGCACTGTGATTCCAGCCGAACTTAGCAAATCCATCGACGCGAAGAAGGCGAAGCAAGGGGATCCGGTCGAAGCCAAAGTCGCGCAGGATCTTCTCTCGAATGGTCAAGTCGTTATTCCCCGCGGCTCCAAGATCACGGGGCATGTGACCACGGCTAAACCTCACGACAAAGCCGATCCCAGCTCGAATCTGGGAATCGCGTTCGATCAGATCGATGTGAAGGACAAGGGAACCTTTGCTCTTCAGGCGAGTATTCAGGCAATGGCAAAGCCCGTTATGCTGGTGAGTCCTGGGATGACCGGTCCCGCCCCTGACACTTCTGAGTCGCCGTCAAGCGGAAGCTCGGGAGCCACAGCCGGAGGCATGGGCCGAACGGGTGCCTCCCAAGGAGCGGCACAAGGTCCGGTGAGTACCCCGAGCGATGCTTCTGCCGGATCGCCTTCAAGTCAACCTGCAGGCACTCCGCTTTCCGCCCAAAGCCAAGGCGCTGTTGGCATGGAAGGAATCACCATAAACAGCCAGCCACAGGGGACATTGATTAGTTCAGCCGAGAAGAACGTGAAGCTTGATAGCGGCACACAGTTGATCTTGCGGGCTAACTGAAGCGTTTGTTATTCAATAAGAAAGGGGCAGCTAGATGCTGCCCCTTTGTGGTTTTCTTCGAGAACTCGTATTAGATGAACATTTCGTCTTGCGGAACAGAACTCCCGTTGCGCGTACGGCGCTTGCTGCCAACGAGAAATTCCAACCCCGCCGTTACGCCATGGAAAATTCCCGATATTTGCCGGACAGGAAACACGACTGTCTTCTGCACCATGTCGCTGGTCGCCTCAACTTTATCCAGCGTACGGTTTACCATCTCATCGGCGCGTATGACATGCAATCGAGTGCGATCTACAACATCTGTCACCAGTGCGTCGACCCGTTCCACCTGGGCGCGGGTCATCGTGCTCAATTCGCTCACATTCGTCACGGCGGTCTCGATTTTCGGTCGCAGCTCGACCAGCATCGACTGGGCAGTTTCGGCCGTGGGCAGGACTTTGGTTCGAAACTCGTCAACGACGGCCTCTACCCTCGCTCCCGTTTTGCGCAGCGCCAGATACATGGAAATTAGAATCCCGGCTTGAATCACCACTGCGGCCGAAGTAATGGCAATGAAAATCGTCAACAGATTTGCATTTTCCATAATGTGCACCGGCAATTTCGTGCCGGCAAAAGCAAACTAGACCTTAGGTGCCTCTCCTTCAGAGGTCGTCTCCTGATATGCCTGACGGCCTGCCTCGTAAGCAGAGCGGAACTGCTCCTTCTGTTTGTTCAATACATCGCGGCCCCGATCGACCCAATCGGACGCCTGTTCCCGCGCGTCACGCGCGCGGCTGCGGACGTATTCGCGCCCCTCATCCGCCTTCGAGCGCAACACACTGCGTGTTTCTTCACCCGAATGGGGCGCATACAGCACACCAACTACCGCCCCCAATCCCAGTCCGGCAAGAAACCAGATGAAATTATTGCCATCTCGATCCGACATGCTAAACCTCCGCTTTTCCTCTCTCGTCAGCTAATCGGATGGTAGCACCCGCTATTGTGAAATACAATTCTGCGAGATCCTATTCCCTCCCTCGACGACGCAAAAATCAACGACTAAGCACTACTTCTCTACTCGCAGAAACTCGCCCGTGCTTGCGTTGACCGCGACGTTAAGTTTCACCTGGTCCCGGCTGGGACCGTAAATCACGTGCCACTCCAGGTCGTTGTTGGGTGTGGACCAGTCCAGCAAGTAAAACACCTTCGTATCGGCACTTTTTTCGAGGATCTTGTCTCCACCGTGCTTCTGGGCTACCTCAAATGCCTTATCCGAATCGACCTTTAGAAATCCCATATCAAAAACGTGGGTTGAGGAATTATTCGGGTTGTAGGAATCCTCCGCCCCAAACGTCACCCCACGTTCGGGGGCGTCCGGCGCCCCGCTGCCTGACCAGATATAAGGCTTGGCGCCATGGTTTGCATTGGAGCCGAACCAGCCGCGCCAGACTCCTGACTTGCCGTCTTTGCCGTCAGAATCAGCGGTTCCCTGCGACTCCAGTCGATAAGGTTGCGCATCGCGACCCCATCCGCGTGCCGCAACATAGATTTTCTGAAAGGCGCTTCTGCCGGTCACAAATTCCGGAGGCTTCGGTTCCGGCTTCTCCGCTGGCTTCGTTGTTTCCGACGAACACCCGATCAAGCACATCAATCCCAGCAACCCGACCAGCAGCTTTTTCATGGCCTCTCCGTGATACAAGATTTTGGGACGAAACTCATTTTACAGGGAACGTTTGCGACGGCACCGCAGACATTCGGAGTTCCCGCAAGAATGCTCCTGAAATGATGTCCTTTCGGCACACAAAAAACTCGGCGAATCTACACCATGCCTCGTCTCAACTCATCCAACTCATATTTTGTGCCACGCCAAACCACTCCACCTCTCCACAATGTAACAACCATTGAACGGAGCATCGTGTAGACAAACAAAAGCGTACTCACTGGATGCAGGAAAAAGTAGTACGACGGAACTGATGAGTGCCACGACATTCCCACGTAGATTGCAAATATGGAGACAAGTACGACTGCATAAGGAACTTTGGCCCAGCCGGGGGCTAACCAGAGTCCCACGAACGGAAGAAAATTCAGCAGAACCAGCATGAGACAAGAGCCAATGGCCCTCAGCCACTGGAATGACATGATCGCGAAGAAGTTCTTGGTGAGATTTCTCACCACGCCCATTGCCCCCTGTGCCCATCGCAGCGAGATCAGATCATCGCCAAAAACATTGCGCTGTCTGTAGCCGGCGTTCTTGACGACCTTACCCAGTTTCATGTCATCGAGCACTTCGAAACGAAGGGATTTGTAGGTTCCAATCGCTTCGTAGACGCTCCGTCGAATCAAGTTAAACGCGCCCACCCCCATGTGGTCGTTAGAGTCTGGATCAGCGACTCTCCATGGGCGATGCCCAAAGATGAAGAGCGTCTGAAAGAAGGCGATCATCAGCTTTTCTCCCGCCGTCCTGAGAATGATGCTCGGGAAAAGGACGACATGGTCCGCCGCCTCGGATTCAGCGTATGAGAGAGCACGCCGCACTGAGTCTGGCTTAAAGAGAACGTCGGCATCGGTGAAGAGAAACCAATCGCCTGTCGCTTCGAGAGCTGCCGTCCACATCGCGTGGGGCTTTCCCAGCCATCCGGAAGGCAACGTATCAATGTGAATCACTTTAAGACGGGTCTTTCCTTCAGCCGTGGCCGCAACGGCATCTGCGATTTCCCCGGTTGCGTCAGTCGAACGGTCGTTTACGAAAATGACTTCGTAGTTCTCGTAATCGAGGTTCAACAGCGTAGTCAGCGCGGCATGCACAGTAGTTTGCTCATTGCACGCCGGAACGATGATGCTTACGCGTGGATTGCTGTGTGGCTTCCGGTCCCACTCGGGCGAGTTGACATTCGCAATGGTGGGCATTCCGCGAGCTGCTGCCATAAGGCGCGAAATCCAGGCCAAGGCCAGGAAGGTACCTAAAATCCAATGAACCATCAGGCAGATACTCCGGAAGCATCTTCCACATTGACGGGAGGAGCGAAACGCATCCCGTAGAAGAGTATGGCAGAAGACACGGCCATGGCGATGACGGGCAGAATAAACGCCATTTGCAGCGAGTGCCAATCAGCGACGTAGCCCATCAGAGTTGGAGACGGAACGTCTCCGAGCAAATGAAACACAAAGATATTCGCTGCAATGGCTGTCGCTCGTATGTGAGCGCCAACAGAATTCACGAGCGCCGTATTCAGTGGCGAAGTGTTAAGAAGCAGAAAGAACGCCGCCAAGCCAATAGCCGGCAGCATGATCGGACCCTTCACAAAAAGAGCCACGATCATGACGGGAACGCCAAGACCGATGCTTAGGGCCGAAACGAAGTAGTACGACCCTTTCATGCGCGGCAACAACCTGTCACCGAGCCAACCGCCCAGCAATGAGGCGACAATGCCATCGAAGACAACAATACCTCCGAACATGAGATTCGCCGATTCCAGCGAGTATCCACGCGCTTGGGACAGGAAAGTCGGCATCCAAACTTGAATGCCCCCGAGGGAGAAGGTACTGGCCGCCATACCTAGCGTCACAGTCCAATAGGCTGGATTATTGATCAAGCCACGAATGGTTCCTCTCTCTGGAGTTTCCTTCAACGTGTCAAATTGCCCCCGCTTCGGTTCGGGCAAGAAATAGACTGCCAGCGCAAGTAGAAATCCAGGAAAGGCAGCGATGTAGAACGGAAATCGCCACCCATGTGTGGGTGCCAGATGTCCGCCTAAGAGATAGCCAGCCGCCGTACCCACAGGTATCGCAAGGTAGAAGATGCCAAAGATGCGTCCGCGAACTTTTTCTGGGAACAGGTCGGCAACAAACGTGGGGGCGATCGTGACAAAGGTCGCTTCGCCCACACCAACCAGAGTATGTCGGACAAGAAGCTCCCAATAGGTATGCGTCACTGCGGTGAGTAATGTAAGTCCGCTCCAGAATGTCGCACCCAGCATGATGATTAATTTTCGAGAATAGCGATCCGCGAGCGGCCCCGAGAATGGAGCCGCCACCATATAAAACCCGAGAAATGCACTTGTGAGGTACCCAACTTCCGCGTTGGTGAGATGAAATTCAGTCTGGATAAGCGGCTGAACTGCGAACAAGACCGAACGGTCGATGTAGTTCAGCAAATTCAGCGATGTGAGCAGCACTAACGCTGTTCGCGGATAAAGTTTTTCTGAGGACACGTGCAGGGAATATAGCACGCGGACAGCGCCTGCTTGATCCATGCCGCTCTGAATCGAAGAGGTCTCCACCACCAAAGATAAGTAGTGTCACGAGCGAAGACAGATCTCACTGACTGGTCCTTCCCCGCGCACGCAATTTTCTTTGCTTCTTTGGCCGAGGCCACTTCGCGATGACGACGGTTGAGATTCCGCCGCGCGGACGAAACTCACCCTTCACTTCCGCCCAAACGGGCTTTGCCCACCTGACAACATCTTCCAAAACCTGGTTTACGATGTTTTCCTGGAAAATTCCGAGGTTCCGGTACGACTGCAAGTATTCCTTTAAGGATTTCAGCTCGAGGCAACTCTGATCAGGCACATATCGTATGGTAATAACACCGAAATCAGGCAGCCCCGTCTTCGGACAAACCGAGGTAAACTCTGGGTCGTCAACCACAATCTCATAACCTGGAAATTGGTTGGGCCAGGTTTCAATCTCTGGAAAGCGGGCATCGAGCCCTGCCTGGGCGTGCTCTTCCGTATAGCGCGGTTTAGGCATGAAATCATTTAAACACGACCCTGCCCATAACATCCAAACCCGAATGGTTGGTGTTTTTCCGGGCAGACCTGCATCTAAGCTATTAGGTCCGCACGGGACAAACCCATCCCTGCCGGTGTTACATTGTTTGCGTAAATAGATGGCAGCTTTTGAAAACAGCGCTAGTTTCTTGAGTCGAAACCGTTGGATCGCTTGGGCGGTTGGCATCGTCGCTGCCGTTATTCTGCTTGCCTCGTTCATGTCACATGACGAGATCGTTCCTGTACGCGCGGCCACGGTGCAGCGCACCACGATGCGCAGTGTCGTTTCTACCAACGGAAAGATTGAGCCGATTCAAAACTTCGAAGCGCACGCGCCGATCGGAACCACCGTCAAGCGTGTCCTGGTGAAGGAAGGCGATCACGTCAAGAAGGGACAACTACTGGTTCAGTTGAATGACGCCGAAGCGCGAAATCAGGCTGCGAAGGCGCTCTCCCAGGTAAAGAACTCCGAGGCGGACGTTCAAGCTGTGCAGACCGGGGGAACACATGAAGAGGTTTTGACCCTCCAGGCACAACTAGTGAAAGCACGCGCTGACCGGGACGCCGCTCAACGGAATCTCGCAGCCTTGCAACGACTGCAACAGAGTGGAGCCGCCACGCCAGGTGAATTGAAAGACGCGCAGGCGCAGTTCGACACAGCCGAAGCGAATCTGAAGCTTCTTCAGCAAAAACAAGACGCCCGCTACTCCCGACCGGAGGTAGCTCGCGTAGATGCGCAGAAAACCGAAGCGCAGACCGCATACTCTGCAGCCGAAAATGTGCTCGGCCAGTTAAACATCAAAGCTCCCTTTGACGGCACCGTTTATGCCCTTCCTGTTCGCGAAGGAAATTATCTGAACCCTGGCGATCTGATCCTGCAGGAGGCTGATCTTTCAAGAGTACTAGTGCGGGTTTTTGTGGACGAACCCGACGTCGGTCGCTTGGCGCCTGCCCAGAAGATCGAAATCACCTGGGACGCCCTTCCCGGACGCGTATGGACCGGTCAGCTCGCTGCCGTGCCGTCCGCTGTGAAATTGCACGGAACGCGCAACGTTGGCGAGGCCACTTCGATCATTGAAAATACTGACCTCAAGCTTCTACCAAACATCAACATAGGCGCTACCATCGTCACGATTGAAGATCCGAATGCACTCGCCGTTCCCCGCGAGGCTGTCCGGCAAGAAGAGGGGAAAAGCTACGTGTACCAGGTCGTGAACGACGAATTACAGCGCCGCGATGTGCAAACTTCGATCTCGAATCTCACTCAAGTAGAGGTTAAGTCGGGTATCGATGAGAATTCGTTGGTAGCGATCGCCTCGACCAACTCCAAACCACTTCGTTCTGGCTTACCCGTTAAGGTGATTCACTAAGGATGATTTCGTTGCAGAAAATGCTGTGCATTTCCCTGATCGCTTGCTTGTCGGCTTCGGCGTTTGGCCTGGATAGCGCTGGCTTACTTGCGGCGGGCCGAGTTGACGATGCGATCATAGCCTTGCGGGGCAAGATCAATTCATCGCCGAACGACGCTGATTCCTACAATCTTTTATGTCGAGCTTATTTCGCATTGGGAAACTGGGATCCGGGAGTCACTGCCTGCGAGAAGGCGGTGGCCTTATCTCCAAACAACGGTGAATATCACCTATGGCTTGGACGCATCTACGGTGAGAAGGCCGATGCCTCCAACTTCTTGACAGCTGCTGGTCTCGCAAAAAAAGTACGTACCGAATTTGAAACCGCAGTGCGCCTCAATCCAACTGACATCAGTGCCCGAACGGATCTGGCCGAGTTCTACCTCGAAGCACCGGGGATCGTTGGCGGTGGCCGCGATAAAGCGGAAGCGCAGGCCCAGACGCTATCCACCATGGACGCAGTGAAAAGTCATTGGGTGGTTGCGCGCATTGCCGAGAAGAAAAAAGATTTTGCGACAGCAGAGCGGGAATATAGGGCCGGAATCGAAGCCAGCAAAGGCAGCGCCGAAGCATGGCTCGACCTCGCATTGTTCTTTCGGCATGTAAATCGACTGGATGAAATGGAAGATGCCATCAAGCGCGCCAGTACGGCGCCGATTAAGAAAAATGTCATTCTCATGGATGCTGGGGAAACGCTGATCCGTGCCGGGCGGAACTTCCCACTCGCGGTCGAGCTCCTGCGGCGTTACCTGCAATCCGACACCGTTGAAGAAGCGCCTGCATTCAAGGCGCATTACTTGATCGGAACCGCGCTCGAAAAGCAAGGCAACAAGCAGAGCGCCGCCCAGGAATACCGAACAGCGTTATCTCTGGCCAAGAGTTACTCTCTGGCACAAGAGGCGTTAAACCGAGTTGGTCGCTAGAGTCTCAAGATCCCAGGCAGATTGTCGCTGCTTTCCGTGACCCTCTCTGAGTCGTTTAGAATCTGCTTTCTGTTTTCCCCACGCAATTTCGCCTGGAAGGTGACCCGATGAAAGCTGCTGCCAGTGGCCTTCGCATAATCACTCTCTTCTGTTTGGCTGCCTCAACGACAGCGCTATGGTCCGAGCCCATCCCTCTCAAGCGCCTTGTAGAGGCGGCTTTGAGCCACAGTACAGCCACGCAGTCGGCGGATGCTGACCAGCAACGCGCGTTCGCAGCCTATAGGGAGGCCCGCAATCAGTACATCCCGCAGTTCGTCGTGGGGTCAGGATTGGGCGCGTCATGGGGATATCCGCTCAGCCTCGAAGGTTCTGCGCCGTCGCTGGTCAACCTTAACGCGCAGTCGGCAGTGCTCAATCCTTCTCTGCGGGAGTTTATTCGAGCGGCCCGTAACGACTACGATGCGTCGAAAGCAGACAACAAAGACCGACGAAACCAGGTGATCCAGGATACTGTCCTGAGCTACGCCGAGCTGTCCAAATGGGAAAGCTTGATGGACCGTTTGCACAAGGAACTCTCAGACGCGGCGAAGATGGAACAGGTCGTCAACATGCGTATTCAGGAGGGGGTCGATAGTCCGCAGATGCTGAACAAGGCAAAGCTCACTAGTGCGAGAATGCGATTACGTTCGGCAGAGGCACAGGGAGCCATGGACGTCTTGCGGAATCGGCTTTTCCACCTCACCGGATTTCCAGCAGCATCGATCGAAACCGTCCCCGATTCGATTCCCGCCCTGCCCGAGGTGAAGCAGGATCAGAACCTCTCCGGGCGCGCTCTCGAAGAGAACCCTTCCGTGCAGGCCGCGGACATTCGCGCCACGGCGCAAGAATACCGTGCGCGCGGGGAACACAAGGCCATGTGGCCCTCGCTCGACTTTGCGGCGCAATATGCCCTGCTTTCGACCTACAACAACTACGAGGAGTTCTTCCAGCCAGGCTCGTTCCAGAGGCACAACGCCACCGTGGGCGTTTCTATCCGATTTCCCTTCTTCAGTCCTACACAGAAGGCACATGCCGAAGCCGCGGATGCTGACGCTCTGCATGCGAAGAAAGAGGCGGAGAATGCCAAGAATCAGCTCGCTGAGGAAACTCTTCGGTTACAGCGAAGTGTCGAGCAACTGACAGCGGCGCAGCAGGTCGCGGATCTTGAATATCAGGTCGCTCAATCGAATCTGGAGACCCTTCAGGTCCGTGCAGACAGCGCTTCTGGGAACATTCATGATCTCGAAGATGCACGCACCCAAACAAACCAGCTTTACAACACCCTGCAGGATACGAATTTCGAACTTATGCGAGCAAGAATTTCCCTGCTTCGGGCAACCGGCGAACTGGCCGACTGGGTGGGGATTAAGTAAATCTTCAGGTCCACCCCTTCGTTTTGCGCATCAAAAGCGATAACGCATTTGGTCCCCAAATTTACAGTAAGTGTTTCTCGATCTCCCCGGACCGCGTTGAATTTTCAGGTAATTGGCGACAATGGCAAATCGTAGAACTCGCTGTTGAATATCTCCCGTTACTGCGGGAAACCCCTTGGAAAAATGTTAAGATTAGTTATTCACAAATATGCCCCTAAAAACACTGTTTTTGAATCCACCTTCGTTTGAGAATTTCGACGGAGGAGCGGGGTCACGTTGGCCCGCTACCCGTGAGATTGAGTCGTTCTGGTATCCGGTGTGGCTGGCGTACCCGGCGGGAATGCTGGAGGGATCGCGACTGTTGGACGCCCCCGCCCATCACGTCTCCGCGGAAGAAACGATCAACATTGCTCGCGCCTATGAGTTCCTCGTGCTTTTCACGAGCACTCCTGGGTTCCCCGGGGATATAGGCCTGGCGCAAGCGATCAAGGCAGCAAACCCGTCGATCAAGATCGCCTTCGTCGGGCCACACGTGACGGTGTTACCGGAGAAGTCTCTACGGGATTGCCCCGCGATCGACTTCGTCTGCCGCAAGGAATTCGATTACAGCGTCGTCGAATTTGCGCAAGGTAAGCCGCTGTCCGAAATCACTGGGATTTCCTATCTCCAGGATGACAAGATCGTTCACAATCCGGACCGCCCCCAGATCCAGGATCTCGACGCACTTCCTCATGTGACTGACATCTACAAGCGGGATCTCGATGTGCGTCGCTATAACGTCCCGTTCTTGCTGCATCCTTTTGTGGCCCTTTACACAACGCGCGGATGCCCGGCACAGTGCACCTTCTGTCTGTGGCCACAAACTCTGAGCGGCCATCCATGGCGAAAGCGCTCGACAGATGATGTCGCTCAGGAAATGGCCAAAGCAAAAGAATACTGGCCTTGGGTAAAAGAATTTTTCTTCGACGACGACACGTTCAATATTCAGAAAGCACGTACGGTCGAGTTGTGCGCAAAGTTGAAGCCACTGGGCTTGACCTGGTCATGCACCTCGCGCGTCACGACCGATTACGAGACCCTGAAAGCTATGAAAGAAGCCGGTTGCCGGCTTCTAATTGTGGGTTATGAGTCGGGCGACGCGCAGATCCTGAAGAACATCAAGAAGGGCGCTACCGTCGAACGTGCTCGTCAGTTCACCAAGGACTGCCACAAGCTCGGTCTCTTGATTCACGGAGACTTCATTCTCGGACTCCCAGGCGAGACGCATCAAACGATCCGAAATACCATTGATTTTGCGAAAGAGCTGGATGTGGAAACAATCCAGGTCTCCGTGGCACACGCTTATCCTGGCACCGAACTTCATGAACTCGTCGTAAAGAACGGATTCCTTGCCGACACCCGGATGGTAGATGAGGGCGGCCATCAGATGGTGCATATCCAATACCCAGGATTGCCCGCGGACGACGTCATGGAAATGGTCCACCGTTTCTATGACGAATACTACTTCCGGCCTAAGGCGGTTTATCGGATCCTGCGAAGAGCCGCTTTCGACAGCAATGACCGCAAGCGTTTGTACAAGGAAGCCAAGCAATTTCTCAAGCTGCGAGCATCGCGACACAAATGGGTAAAAGAGAAGCGCGACCAGCAGACGGAAGCTTCGGCCGAGCCCGCGAAGGCCTAGGAAAGTCAGTTGACCCTGCGAAAGTATCTAGTTCTAGCCGGCGTCACAATTTGTGGCGCCACCGGCGACTCTTTACTTTCGCGCGGCATGAAGGATGTAGGCAGCATCTCGCTGTCGCATATTTCCCAGATCATCCTGGCGATTCTTAATCCTTGGGTCGCCCTCGGAATTCTCTTTCTGCTTTGCTTCTTTGCCGCGTACATGACCGCCCTATCATGGGCTGACCTGACGTACGTGCTCCCAGCTACATCGCTGGGATACGTTGTTCTAGCCCTGATCGCCAAATTTCTTCTGCACGAGAACGTCACTCCGACCCGCTGGCTCGGAATCTTGCTGATTTCCGCCGGAGTCGGTCTTGTGGCTGGCGGCCCGGAAATCACCCACCGAGCTATTCCCTCGGGGCCTGAGAATTGTATGGCAGGTCCTGTCGCCAAGGGGGGACCATGCGACTAATTTACGCATGGGGCGCAATTGCGGCGATTGTCCTCGCCTCCACTACCGGCGACGTTCTTTTGTCACTGGCCATGAAGCAAGTAGGCGACGTCGGCGACCTGTGGCGTGATCACGGATTGCTTACTGTCGTCGGGCGCGTGGTTCGCAATCCCAATTTTATTCTGGGCGTGCTTGCGATGACGGTGGCATTTTATAGCCTGCTGTTTGGGCTCTCCTGGGGGGACGTAAGCTTGGTAGCGCCAGCGTCCGCTTCACTTACCTTTGTAGCGAACGCCGTCGCGGCCAAGTTCTTCTTACATGAACGCGTCGATCGTCGACGCTGGATGGCCGCACTGCTGGTTGCCGGAGGAGTGGCCTTGCTGGCAGCATAAACTCATTCAAGATCAAATTTACTGTGTCGGAGAATCTCGCTCCACAAGCGCAATTCTCTTAACTTGATTGCGGTTCAGGTGCTGCAACGCCCCGGCGAGGCGAACAACTACTTCGGTTGCAGACATCGATTCCACGTCGCCAGTGAGTACGCTTCCGTCACGCAACTCGATCGTGTCGTATGCTGACGTTCCAAGTTCGTAGCTTACACTACCACCTGAAACATCATTGCCAGAGATTTCCATCGGGAAATGGCCGGTGTTGAAGCCTTGCTTGCTGAATTCCAAAATATGCTTTCCCACACCCACTTCGATCACTTTGGGAGTCGTGCCTGCTTCATTGCCATCTACTTTGATAGACGCTCCTTGCGGAACTGAGTTCACGGTGATCGAGATGAGCCGCGGCTTTGGCGGCGGACCGAGACCCTCAGGCATGGTGGTGGCTACGATTTGTAAAGTGGCTGGTGCACCGGAAGCGTCGAACGTCGTCTGGAACTTAACAGCTTGGCCCGGTCCCACATCGTTTACCGTAATCCAGGCATCTGCGATTCTCACCTTGCTCTTATCTGAGAGGTACACCGCAAATGCAGCATGAGAGATTTTCTTGTTCCACAGATTTTCGGCTGTCGTATCTACCATGTAAGTGTGGCGGTTTCCCATGGCCGACACTTCCTTAAACTTGCCGAAGGTAAATCGAAGAACGGGTGTGCCGGACTCCGGCCACACAACAACCTGGGAAGGTTGATCTTTAGCACTTAAGGAAGCAGCGACAAAAACCAAGGTGGCACAAACTTGGAACCAACGCGAGACATTCATGTGTGCGTGAGTTGTAGCACACAGAAAAATTGAACGCAATCAATAAGTGAGTACTAGTTTCTAATGTTCTCCAGTAACTGCTCAATCTCTTGTTTCGCATCAGCAGTAAGTGGCAGCAATGGCAGCCTCGCCGTGCCACCAAAGTAGCCGTTGTAATCCATTGCGTATTTCACCCCGGAAATCCCCAAGTCACCGACAACTCGTTGGGCTGCCTCAGCAATTCTTTCCTGCTTGATCCGCGCAAGCTCGCGGTCCCCTTCTTTCCAGGCGGCATAAATCTCATAGCATGCTGTGGGAGCCGCGTCTGCAAAAGCCAGAATGGCCCCAACCGCGCCTGCCTGCAATGAGGGCTCGAGCTTTTGTGCTGCTCCGACCAGCACTTGAAATCCTACTTCTTTCTGGCGAGTCTTCAGACCGGAGACCACATTAACAGCGGAGGAAGATGGCTTGGCGGGCGTGCCCGCGGCAATCGTAACCAGTTCCCCGCCAGAGCCGTTCCCGGAGTTACTCGGAGTCGCTTTCAACATCCGAGGCGTCACTGCATCGAAGGTCTCCGTTACCGTGGCACTACGCTTTATGTGTCGCGTTCCTTCCACCATCTTGCGAACTTTTTCTACGTCCCCGCTCGATTCCTTGATACTAATGAGGTTCGGGTGCTCCGCCAGTTCGATGACCAACTCCGCTGAGATGTCGTAGCCAGTCGCCTGAGGGAAGTTGTAGATAATCACCGGCAGCGCGGAACGATCCGCCACAAACCTGTAGAAGGCCAGCATGTTCGCAGGCTGCATCTGTTTCTTGTAATAATGCGGCGTGCGGACCATGGCAACGTCGTAGCCTAGTTCGGCGGCGTACTCGGTCAGACGCAGCGTTTCGCTGGCAGATTCAATTCCTGTTCCGGCAATCAGAATTTTATTCGGAGCCGCCGCGTCGCGGGAGGTCTTAAGCGCCAGACGACGTTCTTCATCCGAGAGCAAAACGGCCTCGCCAGTTGATCCAAGCACGACTAAACCAGCTGAAGGGGTTTTCGAGTACCGCTCTACGTTTGCTTCAAGCTTCTTAGGGTAGAAGTTGCCATCGGGATAAAAGGGTGTAGTGATGGGTGGAAAAATTCCTTGCATAAGCATTTGGTTGTGTCCCGTTTGATGTCGATCAATTCAGAGCATATCGCAAACCAGCATTTTGCCGACCGCCCACGAGGGACCGTCCATCTTCGTCTAAGCGGCAGTCGGGACAAATGCAGCAGCCGGTAGCGCGCCAAGTTGCACGAGTAATCCCAACTGATCCCAGTTATCCCATCCCTCGACGATCTTACCGCCTGCGATGCGCACCATGGTAGTGCCCGTAACCATCACGTGACGACCACTCGGCCGAATGTTCAAAAACTCACCAGTGTGCGTCATGTTTGCCGACCACCGCGCAACAGCATACTCCCCCTGCTCGACCGTCTGGTGAACGGTGATGCGGATATCCGGAAAAGCGCTCCGCAAGCGTTCGACGAACGGCCTGAATTCCTTCAAGCCAATGTCCACGCCATGCTGCGCCTGCCCATGCCCGATGACGTCAGGAGAAGCCATCTCGTCAATCGCGCTCAAACGTCCTTTGTTCCACACTTCCTCGAACCAGCGGCGGAGAATCGCTGCATTATCCATAAGCTACCTCCTGAAACCGTGACTAATGCCGGTTCTTGGCTACACGTTCTGCGTGTAGATGCTGCAAGGCCTGGACACGTATCTCCCCGCGCTGAAGGGCTGCGATGCCCTCGGCGGCCGCGCGCGCAGCGGATAGTGTGGTGATTGTGGGGATACGCGCATTCACCGCGGCGCGACGAATGGCTTTTTCATCGAACCAGGGCTCGAGACCCGTTGGCGTGTTGATGATCAGGTGGATACGTTCGCCTTTAATAAGATCGACCACGTTCGGGCGGCCCTCTTTCACTTTGTAGACTCGCTCCACACTCATTCCTGCCCGTTCCACGACGTCAGCCGTACCCGCGGTCGCGACCAGCTTGAATCCCATGTCGACGAATCGCCGCGCCAATTCTGCAATGTGAGGCTTGTCGTGATCTGTAACACTAATGAAAGCTGTACCCTGGGTAGGAAGCTTTTGCCCCGCCGCAATCTGCGCCTTTGCGAAAGCCTCGCCAAAAGTATCACCCACGCCCATTACTTCACCGGTCGATTTCATCTCCGGACCGAGCACCGTATCCACGCCGGGAAACTTATTCCAGGGAAAGACCGGAGACTTCACGTAGTAGCCGCGGCCAGTATCCAAATCAGCCTGGCGTTCAATGTATTCGGGCAGGAATTCGCGCAGCTTGCGTCCGGTCATCAGGCGCGCGGCGATTTTGGCCATCGGCACTCCGGTAGCCTTCGAGACGTACGGCACTGTTCGTGATGCACGTGGATTCACTTCCAGGACGTAAACCGTTCCCGCCTCCTTGCCGTTGTTCTTGGTCGCGCCGCCGGTCCGAGGTATTGCGAATTGAATGTTCATCAGTCCGACAACCTTAAGTGCGCGCGCTAACTTGAAGGTGTAGTCACGCATTCTGTTAAGCAGGTGTTCGGGGATATCTACTGCCGGCAGTACACACGAAGAATCACCGGAATGGATACCAGCTTCTTCGATGTGCTGCATGATGCCACCGATCACGACGTCCTCTCCATCTGAAAGAGCGTCCACATCCACTTCAATCGCGTCTTCAAGGAAATGATCAATAAGCACCGGACGATCTTGCGAGTACTCGACAGCTTCTTTCATATAGCGCACGACGGTTTCTTCGTCGTACGCGATGACCATGGCTCGCCCGCCAAGCACGTATGAAGGCCTGACAAGCACGGGATACTCAACCTTCTTGGCCCCCTCTATGGCTTCTTCGACTGAGGCGACCATCACTCCGGGAGCCTGCGGAATTCCCAGCTCGTCAAGCAGCTTGCCGAAGCGCTTGCGGTCTTCTGCCAGGTCGATCGATTCAGGCGAGGTACCGATGATGTTTACGCCAGAGGCCTTTAGGGGCAGGGAAAGATTCAGCGGAGTCTGTCCGCCGAACTGCACAATTACACCAATTGGAGCCTTTGACTGAGCCTCATGTTCATAGACAGCGAAGACGTCTTCGAGCGTGAGCGGTTCGAAGTAGAGTCGATCGCTGGTGTCGTAGTCGGTGGAGACCGTTTCGGGATTGCAGTTCACCATGATGGTTTCATAACCATCGTCGCGCAATGCGAATGCCGCATGGCAGCAGCAATAATCGAACTCAATTCCCTGCCCGATACGATTCGGACCACTGCCGAGAATAATGACTTTCTTCTTATCTGTGGGAGTTGCCTCATCCTCTTCCTCGAATGTCGAGTACAGGTAGGGCGTGAAGCTCTCGAACTCCGCGGCGCAGGTATCGACACGCTTATACACGGGCCTGATTCCATGTTTCTTTCTCGCGTGACGGACTTTCTCGGCCGCGCCCTTTCCCTCCAGCCGCCAGGCGCGAGCTAACCGATCATCCGAGAAGCCCAACCGCTTGGTTTCGCGTAACACTTCAGTGGGAATGGACTCCATCGGGTGCTTTTCCAGCTCCAACTGCATATCGTTAATCTCTTTGAGCTGGTATAGGAACCATGGATCGATCGAGGTCATCTTCTCTAGTTGCTTAACCGTATGGCCCTGGCGAAGAGCGTAGCGGACATACGACAACCTCTCAGGATGCGGAGTTACGAGCCTCTGCGTAAGGATCTTGGGCTCGATCTTTTCCGTTCCTGGTTTTTTGCCTGTATCGAGCGCACGGACGCCCTTGAGCAGAGCCTCTTTGAATGTCCGGCCAATGGCCATCACTTCGCCCATCGACTTCATTTGCGGCCCGAGGTTTTCGTCCGCTCCCGGGAACTTCTCGAACTGCCACTTAGGAATTTTTACTACCACGTAGTCAAGTGTCGGCTCGAAACAGGCAGGAGTCTTCCGGGTGATGTCGTTAGGAATTTCATCGAGCGTGTAGCCGACCGCCAATTTGGCTGCAATCTTCGCGATCGGGAATCCCGTCGCCTTGGAAGCCAGGGCCGATGACCGCGATACCCGCGGGTTCATTTCGATCACAACCATCCGTCCCGTGCCGGGGTGTACCCCAAACTGTATGTTCGATCCGCCAGTCTCGACGCCAATCTCGCGAATAACGTTGATGGCGGCATCGCGCATCGCCTGATATTCGCGATCGGTGAGCGTCTGCGCCGGAGCAACGGTAATCGAATCGCCCGTATGCACGCCCATGGGATCGAAATTTTCAATCGAGCAGATGATGATGACGTTGTCCTTCGTATCGCGCATCACCTCCAGCTCGAATTCCTTCCAGCCGAGAACCGATTCTTCGATCAGGGCTTCATGTACCGGAGAGAAGTCGAGGCCGCGCGCGAGGACTTCCATCAATTCTTCGCGGTTATACGCGATGCCACCGCCGCTACCGCCGAGAGTGAACGAAGGACGAACAATAACCGGGAATCCGATTTTTCCGGCGAACTCCAGTCCGTCTTTCAAATTGTTGACCAACGCAGATTTGGGGACATCGAGGCCGATCTTCTGCATCGCGTCTTTGAAGAAGAGACGGTCTTCGGCTTTCTTGATGGCATTGATCTGTGCGCCAATTAGCTGCACGTTGTACTTGTCGAGGATGCCTGAGTCGGATAGGTCGATGGCGAGGTTAAGCGCAGTCTGGCCGCCGACAGTAGGAAGTATGGCGAATCCGGCGCTTGGGGAAAGCTCACGCTCAATACGAAGGATTTCTTCCAGATAATCGCGTGTGAGCGGCTCGATATAGGTGCGGTCGGCCAGATCGGGATCAGTCATGATGGTGGCCGGGTTCGAGTTGGCCAACACGACTTCGTATCCTTCGGACTTGAGCGCCTTGCAAGCCTGCGTGCCGGAGTAATCAAACTCGGCCGACTGGCCAATGATGATGGGGCCAGAGCCGATGATGAGGATCTTGGAGATGTCAGTTCGTTTGGGCAATTACGGCTTCTCCATAGAGCTGGCTGTGCTACAACCTGCCAACGTTAGTTTTACCTGCACCTCATAAGGACATTTGTTCGTCGTAGCATCTGCGACCGATAGTTTTTGCCGCAAAGGAGAAAAACCAGGACTAGAGACCGCCAACTCATATTGGCCTGGCCTCACATCAAGATCAAAACGACCCTCCGGGCTTGCAAGGGCCTTGACCATGAGGTGGGATTTTTCTTCCGTGAGCGTGACTTTCACATTAGGTATGATCGCGCCGGCGGGATCGAAGACCTCGCCACATGCCCGACGAACTCTCAATTCAGACTCGTCGCACTCGTTGTGGTCCACAAAAATCACGTTGCAGGGTCCCGCCACAATGAGGATATCCAAACTTTCAGCGTCCTCTTCTGGACCGACTTCCAAGGGTATCCAAAAATTCTGCGCCTTTAGAAGATACGTTCCTGCCTTGACAGCTCCAAAGCTAAAATCTCCATCGGAATCAGTCTCTGCTTTGGCAAGTAATTCTAGTGATGACGTGAATAGTGAGAGCGATGATGGGAAGCGCAATGCGTTAGCCTCACCCATGCCGGCATACGCCAAGGTACCAAACGCTTGGCGCGATCGCACAATCCCTGACTCGGCCCACTTGAGAGCCACTTTTGTTTCCGGCCCATCCGCTTCTACTTCCAAGTCAACTGAGCTACCCGACGGCCCCGCCGAAAGCGTGTAAAACCCCGGGATAAGCCCTTTGATCAGCGCTACACCCCCGGAGTCGGTTATGGGTTGTTGATCGTCAGACAAGGTCAGCCGAGAATCGTACTTTCCCAAGAGTTGTAAGCGTAAATTCGCTACCGGCTTCTCAATCCCTGTTACTAGCACCTGGAAGTTCGTACCGATAGGAATAGGATCGGAGGGGAACTCCACGCACGAAAAAGCAGATGCGACCAAAACCAAGACCATCGCAAGACAAAGAACAACTTTTGCGATGGAGAAGTTCACGATTTGAACTCCTCCATCATCTTCACGAAATCCTTGAACAGATAATGTGAATCGTGCGGACCTGGGCTGGCCTCCGGGTGATACTGCACGCTGAACAGCGGCAGATTCTTATGCCGCAGTCCCTCGAGCGTGTTGTCGTTCAGGTCCATGTGCGTCAATTCGACTTCACTCATGGGAAGCGAGTCCGGGTCGACAGCAAAGTTGTGGTTATGCGCCGTGATTTCGACTTTTCCCGAGTACAACTGCTTCACCGGATGGTTTCCGCCATGGTGGCCAAACTTCAACTTGTACGTCTTGCCGCCTAAGGCGATTCCAGTCAGCTGATGTCCCAGGCAGATGCCGAAGATCGGCTGGCGTCCCATCAGCCTGCGGATGTTATCCACCGCGTAGGTGCAGGGTTCCGGGTCGCCCGGGCCATTCGAAAGGAACACTCCATCCGGCTTCAGCGCCAGCACGTCTTCCGCCGGAGTCTGTGCCGGCACAACCGTGACCTTGCAACCCTCGCCGCGCAGCTTGCGCAGAATGTTGTGCTTGATGCCGTAGTCGTAGGCGACCACATGAAACTTTGGCGGCTCATCTTTCACCCCGACGACTTCGTCCGGTAAGTGAGACCGCTCGCCGGTTTCCCAGACATAGGTGTTCTTGGTAGTAACCACCTTGGCTAGATCCGTCCCGTCCATCTTGGGGAACGATCGGGTTTTCGCGACGAGCTTGTCTGTATCGGTTTCGAGCGTCGAGATCACGCCGCGCATCACGCCGTGGTCGCGCAGATGCCGCACGAGTGCCCGTGTATCGATGTCCCCCAGCACCGGTATCTTGAATTGCTCGAGATACTCTTCCGCGACCTGCTGCGAACGCCAGTTGGAGCTCACACGCGAAAACTCGCGGACGATCAGCCCCTCGATATAGGGATGAGTCGACTCGTTGTCTTCTGGGGTTGTGCCGTAATTGCCAATTTCGGGGTTGGTGAGGACTACAATCTGGCCGCAGTACGAGGGGTCGGTGAAAATTTCCTGATAGCCGGTGATGGAAGTATTAAATACTACTTCCCCGTGACATTCGCCCTTCGCTCCGTAGCCTTTGCCTCGGAAGATCCTACCGTCTTCCAGCGCAAGGATGGCTTGCATTGGTACTCCGGGGAGTGGATTTTATGAATTCTAGCAGGGAAGCTGAAATCCGAAAAGGGATGAGACTCACATCTATGGAAATCCGCCTCTGGCAAGGGTTTTCGGCCTTTTCCCCGACGAAATCAGGACCCCAAAACCGGACTTTTCCACCTCAAAGATATAATGCTTAGGTACGCTTGGCTAGAAACACCGGCCGATACAGCCGATTTGTCGCACCGTCTATGGATATTTACGAAGAGATCGTGAAATTGCGGAAGGAGGGACGCCGGGGTGCCGTTGCGACCATCGTCAGCGTTCGCGGTTCCATTCCCTCCTTTAAAACGGCCAAGATGCTGGTGCGGGATGACGGCTCAATCTTAGGCACGATTGGCGGCGGATGCGTCGAGGCGGAAGTCTGGCAAGCCGCCCGCGAGGTCATGGAGACCGAAAAGCCTCGTACACTTACCTTCAATCTGAATCAGGACCCGAAGTACGACACAGGTCTGGTCTGTGGAGGAACGCTCGACATCTTCCTTGAACCTATCTTGCCTCCTGCGTCTCTCTACCTCTTCGGTGCGGGACACGTTGCCCTTAACGTCTGCAGGACTGCCAGTAACGCCGGTTTCGATGTCACCGTCATCGATGATCGCGAAACGTACGCAAGTCGGGAGCGCTTTCCCGATGCTCACCAGGTAATCGCGGAAGATTTCGAGCGCGCCACAGCCAGCCTCACGGTAACCGAATCGTCGTACATCGTGATCGTCACCCGCGGGCATCGCGACGATATGCGCGTGCTTCGCTGGGCAGTCCAGACGCCTGCCCGGTACATCGGGATGATTGGATCAAAGCGCAAGACGATCACAATCTTTCGCGAACTAACAAAGGAAGGTCTATCTCCAAATCTGTTTAAGCGCGTCCATGCCCCTGTGGGTCTCGACATTGGCGCCGTCACTCCGGAAGAAATTGGAGTCGCCATCACCGCCGAACTGATTGCTACCCGCCGTCACGTTGAGCGCGAGCTCCCGCACATGAGCTGGTTTCATAGCATTCGCGAGACAGCAGAGACCGATGAGATTGACTCAGTTGAACCTATGAAGGACGAAACAAATTCGTAGACCTTCGTACCCGGTCGCGGGACATTACTTTCCCTGCTGCAAGTAGTCGAGCACCATCCGCGTTCCTCGCCGAAATTCGTCCGGTGGAGTGATGAGACTCAGGACCAGGTATCCGTCATTGGCGAAGTCGTAGAAGTGTCCCGGATGTACCAACGCATTCTTCGTCTCTAACAAGGCAATGGCTAGATCTTCGTCCGTTTGCGTAGCAGGCACTCGCAGCACGGCGTACCATCCTCCATCGACCTGAAGGCGTGAACAAATCTGTTGTTTGGCAACTTGACGGTCGAGTTCCTCAAGGTTCGCTCTCAGGCGATCAAGCAGCAACGGCTGAATACTTCGCCGCTGCTCAAGCAGCGCCGGAGCAGCCAACTGAATCGGCGCATTCATCGAAAGATAAGTGTCGGCGATCACTTCCAACCGGTTAATCGCCGGTTCCACCACTTCTGGGGGTCCACTGACCCCAACCCAGGCTAGCTTCATCTGGGGCAACCCCGAGATCTTCGAAACTCCACTCAAGGTAAAGGTCAGAGAACGCTCATTATTGGCGAATGTCGGGCGTGAGGCTCCATCGAGTGCGTAATCGAGAAATACCTCGTCCACGATGATGGCCAGTCCGTATTCCTTGCAAAAATCATTTAAGCCTTTGCGCTCTTCCTCGCTGACGAATGACCCGGTTGGATTGTTGGGGTGCACCACAACCACGCCTCGAGTCCGGTGATTGACAGCCTTATAGAGTGATGGAAAATCCATCTGCCAACCGTGATCGTAGAGCAACGGATACGGCACCAGCCGTACGTCCTGCAGGTCGGCCAGGAATTCGAACAGTGGATAGCTGGGCTTGGGAACGAGAATTTCGTCGTCCGGATTGCACAGCAATCGAAAGACGTACGAATAGCCTTCGCTCGTGCTCGTGGTTAAGAGGAACGACTCAGGATCAACCGTCTCGCCGTGTTCGTGATAATAAGCGGCAACCGCCTGCCTCGCCTGCAGCAGTCCCTTCGGTTGAGGATCGTAATCAAGTATTCCCGCTTGGTTCAACCCAGCGAGGATGGCATCGCTGTCGTACATGACTTCAGCACGTGTGGGATTCGAAACAGTCAGGTCGAGTATCTCGGCCCCAGACTCTTTAACCCTTTGCTGTGCCTGAGTGAAACGATTTGGGGAAAGCTTCCAGTCCGTTCGCTTGGAGAACATGGGTCGCACCATGATAGCGAATCTCGTAAGCGGTGTTCTGTGAGGATGCCAGACTCTCACTCCCACGATTGAAATTCGGCCTGCATAATGAAGGTCTGATTTCGCCGACAATTCATGGGCCTCAACTGGCAGGACTTCACAATCATCGCGTTGTACCTGGCGGGCATTACCCTTTTCGGCTTGCGCTTCCGCAAGCGGCAGCGGTCACTGCGCGACTACTTCCTGGCAGATCGCGACATTCCTTGGTGGGCCATCGCGTTATCGATCGTCGCGGCTGAAACCAGTACGCTCACAATTATCAGTATTCCTGGCCTTGCGTACGACACGAACCTGACCTTTCTTCAAGTGGTTCTGGGATACCTGCTGGGCAGAGTCGTGATTAGCGTTGTTCTATTGCCACACTACTTTCGCGGTGATCTGTTTACAGCCTACGAACTCATCGAGCGCCGCTTCGGACGAGGCCTAAGATCCTTTACAGCCGGACTGTTCTTGCTGACCCGTGCGGCCGCAGAGGGAGTACGCGTTTATGCCGTATCCATTGTCGTGGCAATTGCGATGGGAACGGGCGAAGTCACTTCGATCCTGATCATTACCGTATTGACTCTGATCTACACGTTTGAAGGTGGCTTGGCAGCCGTGATCTGGACTGATGTAGTCCAAACATTCATCTACGTGGGAGGAACGCTGGTAGGAGTGTTTACGATTCTTCACCTAGTACCCGGCGGTTGGAGCGCAATCCACAGCTTCGCCGTAAGCACCGATAAACTACGAGTATTCGACTTTGCTTGGAACTTCTGGACGCCCTATAGCTTTTGGGCTGGGCTTATCGGCGGCGCATTCTTGACAACAGCCAGCCACGGAACCGATCAGTTAATCGTCCAACGCCTGCTCGCCGCTCGTGGGGAGCGCCAAGCCAAGGCTGCTTTGCTCTCGAGCGGGGTCGCAATCCTGCTGCAATTCAGCCTCTTTCTTTTTGTGGGAGTCATGCTCTATGGCTTCTATCATCTTCCCTCGTCGAACTTTGGCCGTGCCGATCGCATCTATCCGACCTTCATCGTCAACCAGATGCCGCACGGAGTTTCCGGGCTGCTGATTGCCGCAATTCTGGCGGCCGCCATGTCGAATCTGAGTGCGGCCCTGAATTCGCTGTCCTCCAGCTCCGTCATGGATTTCTACTTGCGCCGAAGACCGCAAGCCACCGAACAACATAAGGTGCGTATTTCCCGACGCCTGACCTTGGTGTGGGCGTTCGTGCTGTTTGCGCTCGCCGTGTTGTCTCTACGTTACGTTGGCAGAGTGGTCGAAGTCGGGCTGCAAATAGCCTCAATCGCCTATGGCGCGCTGCTCGGCGCCTTTCTCCTTGGCGTGTTGACGAAAAGAGCAGTTTCGACTGGTGCAATGATCGGGATGATCTGCGGCTTTGTCACTGAACTCTATCTGTGGTTGTGGACGCGCGTTCCTTGGACATGGTGGGTCGCCATTGGGACACTTGTGACCTTCGCGATCGGCTACAGTGCAAGCGTGTTAATTGCTAACCAGCGACATCGTCTGCCAGAGCGGTAAATGCTTCCGTGAATCTATGTGCCCTTTGTGATTAAGGCTTTTGAACAACACACTCAACGAAGGTGCTCTGCAATGGATGAACTGCGAGCAGCATGATCGCGTGTACAACCTCGAACTGACCTGACGACATTCCTGTACCTTCACGTATACTGCGACGACCGATGGATTCTGGGCCCAAGGCATCTTCCTCTTCCGAACTAGCGCGCGACCTCGGCGTTGGCCAAGCGATCTCTGTAGTGGTAGGGACCATCATTGGCAGTGGCATATTCCTGGTGCCCGCTGAAATGATGCAGGCCGTCGGCTCGGCCAAGCTGGTTTATCTCGCCTGGATAGTGGGCGGCTTGCTCTCCTTCTTCGGCGCACTCACCTATGCCGAACTGGGCTCAATGAAGCCGCAAGCGGGCGGTGAGTATGTATATGTACGCGACGCCTATGGCCCGCTCGCAGGCTTTCTGTATGGCTGGACCTGGTTCGTTATAGCGAAGCCAGCCTCGATCGCAACCATTACAACTGGTTTGGTGCGGATCCTTAGCAGCTTGCCTTTATTTGCGTTTCTTTCGCAATCCGTTATAGAAACACCGATCAGGGTCGACTATGGGCAGTTGACCGCAATTCTGGCCACGATCTTTATCTCCTTTCTCAATTACCTGGGCGTCAAAAAAGCCGGGGGATTCCAATTCGTCTTCACGCTGCTCAAAGTGGCAATCATTCTCGGCATCATTGCCATCGGGTTCAGTTATAGCGATGGCCAATGGGCTCACTTTGCCGAGTCTTATGCCGGTGCAACCGGCGGCATTGCGGGATTCATGGCGGCGATGGTAGCCGCACTTTGGGCCTATGACGGATGGAACGACCTGAACATGGTCGCGGGAGAAATCAATAAGCCTGAGAGAAATATCCCCATAGCATTGATTTCAGGCGTGGCAACAGTGGGTATTCTCTACGTACTCATGAATGCGGCAGTCCAATATGTTCTCCCCGCCATCGCAATCGCAGGGTCGCAACGGGCCGCTTCCGAAGCCACCCAAGTCGTCGTCGGAAGATTCGGCGCCAGCATCGTGTCGATCGGCATGGCGGTATCAATGCTGGTTACGCTGAATGGGACGATCATGAGCGGTGCGCGCGTCCCTTTTGCTATGGCGCGGGACCGTTACTTCTTCTCCACACTGGCGACGGTGCATCCCCGGTTTCGCACGCCATCGGCGGCACTGATCGTGCAGGCCGTTCTTGCGATCGTCCTGCTGCTATTAGGTGGAAGCTTTCGCCAGTTCTTTTCTTTGGCGATATTTGCCGAGTGGCTCTTTTACATGATCGCCGGCAGTACGGTATTTGTCTTTCGCCGCCGTCAGCCGAATGCCGCGCGGCCCTATAAGGTCTGGGGATACCCAGTAGTTCCTATATTGTTCGTGATTGCGTCCGGAGTTCTTCTCTACTACACCTTCACGGACAATCTACGCAACTCCGTTTGGGGAACCGTAACAATCCTGGCGGGGGTTCCTTTGTTCCATTGGTTCGCAAGGAAGCGCAAAGTCACGGAAATGGCCGAAGCTTCCGTCCATGCCAGCAAAGACTAACGCACGCACCGCCAACAGGAGCCTTGGCTACTTTTTCACCGCGACGGCCACTCCGTCCCTAATGGGGAGAATTGTCGTGAAGAAATCTGGTGATCCATAAAGCAGCCGATTGAACTCTAGTATCGCTTTGGTGCGCCCATCCGGATTCGCTTCTGCGACCCGTCCACTCCAAAGAACATTGTCGGTCACGAACAATCCACCTTTGCGCAAGCGCGGTGCAACCAAGCGAAAAACACGAGGATAGTCTTCCTTGTCGACGTCATTGAAAATGATGTCAAACTCCTGCTTTTCTTCCGACAGCAGTTCAAGCGCATCGCCTGTCCTGATGCTGATACGATTGGCCACTCCCGCCCGTTCGAAATACCCTCGCGCCCGCATTGCATTTTGCTGGTCACCGTCGGTGTAGATCACGCGGCCACCTTGTGTAATAGCACGGGCCCACCAGATCGTTGAATAACCGATGGCGGAACCCATCTCAAAGACGGACTTGGCCTGAATCATCACTGCGAGCTGATACAGAATTCGACCCACAGCAGGGCCGACAATTGGAATCTTCTTGGCCGCAGCCTCCCTCTCCATTTCGGCGAGAACCTCGTCCCGTGGCGGAAGGCACGAATAAAGATAATCCTCAACCGGATCGGCGGTAATGCCGCCCATGCGCCAATAAGTCGGCTCTGGTGATGCTGCCATTTGATCCTCCAGTCGCAGAAAAAATCGTTGCCTATTGCAGTGTTACGCCAGGCTTCATCTCGCACACTTCCACGCCCGAGACCAGTTTCTCCAGTTGATCCGGTCTGCCGGTGAGTACGGGAAAAGTCGCGAAGTGCATCGGGATCACCGTTTTCGGCTTCAGAAGCTTGCAGGCATAGGCAGCCTCGCGTGGAGACATCGTGTAATGATCGCCGATCGGTAACATACATATGTCCGGCGCATACAGCTCACGAATGATTGCCATATCGCCGAAGACGTTGGTGTCGCCCGCATGGTAGATCTTTAATCCATTTGAGAATTCGATGACATACCCGCAAGCTTCGCCGCCATAAATCAACTCGTCCCCATCCTGGATACCGCAAGAATGGTCGGCATGCACCATGGTGACCTTAATGTCTCCTAAGACCTGGGTCCCACCCTTATTCATTTCGGCCGGTTGTTTTACGCCTTTTTTCTTCAGCCAACCGCAAAGCTCCGGTATTCCGACCACCCTCGGATTATGTTTCAAGGCGATCTCAACCGCATCCCCAATATGGTCGCCGTGCCCGTGAGTGATAAGCATGAGGTCTAGCTTCTTGATGTCCTTTTCGTTTGCCGGGCACGCAGGATTGTTCATAACCCAAGGATCAATCAATACCGACGTCCCCTTGGGTGTTTCAATGCGAAAGGTAGCATGTCCCAGCCAGGTAAGTTTGAGTCCATTCAAAGTCATGTTACTGAGCTCTCGGATTTTAACTAGTGAAATTTTGGCACCATCACCATTGTTTGGCGCCTCTTTTCAGAAATGACGAGTGGGAAGGAGGCTGCTTAGCCAAGAAATTCAGGGATCCACACGCTCCCTGAGTTCACAACCTAGGGTATCACTGTCCTTACACCCTTCGCACATTCTGCTCGCTCATGGCGTATTCCAGCTCGCGAGCACATGATGGCCGAAGTTACACAAGAGAGAGTTTTTGAGCCCTCCCAGGCTTGGTGCAATTGCCTGCAACATTTTCTTGCATTAAGAGCGCTCACGGTGCCTAATATTGCGCGGTGAGTGAGTTGAAGGTTTTAATCTCGAAAGAGCAAATCGCCTATCGCGTCGCTGCCATGGGTGCCCAGATCACGCGGGACTTCGCCGGAGAAGCCATAGTCTTCATCGGCGTTTTAAAGGGAGCAGCCATATTCCTAAGTGACCTTGCCCGGCACGTTCAACTCGATGCGACTTTCGATTTCATCGGCGTGTCAAGCTATGGAATCAGGCCCAGCCCGCGTCATGAACTCAAGTATGGATGGGATTCCACTGGCGAGGTCAGGGTCACCAAAGACATCGATCAATCCGCTAAAGACAAGAATGTCATCCTCGTTGAGGACATTCTCGACACCGGCCTCACCCTGACATTCCTCAAGAATCTGATGCTGGCCCACCAACCCAAGGCCCTCCGCATCGCTACCCTGCTCGATAAGCCTTCCCGTAGGAAGGAACCCATGCAAGCGGACTATGTGGGCTTCAGCATTCCAGACGAATTCGTGGTGGGATACGGGTTGGATTATGCGGAACGATACCGTAATTTGCCCGACATTTGCGTACTCTCCCGGGAAGATTGACGCCGCTGAGTCCGCATCGCGGGACTGCGGCGGGACGTTCCATATCGCCTGTTATGATGAATAAAACACGTGCAAACGGCTCCCACAAAAACTGATACCAATTCCAAGGTCGAACCGCTTCTTCTGGAGGTCGCTGACGTCGTCAATACCACCCTCGACCTCGACACTACTCTCCGGCGCGTGGCGGAACTTGTCCGCAAGGTCATCGATTACGAGATTTTCGCTATCTTGCTCCTGAACGAAAAGGTGCAGGAACTTCGCATTCGCTTTCAGACCGGACATGCACGAGAGGTGGCCGACAGAATTCGCGTCAAAGTTGGCGATGGAGTCACAGGCGTAGCCGCGCAAAGGCGCGAAGCGGTATTGGTTGACGATGTCACCAAGGAACCGAAATACATCTCCGCGGTTCCCGATGTTCGCTCGGAATTGGCCGTGCCCCTGATCGTCAAGAACCGCCTCATCGGCGTTATCGACATCGAATCGTACGAGCCCAACAAGTTTACCGACGAGCACGCACGCTTATTGACGCTGATCGCGTCCCGCATGGCGATCGGCATTGAGAATGCACGCTTATACACGCGAACCACAAAGCAGGCACGGACGCTTGTTCTCCTGAACGAAATTGCGGTGGAGCTCACATCCATATTGAATGTGGATGATTTGCTCAAGCGTATTGCCGAACTGCTGAGCCGCCTGATCGACTACCAGATGTTCAGCATTCTTCTCGTTGACCCGGCCGAAAAGAAGCTTCAGCACCGCTTCTCTCTACGATTTCAGGAGAACATCCAGCTCAAGCATGATGTTCCTTTGGGAAAGGGTGTGGTGGGCTATGCAGCACAGCATAAACAGGCGGTGCTGGTCCCTGATGTCAGCAAAGATTCCCGTTATATCTCGCTGAATCCGGAAACGCGTTCTGAGCTGGCAGTTCCGCTGATTTACAAAGATAACGTCATCGGCGTGCTTGACCTTGAGCACACTCGAAAAGGCTTTTTCACCGAGGATCACCGGCGAACCATTACGACACTTGCAGCCCAGCTTGCGATTGCTATTGAGAACGCCCGTCTCTATGAGCAAATAGCACGTCAGGAAAAGCGCCTCGAGCGCGATCTGGCCTTAGCGCGTGAATTGCAATTCCGTTTGTTGCCACAGTCCGTGCCTAAGCTAGCCAATCTCGACATTGCGGCCAAGTTTCTACCGGCACGGGCGATTGGTGGCGATTTGTACGATTTCGTCGACTACTCCCTTTCACGTACGGCTCTGGTGATCGGCGACGTCAGCGGAAAAGGCGCTCCTGCCGCCATTTACGCCGCGCTGGTTAGCGGCATATTGCGTTCTCACGCTCCTATTGAACCGAGCCCGGCGGAAATGTTGTCCGCGGTCAATTTTTCTCTCGGCGAGCGTCGCATCGATGGACAATTCGTGTCGCTGATCTACGTAGTCTGGGACGACAGCAATCGCACGCTGCAGGTCGCGAACTCGGGACTACCGCGGCCCATCTATTGGCACGACGGAAAGGCTGAGATTGTTGAAGCCACTGGCCTCCCCCTGGGCTTGTTCGACGACGCCGAATACGAAGAGTTCACCTTTCGAACGAAGCCCGGAGATGTCTTCGTTTTCTACAGCGACGGGATCCTTGACGCGCGCAACAAAGCTGGCGACATGTTCGGTCGTTCCCGTGTCGAAAAGATCGTTGAGGAGTACAGTGCCGAGTCGGCAGAGGCCCTGGTCGGTTCGATTTTTGCGGCAGTTGCGGATCACGTCGGCAATGAAGACGCTTTTGACGATCAAACAGTCGTCGCAATTCGAGTAAAGGGCACCCCTGGTAAACGCAAGTGAGGCCGTCTCGCCGTCGATCCGCTGAACTTGGGCATGGGTTCTCCTACAGGCAAGCTCCGCGCTCGACGGCAAGCGGTGAAAGACACTCCGAGCTGTACTGCGACGATGTTCCTCTAACTTCCCTGGTGGAAAAATATGGGAGCCCGTTCTACGTCTATTCAGCCTCCGTGATATGGGAGCGGCTATCCGCCTTTGAACGTGGTTTCCACAAGGTCCCTCATACGATCTGTTATTCCGTTAAGGCGAATTCTAATCTTCACATTCTGAAATTGCTGGCCGACCTCGGCTGCGGCTTCGACGTGGTTTCCGGAGGAGAGCTAGCCCGAGTTCTGCGGGTGCAGCACCGCGCAGCAAAGAACATCGTCTTTTCTGGCGTTGGAAAGACTTATGTCGAAATGGAAGAAGCCGTTAAGGCAGGCATTCTACTTTTCAATGTGGAGAGCGAATCTGAGCTGGGAGTGCTCGCCCAATGCGCCCAACGGATGAAACGTATGGTGTCGGTGGCCATGCGTGTCAACCCCGATGTTTCCGCCAAGACGCATCCCTATATCGCAACCGGCCTGCATCAGCACAAGTTCGGCATCCCTATAGAAGAAGCACGAACCGTTTACGCGCGGGCGTTGGGATCCAAATATCTAAGAGTTTCAGGTGTGAGCGTTCACATAGGCTCCCAGATCACAGACGTTCGTCCCTTTAGCCAGGCCATGGAACGCGTAGCTAAACTCGTGCGCGAGCTGCGTTCCGATGGGCACGAAATCAACTATGTTGACGCCGGAGGAGGCCTGGGCATTGATTACGAAAAGGACAATGTACCGCTATTTCCCGAGCGTGTCGCTGCCTACGCAGATGCTCTTCTCCGTCCTTTGCGCGGCTTGAGAGTTCATCTCTTGCTGGAACCAGGTCGCTCGATCATCGGCCCTGCCGGTGCGCTCGTAACCTGTGTGCTCTACCACAAGACCAACAAGAAAAAGAAATTCCTCGTTGTCGATGCCGGCATGAACGACTTCCAGCGACCCGCGCTGTACAACGCCTACCATGAGATTGTCCCTGTCTTGCTGCGAAACCAACGGAATAACAAACCAGTCGACGTAGTTGGACCGGTTTGCGAAACCGGAGACTTCTTCGCGCGTGGTCGTGAACTTCCCACTGTGCAGGAGCACGACCTTCTAGCAATCATGGATGCAGGCGCCTACGGCATGGCCTTGGCTTCCAACTACAACAGCCGGCCGCGTTCGCCGGAACTACTCGTCGACAAGAAGCGCGTCAAACTGATTCGTCGTCGCGAAACGATCGCTGACCTGATTCGCGCCGAGTTGTAAAAAAGGAAGCGGAGCGGGGGAGGCGGGACTCCGCTTCCAAGCAGTTGCCTACAGTGCGTTCAGGAAGGTGAGCAACTGCGATCTCTGCGTGTTCGACAGCCCCAGGTAGGCCTTCCGCGCATTCTTAGCCTCATTGCCATGTCGCAGGATTGCCTCCTCCCTCGACCCGGACAATCCGTCATGCATCAGGCGGTCATGCGTGCGAAGTCCCCATAATGGAGCTGTGCGCATTTTGAAGCTGGTGTCGGACGGGCCATTCTGTACAACTCCGTCGCCAGTTCCAATGTCATGCAAGAGAAAGTCACTGTAGGGGTGAATGATTTTGTTCCCCAACGCATCGGGAACGGTAAATGTGCCACCATTGATCACGGTTCCCGTGGGAGCCGTCGTAATGGAGGTCACGTGGCATGTTGCGCATCCGATGGTAGTAAATAAAGCTTGCCCCGCCACTGCATCTGTGGTTGCCATTAACGTCGCATCAACGGGAGGAACCATGGTGCCTCGAATGAAGCTGGCAAAGTGGTCGATATCGGCCATTCCAATTTCATCGGTATGATCCTCTGGATCGCCGATATTCGGATCTTTGCAAACGCTGGTTGTGTCAGTTGGCAGCAACCGGCTGGTAATGCCTTGCTCGTTGAGGTAAGCATCAGCCGAGAACGATAGCAGGCTTGCGTGCTGGTCTTTCCAACCAAACCGGCCGACGCGTGTGGCACCGCTCGCTTCCAGGACCGGGATTGTAATGTACTCCCCCTTGATCACACCCCCGCTTTGACCTGGTTGCTGGGCGGCAATCGAGATCAAAGTATTATCATCGATGGCCTCTACAAAGCCGTCCCCAAGCACATTGAGCGACATCCGTAGCGCTCGCACGTATTCGGTGAGCGGTACTCGTTCGGACGCTTCCGGGCAAACGGCGCGATCGTTGATCAGTGAACGATTGGGAATTGTATTCAATCCTCCGTTTATCGTGATCGTCGGATTTACAAACTTCCCTTTGCTGTCGAAGTGGCCGATCCGTAACTCGGTGATCTGACTCCCACCACCAGTCACTGGGTTTTGATGACAGTCGGTGCAGGACCGCGAGTTGTACACGGGTCCTAAGCCTTCATCAATCCCGTCAGCCTCCTCGAAGATTGCCTGGTCGCCTCCAAATGTTTCACCTGGCAACATTGGAAGGCCGTTGCTGACGCTCTTCGATCCTGGGTCTTCGCTGAGAGTGGGTGTAGAGAATCCGGCGGGAGCTTCTGTTCCGTTGCCAGTGCCCTTTAGTTGAAACGCACCACCGGATAGTAGTAACAGCAGGCTAAGGCAGCACACGACTGCGATCTTTCTGGAAGCTGACATGTAGAACCTCCTTGGCCGGAGCACGCGACACTCCGGCGTTCAAGTCTTACGTTGGTTCGTAGGGAGGTTGGCGCAGTTAGCATCCCCTAGGTTCGGCCTGATCCTGGAGTGAAGAAGTGCGACGTTCGCAGACCGCGAACATCGTCCCCATGGCGAGATCACCCCAACGCGTCTTACTTACTGCAGGCACTGCTGAATTTCACGGCACACTAAATTGGCGAGTGACTCACGTCAAGATGTCCAGAGGTACATCTGTTACAAAGTGAAATCATGCGCGACGCATTACTATTCTCGCTAGGAACTCATTCACTGCGCGAATGATGGGTTCCGGTTGTTGGATGTACAGCGCATGACCAAGGGTCGAAAAGCGGACATGGGTTACGTCCCGGACAAGACGCTTGGCCGCAGCAACATCGGCGTCCGACATGAGTGCACCGAGTTCAGGTGATGCCTGCAGGAGAAGTATTGGGCATCGCGCCTGCGCAAGCAGTGACTCGCCGTTCCACTCTTCAAAAGACGATCCGTCCAGCGTCATCTGATAGGTGTCAGGATCGGCCTGCATGACGCACGGTGCCCATCGCAGCAACGCGGTTCGATCGTTTCCTGGCAAATCACCGATACACACTTTCTCCTTGAGCCCCGGCACCTTGAGTTTAATGCGCGACAACCCATCGGCCATTTGTTCGAGCAAAAGGTCCTGTGCTGCGAGATCACGTAGTCCGGCAAACAACGAGGGATACATGCTGTCGGGATGAAATCCTTTACTTAGAAGCATGCTGTCGCCGAGAACCAGAGCACTAATAAGTTCTGGATGGTGCGCGGCGATCCTAAGCCCGATCATTCCCCCTAACGAGTGGCCTAGAAAAACCGCAGGTCCTTTGACACACCCAGTAAGAAACGCAACTATGTCATTCGCGTACTGAGCGCCACCATAACCTCGAGACACATGCGTCGAGCCGCCATGCCCTCGAAGGTCCGGAGCAAAAATCTGCCAGTCGTTCGACAGAGGTGGGATGAGTTCGTGGAACACCTGCCACCGTCGCCCCAATCCGTGCACCAATACAAGAGGTGGTCCGTTTTGAGGTCCGACAACATAGTTGAGACTGACGTGCCCGGCTTGAAGGATTTTTTCTTGAAACCCAGGGAATTGTCGAAGATCGGACTGACTCAATGCTGTACTCCACTGTCCTCGTAAACCAGCTTTCCCCCGACAATTGTCTTCAGAACCTTCACGTCGCGAATTCTCGGCGGGTCAATGGCAAAAATATCCTCGCTTAGGATGACCATGTCGGCCAGTTTGCCTGCTGTGATGGAACCCTTAACGTCATCCTGAAATTCAGCATATGCCGAACCCATGGTGTACGCTTCGACAGCCTCAGAGACCGTAAGCTTCTGTTCCGGAAACCATCCGTTGGGATTCTTCCCATCAAGCGTTGCTCGCGTGACTGCAGCGTAAATCGTCAACATAGGATTTAGAGGAGCGACGTCCCAATCGGTTCCCAACGCGAGCCGCACACCATGATCGAGAAAAGTCCTAAATGCGTACGTCCGGCTGGCGCGGTCATGTCCTATGCGTCCTTCAGCCCATCTGCCGTCATCAATCGCATGATACGGCTGCACCGAAGCAATCACCTTCAATTGCGCGAACCGGTCAAAATCTTTCGCCGCCATATGCTGCGCGTGTTCAATGCGCCAGCGCCGGTCTGCATCCCCGTGAGCCTTCTGAATCTCACTGTAGATATCGAGAATCATTGAGATTCCCTGATCCCCAATCGCATGTGTGCACAGTTGCAGACCTGCGGCATCAGCCTTCATCATCCGGTCCCGCATCATCGACACTGGATGCATCTCGTCCGAGAGCAACCCGTGATTATCGGGTTGATTACTGAACGGTTCAAAAAAATAGGCGGTAGCGGAACCCAGCGATCCATCTGCGTAAGCCTTCAGCGCACCAATCCGGAGGTAGGGGCCACCGAACGCGCGTCGAATCCCAATCTTCACCTGGTCATCCACCTGCGGGATGAGTGGGGCCGCATAGATCCGCGCCGTCAGTTCATTCCGATCGAGGAGCTCCGAGTAAATGGCGATGTCCTCGTAATCAGGATTCATGTTCTGCACGCTGGTCACACCCAGCGATGCAGCGTGCGCGAGAGCACGTCTTACAGCTCTAAGCCGCTGATCGTGGTCTAGCGGCGGAACGATCTTGTACATCATGTCCGCGGCAGCGTCTTTCAAAGCACCTGTAGGATTGCCTTTTGCATCGTGAACGATTGCTCCTCCCGGAGGATCCGGCGTTTGCGACGTGATCCCTGCCAACTCCAGCGCAAGGCTATTTGCCAATCCCATGTGGCCGTCGTACCGGCTTACAAACACCGGGGCGTCCGGCGTAAACGAATCGATTAACTCTTTTGTAGGAAGCTTTGCCGGTGTCCACTTTGTCTCGTCCCAATCGCCCCCCAGAATCCACTCGCCTTTCGATATCTTTCCAACCTGGGCCTTAATGCGTCGGGCGAATTCCTGTGCGCTATCAGCGTCGTTGAGCTGAACCCTGTCAAGCTGCGAGCCTCCGCTGACAAAGTGAACGTGAGCATCATTAAATCCAGGCACGACTAGCTTGCCGCCAGCGTCAATCACACGAGTGCCCCGGCCCTGCCATGCCTTCACGTCTGCATCGGACCCAACAAACACGATGCGATCCCTACTGATCGCAACCGCCTGCGCCTTCGGTTGTGCCTTATCGACGGTCCATACGTTGGCGTGAAAAATAATCAGGTCTGCCGCCGGTCTCGCCTGGGCAAAAGTAGCAGCCAGGGAAATGAGACAACAGACGACCAGCAGTGTTTTACGTTTCATTTGTGATTTTCCCGATTGACTTCTTGACCCTTTATCTCTGTCCCCACTTTAACTTCGAGCGCAGAATGTCGAAGAAAGTCTTCTGCACGCGCAATAGCTTCACCGTGTGCTCGGACTTGCGGCAGAGAATTCGATCCCCATCCAAGAGCGGCATCCCTACCTGCCCATCAATGCTCAGGTACGCCTGCTCTGCCCCAGTCATGACAACGATTTCGATCTTCGACGTGTCGGGTACTACCAGTGCGCGATGTGTGAGCGAATGCGCCGATACTGGAGTAACTAGAAAAGCGGCGACCGACGGCATCAGAATGGGCCCTCCTGCCGCAAGCGAATAGGCTGTTGAGCCCGTAGGAGTGGCAACCATCAGACTGTCTGCTTTGTAGCTGGAGACGAAAGTTCCGTCGATGTAGACATCGCAGTGATTCAGGCGGGCAATGGTTCCTTTTCCAACGACGGCGTCATTCAGAGCGTCGTAGCTGCCCACGCTCTCCGAATTACGCAGGATTTCGCAATGCACCATGGATCGGTCTTCGACGATTCGCGTGCCGTGGTCAATCGCCTCCAGTGTCGAATAGAGTTCTTCCATCTGGACTTCTGTCAGGAAGCCTAGCGATCCCAGATTGATTCCGAGCACGGGAACTGCCGCTCGGGCTACGGATCGCGCTGCGGAGAGTAGAGTTCCATCTCCTCCCAGCACAATTACGAAGTCCAGATGATGACTGGCAAGCTCATCGCGAGAGACTACCTTGGCGTTCGGAGCTAGCTTATGCGTTTCTTCGTCGACTACTGATCTGTAACCATGTTTCTTCAGCCAATCGAGCAACTCCGGCACAACGTGCTCTAGTTCTGGCTTGCTTGGTTTGGAGACGATCGCGACTGCTTTATTCACGCCTTTACTTACTGGGGTATTCATCTTTGGAAATTGAATTGTACAGAAATTTTGCGGGAAGTCCCTGAACTCGTGCGTTACGCAAAGACCCCATACAAAAGGAACTCGCGATTTCCTTCAGCACCGGTGATGGGAGACTCCGTGACATCCGTATGTGTGGCACCTAAAGAAAGCACCGCTTGTCGGACTTTTTCAACCGCATGCTGCTGTGCGAACTCATCTCGTACGATGCCTCCCCTCCCTACCAACTCGCGGCCGACTTCGAATTGCGGCTTCACGAGCACGACCACTTCTCTTTTGCGCGACGAAGCCTTCACTTCGCCAAAGGCCGCTCGAATTACCGCTGGTAAAACGAGCGTCGCTGAGATGAACGAGACGTCCATCACGACCAAATCAATGGCTTCCCCAAAGTGCGCCGGCTCGAGATACCGTGCGTTGGTTTTCTCCAGCAAACGAACGCGGCTGTCCTGGCGAAGTCGAAAATCAATCTGTCCATGGCCAGTGTCTACCGCCAACACGCGTGCCGCACCGTGTTGTAGCAGACAATCCGTAAAGCCACCAGTAGAGGCCCCCACGTCAAGGCACGTGGCGCCTTTCACCTCCAGCTTCCAATGTTCGATGGCTCTTTCCAACTTAAGTCCGCCACGGCTCACGTACTTGAGATCATGTCCCGTGAGCGCAACACTAGCTCCGACATCAACACCGGTTCCGGCTTTCTCAACTTTTTGTCCCTCCACTAGGACTTTACCGGCAAGAATCAGTGCCTGCGCGCGCTCCCGTGACGCCACAAGGCCTCGTTCAAGCAACAATTTGTCCAGGCGAACTTTCAAACCTTTCTCTCTTGTCGCGAATTCGGGGGATACCCCACAAAAGTGCCAGCACCCGACTGTGTGCAAGGTGCAGAACTCACTGTGTGTGAACCATTTACTGATAAAGAATCCGCGTTTTGCACATGATTTTCCACAGTGGTGTTGAAAATGTCTGCAACCGAGAAACAAAGTCCCGCATCCGCCGCACGATTCAACCGGATCGCCAAAATAAAGAGCCGCCCTTTCGGCGGCTCTTTTCGATGCTTCAGATATCGCGATCAGCCCGCAACTTCTTCGAGCAGCTTCTGATCGATGTCAAAATTCGCGTGGACGTTCTGCACGTCATCGTGTTCCTCTAGCGCTTCCATCAAGCGGATCATTGTCGAAGCAGCCTGCCCTTCCAGTTTGATGTAGTTCTGGGGGATCATCGAAACGCTCGCGGATGTCGGCTCGATGCCCGCACCCTTGACGGCAGTGAGAACCGCCTCGTACGAGGAAGGATCCGTCAACACTTCCCAGCTTTCACCATCATCGCGTAGATCATCCGCTCCTGCATCGAGCACAAGCGCCATCAGGTCATCTTCCTTGGCAGCTGCCTTCGGGACTACGATGTCACCCTTCTTGTGGAACATCCATGAAACTGCTCCAGCCTCGGCCATATTGCCGCCATTCTTGCTGAACACGTGCCGGATCTCGCTAACGGTGCGGTTGCGGTTATCAGTGTTGATTTCAGCCAGCAGCGCAACGCCACCTGGCCCATAGCCTTCCAGCATGAATTCTTCGTACACTGCTCCGGGCAATTCGCCCGTGCCACGCTGGATAGCGCGCTTAATGTTGTCGGCCGGCATGTTCTCCGCCTTCGCAGCCGCAATCGCCGTGCGCAGACGAGGATTGCTGTCTGGATCGCCGCCGCCATTCTTAGCAGCAATAGAAATTTCCTTGATCAGCCGGGTGAAGATCTTACCCCGCTTGGCGTCCAAGGCGCCTTTCTTGTGCTTGATTGTGGCCCATTTTGAATGGCCGGACATAGGAATACCTCATCCTTAAAAGAGCTTGAATTGCGATATTTAATAGCAGGACTCGCCCGATAGAGGAGATCACGTGATTGCCTCGAAAACGAATGCAGGCGAAGTGAAATTATAGCATGCGGGTCCTAGGCTGCTCCCGCAACCCGCCCTACCACTTCTTGAAAATCACAAACACCGCGCCAACCATCATTGCAAACCCGACAAGGTAGTTCCAACGCAGGCTTTCTTTCAGATACAAAACCGAAAAGACTGAGAACACGATCAGCGTAATGGCTTCCTGAATTGTCTTGAGCTGGGCGGTTGAGAACTCATAGGAGCCAATACGATTCGCCGGAACCTGAAAGCAGTATTCCGCAAAGGCGATCAGCCAGCTTACAACAATGACCTTGAAAAGCGGGGCGTCCCGATGTCGAAGGTGGCCGTACCACGCAAACGTCATGAAAATATTGGAAAGAGTAAGCAGAAGAATGGTTGTCATTTTCCCTGAAGTTCGCCTTGCTGACGTGGAATTTCCAGCAGGTTTTTCTAACTCTTTTTCTGGGCAGTTACCAGTGCCTCATTGCGCTCCTGCCGCGCCTTGTAAGCGTAAACTACCGCCAACAGAGGCGGCGCGAGCAAGACGCCCCAGAACGGAATGACGATTCCGAGGACAATTGGTGCCAGAATAGACGCCCACATCGGGACCTTAGCCGTGCGCTTCATCAGATAGGGCTGCAACAAAAAGCCGTCCACAACTGCGATGACCGCGTACAGACCCAGAACATACAGAGGATGTTCCCAATCTCCCCATTTGAATGCCGCCGTCAGCGTTGGCCCGATCAATCCGAGTACGGCACCAACCTGCGGAACGAACTGGAACATTGCACCAAGAACTGCCCAGAGCGGCGCCCATGGAACCCCAATCACCCATAAACCAACCAGCCAGATCAGGCCCACGGCTAAGGCATCCTGAAGCTGAGCGATGAACCAATGCTTGAGTGCTCCGCCAGCCAGGCGAAAATGCTGATCTAATTCCATGCTTGTGTGATGCCCGAAAATAGCATCTCGATGGTCCCAATTTCATCCTGCCTGTAAACCTCGGGTTG
Organism: Terriglobales bacterium; assembly: GCA_036558645.1. GTDB lineage: Bacteria > Acidobacteriota > Terriglobia > Terriglobales > Acidobacteriaceae > DATBFG01. The sequence goes on from DATBFG010000114.1 coordinate 168,200, forward strand.
CTGAATTCGTCCATAGCTACAGCCACGAACATGGTTAGCGTACTCACTGCCGCCTTAGAAATATCAGCACCGGAACCCGTGCGGACCATCTCCGCGGAAAACTTTGAACAGATCGTCAGGCAGTATCAGCGGCGCGTTTATCGATTCCTGCTGATGCTGGTGCGCGACCAGGATACGGCAGACACTCTTACTCAGGAGTGCTTCTTAAGGGCGTTTCAATATCGCCAGAGCTTTCGGGGAGAATGCAGCGTCGAAACCTGGATCCTACGAATCGCCGTCAACTTGGCAAAGGACCACGGTAAAAACCGCCGAATCTCTTTCTGGAAGCGACTGATCGGGTTCGATGGCGATAACCACATATCCGCAGGTTTTCGAGCCCCCAACCCATCTCCCGAACGGATCTTGCTCGCACGGGAAGAGGTTCAGGCCGTGCTGCGTGCCTGCGATCGGCTCTCGGACCAGCAACGGGCGATCTTTCTAATGCGATTTAGCGAAGAAATGCAGCTGGCGGAAATCGCAGCCGTTCTCGGCATTAGGACCGGAAGCGTAAAAGCACAGTTGTCCCGCGCGGTGGCACGTGTGCGAAAGCTCATGAGGGAACAGCAATGAACAAGCATCTTAGCGATTCCGAAATCGCAGAAATCATTTCGGCCGGGAGTAGCTTCGCCGGATCGCACGCTGAGCAATGCACGCAGTGTCGATCGGAAATCGAGAACTTCGAAGACAATCTTAGCAACTTGAGGCAGTGGGCCAGATCAATCTCGGGTATGCCAGAAGAGTTCTGGGCGGCGCAGCGCATCCGAACGGTCTTATCACTGGGGACGACGACGGAACCGGCCGGACCCGCGTTTCCCCGCATCGCATGGCCCGCTTTTGCGGCGCTTGCGGCACTTGCGACCTTCATGCTTGCCAGGACGCCGTCGCTGCCGAACGAAGAAACACAGGCAGCCACCGATCACGACCTACTCGTGCAGGTGGAACGCGTGTTGGAGAGCGGCGGCCCCGCAGCCCTGGCACCAACCTCGATATTGCTCCAGGAAATCAGTGCGAATGCCAGCAGTCTGGACTCGCGTGATCAAATCAGGGAGAGAAACCATGAGAATTAAATCATTGCTTGTAATTTCGGGCTTATTGCTTGCCGTGGGGGCAGAAGCGCAGACCGCGCCTCCCACGTCTTCAGGGCCCACCTGGACACAGGCGCCCGCGGCAGCGCGACAACCCGGTGCGCCTGCCGCCGGCAAGGTATTCATGTACAAACACGAGATGGGCAAGTGGTGGCAAAACTCAGATGTGGCGAAAAAACTTCAACTTAGCGACGGCCAGATCAGTCAACTGGACCAAATTTTCTATGACCATCGCATGAAGCTTATCGACTATGGCGCCACAATGGAAAAGCAGGACTTGAAACTCCAATCGCTGCTTGACGCCGATGTGCCCAACGAAGGCGAGATCAGCTCACAGGTCGATCAGGTGCTCAGCGCCCGGGGCAGGCTCGAGCGCGAGTTCACCATGATGAATCTCGACCTACGGAAGGTTCTCTCAGTCGAGCAATGGCGGCAACTGAAATCCATGCACGGAGATATGGGTATGGGAGACAAGATGTTCTTCCACAAGTTTGTCGGGCCGGGGAGTGGTCCGCAAATGATGCCTTTGCCGCCCGGAGTTCCCGCGATGCCGCCGCCAGCCCCGGGCGCTGCTCCTGATGAGATGTTCTGAACCAACTTTGAGCGCTAAGTTGCTACGGCCTGCCTACTTCGCAGGCCCTTGTCTTACCGTGTGGACCGGACGCCATTGCCGCTAACAAGTGGGAGTGCCTCGTCATCGGCGCATGCTAAACTTGGTTATTCACCATCTCCAACGAGAATTCAGCATGAAATTCGGCGTCATCATCTTTCCTGGTTCCAATTGTGATCACGATGCCTACTGGACCATTCAGCAGGTGGTCAAGCAGCCCGTAACCTTCCTCTGGCACGAGTCACATGACCTGGAGAACTGTGACGCAATCATTGTCCCCGGAGGGTTCGCCTATGGTGACTACCTGCGAACTGGAGCCATTGCCAGGTTCTCGCCGGTAATGTCCTCATTACAGAAGTTCGCCGCTTCCGGAGGACTAGTACTCGGAATATGCAACGGCTTCCAGATTTTATGCGAGTCCGGCTTGCTTCCGGGCGCGCTCATGCGTAATGTTGGCCTCAAGTACGTTTGCAAGTCCGTTCACGTAAGGGTCGAGAATATTGACACACCCTTTACAAATACTTGCCGACAGGGCGAAGTCCTGACTATTCCGATAGGTCACATGGAAGGAAACTACTATTGCGATGAGTCGACGTTGGCAGAACTCCGCCGTGAAAACCGCATTGTCTTCCGTTACTGTAATGCCGCTGGCGAAATTGTCCCAGAGGCTAATCCCAATGGTTCGATCGAGAACATTGCAGGCATTTGTAATACCGGCCGCAACGTCTTAGGCATGATGCCTCATCCAGAACGCTCTGCCGAGCCCGAGCTCGGCTGCGTAGAGGGTCTGAAAGTATTCGAATCTCTTGTCGGCGCCATGAGCACTCACTAGCACTGGCTTTTCGTTCCTCTGGCGCATTATTTCCTTGCATCCGCCAGCTTTTTTGTTAGGCTGCTTCTTCCCCGTCGCCTTTCGCTGAAAGCTCTCCGCACTGGAGGCGCTTTCAATGACCACTCGATATGTTTCCCTCGATCCTCTCGATAACCTGACACAGTATCCACAATTGCTCACTCGGCCGGAGCGCGAGTTACTTGCCAACGTTTGGCAACGTGTGAAGAGAGCTTCCAACAGCGGTGCTAGCGCTGATGTGGCCCAAACTGTCGCTGAAGCAATCGGAGAAACAATCGCAGAGCGGGTTGTTGCGACCCTCGGAAAGCGCATCGCCGACCAGATCCTGCACGCGCATTTGCTCGAATCGGCAGATCTGGATTTCGACATGGGCGCACCCAGCGTGCCTCCTCCGTCTCCGCAGCCGCTTGGACCACGAACACCCAGCCCTGGGCCGCCGGCACCGCGTACCGCCATGAACCCATTTGAAGATTTACACAGACTTGCGTCGGCTGACATGGGCAGTCCGAGCGTTCCCCCACCATCGCCGCCACCAGCTGGTCCTCGGCCTCCAAGCCCGGGACCTCCAGCCCCAGGTATCGCCACAATCACGATGGGCACCCCGAGCGTGCCTCCACCTTCGCCGCAGCCAACCGGTCCTCGTCCACCCAGTCCGGGTCCACCTGCTCCTGGTATCAGCATTTCCGTTGCTGCCGGGCATAGCGCTGAAGAGATCCCTGCGATCATCACCCACATGCCCCGGATCATGCCGGCCTCGTGCATCGTGCTTGATGAGTTCCTAGTGCCGGCCGACATGGAAGCGCTCATAGCGTATGTCTTGAACCACGAATCCGACTTCGTTGTCAGCGAAGTCATCACACCTGGAGTAAGCGCTGGCGTAGTTGATTACGAGCATCGCCGTTCGCGTGTGCTCTATGAACTTGGCCCACACTCAACTAGGCTGCTGGAGAGTGTGGAACGATGCCTGCCGCGTATTCTGCCCAAACTTGACCGCGAGCTGTTTCCCATCCGCCGGGTCGAGGCACAGATCACTGCGAGCAACCACGGAGACTTTTTCCACTGGCATTGTGACGACGGCCAAGCCGAAGTCGCCAAACGAGAAATCACTTTCGTCTACTTCTTCCACCGCGAACCAAAGCAGTTCCGTGGCGGAGAGCTGAGAATTCACAACTCAGTGCGCTCGAATGGCGCATACGCTCCGGCCGGGAGCTATCGCACGATCGTTCCCCGCCAAAATCAGTTGGTGATCTTTCCGAGCGCGCTCGCGCACGAGATCACCCCGGTCGAATGCTCTTCCGGAGCCTTCGCCGAGAGCCGTTTCACCTTAAACGGATGGTTCCACAGATAGGAGAATCCCTCTGAACTGCCAGGCAATGTTACCGGAGCCACAGGAAGGGAGGGACCCGTGCACGGGCCCTCTGCTTCGTTTCACCTGCTATTTGGATGACCATCCGGATCACCTTGTCCTTCAGCGCTACGTTGACCAATGCGCAGGCGCCGACGAGTGTCCGCTCACACTCAATCCGAACATCCGGCTGACGCGTGGCGATCAGAGAGCGGAAGGCGCACTACATCCTCTCCTGCTGTCGCAATTCGATTCGAAAGATGAGATCGCATGGGTACAGAGTCCTGTCACAGGTCTGCAGGAACCATTCTGGCTCCGCGAGACTTATCTTCGTGTGTTGTCAGGATTGCTCGAAGGAAGCATCGAACCAAAGGCGCTCGCCTTATCGCAAAAAACTGTTCTGAAACTAGCCGGGATTCTTGTACAACCAACGCTTTCTACAACTCGATGGGACCGGACAGTTATCCAGCTTGGAGACCTCTTTCTGAAAAGAGGTTATTGTCCCGTCACGAATCTAATAAATTCATTACATCTCGCAGCGTTGCGGCGACATTATCGGCAACTGATTCGACTCGGTACTCTCAAGCTGGGAGACGCCCAGACCTGCCGCAGATACGTGGCCCACAACGAAAGTGCCGCCCAAATCTTCCATCATCATCTAACGCCCATCGTAACCTCGGTTGTTCGTCAACCGGTTAAGCCTTCGTATGTGTATACCGGCGCATATCAGAGTGGTGCAGAGTTGGAGAAGCACACCGATCGCGAACAATGCGAATTCAGTCTCACGCTAGCTTTGGACTATTCTCCAGAGCCTGTACGCGAGACGCCGTGGCCCTTGCAGTTGCACACGAAGGAATCAGTTGTGAACATCTTCCAGGGCCTGGGCGACGGCTTGATTTATCGAGGTCGAGAAATTCCTCACTCTCGCCACATCCTTCCCGATGGTCACACGTCGACGTCGATCTTCTTCCACTACGTACCCGCTGACTTTCAAGGCTCGCTCGACTAGCTGACCTTACCGAAGTCCCCCAATGACATACAGCACGGACATTGTTTGCAGGTAGCTGTAAAGGAATGCATTAGCTTGAGGATTCGTGGCGACCGGTGCGATGGAAACCACGCCCGTGCTTGTTCGCGGAATGAGTTGACGAATTTCCGTCAACTTTCCTGACGCCAAATCAAAGCGATACATACTCATCGGCATATCGCCGGAATGGTAGACATATAATCCTCGGCTGTCGGCTGACCACTGAGCCAAACTGAACTTGGGATCAAGTCCTTGAACCGGTACCGGATCGCCGCCCGCCACCGGATATAGAAACAACCTGCCATCAGAGCCTCCTCCGGCTAAGTACTTACCATCAGGTGAAGGCACGGTGGCAAAATAGCCATCCGGAGTAATGGGCTGGATGCGGCCAGTTTCGATCTCAACCAGGTAACTACGCCTGGCATGTCCCGCTTCAGTGCCATCGAAAACGATCCATTTGCCGTCTGGCAGAAACTGTGCCGAAGCGTTCTGGAGGTTCACGAACTGTGGCAAGGGGATATCCTTAGGCTCTCCAGCCCCGGTCGGCAGAAGAGTCAGGTGCTCCGGGTTCCCAGAAAAGACAACGACCGCCCACTTCCCATCAGGAGACAAGCCCCCCGCACTGCCATCCCCTAAACGGATAGGCAAAGAGCCATCAATCTTACGGTAAGCAACGGAGTAGTTCGCGCCGGCAGGCTCACTGCTTTCCTCGAAGAGCGCCCACTCGCCATCGCTAGAGATGTCTTTCGCAAGACTCCATTCGTACCACGAAAGATCGCGCGAGACTGTGCCGTCCTTGTCAGTCCACTCCATAGCCAAACGTGATGTATCGAAGCTCAACAACACGCGCCCATCTGGAGCGATATCCTGTAACGTCAGCGCACCGGGTACTTCCAGAACTTTGTGTTGTTTCGCAGATAGATCAACGCTCCAAAGCTTGCGGTCATATCCTTTCTCCGCCGCGGTAAACCAGATTTCATTCCCGGCAGGATCCCAGGCCAGACCGTCCTCTGATTCCCACCCAGTTGAAAGAACTTTCTTTTTTCCCTGCAGATCAATAACTCCGACCGACCCACGATCGTCATAGAGGGCAGGATGGTCCAGGAAAGCGATCTTGCTGCCATCTGGCGAAAACCGAGGATTGCCGATCCACCCAGTGGTTTCATATAGCACCTTGCCAATCGGAAACTCCAGACGGCTGTGGCCGATCGTGTGATGTACAACAGCCAACTCTCCCTTGGGACTCCAGTCGGCCCATCGAACGTCGCTCTGCAGTTCCCGTGGCGAGCCCCCGGTAAGCGGCGCACGGGCAAGCATGCCGCCGATAAACTCAAGCCCGGAGCCATGATTCCCGCCCATGACCAGGGCCAATTCGTTACTCCGTGACAGCGCGAGCAGGTGAGCCGCGCTCAATTCAAGTGGTCTTCCCAAGACCGACTCTGCCGGGGCGAAATAAATCTGCATCGGTCTTCCACCCCAGGACGCTCCATACACAACGCTTCTCCCATCGGAGGTGAATCGCGCTGAATAGACCGTGCCTCGCTCGTAAGTTAACCGGTGATACGCGGGACTCGGAGCCGGCATCATCTTTGCACCGATCAACATTCCAAGCGCCACTACCACCAGTGCACTTAGGCCCCAAGCGATCCACCTTCGTGTCCTATGCGCGCCACTGCGCGATTCGCCGTTCTGTTTCCCGACGCGCAGGTCCGACACGTTTGCCAGGGCAAATTCCAGATCTTTGGACGATTGGAAACGGTTTTCCGGTTCCTTCTCCAGGCAGTGACGGACAATTTGCTCGAATCCGGGGGGAACCGCTTCGCGATTTATGCTGATTTCCGGGGGATCCTCCTTCAAAACGGCGGTCATCGTATCTACTTCTGTTTCGCCGGAGAAGGCACGTTTTCCGACCAGCATCTCGTACAGGATCGAGCCGAAGCTGAAGATGTCACTACGGTGGTCCACCGGCTTGGCGCGCAACTGCTCGGGCGACATATACGCCACCGTCCCAAGAATCGACCCGGCCTTGGTTTGCGTCGTCATTCCCCCCACTGCGCCAGGAGTTTCTTCTGCAATGAGCTTGGCAATACCGAAGTCGAGGATCTTTGCCTGTCCTTCGTTGGTGACAAAGATGTTCTCCGGCTTTAAGTCCCGGTGCACGATATGTTTCTTATGCGCCGCCGCCAATCCCTGTGCGATCTGCCGTGCATAGTCCGCGACCAGCTTTAGCGGAAGCGGTCCACGCAACAGGTGTTGCCGAAGTGTGCTGCCCTGCAGCAACTCAGAAATGATGAAGGAGTTCCCGTTATGATCGCCGAAATCGTAAATGGCTACGATATTTGGATGATTAAGAGCAGCCGCGGCGCGGGCTTCAGACTCAAACCGGCGTAAGCGATCCCTGTCGTGAACAAAGTCGGGTTTCAGCAGCTTCAAAGCTACTTCGCGGCCCAGCCGCTCATCAGTAGCCCGGTAGACTTCTCCCATTCCCCCGGAGCCGATGGATTCCCCTACCCGATAGTGACCCAGGATCTCGCCAGTCATTGCGAAAAGATTCTCTGTTCGGCTCGCATGTTAGGTTGGCCATCGATTCAAGTCAACCATATGTCCGTGCGAGAAACTCAGGAGGTCCCACTTTAGCACTTCAGACATAGCAGGTTTCTTGACATCTCTCTGTCGAAGAATCCGGAGGAGCCACTAGGTTAATATCAGCAAGCAACGGAGAGTCGTAGATGGTGCGTTACGGAATTATCGGCTTCGGACTACATGCGGTGCGACGGTTGATGCCAGGCTTTGCCTTGGCCACTAAATCGCGGGTGCAGGCTCTTTCCCGGAGGGATATCGACAAGGCGCGCGAATCCGCTCGCCACTACGACATTCCATTAGCCTTCGACTCCGTCGAAGAGCTGTGTAACTCCCCCGAAGTAGATGCAGTCTTCGTGGCCACACCGAATTCCCTGCATCTTGAAGACGTTCTGACCGCAATCAAATGCCGGAAGCCGGTTTTATGTGAAAAGCCCATGGCGATGAATGCCGATCAGTGCCGCCAGATGGTGGAAGCCGCTCGCAAAGCAAATGTCCGACTTGGCATCGCTCATGTTTTTCGATTCGAAGACAGCACCGCGCGCCTGCGAGAACGCCTTGCGTTAGGCCAGATTGGAAAGCCGATCTTCGCGCGCTCCGAGTTCTCTTTTCCCGCCGCAGGGGGTCACCCCCGGACGTGGCTCAACGATGCCGCCATTGCAGGCGGTGGTCCCATTGCCGATGTCGGGGTCCACTGCATCGATACCCTGCGTTATGTGTTGCAAGACGAGGTTGTCCGCGTCACCGCGCGTGGAGCACGCGACAGCAAGTCAGGCACAGTTGAGTCCGCAGCCGTTCTGGGCCTTGAGTTCACCCGCGGAACCTTGGGTTCGGTCATGGTCTCCTTCCGGGCGGATTATCGTACCCCTTTTGAGATCGTAGGTGACGCTGGCGTACTCCGGGCAGACGACGCTTTGAACGTGGAACGGCCTATCGCCATTCAACTCCGCCGGGGCGTCGAAATCGTGGAAGAAGAAACAGTCACCAACTATCAGGCATACGCTCGGCAGGTGGATGCGTTCGCCAACGCAGTCGAGGGCAAGGGAGAATTCTCTGTGCCGGGCGAGGAAGGTTGGCAGAATCAGGTCATACTCGATGCTGCATACCGCAGTATGGCCACCGGAAAGGTCGAGGAAGTCATTAAGGTGAAGTAGGGGCTGGATCGGGATTTGAATCTGGCGGGATTCCTTTTGCCTCTATGATCGCCCAATGCCATTCCTGGTCAGGAGCCGGCGGATTGTTGATTGTTTCTCTGAACGCGGTAGTGCTCATCGATGGCGCCGATCCCCATAGGTGGTAAAGAACGGTAAGGTCCGGTTGCTTCGCCAGGATGGTCGTGTCCACCGATGACGCCGGAATAAGCTTTACCGCCTCGTAGGGCACGATTGGTTCTGCACTTCGCACCAGAGTCAGGCCCACGGTAATTTCTCTCAGGTTCCACGCACTTCCGTTATGGACAGACAACTCCATCGAATCGCCTTGAATCGTCGCCGGGCCATCGATCTTCGCCAGTTCCTCTTCCGGAAGCTGCTGCGGCGCATACGGATTGGACAAGAGTGCCGTTGCCTCAGCATTGAATGCGAGGCTGCAGGTCACGTCTGGCGACGAAACCTGAAACTTCTTTCCAACCCCCTCCAGCGAAAACAGCAATCCCCGCGTCGGTTTGTGGCTCTCGGCTTCCGCTAATATCTTGTCGAAATTGTCATTGTCGATGACAGGATCCTGAGCCCCACTCCCGCTCGCCACTTTGTTTCGGCGTAACGTACGCGCCAAGTCCCCTAGTGAGGTCGGATCGCCCTGCGCGACACAAATCCCGCCAAGGATTGAGAGCAGGCCCATGAATATGGAGAAAGCGGTGCGTTTCACGAAAGTAGACCCGATAAAACCGACTATTCAGGGAAATTGTAGCTAGAAGACCAGTAAGACAGGCAGGAAACGAGGTAAACGTTGGTCGTAGAACTTCAGAAACAGGCGGAATGAACGGTTCGGGCGTGCGGAACAAAGCGGCCACGCAACGGGGCACCGCACGCCCTCACCAGTACTTCTTACAGCAGGCCAGAGGTACGAAACCTTGGAACCGGATCTCCTAGCGGTACAGGTTCTCTCCTGAAAATCCAGCGAGCCACCGCGAACCCCATTGCCGCATAGCAGACGTAAAGCAACTTCATAGCCCACCCCGTGTCTCGGTCAGTACTGCAAGCACTAAGGAGGAGACATCCAACTGATATAGTCAACTTAGCAACTCAGCCCCAGTAGGTCAATGCACCATTGGGCTATACGCATGGCACGAAAGTTTAGGTAGCAATCGGCGGTGAATAGCGGGTGAAAGTCGCTCTGGACAGGCGATTTCAGGCGAAAACCGATATGAGAGGAGTATCAAATCCAAAAACACGACAAGGATTTCTTTGCCGTACTATGTGCTGATCCCTTTCCGCTGCAACACTCTTTGTTAGTTTTCGGAAGCCACTTCCTATCAGAGAGAAGGACTAACTGCGTAGTACTCTCAGGTCGCGCCCGGTCATCTCGGTAGGTTCCTGCAACCCGAGCATCCCAAGAATCGTTGGAGAAATATCCCGTAGCGAGCCGTCGCTTCTCATCGTGAAGTTCTTGGCATCTGCAGATACCACGATGAATGGCACTGGATTCGTCGTGTGCGCCGTGTGCGGTCCTCCGGTCGCGGGATCAATCATCATCTCGGCGTTTCCGTGATCCGCTGTAATGAGCATGGCCCCACCTTTCGCGCGTACTGCTAGCTCAATTCGGCCCAGGCATGCGTCCACAGTTTCTACGGCCTTGACTGTGGGCTCAATCTTGCCTGAATGCCCAACCATGTCGGCATTCGCAAAGTTCACAATGACGACATCGAACGTGCCATCTTCAGTGGCCCTAACCACGGCGTCAGCGATGCCGGAGGCGCTCATCTCCGGTTTCAAATCGTAGGTTGCTACCTTGGGGGACGGCACTAGAACGCGGTCCTCTCCAGGAAACGGCTGTTCGACCCCGCCATTAAAGAAGTAGGTGACATGCGCGTACTTCTCGGTCTCCGCCACCCGCAGATTGCGAAGTTTTGTCTGGCCCATGACATTGGCAAGGATATTTGCCATCGACTCCGGCGGAATGACCACGGGAAGCCTGAACTGCTTGTCATACTGCGTCATGCATACATACTGCAAATTCTTAGGGGCGCGATCTCTCGGAATGGTCTGGTCGAGATCCGCGGCACCTGGAAGGTCGTTTCCTCCCTGCTCATTTATTCCGCTATTGCGCGTCAGCGCTCGCGTGATCTGGCGCACCCGATCTGCGCGGAAGTTGTAACAAATACAGGAATCCTCATCGCGAATCGTTGCCAGCGGCTCGCCGCGGTTATCCAGGCAGACGAACGGCATGATGAACTCATCAGTGACCTCCTTATTGTAGGAATCCTTTATCCCCTGTACGGCGTCGACATATTTGCCGCCTTCCGCCTCGCCCAACACCATCGCACTGAAGGCCTTCGCAATACGTTCCCAGCGGCGATCGCGATCCATCGCATAATATCGGCCGCTCACTGAAGCAATCTTGCCGGTGTTCAGTTCGCGCATCTTCTGCTGCAACTGCTGCATGTAGCCGGCGCCGTTTGTCGGAAGCGTGTCGCGGCCATCCATGAATGCGTGGACGAAGACGCGGTCCACGCCGTTCTGTTTGGCCATGCGCAGCAGCGCATATAAGTGAGTCTGATAGGAATGCACGCCACCATCGGAGAGTAATCCGAACAGATGCATCCTGCGGCCCCCGCTGCGTGCATTCTTCATCGCTGTCAGGAGAGAGGGATTGGAAAACAACTCACCGTTCTGAATCATCAACTCGATGCGTGTGCTGTCCATATGAACGATTCGCCCGGCGCCTATGTTGAGATGTCCGACTTCACTATTCCCCATCTGGCCGTCGGGAAGACCTACATACTGACCGCTGGTGTGAATCAACGTGTTCGGATAGTCGCGCAGCATGCGGTCATACGTAGGTTTGCTGGCAAGCGCGATCGCATTGGCCTTGGTTTCGGCTCGATAACCCCAGCCGTCGAGGATGACGAGAATAAGTGGCTTCGGACGCATAGAAAACCTACAGGCTCCTGACTCTCTGTTGGAAACGCTTTGAGGATTCTGGCTTCAGTTCTTCTTCGGCTGCGTTTTCTCCTGCTCGCTGGCCTTTTCATCCATTCTCTCGAGAATGTCGTCCATGTTCTTTTGCAGGCGCGGATACACAGCTTCCAATCCCTCCGCCATGATGGAAGGCATATCTTTTAATATTTTCTGCCCGGTAGGAGAAGAGTAGAAAGCGATCATCGCATCCACATCGGTCTTGGTCAGGTGCCGCTGATACACCGGAATCATGTCTTCAATGATTTGATCCACCGGGTAGTTACGCGCGATCTCCGCCGATTCCTTGTCCATATTGGCAAGCTGTTCTTCGGTTAATTCAGGATGTCGCCTCTTTAGTTCCCGCCGCGCCATCGCCTGCGATTGCGCCATCACCTGTTCCATCGTCTGTCGAACCTGTTCCTGGGTATTCATCACGCTCAGGAGCTTGAGAATGTCATCACGAGTGGCAGGTGTCGACGACGCTTGTCCACACAGAACGGGAGAGCATGCCGCAATGATGAATACGAGAAAGAGCTTCCTCATAAAGAGCCTCTTCACCGAACCATGTCGCTGTCGTACCGCCGCCCTCTCTACGGCGCGCTACTCGCCTTTATAGTTCAGCGCCTTGAGTCCAAGGAACTTTGCCGAATTCCCCAACTCCTCTTCAATCCGCAACAATTGGTTGTACTTCGCTATGCGATCCGTGCGGGATGCAGAACCTGTCTTGATCTGGCCTGCTCCCGTGGCAACCGCTAAGTCGGCGATAAAGGTGTCTTCGCTTTCACCCGAGCGATGAGAGATCACCGAGGTATATCCATTTCGTCGCGCCAGATCGATTGCGTCCAGAGTCTCGCTCACGGTGCCGATCTGATTAACCTTGATCAGGATTGAATTACCCACGTGCTTGTCGATTCCCTCCTGCAATCGCTCAGTATTCGTCACGAACAGGTCATCGCCAACAAGCTGAATCTTGCCTCCGAGTTCATCTGTCAGCATCGACCAGCCATCCCAATCATCTTCTGCCAGCCCATCTTCGATCGACACGATGGGATAATCCTTCGCCCACTTCGCCCAGAAGCGAACCATTTCCTCGGATGACTTGCTCGACTTGTCCGACTTCTTGAAGACATACTTACCATCCTGAAAAAACTCGCTTGCTGCGGGATCGAGCGCAATGCAAATTTCCTCCCCCGGCTTATAGCCCGCCTGACCGATCGCCTCGAGTACCACTTCGATGGCCTCGACATTCGACTTTACCGACGGTGCGAAGCCCCCTTCATCGCCCACGGCCGTGTTATATCCCCGCTTCTTGAGTACTCCTTTTAGGGTGTGAAACACCTCGACTCCCCATCGCAGTCCTTCAGAGAACGATTCTGCCCCAACCGGCATCACCATGAACTCCTGAAAGTCCACGTTGTTGTCGGCGTGTGCCCCGCCATTGAGGATGTTCATCATCGGAACGGGAAGCGTGTTCGCTGCCGCGCCCCCCAGGTATCGATACAGAGGCAGGCCGTACTCAGTAGCTGCGGCGCGGGCCACCGCCATTGAAACCGCCAGGATGGCATTCGCACCGAGCCGTCCCTTATTCGGCGTACCGTCCAGATCAATCATCTTCTGATCCACAGCGCGCTGCTCCGAGGCATCTTCGTTGGCAAGCGCTTCCGCGATCTCGGTGTTGACATTCTCGACAGCTTTCAGCACGCCTTTGCCTTGAAATCGCGCACCATCGCCATCGCGCAGTTCTACCGCTTCGTGCTCGCCGGTGGACGCGCCACTTGGAACGATCGCCCTACCGATAGTGCCGCTGGTAAGCTGAACTTCTGCTTCAACCGTGGGATTGCCTCGTGAATCGAGAACCTCGCGCCCAATAATGTTGCCGATGTTTGTCATATGAGAACGCTTTTCCTTGTCTGAAGAAATGAATCGAGGGTCAACGTCCACCATTACGGTCGGACGGTCTGAACGAAAGATAAGCTTTCGACCAGTAAGGTAGCCAATTCCTGAATATGTCCTTGCCATGAAGCCCTAGCAGACTGGCGATTATATCGGAGGCAATGGCTGGCCGTCTGTGGTCATCGACGAATCCGACTGGCCAAATTACCAGATGTGGGAACCCTTGATGCTATTGTTCCTGCTCTCTTACCTGCCTTAGATTCGCCTCAGATGCAGGATCGCACTCAGACGCTAGCCATCGGATCGCCGGCTCCAGATTTCACGCTTTCCGCGGCCAATCTTCCGGGCAGCTTCAGGCTTTCCGAAATACTGCGTCAAGGGCCTGTGATCGTGGAGTTCCTACGGGGAACCTGGTGACCGAACTGCGTCAAGCGTATGGCTCAGTTCGAGTCAAAGAAAGAAGACTTGGTGCGGATCGGGGTGCAACTGGTCTTCATCGCAGCCGAGAAGCAGAAAGGCTGGTTCAAGCCAGTGAAGTTCATGGCGCAATATCCGGTTTCGTTTCCTTTTCTGCTGGACGAGGACCGCTCGGTGACGAAAGCCTACGGTCTACATCATCGCTTAGGCTTGGACGCAATTGACATCGCACGGCCAGCATCGCTAGTGATCGACCGGTCGGGAATCATTCGCTTTATCTATCGAGGAGATGACCAGCGGGATCGCGTAGATGTCGATGCCGTGATAGCCGCTGCGACCGCTGCGCATAAGGAATGAAGCATACATTTTTTGGAGGAACAATGAGAAAGTACAGCTCATGTCTGTTGGCCTCGCTGCTGCTAATCGGCAGCGCCTTCGCACAAACCAACCTGTCGCTACCGGCCGGCACAGCGCTGAAGGTAAAATTGGAAAACACGCTTTCCACCGATTCGAACAAAGTCGGTGATCCACTCTCAGGACGCGTCACTGAGGCCGTCCTGCTCGATGGCAAAACCGTCATTCCTGTCGGTGCTTCGGTCAAGGGACGCATCACCCAGGTATCTCAGCCGCGACGCATCTCGGGTAAGCCGACCCTTGGAATTTTGCCCGAAGCCGTGGTGCTTCCGACTGGCGAACGTTATACCCTCAATGCGACTCTCGTGGATACCAGCCTCCGCGACGGTTCTGACGTCAATACGGAAGGTCAGTTCAAGGGTACAGGCCATGACTCCACGGACCTGGTGCAGATCGGCTTTGGAACCGGCGGCGGAATGCTGGTCGGTGGCCTGATCGGCGGCGGGAAGGGACTGCTAATCGGCGGTGCAATTGGCGCGACCGCCACAGTTGCGCACTGGCTCGGTAAGCATCGCTCGGCAACGTTGCCCTCAGGGACAGAACTTGTGATGGAGTTGAGCCGTCCCATGGTCCTCACGCCGGAAAGCAGCGGCGGACAGTAGGCGATCCGAACGCCGCCATTCAAACTTGGCGCACGTTATCGCCGTGGGCCTGCCTCTCATCGCATCGCGCCCTCAGGGACCGCCAGATAAGTGCTGTATGTCTGGCGGTCGTGGACGTGCCGCTCCTCTCGCGCCGGTCCGCGTCTACATTTGTCGGTCGGCAATATTCATCGTTCATTGTTACAAGGCAGCCTGACGAAGGCTAAAATCATCACGCCATGGTTCGGTCAGATCCGGAGTTGCACACGTCTGCGAATGATTCTCGTGGACGCCTGAAGGTTTTCCTCGGCTACGCCTCGGGTGTGGGCAAGTCATTTCGCATGTTCGACGAGGCGCGGAGGCGAAAAGAACGTGGGCAAGATGTGGTAGTTGGCGCACTCCAGCCCGAGGTGTCCCCGGAGTTAGAGTCAATCTTAAGCTCGCTCGAAATTGTTCCCACGCTGAAAGTAGAAGATGTACCTGTTATCGATGTCGCAACAATCCTTCGCCGCCGTCCCCAGATTTGCGTAATCGATGGTCTGGCCTATGACCACCCATGGGGACGCCACGCGCACCGCTGGCAGGACGTGGATGAATTGCTGTCCGCAGGAATCAATGTGGTCGCGTCTGTAAATTTGGAGCACATCGAGGATCAATGCAAAACCGCCGAGAAACTTACCGGCCGCAAAGTCACCGAAACCATTCCCCGGGAGTTTCTGAACACTGCCGACGAAATCGTTGTCGTTGACGCCCCAACTAACGGGTCTCCCGAACTTTCCGAGCTTCGCCAGATGGCACTAGTTCTCTCCGCGGACGTTATCGACGCGGGCCTTCGGCGTTACCTGCGGGCACATGAAATTGAGCCTGCATGGCGCACTCATGAGCGTCTGCTGGTTTGCCTGACTCCGAGGGCAAACGCAGATCGGATGATTGCCAGCGCTCGCCAGAGTGCGGCGCGTTTCCATTGCGATGTGATGGCGGTCTCGGTTAAGCAGGGGAATCTGTCACAACCTGAGCAACAGTCCATCGATGACAATCTTGCGCGGGCGCGAGCTGCGGGCCTGCGTGTTGACATACTGGAAGCGAATGACGTGGTGGACAGCATCGTGCAGTATGCCCGCTCACACGGTGTGACTCAGATTTTTGTCGGACACAGTTTGAAGAAGAATTTGAGAACTCGCCTGTGGGGGAGTCTCGTGAGTCGCTTGATCCGCGCGGCTGAAGGCATAGACGTCCGCGTTTTTCCCCATTAAATAAAGGAACTCTTCCCATGAACCAATCAACGTCAGGGGGCCGCCTCAAGATCTATCTCGGCTATGCTCCCGGAGTCGGGAAAACTTACCAAATGCTGGATGATGCCCGCGCTCTGCAAGCACGAGGCATCGACGTCGTTGTGGGTTTTGTCGACACTCACGCCCGCCCCGATATTCAGAGCCAGCTTGAAGGTTTACAGCTTGTGCCACTCGCCAAAATCAACCACCGCGCCGGCACAGCCGAAGAATTAGATGTCGACACGATTCTCCTCCGTAAGCCGCGTATTTGCGTTGTCGACCAGCTCGCACATTCAAATCCCCCCGGCTCCGCTCGACAGAAACGCTGGCACGATGTCCAGGCCCTTCTCCAGGCCGGCATCGACGTATACACCACCATGGACATTCGAGACCTCGCCAGTTTGAGCGATCAGGCTTGGCAGCTCACTGGACGCCGGGTCCGTGAGACAGTTCCCGACTGGTTCTTTCAAGGAGCCGATGAGGTCGTGCTGGTGGACGTCACTCCCCGAGCCCTTCTTCACCGTCTTGATCGCGGGGTGATCTATCCGCAAGGCAGGGGAAAGAGCGATGCGGAAGCCATCTTCAAGGAACCTGTTCTGGTCTCGCTCCGTGAGCTGGCGATTCGGCAAACCGCTCAAGCTCTGGAGGCACGCCATGCGGGAAGAACTGGGACTTCCGAATTGCACACGCAAAAGATTCTGGTCAACATCACTGCGGACCCATCAACCGCCATGCTGTTACGGCGGGCACGGCGGGTTGCGGATCACCTAGGCGCTATTTGCATGGCGGTATACGTCTATTCGCAGCAGGAGTCCAAGGCCCTGCCCGCAGAGGACCATCCAACGATTGAACGTCACCTCCGCTTCGCTGAAAACCTGCAAATCAGCACCGAGACCATTCACGGCAAGAATCGGGCGCAAGCACTAGTTGACTATGCCCGCAAAAATGGCGTGACCCAGATATTTCTAAGCCGTGATGTCGCGCCCAGAAGGCGCTGGTTCCCCGGACTGGATTTCACAGAGCAAGTGCTGGAACGTGCAAATGAGATGGAGCTGACCGTTGTCGCCGAACATAGATCAGCTTCACCTTACCCCGAGGACGAAGCGGGCGCACTCATGCACTCAGGCTACGTCCATATTTCCCCCAACATTACCGTCGAAGAAGCCATCGCTCAAATTCGTCAGCAGGCCGGAAGCGTGGAGATGATCTACTACGCATACGCCCTGGACGAGGCCCACCATCTTCTAGGCGTCGTCTCATTTCGTGAGCTCATATCCGCGGAACGTTCAAAGCAAGTTCGCGACGTCATACACACTGATTACGTTTTCGTTGAAGAGGATACCGATCAGGAAACTGTTGCTCAGTTGCTGGCGAGAAGACGATTGCTTGCCGTCCCTGTCCTCGACGTCGACAGTCACATGCTCGGTATCGTAACGAGCGCCGATGTTGCGGGCATCGTGCAGGAAGAAGCTGGAGAGGACATCCTCAAAATCGGCGGCACCGAAGCATTCGAAGGCCCGTACTTGGACGTGAGCTTTGGACACATGGTCCGCAAACGCGCCGGCTGGCTTGCCATTCTCTTCGTAGGCGAAATGTTGACGGCAACCGCCATGGGCTTCTTTTCAAAAGAAATCGAGCGGGCTGTAATCCTTGCCCTCTTCATTCCCTTGATTATTAGCAGCGGCGGTAACTCAGGCTCTCAAGCGACCACACTTGTCATTCGAGCCATGGCCCTGGGAGAAATACGATTGCGCGACTGGTGGCGGGTGATTCGACGGGAAGTTGCAGCCGGCATCGCCCTGGGGACAATTCTTGGCGCCATCGGCATCTCACGCATTTTCCTCTGGCACACCTTGCACGGAAGCTACGGACCGCACTACCTCGTCGTCGCCCTAACGATCGGATGCAGCCTGATCGGCGTGGTGCTGTTCGGAACTACTGCCGGATCGATGCTGCCCTTTATTCTCCGCCGTTGTGGGCTCGATCCTGCCAGTGCTTCGGCTCCCTTCGTGGCAACCCTGGTCGATGTCACCGGCCTGGTTATCTATTTCACGGTTGCGAGCATCATCCTGAAAGGAATCTTGCTGTGAGATACGTGACTGACACTATTTCCCTGCGAATCCCTCTTGCCGTATTTGTGCGTGCCTCGCTCTACTCATAGCAACAAGCCACACCACGCATCCTAGCATTCCGATCCACCCGCATACGCGCACGAATCCGGCAATCTTCGTGTCGTACTGCAGAACTCCCAAGCTTGAGAAGATGGCATTCCAATCATGCTCAATGAACTCGGAGTCGCCCGTCGTCACCAGCGGCAGGACCATGGCTCTCGCATCCGCCATGTAGGTTGCGGTGTAGAGCCAGTTCTCGAAGAAGAAGAACATGCAGAATGCAAATCCGGCAGGTTGACGCTCCCGAAAGAAGTATGCCGCCAGCAGGAACGGCACGAGCCATTGCAGAAGGGTTCCTCCCCATCGTCCCAGTGTCTGGCCACACCAACCAAACAACGCGTGTCCGCCTTCGTGGACGACCAGGTTCGCCGAGTCGATGAACAGGAATCCTTCATGCGACCGGAATGCATACGCCAAAAACCAGAGATAGAAGACGAGCCACAAGGCAATCGCCCATCGTGGCAAGGGCTTCCAGTCTTCTCCCCACCGACTCCATTCCGCAAAAGCATCCACTAATTCGCGCATCTAAGGCAATTCTAGGAATGCTTGCGTTTTTAGGCGAGATTACGCCGGTGTGCGCATAAGAAGGGGAGCTCTCAAAAGTCCATGGCGGCAAGACTCGATTCGGTTAGCAATTGCAATTCAATCCAGCCTTCTAGCGGTAGCGCATCAACCGGCAATCGGTTTTGCCACAAGCTGAAGCGGACTCGTAGCCTTTTTGTCGCCGCAGCTTCTTTGATATGCGATGCTGCGTTTGGGTACAGAAGCCACGCCAACGGCAGGCCAAACTCAAAGTTCTTGGCCAACGCCAGCTTCACATCGCCCCCAGGAAGATCGAGGTCCGGCACAGGCTCCATTTCATCAGGCGCGCTAACTTTCCAACCGTCAATCTTGCGGTCGCGGATAGCGGCCTGTAAGCGCAACGTCCGCTGCGGCTGATACGATTCCGCAGCCCACGACTCCAGGTTCACGACCAGCTCAGAGTCAGTTTCCGGCACTCCGTCGGCGAAGTCGACCCGGCCATAGACATACTCTTCATCGATCCCTGCATACACGGAGTCGAGCACAAACTGCTTTCCATGCATCGATCCCGATCGCCGATCCGACGTATAGACAGCGGCTCCCATCCACTCAAAGTAGCGAACCATGTCGCCCGTAATTCTCGGATGGATATACGCAGTCTGCGGCACATAGGACGGACGCACTGTCCCCCCGATAATCGGCTGCGCCAAATAGTCCGGCGGTGTCGCGCCCAGCGCCTGATACACGTTTGACAGATGTTTCCGGTAGAGCTCGTCAAAATCGCGATCGTTGGCCGAATGATGTTCCGGTCCATACCACCAATTCCAGTCGGAACCTTCCGAAATCAGCAGTTCTTCAAAGGCCAGCTGTTGCTGCGCTTCGTTAACGTGTGCCTTGTTCTGCTCGTAGTAATGGCGTGCATGGTGCAGGTAATCCCATGCGCGATTATCTTCCGGAGCACCGATCCAGACGTTGAAGTTAGCGTGAATCCATGAACCAGGAACGAGGTTCGTGAGCTTGTGAATGTTCTGGTGGCGCTCGATCGCTTCCGATACGGTCACGGCTTCGATGTCGCTATCGTTTTGCAGTGCTTCGTAAAAGCGACGCAAGAACTCCCGCCCCGATTGAGGATAATACTCCCACGCATTCTCGCCATCGAGGATGATTGGGACGACAGCATCTTTCCCCTGATCCAGAACTGGCTGCGCAGCTTCCCTGATATTGCGGACAAGATGCCCCGCCGCTTCGGCGGCAGGCATTCCCGAGTACACAAAGCCGATCAGATCCGAAATCGTGTGATCGCGAAACACCATGTGCATCGCCGTCGACCCACTCTCGTAGCGATGAATCGTATAGAGCTTCTCGGCGAGATCGCCAGGAAGGCGTCCCGCACCATCGCGAGAGAAGTACAGGCCGAGGCTGCGCCCTAGCACGCCTTCGTCCGTTGCCATCCAGTTGACGCCCAGACTCTGCGCGATGCTTAGCGCC
This sequence comes from Terriglobales bacterium, assembly GCA_036558645.1. Lineage (GTDB taxonomy): Bacteria > Acidobacteriota > Terriglobia > Terriglobales > Acidobacteriaceae > DATBFG01. The sequence continues at coordinate 188,611 of DATBFG010000114.1, forward strand.
TCATGTGAGACGCTTCCTTCCGACGGCCAAACTCCCTTCGGCCGCACGCCGAATACTCGCTCATGTAGATCAAGCCCGCGCTTCAGTTGCTCGCGCGCATCTTCCGGATGCCGAAAGCGATTCTGCGGCAGCGGTAATCCTGGCGTCGAAACCCCGCCCTGGTCCGTGTCGCAAACCAGCGGCAAAATAGGATGATAAAAGGGCGAAGTCGAAATCTCGATGCTTCCCTTCTGGGCCGCAGCAGCGTGCGCGGGAAGAACCCGTCCAACAAACTCGTGCTCGCGCTCGACCACAAACTTCTGATCGTCAAGCGAGAAATGTCTGCCCTTTCTAATGAGTGCGGCAATGTCGGGATCTTCGAGAAAGAATTCGTCGAACCATGCAATCTGTGATAGGACTTGCAGATCAGTGAAATCTTGATTCTGAAAATAACGAAGTGCGTGCTCGGGAGACTCTCCGGCGCTGCGAAAGGTTTCCAAGAGCTCCTGATAACGCGGATATCGGCCGATGAGGTTTACCGGATTTGCCTGAAACAGATATTGGAGGGCGAAGCGACGCTCATCGTAGGTGAGATCCCCCGCCGGCTTCGACGCCACCTGCAGAAACGGATCCCGCGCCGCACCGCTCGCGTAGTCTTCAACCTGCCGAATCAGAGACGGAACCAGGTTGAACGTCTGGTGGACGCCTGGAAATTCGTCGAGAATCTTGACCATGCCGTAGTAGTCCTTGAGCGCATGGAGTCGGACCCACGGCAATCGGTATTGGCCGGTAACAAGATCTTTGTAGTAGGGCTGATGCTGGTGCCACAGAATAATGACGCGCAGTGCAGGCATTAACAGAGAACTCTCATGGGGCCGATGAAGTACAGTGAAGCGTCAGTCTAGCATGAGACGAGTGATGCCGATGTGACCATTGGCAGGTGCCTCACAATTCGGCGGTTTTGAAGACGCGCTTGCACTATTCCGTTGACCTACAACCTCTGACTTCCTTCCGAACCGAAGGATAATCCACGTTCCAAGTTGTCCGCTCCCCGGTACAGTACTGATAGGAGGTTTTGTCATGAATAACGGATGTTTGGCGCTGCGCTAATTGGGAGGAGCTCGTAACCACCGCTCTCAAGGCCACGGAACGTGCAGTGAAAAACAACGGTAACCGCAACTCAACGCGGGACCCCAATGATCACCTTAAACTCTCCACACGTAAAAGTTCTCGTCATCCGAGGAAGTAGCGACTCTCATCTTTTCTCTAGCGGCGGTGCGGACAATCACAGAGCGTAAGTTCAAGACAGGTACGCCTGTGGTCGAAGAAAGAGGGATCCTCACTGCAAAACCCGCACGTAGTTGTCGCAAGTCCCCCATTATCCTGCCCATCAAGTCATGGTGCTTGCCTTTCCTCGATTTCTTTAGTCTGGCTATCGGAGTGGTCCCGTAGTTCGGGCCTCCACTTCCTGGCGGTGCCTTCTTCTTCATTCGAGATAGTGTCCCCGAATGGCTACATTAAGTCAAGTATTACCAAGAACATCAATAGCGTACTCTTGCGATATTTATAAAACCATTACTATTGACATTTTATTTATACGTTAACTAATATTTTTGCACTCGACTGAGCCTCATGGCATGCCTTGTGAGTGCTCCGGTCGGATAGAAAGTTCTGAGTCAGCGACATTGCGGCAGGGAGTACCGTATGATTCATTTCCACATTCGCTGGGCCAGTTCAAAGCTAGATTGGGAAGCTTTCCAGACGCGTGAAGAGGCCATCGAGCAAGCAAACGAACTGATGCGTCCCGGTGAAACCTACGTCATCGCGGAGTTTGACGGCGCGTGTCCTCGTTGCAAGAGTCTTGCATCGACAGATAACACGCAACCCGGAAGTGAACTGTCGTAAACGAATAGCACACGCTTGGGCGTGTGTCCGCCGAGAGAGGCTTGAGTGCAAGGAAGGGTGCGTCGGGTGATCTCTCCAGAATCGTGTGGCCGGCCCAGCGTCAGTAGCTGCGAAAATGGCACTCGAAGACCCAGTTGCACCGGACCGTATTCAGCAGGATGCCTACCCGTCTAACCAACGAAAAACATTCCTGAACTGCAAGGCCAGCAACCCGTCCTGATTCACGTCCGTAGCCGCAACTCCCAACGAGGACCGCTGAACAGAGGGGCTTTGCCCTCAATTATCCCCGGGGTTCCCTCTCGGCAAAAACTTGGTGACCGTTTCCGAACAGCATTGTCCCACGGACGGACATGAGCAGGCTCGTCTTTAGCATGAATCAATGAGTTTTTCGTCAGAATCGAGGTCTGACAATTGCATGTACGCAGCCAATTAGAACTAGACTTCGCGAGGTGAACGATGCTCCAGGACATTCGTTACGGCTTCCGCATGCTGCTGAAGGCTCCCGGGGTGAGTGCCGTCGCGATTGTGGCCATGGCGCTTGGAATCGGTGCAAACACGGCTATCTTCAGCCTCATTGACGCCGTACTGATCCGACAGTTGCCTTACCCGAACTCGCAGCGACTGGTGGTTGCTGGAATTCAGCAACCCGGGGACGATGCTCCATACCACGCATTCGGGGATGCCGATTTTCTTGCCTGGCGTGACCGGCAGGTCAGCTTTGAGCATGTCGCTGCGTACCAACTTAACAGCAACTTCTCGTTTGCTGGGCGTGGATTGGCAGAACAGGTCCGGGGAGCTCTGGTGACTCCGGATTTTTTCTCCACGCTGGGCGTATCTCCGCTGTTGGGTCGCACGTTTCGCTCCGATGAGGACCATCCCGGGTCCGATCAAGTAGTTGTCGTGAGCCAAAACTTTTGGAGGACTCACCTTGAGGCCAATCCTAAGGTGGTTGGCCGCTCCATCGTTCTTGATGGAAAACCGTATACCGTCGTGGGTGTCATGCCCTCCGGCTTTCACTTCCCGCGTCGCGACCGCAACGACCTTTGGACAGTCAAGGCGATTGGCATTCCACAGGCGCGGCCGCCGTACTACCTCACAGCATTCGGATGCCTGAAAGCGGAATCGACGATCGATCAGGCTCAAGCTGAACTCACCACGATTGCTTCCCAGGTGACACAGCAGTTTCCGGCCTCTCGCTTTCAGGTTGCGAGTATTGTTCCGCTCAAAGAGTTCCTTGTCGGAGACATTCGCCTGCCGCTCCTTGTGTTGTCGGGAGCAGTCGGTCTTGTCTTGCTGATCGCGCTGGTCAATGTGGCTAACCTGCTGCTTGCCCGGGCGACCAGCCGCCAGAAAGAAATGGCAGTCCGGCGCGCATTGGGTGCAAGCAGTCTGCAGCTTACCCGACAGATGCTTACGGAAAGCGTCCTGCTTTCAGCCATAGGAGGCCTTGCTGGGCTGTTGCTTGCCAAGTGGGGTGTGGATACGTTCGTCGCACTCAGTCCCAGGTATATCCCACGCCTTGCAGAGGTTGGCGTAAATGTCCGAGTATTGTTCTTTACAGCAGCGATTTCGGTACTGACGGGAATCCTGTTTGGACTTGTGCCGGCGTTGAGCAGTTTGAGCTCTTCTCTGGGCGAGACACTGAAGGAAGGAAGCCGCACCTCTACCAGCACAGGCCAAAGGACTCGCCGGTTGCTGGTGATCTCCGAATTCGCGCTTGCGCTCATGCTCCTGGTGGGCGCGGGATTACTCGTCCGTAGTTTTTTCCGACTGCAGCAGGTCAACCCTGGATTCAATACGACCCGCGTGTTGACCATGCACATCAGTTTGCCAGAAACACGCTATGCCAAAGACAGTCAGGTCGAACAGTTTTGGCTGCAACTCCTCGAACGGGTTCAACAGCTACCGGGAGTAGAAGCGGTTGGTAATTCCATGAGTCTGCCGCCCGACCTGCTCTCGATTACCAATCCATTCACTGTGGAGGGCCAGGGCTTTGACCCATCGCGTCCCATGCAACTGGCGGAAGAGATGAGTGTCAGCCGGGATTACTTCAAGGCATTGGGAATTCCGTTGGTACGAGGCAGATTCTTCACGGAAAAGGACAGGGGCGCCGTTCACGCCATTATCATCAACGAGGAGATGGCCAAGCGCTATTTTCCCCAACAGGATCCCCTTGGAAAGCGCCTGCAGACAGGGGATCCGAACCCCACAGCTCCCTGGGAGACAATCGTCGGTGTGGTGGGAAATGTAAAGTACTCCGGGCTCGATTCACCGCCGACTCCGCAGCTTTATGTGCCGTTCAACGCCGCTGATTGGGTGGGGTGGTCACGTTCCATGTACCTTGCCATCCACACCTCTGGAAATCCCGCGAGTCTAGTACCGGCTGTTCGGCAGGAGCTCGGGAATGTCGACAAAGACATTCCGCTTGCGAACGTCGCCACCATGGACCAGTTGCTGGACGAATCGGTAGCGGACAAGAGGTTCCGCACATGGTTGCTCGGTGCGTTTGCTGCGTTGGCGCTCTTGTTGGCAAGTGTCGGTATCTACGCGGTCATCTCTTATTCGGTCGGTCAGCGTACGAGAGAGTTCGGCGTAAGGATGGCGCTCGGCGCTCGCCCCCAGGACGTTCTCGGGCTAGTGTTAGGCCAAGCCGCGCGTCTTGCTGTGGTTGGGTTGCTGGTCGGCATAATTGGGGCGTTTGCGCTGACGCGAACCATGTCCAGCCTACTCTTCTCCGTTAGCACGGGTGATCCCGTGAGCTTTGTCGTTGCCTGCATGATCTTGTTCTCAGTTGCCCTGCTGGCCAGCTTCATTCCTGCCTGGCGAGCTACGAAGGTCAATCCTGTCGCTGCCCTGCGCTACGAGTAATTGGGCTCAGAACCGCCGCGGCCTCTCGTATTGACCCCACCTTGGTCGGGAATGCCGTTCCTCGCCGAGTCGTGTATCGTTGTCGCAGAGGACAATCCATGCGAAAGCTCCTGATCTGCATCTGCGTTCTTGCGCCCGCCGCCGCCTGGTCGCAGCTGAATCCGCTCAGCGCATTCACCAAGCGCATCTACGGATTCCAGAAGGACACTCTGCTCCGTTCCGCGGAAAAAATGCCGGAAGAGAATTACAACTTTAGACCCACAGAGTCGATCCGCACCTACGGCCAGATCCTTGGCCACCTAGCCGACGCACAATATCTGTTTTGTTCCAAAGTGCTCGACGAGAAAAATCCTGAGCCGAAGATCGAGCAAACCAAATCTTCCAAGACGGATCTGATCGCCGCTCTCAAAACCGCCTTCGCCTATTGCGACAAAGCATACGATGGAATGGCAGACGCGTCCGGGAGTCAGATCGTGAAGCTATTCGGAACGGATACGCCAAAACTAGGCGTGCTGAATTTCAACAATGTTCACAACATGGAACACTACGGGAACCTTGTGACCTACATGCGGATCAAGAACATTGTGCCTCCCACCAGCGAGCAAGCATCGCCGCCGACATCCCCACCACAGAAACAGAAATAGCTCCGTCTACATGAGGAACATCCGCGGCCCGGATTCGCCTTGTAGGGTCCCCATGATCGGCCGTTACACGTGGATGGAATACGGCAATGCGAGTCGACTAGAAACTTATTTTGTAAACGGTTCCTACTCCGATGCCGCCACCGGTAGTACCGCCGTACAGGTTCCCTTGATCGTCTCGAATCATGCCTCCGAAAGGAAACGCTCCCATCGCAGGATCGGGAAACCCATAGACGGTGATGTGACCGCTCATGTCCAACTTGTAGAGCGCTCCATGGCTCAAAGGACCTTCGGTCTCCGTGGTGCCCCAAAGATTCCCTGCGTTGTCCTGGGCCAGGCGGCCAAAGGGTTCGATGCCCTCGGTCGAGGCGTTGAAGCTGTGCATCACCGTTAAGGTTCCAGCTGGATCCAGCTTGTATACGGTTCCGTTGCCGAAGGTACCGCCACCCACCGTTGTGCCGTAGAAGTTGCCTTGAGCGTCGGAGGTCAACCCAGTGGTTGGACCGGCGCCCTCAGAATCCGTGAAGCTGTGCAAGATCGTGATGTTGCCATCCGCATCGATTTTGAAAACCGTGCCGCGGTCGAACGCTCCGCCATCTTCGGCTGTGCCGTACAGATTGCCTTGTGAGTCTTGAATCAATCCCGATGTCGGTAAAGAACCATCCGTTCCGGAGAAGCTATGCAGAACGGTCAGATTGCCCGCTGGATCCAATTTGAAAACTGTCCCAAGATCGTTTGTTCCTCCGTTGGTTGTCGTTCCGTACAGGTTGCCTGCGGAATCGCGGATCACAATCGGCGAATACGGAGTTGACCCATCATCAGGAGCACCCGAGAAACTGTGCAGCGTCTGGAAATTACCGACGCTATCGATCTTGAACACTGTGCCGAGGCCAAACGCGCCGCCTCCGAGTGTCACTCCATAGAGATTATTCTCAGCATCACGCGTCAAACCCGAATATCCAGGACTGCCGTCATCCCCATTGAAATTGTGCAGAATGGTTTCTGTGCCTGCACTGTCGATCTTGAAGATTGTTCCTTTATCAAAAGCGCCGCCCTGGGTTGTGACGCCATACGAGTTCCCAGCACGATCTCCCGCCAGATTTCCGTATACCTGGGCGCCGTCGGGGGTTCCTTGAAAGGTATAGAGAACCGAGATCGTCTGGGCTTGGGCGCTTTGAATGAGAACAAGCGTTGAAAGCAGCAGAGTTGATAGTAGGGCAGTTCCCAAACTACGAGCGTTGCATCGTGTTGATCGTGTCATGTGTCCTCCTCCCCGAGCCTCGCCGCGCCCTGAGATGCAGAATGACGCTCAAAAGGCAGTCCAGGTCCCCCAGACTCATAATTTGTGAGAAGGCTTGTGGCTGGAGAGCTATGGGTTCATCAGAATCCAGACTTCGGCCGCACCGCAGGCTATAATGGCGCGCAAACATGGCGTTGGGAGTCGGAGCCAAGCTCGGTCCGTACGAAGTGCTCTCGTCGCTGGGCGCGGGAGGGATGGGAGAAGTGTATCGAGCGCGCGATACGCGCCTCGAACGCTTCGTCGCCATCAAGGTTCTGCCTGGCAACCTTTCGTCTGACACAAATCTCAGGCTTCGTCTCGAGCGCGAAGCCAAAGCTGTCTCGAAGCTCTCGCATCCGCATATTTGCACACTCCACGATATCGGACATCAGGATGGCCTGGACTTTCTGGTGATGGAGCTCGTTGAAGGGGAAACCTTGGAGCAGCGCCTTGTGCGCGGACCCATGCCTTCCGACCAGGTTCTGCGCATTGCATCACAGATCGCCGACGCCCTCGCGAAGGCACACAAGGTTGGCATCACGCACCGCGATCTGAAGCCGGGAAACATCATGCTGACCAAGTCCGGTGCCAAGCTCATGGACTTCGGACTGGCAAAGCACTCCGGTCCGGCTCCACTCGCGCAAGCACTCACGGAGATGACCGTCGAGCAGGCCAAGCTGACCAGTGAAGGGATGCTGATCGGCACATTCCAGTACATGGCTCCGGAGCAACTGGAAGGCAAGGAAGCCGACGCGCGCGCCGATATCTTTGCACTTGGCGAAGTTATCTATGAGATGGCGACTGGCAGGCCCGCCTTTTCTGGCAAGAGCCGCGCCAGCCTGATCGCGGCCATTCTCACCGCCGAACCTCCGCCGATCAGTCAGCTGCAACCGTTGACGCCAACTGCCCTCGAACGCGTAGTACGAAAATGCTTGGCCAAGGATCCCGATGATCGCTGGCAAAGCGCAGCGGACCTTGCTGCCGAACTTCGGTGGATTTCGGAATCTGGCTCGCAAGCTGGCGTTGCCGCAAGCTTGCCAACACCAGCAAAGTTCAATTGGCTTCCCTGGCTCGTTGCAGCCGCTGCGCTCATAATGCTTGCTGCTGGCGCGTTCGCGTGGTGGAACCCAAGTCAGCGCCAGCAACCGCTCCAGTATTTCCAAGCCGCCCTGCCCTTCCCAGCTAACGATTTGACCATTGCGCCCAACGGGAACACGGTTGCGCTCGTCGCCTACTCCACGCAAGCGAACAACTATGCGCTGTGGACATACGATATCGGCAGCCGACGACCAACGCTGCTCGACGGCACCTCGGGAGCCTCATACCCGTTCTGGTCGCCCGACAGCAAGGCCATCGGATTCTTTGCCGACGGCAAGCTGCGAAAAGTGGACGCAGCCGGCGGCCCAGTTCAGACTTTGTGCGATGCGCCGAATGGCCGAGGTGGAGCGTGGAATCGCGACGGGGTCATCATCTTCGCGGCTGACGCTCTGGGCGGCTTGTCCCGTGTCTCGTCGTGGGGCGGCGCTCCGGAGAAGATGACGACGCCTGATGCGTCACGTTCGGAGACGGGCCATCGCTGGCCAGTCTTTCTCCCCGATGGCAAGCACTTCCTGTTTTTGGCCGCGAACTTTAGCGGCAAGCCCGGCATCAACGCTCTGTTTATAGGCGCACTCGGGTCCAACGAAAAGCACTTCCTGGTGAATTCCAGTGCAAACGCAAGCTATGTCGAACCAGGATACCTGCTTTACATGCGCGACAAGACGTTGGTGTCACAACGTCTTGATCTCCGCCAGTTCGCCCTGACCGGAGAACCACACACGCTGAGCGACGAGGTCCTCTACTTTTCCCAGGTCTACCGCGCTGTTTTCGATGCGTCCTCCAACGTGTTGCTGACTCAGACCGGCAAAGGTGTGGATCTGGCCGAATTGATCTGGTTCGATCGTGCCGGACGGCAACAAAGCAAAGTCGGACGGCCAGCCTGGTATGACAATCTCCAGATTTCCCCTGACGGGCGGCGTATTGCAACGGATCAGACCGACCCCGCCGATCGAAATACCGATGTATGGATGATTGACCCCGCACGAGACAGCACAACCCGACTCACGTTTGACCCAGCTTTGGACATGACGCCGGTCTGGAGCCCCAACGGTACCAACATCGTGTTTACCTCGAATCGCAGCCTTGATTTCCACTTGTACGAGAAGAATGCAGATGGATCCGGCACCGACAAAGAAATGTCCTCCGGAGCTGGAAATCAATTCAATGCACTCGATTGGTCCCACGATGGCAAATTCATTTTGGTTCGCAAAAACAATCAGCTTTGGTATCTGGCTGTGCCGGATCGGGATCCAAAGCCTTTGATCGACCAGAACTGGGTTGTTCGCGGGGCCCAATTTTCGCCGGATGGCCACTGGGTCGCCTATGCCTCGAACGAGTCAGGCCGCATGGAAGTGTACGTTTCGCCCTTCCCTTCTATGAATGCCAAGTGGCAGGTTTCAACGAATGGAGGAATCGAGCCGCGATGGCGGCGGGATAGTAAGGAACTCTTTTACCTGGCCCCTGATGCAACCCTGATGGCCTCTCCCGTGACGATTGGGGCAAGCTTTCAGGCCGGTTCTCCGTTCTCACTCTTCCAAACCCACAGAAGAGTACCCATCTCCTCGCAGGATCTCTTCTCATACGACATCAGTCCCGACGGGCAGCGATTCCTCATCGCCACGAAAATCGAAAACTCCGCCGTCGCACCACTTTCGGTCACGCTCAACTGGACCTCAGGGCTGGACAAATGAGGCTAAATACGGGCTTTTAATTTGGCCCATTTTCGTCAAGTTCCTGAAGCGAGAATCCAGTGGTTACCAAAGTCCTAGTGCGGGGGACACATTTACCCGCAGCCTTTCTCCCCGTACCTTGAAAGCTCCACCAGCGCATTGCTCCCCGTGCGCAGGCATCCCCCTAGGAAACTCAGGAATAGCCATGCCTGCTGACTTTAAACTCGGACTGTTGCCAGAGCGGAAGATGGACTGGCGAACACTGGCAACCAGCTATGGGCTTGAAATCCTGCTGATTCTGCTGTTGATAAACGTCGGCATCCTGATACCCGAAAAGCTACACATCACACCGCCTGCTCGCGTGACGGAGCTGATCCCCATGCCCAGCCTGCAGCCGAAGGCGATCAAGCTGAAGCCGCCACCGGTAAAGGCCAAACTTCTGTCACCTGCTCCAGTATTCCCGAACGCCAAGCTGACCGTTCCCAAGGAAATACGGGAGGCTCGTGAGAAGCCACCAGAGATGGCACCGCCCAAGCTATCTGTGAACAACTTCACCCCTGCTGTTTTGAAGGTTGCCGGTGGAGCGCGGCCCGCACTCGTTGTGCACACGGGTGAGTTTGGCAGTTCTGCAACGCCCACGGTGAATGCGCCGATCCAGAAGGTTCAAACCGGAGGCTTTGGCGACCCCAACGGGATTCCTGGACAAGGGAAGGAAGGCGTGAAGCTCACGATGGCAAAGGTGGGCTCGTTTGATCTACCGAATGGTTCCGGGACCGGCAATGGCACGGGTGGAGCAAATGGAATCAAGGGGACCATCGCGAGTGCAGGATTTGGAAACGGCATCGCGCAGCCCGGCCAAGGCGACGGCCGCAGCAACGGGCGAGGCTCCGGAGTACAGACATCCGGCTTCGGAACCCAGACAGTTGCGCAAGCCGGAACAGGTGTTCAACACAAGCTGGATGATGGGCCTCCGACTACTGCCGTAGAGATTACCTACAAGCCCACTCCTGTTTACACGAAAGAAGCGCGCGATCTGAAACTCGAAGGAGAAGTATTACTGGAGATCAGCTTCGGCGCAAACGGCCAGTTGCATGTGAACCGAGTAGTGCGCGGAATGGGACACGGCCTGGATGAAGCCGCGATCGACGCGGCCAACAAGATGCGATTTAAACCAGCTTTGCGTAATGGTGTGCCGGTAAATTCCACGGCAATCGTACATGTGGTTTTCCAATTGGCGTACTGAGATCGAGAGGAACAGAGTTATGACGACTTGGAAATGGATGGTGACCGCTTCGCTGCTACTTTCACTGAGCGCCGTTGCCCAGGTAAAGACATCGGCCGTCTCGGAAGCGCAGCAGGACCCGCCGCAACTACAGGGAGTGCCGGCCTCACCGGCTCCGCAGCTAACCGCGTCTGTACCTAACATGCCGCAACAAGGACAACCGGCCGCCACAACGATGGACCAGGTGGTGGACCGCACGATCGCACGTGAGCACGCTTTGATGGACCTGCTCAAGACGCGTACGCCGCTGGTCGAAACCTACCTGCAGAACCTGAAACCGGATCCGCAGTTTGGCCCCGTGCCGAAGGAAGATCACTACTTTCTCGGCCGCATGGACCTCGGCGAATCGGTGGACCGACGGGATTACCTTTCCAAGGACATGACGTTTCAGACCCGCATGATGGGCGGCTTCAGCAAGCTTTTCAAATTCGAATACAAGCCCATGGGTTTCTCCTGGATGATCTTCGCTGACCGCGAAGAGTTCGACCGCAACCATTACGAGTTCAAGTACGTTCGCCGCGAATTTCTTGGCGATGTACGCTGCATCGTTTTTGACGTCACCCCGAAAAAGGATGCTGGGAAGGGTCGCTTCCTCGGACGTATCTGGGTAGAAGACCAGGACTACAACATTGTCCGCCTGAACGGGACCTACGCTCCGCGGCCCCGAAACGCATTCTTCTTCCACATGGATAGCTGGCGTTTGAACCTGATCCCCGGATATTGGGTCCCTTCCTACATCTACAGCGAGGAGGGTGACTTCAGCTACGGGGCGAAAGATCGGATGGCTTTCAAAGCTCAGACCCGCATCTGGGGCTACGATCTGAAGAAGAGCGACAAATCTGACGAGCTAACCCAGATCAGCGTCGAAGACACGGTAAAGGATGTCAGCGCCGCCGCGGCCGATGCATCTCCTTTGCAGGCACAGCGCGAATGGCAGCAGCAAGCAGAAGATAACGTAGTAGAGCGCCTGCAGAATGCCGGCCTTCTTGCCCCCGAGGGTGAGGTGGACAAGATTCTCCAAACCGTGGTCAACAATCTCCAAATCACAAACAATATCGACCTTCCAAGGCCGGTTCGCACTCGGGTCATGCTGACTTCGCCACTCGAGACTTTCAGCGTGGGTAACACCATCATCGTTAGCCGCGGCCTGATCGATACGCTGCCCGATGAGTCAAGCCTCGCCATGGTGTTGTCACATGAGTTGGCGCACATCGTGCTTGGACATAACCTGGGTAGCAAATTTGCCTTTAACGACCGCATGCTGTTTTCGGATGAATCCACGTATTCGAATTTCGGGTTCCGTCATGTACCCGAGGAGGAAACCGCTGCGGACACCAAGGCACTTGCACTGCTGAAGACCTCGCCCTACGGTCAAAAGATGGAAACGGCGGGACTGTTCCTGAAGGAGCTGTCCAGCCGCGCACCGCAGCTTTCCGCGCTTCTGACAGCCCATCTGGGGAATAACTTCGTTGATAGCAAGGGACAGATTTCCCGTCTGGCACCGATCATGACTTCGGCTCCGGCCCTCGATGCCAACAAGCTGGATCAGATTGCGGCCTTGCCGCTTGGCGGACGGGTGAAGCTGAATCCCTGGAACGATCAGGTGGAACTGATCAAGACGGCGCCTGTCGCTATCACGTCAGCCCGGGACAAGATGCCGTTCGAAGTGACTCCGTTCTTCCCGCGTCTGAGCCGTTTGAATAGCGGTGGAACGACACCGACCGCGACAACGGCCGCCAACGCTACGCCTACAAACTAGGCGTCAGCCCACAAGTTGCACTAACTCGAGGCTGGAGTTCAGGGACGCACCCTGCACTCCGGCCTTCGTAGTCTTATTTGGCAGGACTTGCGCCTTTACCCGCACTTACTCCCAGCGAATCGCTTTGGTGATAGTTGGGATATTGCGGCTTTGAGTATTTAGGCAACGGATGCTGCTGAAGCAAGTCCAGAACGACCGACACCGCCTTTTCCAGTTGCAGGTCGTGGCCCTGGCGCACTAGCGCGGGATCAAGTTCGACATCGTAGTCGGGCGCAATGCCACGATTCTCGACCTCCCACTGCCCGTTCAGCCCGTAGATGGCGGCGCGTGGAGCTGTAACCCCGCCACCGTCGATAAGCTCCGGATAGTCGTAGATTCCGACAAGCCCCCCCCAGGTGTTCTTGCCGACCAAAGGACCGATGCCTGCCTTGCGGAAGTACCACGGCAACGCGTCGCCACCGGATCCTGCCATTTCGTTAATGATCATGACCTTGGGGCCGTAGATGGAACCGACCGGGCTGGCAAAGTCGTTGCCATCACGCGCAGTCACCATGCTCATGAGTGGACGGCGGAGATAGTCGATGATGTAGTCGGCAAGGTCACCACCTTCGTTGAATCGCTCGTCAATCACGGCTGCTTGCTTTCCCACTTGGGAAAAGTAGTAGCGATTGAAGTTGATGAACCCATCTCCGGCCGTGTTCGGAAGGTAGACATAGGCGACTCGCCCATTGCTGAGCTCGTCGACTTTTCGGCGGTTGCCCTCGATCCAGGCGCGCCGGCGCAGGCCCACTTCACTGTCCACCGGGACAACTGTCACTTCGCGTGAGTCTTTGCCATCAGGATTGGGGCCGACCTTCAGAAGAACCTGCTTGCCTGCGGTCTCTTCAAAGAAGCTGAAGATTTCGTCATTGGCGTGAAGCTCGACTCCATTCACCGCAAGAATGTAATCGCCAACTTTTACATTCACCCCGGGCTGCGTCAGGGGTGCCTGGAGATCAGGATTCCAATTCTCCCCGTCGTAGACTCGGGCTATGCGGTAGCGGCCGTTTTCCAGCTTGTAGTCGGCGCCCAGGAGCCCGGTCCTGGTCTTCTTGATTTCTGGCGTGTAGCCTCCGCCGACAAATACGTGGCCAAGCGTGATCTCTCCCAGGCATTCTTCGAGAAGATAAGTGAGTTCGCTGCGTGATCCGAGATTTTCCAGATAAGGCTGATACTTCTTTTCGACCTTGGCGAGATCAAGGCCATGATGATTAGGGTCGTATAGAAAGTCCCGTTCGATCCGCCATGCCTCGTGATACTCCTGTTTCCACATGGGACGGGGATCGATGCGGACCTCCATCGAATCGAGCTTTAATGGCCCTTCTCCCGGTTTGGGTTGCGGAGAAGGAGCAGGCGGTTCGTCGGTACCGGCGATGGAAAACTCTTCTCCCTTGCGATAAATCATCTTTTCGCCGGTCGACGAGATGGTGAAGTCGCTCACGTCGTCGAGAAACTTGTCGACCTTGCGCTTGGTGAGATCGAATTTCTGAACGGTTGTTCGCAGGTCTTCGTAATCGCTCTCGCGAATTACCTGCGGGCCCTCAGCCAGAAAGATGACTCCTGGTTTCCCCGCGAGAAGCGCGAGATAGTTCTTGGCCGGTATCGGTAGAGCGATGATGCGCTGGCCGATGCCTTCGGCATCGATTTTAACCACGACAGGTTCATCTTTCTTCTCTTTGTCTTTGTCTTTGTCTGAGGCCTCGTCGGCAGAGGCATCGGCAGGCTTGCTGGTAGTGTCTTTGTCCTTTTTTTTATCCTTGTCTTTGCCTTTGTCCTTAGTTTTTGCTTTATCCTCGGCGGCTTTCTTGATCTCTTCTTTGATTTTCTCCTCGTCGCTTTCAGGCGCAAGGGGAGAGGGAGTGTCTTTGCCAAGAACAGCTAGGTAGACGCTACGCGTGACCGGATGGTCGAGGCTCGACATATCGAGCCACCCGGTGGTCAGGCCGACATCGGTACTCCCGGTGAAATACAAATACTTTCCGTCGCGGTCGAAGGCGGGAAACTCCGCGTCACTCAAACCGTCGGTGACCTGGATGGATTTTCCTGTTGCCAGAGAATAAACGAAGACGGCTCGGAGATGACTGGGAAGTTGTTTTGTGTAGGTCAACCATTGACTGTCGGGTGACCAAGCGGGATTCAGTGCGCGCTGGGGGTTGTCGTAGTAGTCGCTCGCGACGAGAGTGTTCTTGCCACTTGCAACATCGATGTACCAGAGGTTCATCCGTTTGTCGGTGTAGGCGATTCTCTGCGAGTCCGGCGACCAGTTCGGGCCGTAGTAATACGAAGGCGGATCGCCGGCATTGAGACGTCGGACTTCGCCTCTTCCGTTCTGGCTGCGAAGTTCGAGTTGGTATTCACCGGAAGCGTCGGAGAAGAAGGCAATCCACTTGCCGTCGGGCGACCAGGCCGGATCGTGCTCAGCAACCGCCGGACTATTGGTGAGATTGCGGATATCTCCCTTGTCGGAAGGTATGGTGAAGATTTCACCCCAAGCCTCCAGGACAGCACGAGCCCCGCCGGGCGAAATATTGTAGGTGCGAATGCGTTTGGGGTCGACTTTGACGAACTGGGGACGAATCTGCGGAACATCAGCGGCCACCTTAACGTTAATGGTTTTCTCTTGGTGCGCACCAAGATCGTAGAGGTGAAGAGAACCAAATTGTTCGATTACAACGGCGTCCTGCGCGGCGGACGCGGACTTGAAATCAAGGCCGTCATTCTTGATGACCTCACTGACCTGCTTACTGGTTGTGTCGTAAGCGAACAGGCTGACCGATCCGTTACGGTCTGACAAGAAGTAGATCGTGTTGCCGACCCACATGGGATTGGAGTCGTTGGAATTTTCACGTGGGATTTTCTCGATCGTGGAGTCAGCAAGATTGGCGATCCAGATGGGCGTAGTTTGGCCACCGCGGTAGCGCTTCCAGGCACGCTGCCACTTGGCATGGGGAACATAGGCAATGTGGGTACCGTCAGGCGAGAACGAACCCTCTTCTGCCGTGGGCAACGGGAGTTCCGTAGGCAACCCTCCGTTTAGTCCGACGGTGAACAGGCGGTCCGATCCGTCGTAGTAGCTATTTCGATTAGAACGGAACAACACGCTTTTGCCGTCCGGGGTCCAGCCAACGACGATGTCAGGGCCAGGGTGCGAGGTGAGTCTGGTTGGTTGTCCTCCAGCCGCGGGAACGACATAGACGTCATCGTTGCCTGCGTACTGCCCGGAGAACGCAATCGTCGTGCCGTCAGGCGAAAATGCAGGGCTTGTCTGGACCCCGATACCAGCAGTAAGACGGCGTGCGTCTCCACCGTTGCGATCGGCGATCCACAAATCGCCGGCGTAGTTGAACGCAATTTGAGTTTTACTGACGGCAGGCCGGCGCAAAAGAAACGGCGCGTCAGATTGCGGAAAAGACACGGCAGATGACAGCAGGACCAATGCGGCAACAAGATAGCGCATCATTCGCTCCCTGGTTGAGGTTGACCGGGAATCTTATTGCTGCAGGAAGGTGAGGGTCAATGTCAAACTCCCGCAGGCAGTGGTGCATGCTATTCCGGACAATGCACCACTGCCCCCTCGCAGCGGGAATTCACAGATTGGATGCGGTCACACAATTGCCCGTGAGTTCGCCGAATTATGCTTGCGGGAGTAGGCTCCTGCTATTCCGTATAAGACAATGATTGCTTCTCTCGAAAGGACTTCCTGCCGCAGGCGCTCCGCCAGAGTTCCCACCTGTACTTCTTCGCGTGAGACAATATTGAGCTTCTCAAGCATGGGCAATAAGCTGCGTACCGCTTCCGCCGCCATTTCGTAAACGGTGCTCTCGGGTTCTCCGGCGAGCAATGAATCGATCCGCATTTTTGGCCTGGGGAGTCCTACCGCTGCGAATGCGGAAGGCAGTTCTAACCCGAACTCGGGCCGGGCTCCGGTACCCTTAAGGGCAGCACGGACCCATCCGATCAAGTCTTCATAGATTGGGACGAGCGGGTAGGACCGGCAGGAGGTGGCATCCATTTCCTGAAAGACCATCAGACCGCCGGGACGCAAATAGCGATACAAATTCTTCAAGCTGGCAATGGGGTCACTCTGATACATCAGGACGAACCTTCCGACGATAGCGTCGAAGGGTTCATCGAAGCTGATGGTAGAAAGATCACCCCTCTCAAACGTGACGTTGGAGCGATTACGCAAGAATGCACGTGCGGACGCACGGCTTATGGCGTCCGGGGAGCGGTCAACTCCGACAACGGCTCCGTAATCACCGACGATCTCTGCCGCGAGCAGGCTTACATCGCCGCTCCCGCAACCGACATCAAGCACTCGCATGCCGGGAAGGATGCCCGCTTCATGGAAAAGCTGACGGGTGAACGGTTCCAATAGGGCAGCCTGAACACTCAAACGGTCCAATTCACGCGAAGTGTGTCCCAGCGCGTACTCAACCTGTTGAACTGAGGTGGCGAGTTGTGTGGTAGCCATGAGAATCTCCAATAAACAACGCAAGTGACGTTTAAGAAAACATGGGCCTGATTGCAAGGCGAGGGAAGAACCGTGCGGAGTTCCTCCCTCTTTATGGTTATGACTACGGATTGCAAACCGCAGGGTTGTGGCTCGTATCAGGATTCGTGCACAGAGGGCCAAGGTTGGTGTTGGCATCTGGAACGCTGATCATGGCAACTGGGCCAGCCTTATGCTCTCCGTTGAAGGGCGTAGGATGGGTAACATCGAAGATGCAGCCATTGGTATTTGCATCATTCGGATCGTTGAACCAGAATCCTACGTGGAACGTGTTGACCGGGTTCGGATTGCTGAGGTCAGGATCAAAACCGAAGATCTGATCCAGAAGAATGGTTTTGATCTGAGCGTTGATCTTCCCTTGGTTATTGGCTTCCAGGTCGGACTGGTACCATGCAAAACCGAAGTTCTTGAACAATGGATCGGGCGTAGCATCGGATAACAGATTGCTGCGCTCAACTGTGAACATGTCGAAGGCTAGGCCGGGACGGATGTTCTCAGCCTGGATCGACAACGTATCGTTTAACTTGCCGCGAATGACGGTTACCTTGGCTCGCGGAGTGGGATAGCCCGGAACACCGAGGCAGCTTACAAAACTCGGGTTCGGATACAGGTAAAAGTGGGCGACATCAGCTTGAGCGGCCGCAGGCGGGGCTGCCAGCACCACGGTACCCAAGGCAAGCAAGAAAAGGGTGATGCACTTCTTGAAGAGTGCGTTGAATCTGGGGGCATGGTGGTTCATTTGCAGTGATCTCCTCGACTTCACTTTCGTCTTGTTGAATTTCAGTCCACGGAACCTTGCCGCGTCAGGCTGGTTGCACTAGAATTCGCCTAACCTCAGCAAGACCGCCGACTTGATGGTGCGAACTTAGCCGCAACTATCCGGAATCGTCCTTAGTGGGTCGTAAAGAAATTGCAGGAGTTTTCCAAGTCCGTTGCAAATCTGCTATGACTCTGAAAACAAAGGCGCTGTATGAGTTCGACAAGTTCCGCTGCGATCCCGCGGAACAGCTGCTTTCGCGCGAGGGAAAACCGGTTTCATTAACTCCCAAGGCATTTGAAATCCTCGTCACCCTGGTTCAGAGCAACGGACGCCTCCTCACCAAGGAGGAACTGATGCAAAAGGTGTGGCCGGACAGCTTTGTGGAGGAGGCAAACCTCACTGTCAATATCTCTGCACTCAGGAAAATCCTCGGGGAAACAAGTGCAGGGCAGCAGTACATAGAGACCGTACCGAAACGGGGTTACCGGTTCCTGGTTCCGGTTAAAGAGCTCAAGGGCGACGAGAAGGTGCCCGCCAGAAAATCATCTGTCGCCGAAGAGAGTGATTTTTCGCAGAAGAGTCCAGGAACGGTCGCGGAGCAACCCCCTCACGATGCGGCATTTCCTGTCCGCAGGAAGGCTATTTGGAGAAATGTTGTTATCTCTGTCACTCTGCTCGCGCTCGTGGTGGTAGCGGCATATTTTTATCAGACACGATTTTCTCATCGGCAAATTGCGCCCCCGCCTCGCCGCCTGGCCATACTTCCCTTTCGCAACCTGGGTCAGAATCCGAACAGTGACTTTCTCGGTTTGTCACTGGCGGACGCCGTTATAAGCAAGCTTGGATACGTGAGCGCTTTGACGGTGCGCCCCTCCTACGCAACGGAGAAATACCGGAACCAGACGATCGATATCAAGAAAGTCGCGTCGGAATTGAATGTAGACACACTTCTTACGGGTGGGTTCATCCATGATGGGGATGATCTGCGAATCACGTGCCAACTCATCGATGTAAAGACAGAAAATCTCCTTTGGAAGGGAGCCTTTGATCTTCGTTACGACAAGTTACTGACGGTTCAGGACAACGTAGCGCAGCAGATTATTAAAGGCCTGGAACTGAGCCTCTCACCGTCCGAGGCGGAAAGGCTCAAACCGGATGAGCCGGTCGATCCACTGGCTTACGAGTATTATCTGCGAGGCGTTGATCTGTACACGCGCAACGACTTTCCAACTGCCATCAAAATGCTCGAGCGTTCCGCCGAGATTGGACCCAATTACGCTCTGACCTGGGCCTATCTGGGTCGCGCATACCACGCAAACGCTTCGTTCCACTTTGGAGGAAGCGAACAGTATCGCAAGGCACAATCAGCTTTTGAACGTGCCTTGGCATTGCAGCCGACGCAGATTGAAGCCCGCATCTACATGGCCAATCACTTCACGGACACCGGGAGAGTGGAGGAAGCCGTTCCCTTGTTGCGCGAGGCGCTGCGCACCAATCCCAACCACGCCGAAATACATTGGGAACTGGGTTATGCGTATCGCTTTGCTGGAATGTTGAAAGAATCCGTCGCGGAAAGCGAGCAGGCGCGGCAACTCGATCCGGGAGTGAAGCTCAATAGCTCAACGGTGAACGGGTACTTGTATTTGGGAGAATACGATAGATTCCTGCAAAGCTTGCCGCCCGGTAATGACATTTCCCTGATCGTGTTCTACAAAGGGTTCGCCCAGTACTACCAGGGACGGCAGTCCGACGCAGCGGGGAATTTTGCACATGCCTTTGAGTTGAATCCTGACCTCTTCCAAGCACAGATCGGCCAGGCATTGAACTACGGCATCAACCATCAAGAGGCGAAGGGTGTCTCACTCCTTCAGCAGACAGAACAGAAACTGCACAACAGCGGCGCGGGGGATCCTGAGGCAGTTTATAAGATCGGACAGGCGTATGCGGTACTAGGCGACAAGAAATCAGCACTGCGAGTCTTGCGAGAGAGTGTCGACACCGGATTTTTTCCGTATCCGTATATGGCGAACGATCCGCTCCTGAGCGGTCTTCACGGCGAAAATGAGTTCGCCGACATACTCTCCAAGGCTCGGCAACGACACGAAGCCTTCAAGAAAACGTTCTTCGGCTAGCACTCAGGCGGAAAAAAATATTATCACCCTTGCTTCTTCTTCCCTGGCAGATCTGCTGGATTTTCATGCGCCCGCTCGCGAAATGCGGCTTTCATCCCGCTGGCAAGAGTGACGCTGGATTCGCCATACTTGTCGCGTAATCGGTCCGCGGCAGAAAGAGCCTGTTTCCAACGCTCACGGCGGCCGTCCTCAAGCAGATCCCCTTGCTTGGCTTGGGTTTCAAACGAGGACGTCTGCACTCCCAGCAGGCGAATCTGAGCTCCCTTTTTCCAATTCTTACGGAATAACATACGCACTTGCTCGAAAATTTCGGTGTCGAGTTGCGTAGGATCGGGAAGAGTGTGCGCCCGCGTGATCGTAGTGAAGTCTTTGTAACGCAGCTTCAGCTGGACGGTGCGCGCAAAAAATCCCGCTTCGCGGAGTCGGCGTCCCACCATTTCGCTCAGTCGCATGAGAGTCGACTCGAGTTGCTCCTGATTAGCAGTGTCTTCGTTATAAGTGTGCTCATGGCTGATGGATTTGGCGTCGAGATCGGCGCCAACTTCATTGTCAAACCAGCCGCCCGCGTCCTCACCGCGTGCCTTTCCGGCGAGCGCCAGTCCCCACTTGCCGAAGTGACCTTCAAGAAAAACTTCGTCAAACTGCGCTAAGTCTCCAACTTTGTGAATCCCTAACTGATTCAGATTCTGCTCGGTAACCTTGCCCACACCCGGAATATCGCGAACGTCGAGTGGGGCCAGGAACGTTGCTTCCTGCCCCGGGACGACCCAAAGCACACCGTTGGGCTTGGCTTTTGCCGACGATACTTTCGCGATCAGCCGCGAAACGCCGATGCCAATGGAACAGTTGAGCCGCGTCTCCTGCTTCATCTTTTCATGAAGGAGGTGAGCTGCGCGAAGCGGTCTTCCATGCAAGCGTTCCGTACCGGTCATGTCGAGATAAGCTTCATCGATCGACGCCATTTCCACTTGAGGTGAAAAGGTGGTCAGAACGTGGTGCACTTTCTCCGAGCACTCACGGTAGCGTTCGGGATGGCCATCGACAAAGATCGCGTGCGGGCACATCTTGGCCGCGGTGCGAAGTGGCATAGCAGAATGCACGCCGAACTTGCGCGCTTCGTAAGATGCGGCGGATACCACGCCGCGTTCATCTCTCTGGCCACCGACAACAACGGCCTTCCCTTTTAGCGAGGGATCGAAAAGCTCCTCCACCGAGACGAAGAAGGCGTCCATGTCGACATGGAAGATGGTTTTGTCGTTGCCGAGCATGGCGGGAAACGTTACTGGGGATGATTGTATCAGCGACGCAAATCAGGCGACCCGGGATGAGACGATCTGATTCTATGCATTCGCGGCGGCACGTGCCTGCCGCACTCGTTCATACACGCGAATGTACTCCTTGGCTGATGCATTCCAGGAAAAATCCTTGGTCATGCCGTTACGCATCAACTTCTGCCACGAGGTCTGATCGCGAAAGGCTTGCAGTGCATGCTTAATGGTCAACAGCAGGGATTCCCCGCTGTATTCGACAAACTTGAAACCTGTACCCTTCCAGCTTCGCGGTTCCCAAGGCTCGATGGTGTCGTCGAGGCCTCCGGTGGCGCGTACGATGGGGACCGTTCCGTATTTCAAGCTGTAGAGCTGGTTCAACCCTGCCGGTTCGTATCGCGAAGGCATAAGAAACATATCGCTTCCGGCTTCGATCTTGTGCGCCAGCGTGTTGTCAAACGCCACACGCACGGCGATCTTGTGTGGAAACTGCCTTTGGAGGCGCAAGAACATTTCCTCATATGACTTGTCGCCAGTACCGAGGGTAACGACGATCATGTCTTCCCGTGCCAGGCGATCCATGATCTGTGAGATAAGATCAAATCCCTTCTGGGCGGCAAAGCGGGAAACTATCCCTAGTACCGGGAGTTGTGAGTCGGGGTTCTTGATTCCGAAGGTGGCAAGCAGATCCTGTTTGCACTTTTGCTTACCTGACAAATCCTCGGGCGTGTAATGGGCAGCGATGAACTTGTCGGTTGCTGGGTTCCATTCGTCATAGTCCACGCCGTTCAGGATCCCCGTCACAGTTGCGGACCGGTCACGCAGAACGCCTTCCAGACCAAAACCGAACTCCGTGGTCTGAATTTCATGGCTATATCTGCGACTTACAGCCGTGATGAAGTCGGAGTAGACCAGCGCACCCTTCAGGAAGTTCACATTTCCGAAAAATTCCATCTTGGCGATGGTGAATAGATCCCATGGAAGGGTCAGGAGCGGAAGGGTGTCCGGAGGGAACAACCCCTGGTAACCCATGTTGTGAATGGTGAAGACGGTTCCGGCATCGCGGAAGGCAGGATCCTCAGCATACTGAGTACGAAGCAGGACTGGAATCAGGGCAGTCTGCCAGTCATGACAATGAAACAGATGCGGGACTCCGACAATCTTAGAAGCCTCAAGCACGGCTCGCGAAAACAGGGCGAACCGTTCGGCGTTGTCGGGATAGTCGCCACTCGAAGTTCCGTAAAGTCCTTCGCGACTAAAAAATGGCGGATATTCGACGAAGTAGTAGCGAACACCGGAATGGTCACCGGCATTCAAGACCGAGCAGAAGCGGTATCGATCATCGAATGGAACAGTAATGCTGGGTACGACGGTCTTTGGGTCGTTCAGCTTGGTTTGGAGATAGCGCGGAAGGTAGACACTCACCTCGTGTCCGGCCGCGGCGAGTGCACGCGGCAAGGCGCCGACCACATCAGCCAAACCGCCGGTTTTGGAAAACGGTACGCACTCCGAAGCCGCGAACGCAACACGCATGAAGCCTTAACCTCCCGGATGCAGCATCGCATCCACGCAAGCTATGATAGGACGTTCCCCGGGGCTGAGCACATCGTCCGGGAAGTACAGACTCGTGCGGTGAAACATCGCAGTCTATATGCGGGGAGGAAAGAGGGTCAATGTGCCAAAGGGATCGGCGACAACCCGGGTTCGTAAGAAGCCGAAACTCGGGCAGCACTTCCTGGCCGACCAGTCGGCAGCGATTCGCATTGTGGATGCTCTTGGCGACGTTTCAGCCAGCACGGTGTTGGAAATCGGTCCCGGACATGGCGCCATCACCTCCCTGCTGGCACAACGTGCACGGCGCCTGATTGCCGTCGAACTCGATCGTGTTCTGGCGGCGCAGTTGCGCATGAACTTCGCGCTCATGCCGAATGTCGAGATTATCGAGGGCGATATTCTCGCCATTGACTTTCACACCCTGTTCGGCCCCAAGCCCGGGAGCACGCGGCCCGGCATGGAGATTGCTCCGGAACCAGTAAAGGTTGTGGGCAATGTTCCGTATTACATTACGTCGGACATCCTGTTGCGGTTGTTTCAATATCGAAAGTACTTCGGCATACTCGTCCTGATGCTCCAACGTGAAGTGGCGGACCGCATCGCTGTGCAACCGGGCAAGAGTGAGTATGGATTACTCTCGGCGACCACGCAGCTTTATGCGGATGTGGAGAAGTTGTTCACTCTTCCACAGGGTGCTTTCTCTCCCCCTCCGAAAGTGCAATCGACCGTTGTCCGCCTTACACCTGGGAAGCGCCTGGAAGGGCTGAATGTTCCAGAGGCTGATTTCATGGCGTTTCTCAAGCTCGCATTTGGACAGAAGCGAAAGACGCTTTGGAATAATCTGAAGGAACGCTATCAAGCCGACATTGTCAGGGCGGCATTGGAGAAGAGCGAAATTAAGCCCAATGTGCGTGCCGAGACGCTCTCGCTCGAGGACACGGCGGAGCTGTTTCGCGAACTCCCGCGCAACAAATCGAATCCCTAATTTCAGTCTGTGGAGGTCACAATGACTTCAACAGTACGTACTCCAGCGGTTGCCGGGCGGTTCTATCCGGATGATCCTCATGTGCTCGAAATGGCTGTTCGTTCTTTTGTCACGCCCCCGCAGGAGCGGTTGAGCGCGTTGGGCTGTGTAGTACCTCATGCGGGGTATATCTATTCCGGCGAAGTTGCCGGAGCGGTGTTCGCAAGGATCGAAGTTCCGCAGCGATGCATTGTGCTCTGCCCGAACCATACGGGGATAGGGTATCCACTGGCGATCATGAGCAAAGGCACATGGACCACGCCTTTGGGGAATACGGAGATCGATTCTGAACTAGCTGATGCCCTGAAAAAGGGCTTCTCTGAATTACATGAGGATTCCTCAGCACATCAGGGAGAACACGCCATTGAAGTACAGCTGCCCTTTCTCAGAGTAGTTCGACCAGACAGCCGATTTGTTCCTATCGCTATCGGCACGCGTCGACTGGATATCCTGGAATCACTGGGTGAAAGCATCGCCCAAGCGATTGCTGACCAGGAGGAGCACGTCTTGATTATTGCCTCCAGCGACATGAATCATTATGAAAGCGACGCCGTTACGAGAGTGAAGGATCAAAAGGCAATCGACTGCATGCTCGCACGAGATCCTCAATCCTTGTTCGAAGTCGTGAATCGGGAAGAAATCAGCATGTGCGGATTCGGGCCGACGGTCAGCATGATCACAGCGGCGAATCGGCTTGGGGCTACGGTTGCGGAGTTGGTACGGTACGCAACCTCAGGCGACGTGTCCGGAGATCGAGATATGGTGGTGGGCTATGCTGGAGTTGTCGTCCACTAGGGCAAAAACTCAGGACGGCCGAGCCGTCCTGAGTTCAATCACTTCTTGCATTTGTTACTGATGCGGGACGCGAGGGGAAGACGTATGAGGAACCGGAGTACGCGGGGCTGATGGCGATGAGACTCGCGGACTCGAACCGGCAGCTGGCCGCCCCATGGTCGAGGTTGATGGTGTCCTGGTCGTTGTGCCGGGCATCGCGGATGGCGAAGAGACGGGCGCACGTTGGGCCGCAGCCGCAGCCCTTTGAGCCGAGGCCGCTGACGCGGTTGGGATCGGAATCGTGTGAATGTCCGTCGCGACCAAACCCTTCTGCTGCACTTGCGGCGAGAGCTTGCTCAGGTTCTTAACGCTACCTCGTGGAACACCGAGCCCGGCCGAGCCATCACGGATCACAACCTGCCTTGGCGAAGCAGCTAACCCGCTAACCGGTCCACCGCTGACAACCACAGTCCTCCCTCCTCCGGTTGAGGGAACACGGGGCACGACGTAGGTTCCGGGAGCATTGAGGACGCGGGGCGTGACATATCCGTACCAAGCGCCGCCCGGTTGCCACATCCATCCATAGCTGGGAACAAACATCCAATTACCGTAATGGTATGGAACCCATCCCCAGGGATACGCGGAGACCCAGTTGTAACCAAAACCCGGCGAATAGAACCAAGAGCCGCTCATGAAAGGGTCCCATCCGGCATTCGCGAAATAAGGCTGCCACATCATGCCGTAGCCAGCCACATTGGTGAAGTTGCCGTAGTAATTCAGGTCAGCCGTTCCGTACGAATATGGCGAGTAGGAAGAAGAGGAGCTGCGA
The DNA here is from genome assembly GCA_036558645.1 of Terriglobales bacterium. Classification (GTDB taxonomy): domain Bacteria; phylum Acidobacteriota; class Terriglobia; order Terriglobales; family Acidobacteriaceae; genus DATBFG01. The sequence continues at coordinate 213,985 of DATBFG010000114.1, forward strand.
GCCATGTAGCGCTGGTGATAGTCTTCCTGCTGCTTGTCCCAGGAATCGAAGGGATCCTCTTCGAGATTCTTCGCCAGCTGGAATTTATCGTTGTCAGCCAGATCGAATGTCACCGTTTGCTTCTTGTCGATAGAGGCACTTCCAGACGGACCTTCAACTTTAAGTTGACCCTTGAACAGGGCTAGAGTGGCGTCTGTGTAGCCCATTTCAACGCGGAGGTGAACTGGGTTGATCGCGGTGAACTGTTCCCTTCCGAACTTCATTGTGAACTGGTCGTTGCTCGATCCCGAGAAATTCAAGTAAGCCGTTCCCTCTTGTAGATGGACGGTTGAAACTTTGCCTCCGGAGTCACGGAGAGAAAGCTCCGGGAAATCGACGACCGTTCCGGGAGTCAGGCGGAGCGTGCTGCCGTCTTCAAACTCAACCTCGGCTCGCCCATCATTGTTGGTGCGTATTTTTGCGCCCTGAGTAATAGGAAGATTGAGAAATGCTTTTTCGTATCCTTGAGTGCGGTCGATCTGAACGTCGCCTTCGACCAAGCTAAGGCGCACGATTCTTACGTTGGAATCGGCGAATGCCGAGATCGCAGCCAACGCGGCGAGAACGAGAGGCAGCGTGAAAAATTTGACCCGACTGGACATGGAAGTTCCCCCAAACCAGACACTTTACTAGATTAGAACCCTTGAGGGTCACAATAGTTGCATCTTCAAGAAACGCTGTAACCCGTAACCCAGGCCTTCGCGGCCGGACAAGACTCGATTAAGCAACTACTTGCAACGGACACAACCACGGGACATTCATTTCGACTGTGCCGTTGCGAGTTCCAGTATTCTTTGGGCGCGGCTCCTCACGGGGTTGATGATGGTGGGATCGGATGCAATCTGCTGCAGAATTGGGCCGAGGGCGGGAAGACCTTCCAGAGCGTTCTGCTTTGCAGCGGCCTCCATTCGCTTGAGTTCGTCATCCAGCGCCAGTTTCTGATAGCGGCGATAGAACTCGATCCGGCGCCCGAACTCCATTGTGGTCGAGAAATCCTGAAAAAACGTGGTGAGATTCTGGATGGCCTGAATTTGCGAGTAGTTGTAGGTCGCATGACCCGTCTTGTCGTCATCTTTATAGGCAAGGGTCTTGACACCGGTCATAGCCAGATTTTTCTTGCCCGAGTCGATGGTACCCCGGAAATAGTTTGCTCGCTTTGCCAGATCGAAGATGCGCTCCGAAGTCGAAGACGGAAGCGAGACATTCAGATGAAAAGGTTCCCCTTGCTCGCCAACAGAATCAGACTTTCCGGTTGAGTCGTAAGTCGCATGGCCGTCAGCGTTCACCACAACTTCGTAGTGATCAGGTTGAGATCCTGGAAAATCGAAAGTGAAGGTGATTGACGCGGTTGCGCTCAACGTGGGCGGAACGAGCACGAATGCCAGCGAAGCAATTGCCGAGAGAAAAAGACCTTGAGACCAGAGTCGAGACAACGCGCCGCGTAGCATGCTCGCTCGATTATGCCAAAATCCGACACTCCCTGCCTGAAAACCTCCTCGACATGCTCAGATACTGAGAACACAAAAAGCGTGAGAGTGGGGTCAACGTGCGGAGGCACGTTGCCGAGCCAAGGTCGCGGAAGTGTGCAGATGGCAGATGGCGATGGCAAGAGCATCGGCCGCATCAGGAGGTTCCGGAATTTCGGCTAGATCAAGCAGCCGTGCGACCATCTCCTGGACCTGCACTTTCTCGGCTCTCCCGTACCCGACGACCGCTGACTTGATGGAAAGTGGAGAATACTCCGCGACGTCAAGTCCAGCGCGAGAAGCAGCGAGCATGGCGACACCGCGAACCTGTCCAAGCTTAAGGGCTGACTTTACATTGACAGCGTAAAACACATCTTCAATCGCTACATTGTCTGGACGGTGTTGTTGGATGATTTGATCAATCTCATGAAAGATCGTGTTCAGACGCACAGACATGGCTTGCCGCGGAGAAGCCTTGACAGCACCAGAGCAAAGACACTGGAGTTTGTCGTCTTCAGAAAGCTCGACGACTCCGTAACCGGTGTATTCAGTGCCGCAATCGATTCCGAGCACGCGCATGGGGTGAGTTTACGTCAGGCTCCAACCTTCAACAATTGTCATCGTGCATACCATGTCAGCAACAACGGGGACGGCGAGCCTTGCCCTGTTCGTTTTCGTTAAGGAATTCTGCATACGACCGGCGCGAAGGACTCAGCGCATTTCGCTGCAAAAAACGCGCGTAAGCAGACTCGTCAAACACTTCTCGCAGCGCCGCCACGAAAAGCGAAACGCTACCCCGTGACAACTGGGAAAGACGGCCTATAGCCGAAGCAAAGCGGAATGACTTCCCTCTCGGCATCAGGCCTGCTCCTCCGCTGTAAAGCGAGTTGCCACAAAGGGGGCTTCCTTGACCCGTGCTTCCTTGCGACCAGAGAGCACACGTACCCACTCGCGTAATGACTCAGCCAATATGAGCGCCACCAAAACTACCAAAAGACCGGCGACTGCGGCATCAAGGCGATCGTTGAAGATGCGCCGAGCCAGGTCAGGCCCAGCTCCTGAAAGTTCGAGCTGGCGTGCATGGGAGAGAAATCCAAGGCGTGGATCGTCACTGAAGATCTTTTGCCACGATGCCGTGAATGTCACCGCAACGAGCCAGACCAGAGGCAAGAGGGTCACTGCGATATACCGGGTCTTACCCATCTTGACGATGATCGTAGTGGCCACGCAGAGGGCGACGATGGCCAGCAGCTGATTGGAGATCCCAAACAACGGCCAGAGCGAGTTGATTCCGCCCAATGGATCTTTTACTCCCTGCCAAAGGAAGAATCCCCATGCCGCCACGATGAGAGCGCTGGTGCCAAGAATGGATGGGTACCAACTTGTGCGTCCGAACGGCTTCCAGATGTGGCCGAGGGCATCCTGGATCATGAAGCGGCCTACACGCGTACCGGCATCGAGAACAGTGAGGATAAATAACGCCTCAAACATGATGGCGAAGTGATACCAGATGGCCATAACTGCCTGTCCGCCGAGGCTGTGCGAAAAGATATTTGCCATACCGACAGCGAAAACTGGGGCGCCGCCTGTTCTATTGAACAAAGTCTGCTCGCCCACTGATTGAGCCAAGCCATGCATGTCCGCAGCGGTAACGAAAAAGCCCCAGTTCGAGATCGTTGCGGCTGCAGCTTCCGGCGACTGCCCCACGACACCTGCGGGACTGTTGATGGCGAAATAAGTTCCCGGTTGCAACACGCAGGCCGCGATGGTGGCCATAATCGCGACAAGAGATTCCGCCATCATGGCTCCGTAACCGACCATGCGGGTTTCGTGCTCGCGACGAATGAGCTTTGGCGTAGTGCCGCTGGAAATCAAAGAATGAAATCCGCTGATAGCGCCGCAGGCAATCGTGATGAAGGCAAACGGGAAGATGGTTCCCGCGAAGACTGGCCCCGATCCATCGATGAACCGCGTAAGTGCGGGCATATGCAGCGTCGGGCGAGCAATAATGATTCCCAAGGCCAGCATGCCGATGGTTCCTAATTTCACGAATGTGCTCAGGTAGTCGCGTGGCGCGAGCAAAAGCCACACAGGTAAAGCCGAAGCGGCAAAACCATAGATGATGATCACAATGGCGAGCGTCGTCGCAGAATAGGTAAACAACGCGGCTACAGGGGGAGTTTGGGAAACCCATTGTCCACCCCAAATCGCGATCAACACCAGGACAAATCCTAGAATCGAACTCTCGAGTACTCGGCCCGGTCGCAGGCGCCGGATATACAGTCCCATCAGGATGGCGATAGGAATTGTCATCGCAATAGTGAAAACGCCCCACGGACTTGACTTCAGCGCATTAACAACGATCAGGGCGCAGGCACAAAGCAGGATGACGATGATGCTTATTACGGCCAGATATGCCACGAAACCACCCATCTGGCCGATTTCCTCGCGAGCCATCTCGGTCATGGATTTGCCATCGCGGCGAACGGAGAAGAGCAGGATTACGAAGTCCTGAACGCAACCGCCCAACACAGACCCGGCAAGAATCCATAGAGTTCCAGGCAAATAACCGAACTGCGCGGCCAGCACCGGGCCTACGAGTGGACCCGGTCCGGCAATGGCAGCGAAATGATGCCCAAACACTACCCACTTGTTTGTGGGAACAAAATCGCGACCATTGTCCAGGCGCTCGGCGGGCGTGGCGCGATTAGGATCGAGCGCCAACACTTTTGCGGAAATGAAGGCGCTATAGAAACGGTATCCCAGGGCATAGCAACAGAACGCTGCCACCACCAACCACATGGCACTGATTTGCTCGCCACGGTGCAATGCGATCGTCGCTACCGACAAGACACCTAACACAATCACGACCAGCCACATTATTGCTCTTAGAGTTTTGGGCATCACTCCTCAGAAGTCCGAATTGTTGCTTGCGATCTGAACGCGAACATTGTCAACAAACCTGTTGTTTGGCGCAATGGCATTGCGGCTCGCCAGTGTGCGAAAACAACTCTGCAGGTCCAGAGCCAAGTTGTCATGTGCTCTACATCACACGGCACGAATCGATTTAATGGTAATCTTTATTTTCCAAGCTCGTGGGTAAAGAGAGGCGAAGGTGTACCTGAGGGGGTATTGCCCCTTCCCACTAACGAATGGCGCAACCATTCCCATTCATACAGGAGAGCAGGCGATGAAAGTTGGAATGTTAACCGGCGGCGGAGATTGTCCAGGACTGAATGCAGTCATTCGAGCGGTCGTGCGCAAAGGATGTTTTCACTATCAGGATGAATTTCTTGGTTTCATGGAAGGCTGGCGTGGGCTGGTAGAAGATAAGAGCATGGTGCTCGACCTGGAGAGCGTCAGCGGAATTCTCCCGCAAGGGGGGACCATTTTGCGCACATCGCGAACCAATCCTGCGAAGAAATCCGACGGCTTGGACAAGTGCATCGCCACTCTAAAGTCACATGGGATTCAGGCGTTAATAGCAATTGGCGGCGACGACACGCTCTCGGTCGCGCAGAAGCTGCACGAAAAAGGAATAAAAGTGGTTGGTGTCCCTAAGACGATCGACAACGATCTTTCCGGGACCGATTACACCTTTGGTTTCGATACAGCCGTCAACGTCGCCACTGCGGCCATCGATCGAGTACATACGACCGCCGAAGCCCACAACCGCGTCATGGTGGTGGAGGTCATGGGCCGCGACTCAGGGTGGATTGCCATGTACAGCGGCATTGGTGGCGGTGCGGATGTCATCCTCGTTCCGGAGCTGCCATTTGACATCGATAAAGTCGCCGAAACGATCCAGGCGAGGCACTCCCGCGGGCGTTACTTCAGCATCGTAGTCGCGGCCGAAGGCGCAAAGTTTTCCAGCGATCCCGAAACATCGCACGGCGATGCAGTCGTGGCGGACCTTGGCCGCGACGAATTCGGCCATGTCCGCCTGGGAGGGATCGGCAACCTATTAGCCCGGGAGATCGAAAAGCGCACCGGATTCGAGACTCGCGCGGTTGTACTGGGCCACATACAGCGGGGCGGTACGCCGACTGCATTCGACCGAGTGCTGGCGACACGATATGGCATAGGTGCGATCGACATGGTGCATCGCAACGAGTCAGGCACAATGGCAGCATTGCGGGGAAACAAGATCATCTCCGTGCCTTTGACCGAGGCGTTGGCCAAGAACCGGAAGGTCGATCCGGAGATGATCGAAGTCGCCCGCAGCATTCTCGAAGGGTCACCGGTCGACAAGCACCCGGTCGCACATTAAACTTCCAATACGCTGGACAAATTGAAAATCTCAGGCGTATTGGTGAAAACGTGGCGCTCCTAGAGGGACTCTACGCCAGCCTCGCGCCCGTTCTTCTGATCGTTATTGAATGTTTCATGGTCGTCGGCTCGGTGACCATGATCCTTTTACGCTCGTCACGAGGTCGCCGGTCAACGCCGGCATTTCGTGCTGCAGAGCGAGCATTTTCTCGCCTGGCGGCCCACAAGCGACTTTCCGTTGTCGCGGTCGGCGCGATGGTCCTCACCTTGCGGGCCGCACTGATTCCCGTGATCGGGATTCCACAACCCAGGTGGGATGATGAGTACAGCTACCTGCTGGCAGGAAAGACCTTTGCCTTAGGCCGGATCACCAATCCGACGCACCCAATGTGGGTACACTTTGAAAGCTTCCACATCATCCATCACCCCACGTACATGTCGATGTACCCACCGGCACAGGGAATTGTGCTGGCTTCGGGCACCCTGGTCGGCGGAAATCCGTGGTGGGGCGTGTGGCTGATTGCGGGTATTACATTCGGGGCTCTTACCTGGATGCTGCAGGGCTGGTTCCCCGCTGGATGGGCCCTATTTGGCGGCGTACTCGCGGCGTTACGGCTCGGCATACTCAGCTATTGGACCAACAGCTACTTCACGACGGCGGTGTCTGCTCTCGGAGGAGCATTGGTTTTCGGCGCACTCCCACGTATCAGGAAATACGCTAGAACGCGCGATGCGATTGTGATGGGAATGGGATTGGCGATCCTGGCAAACAGCCGTCCCTACGAAGGCTTCATGCTAAGCCTGCCGGTGGCTGTCGCAATGGCAGCCTGGTTGTTGGGAATGTTGAGAAAAAAGAAAAAACAGCTATTCGCGACGGCAGTGAAGAACGTTGTATTGCCACTCGTTCTCATCCTCGTCGTTAGTGGAACCGGCATGGGGTATTACTACTGGCGATTGACCGGCAGCCCATTTCGTACGGGCTATGAGGTCAACCGTTCAACTTACGCCATGGCTCCCTATTTCATCTGGCAGCACTTGAGACCGGAGCCGGTCTACCGTCACGCGGAGATGCGCGACTACTTTGCCGGATGGGAAGTAGCCGAGTTTCAAAAGGCACGTTCCCTTGATGGGCTTATGTTGCGCACCATTGAAAAGATACGTTGGTGGTGGATTTTTTATGTAGGACCAGTCCTTACTATCGGCTTGTTGGATTTTCCCCGCATCTTACACGATCGCAAAATGACATTTGTGCTGTGGACAGGAGGATGGTTTTTTCTGGCAACTGTAGTAGAAACGTGGTCGCTACCCCATTACATTGCTCCCGCGACTGGCTTGCTTTACATCATGGTTCTGCAAGGCTTGCGACATCTTCGACAGTGGAACCGGGAGAGTACGCGTGCCGGTGAGTCTATGGTGCGAGCAGTGATGTTGGTCAGCGTGGCAATGGTGGTCTTGCGAATCCTTTGCGCAATGATTCACGTTGGTGTCGAGCCGCCCTGGCCGCGTGGCAATCTATTTCGCGCGAGCGCGGTCGCACAGCTCAACGCCATGCCCGGCAATCAGCTCGTAATCGTGCACCATGGCCCGATCCATAAGGCTGGTGGTGAATGGGTCGCGAACGATCCAGATATCGACGCGTCTAAGGTAGCCTGGGCGCAAGACATGGGGCTTGAGCAGAACAAAGAATTGCTCGACTACTTCCACGATCGCAAGGCGTGGTTTGTAGATGCTCTAGCTGATCCTCCTCATCTGGAGCCCTATCCACAAACCAATCCACCTCACTAAGTTCATCCAGCTGTTGTTTCTAGTGTTGACCTGGTGCCGTCGGCTGTTGTTCAGCCAAGTTTGGAGCGATATAAATTGCCGGCACGCTTTGCTTCTGCATGGCATCGTTGAGCGCCACAACATCCGTGGTCATGATCTGCTTCCACTGGGCGATGAGTGGTGTTGCCTGGTTGCTCAGGCTTTCAAATGCAGCGTAGTGCTGCTGCGTGGGAGCACCATCGCCGACGCCTACGACGAAAGCCAGCGAGTGCAACTGTTCATCAATTAGCACAGGAAAGTTCAGGCTAGCCTCTGAGGACTTGATCTTGACCTGCAGCAAGCCTTCTTCGATCGGCGTCATCTTTTTGTCGAGAGCTTCGCAGCTCGCGAGGATTGCCTTATAGCGCGCATCATCGGAGAGCCTGCTCTGCAATCCATGGAATTGGGTACGGATGTTGCGGATGTCGTTCACGGCCGCGTGCAGTTCACTCAACTGATCACGGATTTTCATCTGCAGGTCAAATTGTCTTTGAAGATCGGCCATCGATACGTTTACGCGTGGATCCACTTTCAGCTCAAAAGACTCGGTTTGCGACTTGCCGTTGGCAGTAAGCCTGACCTGGTAGTTACCGGGTAAAGCATAGGGCCCACGACTGCGGAATTCGGCGCCGACTTCGCCGGGTAATTTGCGAGGCCCGTCATAGCGAAGATCCCAGGCAAAGCGGTTTAGCCCGGCATCCACAGGAATTTTTTCCTGTGGCGGTTGCTGGTCAGGCCATTCGGGCGGCGTCTCGGCTTCTTTCTTCTCTATACTGGAGTACCGCCGCACAACCTTATTCTGCGCATCGAGAATCTCGAGTGTAACTTCGCCCTTAGGAGCCTGACCGAAGTAGTACGAGAAAACTGCGCCGTTCGGAGGGTTGGGAGCGACAGGCTGACGCCGTTCATAGTCTTCGGGCCACAGGAATCGTGTGATGGTGTGTGGTTTGTACAGGACAGCGTCCACGTTCCCGGTATGAACCGACAGTTGCCGAAGTGGAGTGATGTCATCGAGAATCCAGAAGGATCGGCCATGGGTAGCGACTGCGATGTCGTCATCCTTGACGATCAGGTCATGAATTGGCGAAGTGGGAAGATTCAGCTGCAGAGATTGCCACTGCACCCCATCGTTGAAGGACACGAAGATACCGGTTTCAGTTCCTGCGTAGAGCAGGCCCTTCTGCTGCGGGTCCTCCCGGACAACGTGCGTGTATGCACCGTCAGGGATACCGTTCGTAATCTTGGTCCAGGTCTTTCCGAAGTCGGTCGTCTTGTAGAGGTACGGACGAACATCATCGAGCTTGTGCGTATCCACAGCTGCGTAGGCTGTTCCGGCATCGTGTGGAGAAGCGTCGATCAAGCTGACGAGGCTCCACTCCGGCATGCCCTTTGGTGTGACATCGGTCCAGTGTTGTCCACCATCCCGCGTGAGCTTGATGAGACCATCGTCGGTGCCCGCCCAGATTAGATCCTTTTGCTTAGGCGACTCGGCAACCGTGAATACCGTGTCGTAGTACTCAACGGTCGTGTTGTCTTTAGTCAACGGGCCACCCGAACTTTCCTGCTTGCTCTTATCGTTCCGCGTCAGATCAGGACTGATGGGCGTCCAGCTCGTACCGTGGTCGGTGCTCTTGAAAACGACTTCTGTCGCCGTGTAGAGAACATCGGGATTGAAGGGAGAGAGGGCGATGGGATCTGTCCACGCGCCACGGTACTTCAGGTCTTTTGCGCCGTGTCCGCTGCTGTCGATAGGCCAGACGGTGATGTCCTGCACCTGACGGGCACGATTGTTCAAGCGGGTGATCAGGCCGCCACCTGAACCTGCGTAGACGATATCGGGATCGCGCGGATCGGGAATGATGTAGCCGCTTTCACCTCCTCCAACGTCGTACCAATGTTGGCGCCCGATGTATCCGTCGTCGCTGCGGCTGGCGATGCCTACGGTTGAATTGTCCTGTTGCGCTCCGTAAAGGTAATAGAGGGGCCGGTTATCGGCGGCAACATGGTAGAACTGCGCAGTCGGCTGATTGTACTGGGTGCTCCAACTCTTGCCGCCGTCAACACTGATGGTAGCGCCACCATCGTTGCCATTGATCATCCGCTGTGGATTTTGGGGATCGATCCAAAGTCCGTGATGGTCGCCATGCGGCGCGGGAAGCAGCGTTAGACTCTTGCCACCATCGCCGGAACGGAACATTCCGGTGTTGAGCATGTACACTGTGTCTGCACTTTTGGGATCGGCAAAAATGTGAGTGAAATACCAGGCACGCTGCGTCAACCGTTGATCGTCATTCACACGCGTCCAGCTATCACCACCATCATCCGAACGAAAGAGACCGCCTTCTTTGGCCTCGATGAGCGCATAAACACGATTGGAGTCGGCTCCTGAAACGGATACTCCAATGCGCCCGAGCAATCCCTCGGGAATTCCATTTCCCTCAAGTCGCTTCCAATTGCTGCCGCCGTCGACAGAACGGTAGAGCCCGCTGCCCGGCCCGCCGCTGGAAAGGCTCCACGGCGTACGCTGTGCCTCATACATCGCGGCGAGCATCACGTTCGGATTGTGAGGATCGGCGGTGAGATCGATAGCTCCCGTCTTGTCATCCTTGTAGAGAACCTTGTCCCAGGTCTTGCCACCATCATGGGAGCGGTAGACACCACGTTCGGGGTTCGAACCATAGGCGTGACCGAAGGCGGCAACGTAAACGATATCGGGATTGCGTGGATTCACCAGCACGCGGGAAATGTGCTGAGTCTCCTTCAGACCTATGTAAGACCAACTCTTGCCGCCATCGGTCGATTTGTACACTCCATTGCCATAGGAAATGTTCCCGCGGATGCAGGACTCGCCAGTACCGACATAGATGATGCCTGGATTCGATTCGGATACAGCTATCGCGCCGATAGAGGCAAATGGTTCCTTGTCGGTCAACGATACCCAGGTGTTGCCGCCATCATTCGTGCGCCAAACCCCTCCGGCAACACCGCCGAAGTAGAAGGTGTACGGATCGCCTGGTATACCCGTCACGGCAAGCACGCGGCCTCCGCGGAAAGGGCCGACTAACCGCCACTTCATACCCTTCATCTGGGCGGGATTGTATTGTTGGGCGAATGCAACCGCACCAATCATGAAAATGCTTAGAAGAAAAGAAACAGTCGAGCGCATACCTCGGCTCATGGGATGGCCTCCTTAAAGAAAGAGAAAGGGAAATTCATCTTACTACGTTCTGACAATCGAACGAATCATGCCGCAGCTCACATCCACAGCAAAATTCGCGGGGTCTCAGGCAAAATTCGGATCAGATCATCTTGCTGAGTGAGATCCAAAAAGAAATTCGAGAGCGCCGGGAAAGCGTTTTGCCCACTCGCCCTCGCTATGCGAAGCGCCTTCGTCCACGTTCACTCGAAGGCGACCTTCGTCGAGGCCCGATCGACGCATGATACGTTCCAGTTCGCGAAGGTCTTCGACGAATTTCGAATCGCGATCCTCGCGGCCACTTTCGCGGGTTCCTATCGCAAGATACATGCGCTCCGGCCATTGGCGAAAGGCGCGGCTGTACTTAAGCAGACGACGCCCAGAGACGAACAAACTGGGGCTCTCCAGGAGCAGCCTACCGAATATGCCGGGCCGATCCAGCACAGTAAATAAGGCGATCAATGCTCCGAGGGATGAACCGCCGAGACCCGTGTTCTCCGGGCCGCGGGCGACCCGGTAGCGCTCGTAAACGAAGGGCATGACGTCGTTGAGCAGAAATTCTGGATAGCGTTTGCCTTGTGGCCGCATGATTCGTGGATTGAAGGCGCGGTATGGCAGATACTCCTTTATGCGCTCTTTCTGCGCGTTATCGATCCCGACAAAGATCATGGGCGGAATTCTGCCTTCGGTAATCAACCGGCCCGCGGTCTCTCCAATCTGCCAATGAACACCTGTGAATGACGTCGCGGCTTCGAAAAGGTTTTGCCCGTCATTCAAATAAAAGATGGGATAGTGGCGATCACGATTGTCGGGATGATCGTATCCGCCCGGCAGCCAGACGCGAAGAAACCTGGAGTTACGAAAAGTTCCGCTGTGCATCTCGTGCAACCGCAGTTCACCTGACGCAGACGCCGCGGATCGGGAGGGCTCTGCAGGCCTGATTTCTGGTTGAGAGGCTTCTTCCATCAGTGACTAATCATGGGTGGGGCGCAGAAGCACGCCACATGGCCTGCGCTGCCAAGGTCGAGGATAGCGCGGTGATCGTGACAATCAATGCAAGCGATGATAAACACAAAACACACCAGACGCCGAGCACGAAGCCCTCGACATAAGTGAGATAGAGAGCGAAACTCAACCCTGCGACAGACGCCAACAGCAATAGCATCGGCCTCTCGCCCTTGGCGCGATGCCAAATGGCCAGAATCAGCAAACCCGCATATCCAAGAATGCCGATCAAAGCGACAGGAATGCCCAGCACCGTCGAATAGATACTGCGATTCACGATATCGCAGTTCATCGTTTCTCCGAAGTTGCAGAAGGAAGAAGTTGAAGTGCTGTAGTGATGAGAAAGCGAGACGGATGAAACCAGGATTCCGCAGAAGGCCAGCACAGCAATAATCAGCAACATGCGTCGTGTGCCGGAAGTCATGGAAGCCTGCATCCGGTCTTCTCTGCGATCTCCGGAAGTGACTTTACCCCTGTGATTTTTTCCTTGCCGAGGAAATCCCAGGTGGGAAACTCGATGACGCCTTCAGCTTTGCACTGCTCGATTTCGCCGCGCGCCTGCCCCTTGATTCCGCATTCGACGTAAGGGATGTACTGGAAGGAAGAACCGAACAGTTCTTTTTGATCGGCGCAGTGTGTGCACCAGTAGAGACCGTACATCCGGGTACCGGATCTCGCTACGCATTGGGCAAAGTTGTCGAGACGTCCAGTTCGCTTGCGAATGCCCAGATAATAAGCAGCGGCAAAGGCCGCAACAATCAGCACGCCAATGATGACCTTACGTAAGGAAAACGGACCTGGCGTCTCAGCCGCACGTTCCCGGTCCTGCTGTCGCTTTCTGCGCTCTTCCGACATGAAATGTTTTTATACCACGACGCTCAGTGCCGAGGGCAAGACATCCAGGGATTCACAATGCACGGTAAGAACTTCGCCGTCGACCATTACGTCTACCGGCGTATCCAGTTTGAACTCAATGCGCTGTGCTTGCCTTCTCTCGGCCAGGGGGTGATTGATGTGTGTCCCGTCGTAGAGGGTCGAGAGATTGCGGACAAGGCCGATACGGCCAATGGGCCCCCAGCGCACATATTCAATCAGGCCATCGTTAATATCGGCATTGGGTGCGATCATCATCGTACCGCCAGTAAATTTGCTATTGCTAAAGGTCAGGAAGAGACAGCGTCGGTGGTCGAATTGCTGGTCGCTATTTACACGGAGAGGAAATGGCCTACGCCGGAGCCGTGCCAGGCAGATGAAGATGGCCAACTGGTAACCGAGTTCACCCCAGCCACTGAATCGGCGTGCCCGCATCATCGCTACGTCCGCAGAAAATCCCATGCTGAGAAGATTGATGTAGTGAATGACGCCCTGGTTATGCCTGAGACGGAGGACATCACAGGGCCGCGAACGGCCGGCGACTAGCGCTTCAATTCCGTGCTCCGCACCACGATCGCTGAAGTCACGTAGAAAAGAATTACCAGTACCAAGTGGAAGAAATGCCAGCGTAGGCGCGGGATCCCCATCATCGCGTGGAAAAAGCCCGTTCACGATCTCGTATGAAGTGCCGTCGCCACCGACGGCAATGAACTTGCGAAAGCCCCGCGCATAGCCTTTCCGCGCGATTTCTTCGCCGTCCCCAACGGAAGCCGTCTCGACCATCTCAAAGCTGACTCCACAGGCCCGCAACCGTTCTAGCGCGGGGCCTACAAGTTTGCGACAGCGACCTCCACCAGCCGCTGGATTGACTACCGCAAGATAAGAGGAATTCACAAGGCAACCACGGCAGCGCGGCTGCGCGACCTGCCGATTTCTTCAGCCAGCACCGTGCGCTTAATCTTCATCGACGCCGTACGAGGAAAATCCTTGTCCCAGATAATATAGCCTCCGACGCGTTTGAAGTCCGGCAGGCGGCGGTTACGGCCGTTGACTTCCTCCTGCAATGCTGGCGAGAATTCCTGTCCTGATTCCAGCCGAAGCACAAGAACAAGCATTTCCTTGCGGAGCGTTTTCGCAGGCCACAGGTAATTCGCTGCGAAGATGCAGTACTCTTTCACCGGAATGCCGTCGAAGGCGGATTCGATATCTTCGGGGTAGATATTTTTCCCACCATCGGTCACGATCATATTCTTCTTGCGACCGAACAACTGAAGGTGACCCGTTCCGTCAAAGCGACCGAGATCCCCGGTGACGAGCCATCCATCCACGATCGTCTGCGCGGTCAACTCCGGATCGTCGAGGTAGTGCGACATTATGGTCTTGCTGTGAGCGGCTACTTCGCCGATGCCGTCAGAATCCGGGTTCAAAATTCTCAATTCAACCCCCGGCAGCGGCTTGCCGACCGTGTCGGCGCGAAAAGGTTTGAAGTCGTTCAGCGTAAGTGCCGTGCCAGCCTCTGTGAGTCCATATCCGTTCGCTACAGGGATTCCCAAATCGTAGAAGAACTGAAGAGTCGAAGGCTCCATGAATGCGCCCCCGGTAAACAACGCCAGCAATTCACCGCCAAAGGCCTTATGCACCTGGCTCAGCAATTTGCGGCTTAACGGAACATTGGGTTTGTGGCGCGTTAGAGCCTTGTTCGACGCGATCAGCTTATCGAGAAAAAACCGTTTCGGCCCCGGCAGGTCATCGAACTTTGCCCGAAGACCTCTCTCCAGGTTCTTGAGAACCATTGGGACCAGGCTCATGTAAGTGATCTTGTATTTCACCATAGCATCGCGGACGAACTCCGGCCGCAAAGTCCTGAGGTGCACTACACAAGCTCCACACACAAACGGGCCGATGAAACCGACCATGAAGTCAATCGCATGATTCGTCGGCAGGATGCTTAGGTAGCGCACGCCCGGCCAGAAGGGATACCAAGCCGTGAGCGCCTTGCACTGTTCGAGATAGTTCTCGTGGGTGAGCACGCAGCCTTTGGGACGGCCCCCAGTACCGGAAGAGTAGACGATACAGGCTACATCCTCCTTCTGGCGTTTCACCACGGTTGGCGCTCCTTTTCGGCGGAAATCCTCCCAGCGAAATGCCCCTCCAAGATCAGCGCCCAACGGCGCCTCGGTCACTAGCACTCGCTGCACAGAGTGCTTCTTGAACTCGGGCGACTGCATAATGGCACGCCACAGGTAGAACTCAACAATCAAGAACCTTGCGTGCGAATGTGCCAGCAATTGCAAGTGCTCGCTGGCGGTCAGTTTGTAGTCGAGAGGAACAATCACTCCACCGCAGTGGAAGATGGCATACGCCGATATCAGCCACTTCGACTGGTTCGTCATGATGATCGCGGCGCGATCGTTGGCCTTGAGATCAGCATCCTCGAGCGCGCGAGTGAGCGGAACGGCGATTTCTTTGAAGTCGGAATAGGTAAGCCGAGTCTTCTCCTTACCGCGGTCGGACTCGATCAGGCAGACTTCATTCGGCCAGCGCTCGAGTGCGTCGCGCAAGGCTTCGCCCAGGCTGGTGTATTGGTCCAGGTTGAGCATCAAACTTCTATTTCACCATACGGACGCGATTTCAGAACGCAAAGTGATGTTAATCAGATCATTACCTGCAGGAATGGAACTGGTTGAACACTTATAGCCGGGACTGGATACGGTCAGCCAGCGTGCGGAAATCTGAAACACCTTGCAGTTCATAGTCGGGTAATTCGACCTTAAAGTGGTTCTCCAACTTCGTCAGTAGATCAAGGGCTTGTAGGCTGTCGATCCCGAGGGTCTTGAAGAAGTCGTCATCAGGCGCCAGCCTTTCACGCGGCACTTTGAAGTGCGTCGCGGCCAGCGTGAGGATCTGATCGAGTGTCTGCTCGGAAGCGGTCATACAATTATCATAAAACAACCCGGGTGTGCTGCCCGCAGTACCTTGAACGCATGTTTCTAAGGCAGATATGGCTGGGCGTCAGTGCTCTCCACAAATCTTCTCAATCCTTCTTCGACTGCGGGCTGGAGAAATAATTCACAAAATAAGTCGATTTCGCGCCGAAGGTCTTCGTATGGAATCGGCTTGATGAATTGTTTTGCGGCAACGGATGTTCGCCGATCAAACTTCCCCAACTGGCCGGCCGTAGAGCGTGCAACACGCAGAGCCTGATCCTCCGCAACCACCTGGCTCACCAGTCCGACCGCTTGGGCCTTCGTAGCATTGAGGCTGCGCCCGGTAAGCAGCAGATCGCGAACCACGGCATTCCCCAAATCCCGCTTCAGGCGCGGAATTCCACCAAATCCAGGGATCAAGCCAAGTCGCAATTCCGGAAAGCAGAAGCGGGCCATCTTGTCGGCGATGATGAGATCGCAGACTAAAGCTAACTCGAAGCCGCCGCCGAAGGTAACGCCGTGAACTGCGGCAATTGTAGTCAACGGGGACGCATCAATCGAGTTCATGACTCGGTGAATGCGCTCCAGATAATCGCGGACGCCCGCCGCAGCGGCAGATCGCTCCATCGCTTGCGCACGGTGATAGAGTTCGCGCAAGTCCGCCCCAGCCGAAAAACCAGCCTTCATCTTGCTGTGAAGAATCAGTGCGTGAGCCCCGTCTGCCATACGTTCGAGCGCCGCGACAAACCTTTCCAATTCCTCAAGCGTGAGCGAACCAATCTCATTGCATGGCTCCCGATGGAGCGCCAGTTCAATGACGCCATCCTTTAATTCCCACGAGAGCGATTTGCCTTCAAACCGATTCATGCTTACGACGCCTGCTTCTGCTGATAGAGCTCTTCAATTTGTGGCTGGAGTCGTTGTGAGATAAGGTCGCGCTTCAGCTTGCCGTTAGCTGTCAGCATCCCGTTGTCAATCGAAAACGGTTCGTTATGAATGTGAAATGCTCTCACCTGTTTGTAATGGGGCAGATTCGGATTCACCGCGTCGAGCGCTCGCTGCACCTTATCGCGGTTGATGTCACCCGTAACGATTGCTGATAGATATCCTCGTCCATTCCCGACTAGCACAACTTGTTGCGCACCGGGCAACTGTTTCAGGACCTCATCTTCGATCGGCTCAGGAGCTATGTTGTGCCCAGAACCAAGAATGATCAGATTCTTGATGCGTCCGATAATACGCCAGTTCCCTTTTGCGTCCACTTCTCCCTGATCTCCGGTGTGGAACCAACCATCGTGCAAAACTTTTGCAGTCTCCTCGGGGCGATGCCAGTAACCGTGAAAAATGTTCGGCCCACTCACAATAATCTCGTCGTTCTCACCCAGTTTCATTTCAATACCGCTGATGGCAGGTCCGGTGCGGCCGGGGACCACGTCTCTCGGATCATCCATGGTACAGATGGCTGTCGTCTCAGTAAGGCCATACACCTGCAGCACGGGGATACCGAGCATTATGAAGAAAAGCTGTGTATCAACGTTGAGCGGCGCCGAGCCACAGATTAGAGCGCGCAGGTTGGGGCCGATCATCTTGTTGCGAATGGTCGGAAAGACCGTCGCTTCCGCCAGAGCGCTCCAAAAGGTATCCGAGAGTGTGGACTTGCCCTCATGTTCTCGGACCGCCGCATTTTTTGCCTTGGAATAGATCCACTGTACCGGACCGCCGGTCTTCCATAATTGCTCGTCCACCGCCTTGCGCATACGCTCGAGCAGTGCGGGAACATTGAGAAAATAATCGGCGGCAGATTCTCGCATTTCATTAGAGATTTTCGAGAGGTCCGAATTCAGCGTCAGTAAGCTGCCGCGCAGCAAGCAGGTCAGCAGCATGATCCAGGAGCCTGCGAAAACAAAGGGTAAATAGTGAAATACGCGATCCTGCGGAAGCGGCTTGCGTCGCATTAGGAGATCGAGCCGGGCGGAAGTGCAGCTCAACATGTGCGCCACATTCCCGGCAGTCAGTACTACGCCCTTCGCTTCGCCTGAAGTTCCGGATGTGTAGATGACGGCGACGGGATCGGAGTCGGCTAGCACGGGAGGGTCGCCAATGCGGTCCGTGGTCGCAAAGATTTCGCTGAACAAAAATTGCTGAGGAGCCTCGGCCCATTCTTTAAGAATCGCTTCTCTCAACGAAGCGTCGCCACAGCAGATCGCGGCCGGAGAACAATCCTTCATCATGGCAACCAGTTCGGCGGGCGCCTGACGCGCATAGAGTGGGACCACAATGAGGCCCTCCGCAATAATTGCCAGGTCTAACGCCACCCAATCGATGCTGTTCGCACTCAGAAGCGCGCAGCGATCACCATTCTTCAATCTGTGGGATCTTAGAAAGGCGCGCGCGGCGCTAATTTTCGCCTGTAACTCGCGACCTGTCGCTCGAGCGGACTCGTGGCGTAGGAGGATCGTGTCTCCCGCTGCCTCAAGTTGCGCAAATATGTCTTCGAGAAAACTCATTCCGTGGTTTTCTCCACTCCTCCGTTTCTTGAGCTTCTAGCTGAATGCTTCGACCAGATGATGCAGACCTGGACTCATGGGAGGAAGATAATCCTCCCAAGACCATTCACCCCGACGCGTTGGAAAGTCCGGATAGCGGCGCTGGACTTCTTCTTCGAAATAGATTCCCATGCGCGCCATGACTTTCAGGTTTCGCACGACCGTGCGACCGATGCCGTTGGCGATTAATTCTCCGTCACGCCAGAGTTTTTCGAGCGCAGAGAGCAGGCGCGGCTCCAGATCAGGGTCATCCACATTCATGAGCAACTCCTGGTGTCCGCGCTCGCGCATAAGGTTGCGAATTCGCTCATCCATGGTGATGCCCGCCGAGGGCACGAGGGCCGGCATGGAGGTTACGATTCCGTGATAGCGCGAAGAAACCATCAAATGGC
The DNA here is from genome assembly GCA_036558645.1 of Terriglobales bacterium. GTDB lineage: Bacteria > Acidobacteriota > Terriglobia > Terriglobales > Acidobacteriaceae > DATBFG01. The sequence goes on from DATBFG010000114.1 coordinate 232,501, forward strand.
AGGCGCGCAGAATACTGACCAGCTCGTACATGTTGTAATCATCCGAAGTCAAAACGGGTACTCCGCCGAGCTGTTCAGATATTCGTCGCGCCGGGCGGGCATCCAAGCGTTCTGTAGCGACCATGATCGTGAAGAGATCGTGATCCTTGCGGAAACTCGCCACGGCATTGGATGTAGAGTTTAAGTAATGTGAATAAGCTCGCTCCGACTCAGGTCCGCTGTTGTGAAAGTACACCGAGCGGTAGTGGCTGTCTTTGTATGCACCAGCGACACTGTGTAGAGCGAATTTGGCAACCGACGCTTTCACCGGCCACTCAAAAGGATTGATAGGACAGATAACCAGCACGGGCTTCTTGCCGTCCCAGCCCACATCGCGTAAGGCCTGCTGACCGTACTCGGCAGGTCGAGGTTCAAAGGTCCAAGCGGTATCGGTGCCCAGCTCAGTAGGAACGCCTAGTTCGCGCAACAGGGTTCGCGATTCCTCGTTGCGAGTGATGACCAGCGAATCTTTGCAGTATCGCGCACACATTTTGGCAATGAGAGGGTCCATGTGCCCCGCCTCTGCGCCGAACCCCACGGAAAGCTTGTTTTGTGCCGCCGCAATTCCCAGAGAGCCAATCATCATCGTGGTCAGCGCATTGGCGAACTTGCTCTTGAACATCGATCCTTCGCAGGCAACAACGCCGTGGTGTTTGGGAACTTCCTCGGACAAGAATGGCGGAAAGATGTCGGGTAAGTGAACCTGTGCGCTGCCGTCAAAATATCCTTCCGTACGCTGAAAGTTCTGCGTCATCACACTAAACTCAACCTGATCCGCCCCCAGAATGTGGCGGATTTGACGAAGCATCTCTTCCACACGGGCGTCGGAACCGGTGTTGCGCGTACCGTTGTATCCGGCGAACAAAAGCCTCAGCTTCTGACCGGGCTGCCATGGCTTGCCTTTGCCGAGCATCCATTTAGCCTTCGAAGCTTCAATGATGCCCGAGACCCATGCCTCCAGGATGAAGTCCATCATGCCGCGGACCCTCCCACGACTTGCGGCCATCCTTGAAATGGGTAGGTGAAGTTCGATTCGCGACTGAACTTAAGAAGAGGAAAACTGTACTGCGAAAACGGCACCGGTTTGCGTCCAAGTTCCGAAGTCACGCGCGTATTGTCGAAGACCGTATTCCATACCAGGTAGGGCATGAACACTTTCATCAATGAGGCGTTGTGCCCGAGGGAACTCTTGCGGCCCGCGAAGAGATCGACGATTCGGGCGAACGGCGTTTCAAGGAAGGGCACAAACATCGGAGAGCGTTTGCCTCGTGCCGTGGCCAATGCGTTCGTCAGTTCACGAAATGTCTGCGAGTCTCTGCCCGACGAAAGGTGATACGTGTCGTAGAGCGGCTTCTCTTTCTGATGAAGAGTTGCGATGGCGTCGGCAACGAAGTCCACATTGACAATGTCGATCATGTCGGTCGCGCGGAATGGAAGCAGAGATAGGTCAGCCAAGAAAACGAACGACCGCACCATGTCGAACTGGGTGGTCTCCCCGTAGCGGCTATCTCCCAACACGATACTAGGACGGAAAATCGTCAGGGGGACTTCCGGCAGCAACTGCCGGATCATATGTTCGTTAAATTTCTTGGTGCGTGCATAGGGATCGTAATCCGAGCGGTTCCAGTCAATGGAGCTGTCTTCGGTGACCACCTCATTGCTACGCATTCCGGCCACAGCCACCGTGCTGACGTGGCTAAAACGGCGCAGCCCGTGATAGTAGTGGGATCGCATCGCAAGTTGCACAACTTCGAGCGTGCCCCGCAGATTTACGTTTAAGCAGCTCTTCTCGGATTTGCGATTCAATGATGCGGCACAGTGAATCACTGAGTCAGTAGTATGAATCAGACGGTCGTAATCGTCCGCCGAAAGCCCGAATCGTAAGGTGGTGAGGTCGCCGCGGAAAATTCGGACCCTCGTTTGCAGAAAGTCGTAGAAACGCGGGAAATCCATGTGCAACTGAAATGCTTGCCACAGACGCAGTTCAGCCTCATGTGGATCGCGTGCACGGACCAGCAGATTCAAAGTGCCACTGTGTCCTTGCAGAAGATTGCTGGCGACGTGAGCGCCAATATATCCGGTTGAACCGGTCAGGAATATCGCCAAGTTGCCCCGTTTGTCCCTGTGGGTAAAGTTTCGCCGTTTCCGTTCTCCGGCTCGGCAGCAAGTTGAAAGCTGCGCGCAGGGCGCGCTTCGAGCGGCCGTCCCTCAATCAAAGGATACGTCCACCGCCGCAGTGCAGGAATGTGTATGTTAATCCAATAGTCCCACCAGTCGATGGAACGGGTATCGTACCCGAAGTCGGCCTTCTCCGCTGGCGGCAACGCGTAGGAAAGTTTCTCAACGTTGTCTGCCACAAAATCATGTTCATTGTGGAGGATAAATGGCTCGAATAGCTCGATGAGCTTCTCCACGCGCTCCAGGCTTCTCTCAGCCTTCACCAACGGTGGCTTGCGCAACGGCAAAGGCGCCATGATTCGCTGAATCGACTGGATGATCGCCTTCTGAGCTGGCGCTGACATTCGGTTGTAACGCTGCTTTGAGACCGGAATGGCATCGAAACGCAACCGCAGCCAGCCTTCCAATCCCTCTTGCGCACGATAGTGCTTGCGATGCCCGAGCGACGTAAGCTCGATGGAACGTCCCATGTCGCAAGGATTTGTGACTGAGGTCGCCAGCTGATACAGCGGCTCGTGTCGGCGTTCGATCAAGGCAGCAGCGATCAAGGTCATCCCGGCGCACACAGCATCGACGGGAATAATATCGAGCCGCTTGCTCTCATTGGTAGGCAACTGCCGGAAATACGTTCCCAGCAGGTATGAAAGCGAGGCCGATGTGTTGATGCCCTCGTTCCATCCAACAAAGGGTTTAGCAACGGAAGTCTCGACGATCGCAGGACGAACGATGGCAATGGGCAGATCCGCGCCACGCTTTTGTATCAGCGACTCCGCCAGGCTCTTGGTCAGAGTGTATGTGTTTGGCCACCCGAGTTCTTTCGCTCTCTGGACGCCAGCTTCCGTTAATTGATTCCGTAGCCAGCGGATTCGGTTCTTCCGCACCTGGTTCTCGAGTGCGTTCCCCTTGAGGTCTTTGGCTGCGTGTTCCTTGCCGAGCGATTGCTGGCGCAATTCTTCCGTTATTTCTGGACCCTCGGCCTTGCGCTCGGATTCCGCTACAAGGGCATGCAATATCTTCCACTCGCGCTCGGCATCGAAATCGCTAGCGCCTGCTGGAGTGTAGTTAGCACGTATGGTTTCGTTGACGCGCCCATCCCGCGCTCCCGCTACGTAACAAGTGGATAAGTGTAGTAACGCAGGATGATCGGCGCTCCGGACAAACTCCACAATGTTCACGGCCGCATCAACGTTGGTGGTGAGCGCATCCCTTAAATCGGGATTGAAGTCCGTAAGACCCGAGCTATTGATGATCAGGTCGAGTTTTCCGCGAAGGTGCTCGGCGACTTCAGGCACGAAACCGAGGTCGGGACACGTCACATCGCCTTCGATCACTTCAACCTTGTCGGCGAGGAAACCCGAAAGTCCCGCGCCGTAACGTGCAAACAATGGATCGAACACTGGCGACTCTTCCACCAGCTTTTCAAATCGCTTGATGGCAGGATTGCTTTTTTGCCGGCGGATGAGCAGGTAGATGCGTCCAACCTCGGGCAAGTCCATCAAGGTATTCACCAGCCAGACTTTCCCAATGAAGCCGGTGACTCCAATCAGCATGATGTGCTTGCCGGTGAATGCCTGCCGTACCGACAAGGGCTTTCCCGATGTTCTATTCCCAAAGTAGACAATCGGGCGGGGAGTGTGCAGTACGGCGCGCGTGACAGGCAGTTCGGCACCTTGTAGGGGCCGGGAAGGAGCCAGGCCGATTTCCCGTTTTAGCTGTTCTTCGTTTCGTGAACCGTCCGGCGCCCTGCCTGTAATCCGTGCAAAGAATCCGCGCGGAGGGATAACCGGATCCAACAGCCTCCCTGTGGCTACGTCGTCGCGAAATTCAAGCCGATTGGAAATGACATGCCTCACGCCGAGGTATTGGGCCAGCGGACGCATAACGTGGTCCAGTCCCTGGCTTACCAGCACGATTTCCGCTCCGGTACGCACCTCAGCTTGAAGCTGTTGAACGCCGTCCTTCTTCAAGAAAGGCGCCAGCTTGTACTTGAAGTATTCCTCTCCCAAGAGATCGAGGCGGTCCCGAGTGATGCCCCGAAGAACGGCATGTACCACGCGGGTGGCAAAGACTCGGTTTGCGGCATACAGGAATGGACGTAGCACGGCCATAAGTCCGACCAATCCCCGTCGAACCCAGCGTTCGGTAAATGTCTGGGAGTTCCAAGTGAAAAAGGCCACCGGCTTTACGGTGGTCAAATCGAGTAGGCTGCCTTCCACGCGCCAATAGACGTTGGGGGAAGCGCCGTTCGAGGTGTGTGCTGGTGTTTCCAATGATTCACGGTCCGGCCACACGAGCCGGGGAATCTCCTCTGTCGAGAGACGAAAGTTTCTATTGTAAACAAGTTAAGACCGGGAGGCGACCGTTGTCATTGAAGAAGGGCGCCCCCCAAAGGAGGTGGCGAATTAGAAAAAGGCCACTGCGTTGCCGCAGTGGCCCGACAACTTCGGGCTGAACTATGCGGCCGCGTCAGCACTCTTTGCTGGCATGACAACATGCAATTGAGGATCGTGTCCGTAGATATAAAGTCCCGTGTACGGCTGGCCTGCGGGGACCCAAACGGACGCGCCGACGTTCATGCTGTAGTCGTTGTCGTTGCCATGCACGCCGCCAAGGCAGAACGTCCAGGCACCGTCACTGCCCGGGGCTAACCAGTTCGGCGCCCCCGGCGGGGCGTTATCGAAATCAATGACCGGCCGAGCGTTCGGTCCGTTGATGAACGGCGATTGCGACATATTCGTGGAGGGCGATTGGCCGTTGGTGCCCCGTCCCAGGACGGTAGTCATCCTCATCGTAGGGTTCGTGAGCGTCTCAAGCGGGAATATCCGGATCACCACAAAATCAGTCGCGGGATTACCGGACTGTGTCGCGTTTAATGGCAATGCGTTCTGATATTGAGAAGGGACCAAGGACCACTGGCTCGCGAGTAATGGGGGCTGGACCAAGGGGTAGTTAGTCACTGCGGGTTGGTTTCCCGTTCCGTTGTATTGCAGCCACGCGGAAGAATAACCCAACCCCGACTGACTCGGACTGTACGGAGTAAACATCCCGTTCTGCGGATTGGCTACGCTGAACTGCAGGTTGTAGACGTAAATGGCCATTTCTTTCCTCCTTAACGGGCGCGCGTAAATCAACTGCTCGGTGGGGGAGAGGTTGGAAAGTTATCCCTTGCAGGTAGCAAAGTCAATAGAAATGCAGGTCTGAGCGATTGGTAGGGAGGGTTGCTAGCGCTTCGCGACCGATTTCGTGCCACTTAGAATCCGCAAATGGTATCGGGGGTCGGCCCTCAGTGAAACGAACTCTGGCTCATTCTTGATGTCGGCCAAGCTCTGGCCGAGTTTGATGGAAGCACTGAGTGAATCGAGGGCCTGATCCCGTTTTCCGCATAACTCGTAAACAATAGCCATGAGATAGAGCACGTTGGGTTCTTTGGTCTGTGCCTTCTCAACAATCTGCAATTCCTTAAGGGCAGCGTTCTTGTCACCAGTCTTGGCCAGGTACATTGCAAGGTCTGCGTGCAGGTCGATCTGCTGGGGACTTTTTCGGATTTCTTCCCGCACTAGCTGAATCGCATGCTGATAGGCGGCGTTCGCTTTGCCTTTCTGGGTTGTGGACCAGCGGTAAGCATCACCGAGGTTCGCCCAGTTGTCAAAATTGTTGGCGCCCAGTTCAACGGTTTTTTCGAATGCAGCTATTGAGTCGTCGTAGTGACCTGAGTAGAAGCGAATGGTGCCGAGGTTGTTGTAGATATCAGCGCTAGGTTTAATTGCGAGTGCGCGCTGAAGAGCGGCGGCGGCATCATCGTCGCGCTCGAGAAGATGGTAAACGGCGGCGAGGTTCTGTAGGACAGAGACGCTCTCTGGCTCGAGTTGCTCAGCCTTCTCATAGTTCGTGGCGGCTTCCTCATACCGCGCATTCAAATAAGCATTAGTACCTAGTCCCATGTAGGCGCGCCAGTCATTAGGATCGAGTTCAATGGCGCGGCGAAACTCCCGGGCAGTCTGATCGCCTTTTCCGGCTTTCTGATAGGTCACCGCAAGCCAGCGATGAGGTGCGGGGCTCTTTGGGTCGAGCTCAGATGCGGTACTGAACTCCTTTTCTGCTGCGGCGGAGTCGCCCGCCTGAAGTTTCACCATCCCAAGCGAGAGGTGGCTGGATGCGAGATAGGTGTCAAGGCTCATGGCTTTTTCGGCATTGGCCGAGGCCATCTTCATCCACTGCTCGTCCGGATTTGAACGATTTTTCTGGTAGTACGCTTCGCTGAGGGCGGCATAGTTGGCAGCCGAGTTGGCATCCAATTGCACAGCCCGTTCCAACAGCTTGATGGCTTTATCGACCTTGCCCTCGCGGTCGTAGTGGTCGAGATATTCGCGAGCTCGCTTATAGAGCGCGTAGGAGTTGTCCTCAACAGGCACATCCTGCGTTTGCGAAGCTGCTGGCGGAGAAGATTTCTTCCTGGCGTAAACTTGCCACACAACGATTGCTGTTGCCAGGATGACAACGGACACAATCGCTTCCCGAACCCAACGCGTTTTCAACGCTGGCTTTCGCGTGATGGACTTCGGTGGGACAAACTTCGCCATCGTGGGCATGAGCTCCGGCGCCTGCGAGAGCGACAACTGCTCATCGTGTGCCGTCTGCCGCAAGCGCCCGGCAACCTCAGTCATGGACTGAACCCGCTTCTCCGGTTCTTTCACCAACATTTCGGAGATCAAGTGAGCCAGCGATTCCGGCACATCATTGCGCAATTCCCTTAGCTCCCGCGGCGGGGTGAAGTGTAAGTTGTGCAGGGAAGCCATCTGGTTCGGACCGGCAAAAGGCAGATGCCCAGTCAATAACTGGAACATCACAACCCCAAGGGAGAAGATGTCAGAGCGGGAGTCCACTGGATCTCCCCGCGCTTGCTCCGGAGACATGTAGGACAGAGTTCCGGACGTCGTGCCCGGCAAGGTTAATTGCGCGGAATCAGTATCGCTGCTGGCTTCTTCACTTGGGTCTGTGCTCAGAGTTCGGTCAAACTTCGCCAAACCGAAATCGAGAACTTTAATGAGCCCATCCTCGGTAAGCATGACGTTACCGGGCTTCAGATCGCGGTGGATGACGCCGACCGAGTGTGCCTTAGCCACTGCGTCCGCAATTTGAGCGCTGTAGCGCAGGACCTGGTGCACACTCAACACGCTGTGCTTGAGCAAAGCACCCAGCGTAGAGCCACGGACACACTCCATAGCGATGTAGTCGATATGCTCGACGCAATTAATTTCGTAAATCGTGATGATATTGGGGTGGTTTAGCGCGGAGGCTGCCATCGCCTCGCGTTGGAAGCGATGCCGGGCATTTTCGCTGAGGGTTCGCTCGCTTGACAGAATTTTGATCGCGACATCGCGGTTCAAGCGGGTATCACGGGCGCGATAGACCTCGCCCATTCCCCCAGCCCCCAGCGACTCCACGATTTCGTAATGTGCGAGCCTTCGGCCAATCACTCGCGTGCGCCCCTACTTCCCGCAAGGATTCTACACGGGTAGGCAAACCAATCTGGGAAAGGACGTATGCTCGCAAAGAATCGGGTCAGGGTTTGGCAGGCTGAGGGCAAGCACGGAGAGTGTGGTCGCATGTCATTGACCCCCCTGCCGCTAACGTGTTATAAAATCTAGCTCTTTGTGTCGGGGCGGCAAGAAACCGGTTTCACCTTCACGCCGCCAATAAGCTGGCACATTGCAATCCGACGCGGCCAAGCTCAGCACCCGGTAACAGCCTTGCGGTGGAAGCGTGTTCGGACTTCAGTAATACGCTCCCTAGCGACCTTCGTTTGTTCGCTGGGTAGTGTTGTGCGCGATAGTCAGATTATCCGAAAGTAAGTTGGATCCCAATGATTCGAAAATCTGGAGGCTCTCTTATGCGCACCTGGCTCGCAAGTGCTGCGTCCCATGGATGCCGTTTTGGCAAGACTTTGGCTGGGGCATTTGCCTTGGCCGTGACCGGCGCGACCGCCGCCCTGGCCCAGCCTACGGAAGGCGGCGAAGCTAACCTGAAACTTCCGGACTTATCCTCTGTCAGTTTTCTTAATGATTCGATCGATGGACATAAGCTGCTACTGATTGGAATTCTGTTCTGTATTTTGGGCCTGGCGTTCGGACTCGCCATCTACATGAGGCTGAAGGGCCTGCCCGTTCATCGTGCTATGCGCGAAATCTCCGAACTGATCTACGAAACCTGCAAAACGTACCTGGTCACGCAGGGCAAGTTCCTGATGCTGCTCTGGGCATTCATCGCTGTGGTCATCCTCTTGTACTTCGGCGTCCTGCTGAAATATGAGGCCATCCGAGTGGCGGTAATTCTACTGTTCAGCGTGGTGGGGATTGCCGGCAGCTATGGCGTCGCATGGTTTGGCATCCGGGTCAACACGTTCGCCAATTCGCGCACTGCGTTCGCAGGACTCGGTGGAAAACCTTATCCCATCTATGCCATTCCGCTACAAGCCGGTATGAGCATCGGGATGATGCTGATTAGCGTGGAATTGTTGATGATGCTGATCATCCTGCTGTTCATTCCGGGGGACTATGCCGGGCCTTGCTTCATCGGCTTCGCGATCGGAGAGTCCCTTGGAGCTGCCGCACTTCGTATCGCGGGCGGCATCTTCACGAAGATCGCGGACATCGGCTCCGACCTCATGAAGATCGTCTTCAAGATCAAGGAAGACGATGCGCGCAACCCGGGCGTAATCGCCGATTGCACGGGCGACAACGCAGGTGACTCGGTCGGACCGAGCGCTGACGGCTTCGAAACGTACGGTGTCACCGGGGTTGCGCTCATTACGTTCATCCTGCTAGGCGTGAAGGATCCTACGGTACAGGTGCAGCTGCTGGTATGGATCTTCGTCATGCGCATCATGATGTTGGTTTCCAGCGCAGGTGCATACTTCATCAACGCTGCCTTCGCGAAATCTAGGTACGGCAATGCGGACAAGATGAACTTCGAAGCTCCGCTGACGACCCTGGTATGGCTGACGTCAGTCGTCTCGATTCTTCTGACCTACTGGATTTCTTCCGTGATTATCCCGGCGCTGGGTGGTGACACATCCCAGTGGTGGAAGCTGGCGACGATCATTTCCTGCGGAACCCTCGCGGGGGCGCTGATTCCGGAACTGGTAAAGGTTTTCACCTCGACCGAGTCCCGCCACACGCGCGAAGTGGTTACGTCCGCACGGGAAGGCGGAGCATCGCTTGGAATCTTATCGGGTTTTGTCTCGGGCAACTTCTCCGCCTACTACCTCGGGCTGTCGATGGTTGCGCTGATGTCTCTCGGCTACTACATGAGCCTAATGGGCCTCGGCAATCTCATGATTGCGGCGCCCGTGTTCGCCTTTGGCTTGGTGGCATTCGGGTTCCTTGGTATGGGACCCGTAACCATTGCGGTGGATTCCTACGGCCCGGTGACGGACAACGCACAATCGGTCTACGAACTTTCCCTGATCGAACAAGTACCGAATGTAAAGGCGGAGATCAAGAAGGAGTTCAACATCGACGTTAACTTCGATCGGGCGAAGGATCTGCTCGAAGAAAACGACGGTGCCGGAAACACCTTCAAAGCGACCGCGAAACCGGTACTGATCGGAACAGCCGTAGTCGGGGCCACGACCATGATCTTTTCGATCATTATGGCTCTGACGCAGGGCCTGACCGCCAACGTCAGTTCCTTGTCGTTACTGCATGCGCCATTTGTCCTCGGCCTGATTACCGGAGGCGCGATGATCTACTGGTTCACCGGAGCGTCCACCCAGGCAGTCACCACGGGTGCCTATCGTGCTGTGGAGTTCATCAAGGCCAACATCAAGCTGGAAGGTGTGGAAAAGGCGTCGGTGAGCGACAGCAAAAAGGTCGTGGAAATCTGTACACAATATGCCCAGAAGGGCATGTTGAACATCTTCATCGCTGTGTTCTTCGCCACTCTGGCCTTCTCCTTCGTCGAGCCGTTTTTCTTCATCGGATACCTCATCTCCATCGCAATCTTTGGTCTGTATCAGGCCATCTTTATGGCCAACGCGGGCGGCGCATGGGATAACGCGAAGAAGATCGTCGAAGTCGAACTAAAGCAGAAGGGTACCGAACTGCACGCCGCCACTGTCATAGGCGACACGGTAGGCGATCCGTTCAAAGATACCTCTTCTGTCGCTTTGAACCCGATCATCAAGTTCACAACCCTGTTTGGGCTTCTGGCCGTCGAACTCGCGGTGAAGTTGACGAACGAGGCAGGATCAGGTCTCAGCAATATCCTGGCGCTTGTGTTCTTCCTCTGTTCGATCACGTTTGTGTACCGGTCGTTTTACGGGATGCGAATTCCGGAGGTCGAGACTAGCGCGGCTGCGAAGGCGAGGTAAACGGCAGCTTGTTAACTGCGCCATCCGGATAACTCCCGGATGGCGTTTTTGTTTTTGGAGTCAGTCTTTTTAGCGTGCAACTCCGAACAAGAATTGCACGATTGTAGATAATAAGGAAATTCCCGCAGAGAATCGCGCATCCGATTTCAAGACAGGCCTGTGATTTCAGTTCGCTTTCATCTTCTCTCTCACGCTATGCGCTAATTTCTCAATCTGTTCGGCCTTTTTCATGACTTCAAGCGACATCACGTTTTCATTTGTCTTGTCGACGTACTGTTTTAACTCCGTTGCAAGCTCAAGAAGTTTTACCGTATCTTCTTTCAAATCTTCCTGGCGCTGCTTGTTTGCCTGCTTCGTCATGTCCTTGATCATCTTTTCTCGCTGCTCAGCGTCGATATCCGACTCGTTATGCGTTGTTCCAGGTTTCTGTGGAGACGACACGCCGCCTCCGACGCCCTCTCCCCAAGAAACAGGCGAGACGAGCAAGAAATGAAGACAGAAAATGGACACAAGCTTTCTAGAGGACACGATCACCTCGCAGAACAAAGCAATGTTGACGCCATTATACGTTGGCCCTGCTGAAAGGCTTGCGTCTCGCGGCTTGTTATAATCACTACAAGTGCTCATGTTTCGGATTGCTACTCAACTTCTTCTCTTTGAACCCTACTCCGTTTCGAATCTTCTGCATGACTGGGGAGAGGACGCCAAGAATTTCCTGCGTCACGACGCCCTGAGGATCTTCGCAGTCGTAGTAGGCGCCCTGATTCTGATCCGAGTAACTCGGATCATCACTCGCGGGATCACTTCCGAGCGCACGCGCAAACTTGCTCCCGGGTTGCGCACCCAGCAGGTTCATACCCTCGCGTCCGTGTCTAACAGCATTATCAGTTTTGTCATCTTGTTCGTCGCTGGACTGCAAGCATTGGCAATACTGGGGTTCAATCTTGGTCCCCTATTAGCCAGCGCAGGAATTGCTGGACTGGCCATCGGTTTCGGTGCTCAAACCCTGGTGAAAGACTTCATCAATGGATTCTTTGTTCTGCTCGATGATCAGTACAACATCGGGGACAAGGTGCAAATCGCGGGCCTGAAGGGCACCGTGGAAGACATGACGCTTCGTCGCACCGTGTTGCGTGACGACGACGGCACATTACATATCATCCCAAACAGCCAGGTTGTTACCGTTTCGAACATGACTCGTGATTGGGCGCAGCTCACACTGAAAGTGACGGTTGCCTACAGCGAGCCCACCGAGAAGATCGTGAAGATATTGCAGGAACTTGGGGATGGGATGCGCCACGATCCTGAGTTCCAGAATGATATCGTCGCCGATGTGCAGGTTCCTGGCATAGACCGTGTAGGCAATGGCGAGGCGGAATACCTGATGCTGGTGAAGACACGTCCGAATCAGCAATACGGGGTAAGCCGCGAGCTCCGGCGAAGAATAAAGGAATCGTTCGAGAAGAATGATGTAAAGACGGGACCTCCCGGCCGTATTTTCGTTGCCGAGCAGTCGAAGTAGCGAGCTGCCTCCAAAGAAATAAGGCGAGGACTGGAATCCTCGCCTTACTCACCTCCGGAACTAAAACTTGCCTCTACAGAGAGCTCATGTTCGACAGGAACTCGCTGTTTGCCCGTGTCTTGCTGAGCTTATCGATCAGCAGTTCCATGGCTTCCACGGGAGATAGCGGATTGAGCACCTTGCGGAGAACCCAGATTCGCGAGAGGTCCTCCTTCGGAATCAGGAGCTCTTCCTTACGGGTTCCAGAGCGTTGAATATCGATCGCCGGGAACACGCGCTTGTCGACCAGCTTGCGCTCAAGGATGATTTCGCTGTTGCCCGTACCTTTGAATTCTTCAAAGATTACGTCATCCATGCGCGAGCCGGTATCGATCAGGGCAGTCGCAATGATTGTTAGTGACCCGCCTTCTTCAATATTGCGCGCCGATCCAAAGAAGCGCTTCGGGCGCTGCAACGCATTGGAGTCGACGCCGCCCGATAGCACCTTGCCTGAGGGCGGAACAATTGTGTTGTAGGCGCGCGCCAGACGCGTAATTGAGTCGAGCAGGATCACAACATCCCGCTTGTGTTCAACCAGGCGCTTGGCCTTTTCGATCACCATCTCAGCCACCTGCACGTGGCGAGCCGCGGGCTCGTCGAATGTCGATGAAATCACCTCACCCTTAACCGAGCGTTGCATGTCGGTGACTTCTTCCGGACGCTCGTCGATGAGCAACACCATCAGAACGACTTCGGGATGGTTCGTGGTAATCGAATTCGCCACGTTCTGCAACAGCATCGTTTTGCCGGCGCGTGGCGGAGAAACAATCAATCCGCGCTGACCTTTTCCAAGCGGCGTGAGCAGGTCCATCACTCGGGCGCTGACGTTGTCGCGCACCGTTTCCAGCTTGATCCGCTCCTGCGGATAGAGTGGCGTGAGATTGTCGAACAGGATCTTGTTGCGGGCTTCATCGGGCGACTCGAAGTTGACCGCCTCAATCTTGACGAGTGCGAAGTATTTTTCGCCCTCATGTGGAGGACGCACCTGGCCACTGATTGTGTCGCCGGTTTTCAGGTCAAACTTTCGAATCTGGGAGGGCGAAACGTAGATATCGTCGGGACCGGGAAGGTAGTTATAGTCCGGCGAGCGGAGGAAGCCGTAGCCGTCGGGCAGGATTTCCAGCACGCCCTCGGCAAAAATGTGGCCTTCCTTTTCGCTTTGCGCCTGGAGGATCTTGAAGATCAGGTCCTGCTTGCGCAATCCGCTGGCCCCGGGCAAATCCAAAGATCGGGCGATCTTGGTCAGCTCGGTAATATTCTTTTCTTTAAGTTCTGCGATGGTCATTCGTCACCTGCGAAGGGATTTTCAAAGGGGGGTCGCAAAGGGAGACTTGCGGTTAAGGGGTACAACCGGCGGGGCTGACCTATGCAGCCCGCCGTTGCGCCTCGTTAAAATGTTCCGGTTCGGCCAGAACGGTTTGCCGCTCGGAGTTGGCGATCTTATCCAGGACCTCGTTCATGGTCTCTTGGATCCGAGTGTTCGGCTTGTGAAACTTACGGGTCGCCTTGGAAGCAAGCTGACACAGCATGTAGCGATTGCGTAAAGTCTGCAAGGCGTCAAAAACACGATCAGAACGCATGATTTCCTCTCTTTCTTAAGCCCGCACGCCCGGCCTGTTGCTTTTCATGAGTGACAGGGCAACTCCCCGCCAGAATTCGCAAGTAGCTGAAATCAGATGGGTTATACGGGAAAGCTCTGGCTACTATGTATAGATGCTCCGCAGGTTCTGAAAGTTTCTCAGTTCTTCAGGAGTTGGCTCAGTATCAGCGGAGGTACTACCCTGACCAAAAACGGCCTTGTCAGCCTGGAACTGCATAACATAGCCGGAAAAACGGCGCAGGTCAAGAGATTATTATGGCTCGTGCGCCTTGACGCCTGAATACCCCTTCATTCGCAATAGGTGCAATAAGTTGCTTATTATGATCATGATGGGTGGAATTCCTCTGGCTCATAAGCACACAATCCGTGGCACGCCAATGGTTGAGGAGTGGACTTTTTTAGGCCCAGAATGTGCGGTCGAGAGTTCGATATTGAATAGCTTCCGCGATGTGTTTAGGGGCGATCGCATTCTCTCCTTCGAGGTCGGCGATCGTGCGGGCGACCTTCAATATCCGATCGTGGGCGCGCGCCGTCAGTCCCTGCTGCAGCATGGCCCGCTCCAGCAGTCGCTCGCAGTCGGGCGACAGTTCGCAAAAAACTCGGATGTGGCGGGGGGCGAGCTGCGCGTTGCAATACAACTTCTCTTTCGTGCTAGACAGTCTTTTCAGTTGGATATCTCTCGCCCGTAATACTCGTGTACGAATTGCGGCTGAGGATTCCGGCTCTGCACCGCCACGCATCTCCTTGTAGTTCACCGCAGGAACGTCGATGTGAATGTCGATGCGATCGAGCAATGGGCCGGAAATCTTCGACATATAGCGCTGGATAACCGGAGGCGTGCAGTGACATTCACGGCTTCGATCATTGAAATAACCGCAGGGACAAGGATTCATCGCCGCTGCCAGCATGAAGCGCGCCGGAAACGTGAGCGACATGGCGGCGCGTGCGATGCACACTGTGCCATCCTCCAGAGGCTGCCGCATGACTTCAAGCACGTTGCGCGGAAATTCAGGCAACTCATCGAGGAACAGCACTCCATTGTGGGCGAGCGAGACTTCTCCCGGGCGTGGAATGATGCCCCCACCAATAAGCCCGGCGTCGGAGATAGTGTGATGAGGCGCACGAAATGGGCGTACACCAACCAAGCCTGCACCGGAATCAAGCACTCCTGCCACACTGTGAATCTTCGTGGTCTCCAGCGCTTCCTCGAACGTAAATGGTGGCAGGATGGTTGGCATGCGCTTCGCAAGCATGGTCTTGCCGGAACCGGGAGGCCCAATCATCAAAATGTTATGGCCGCCCGCGCAAGCAACCTCCAAAGCACGCTTCGCAGTGTGCTGACCGCGCACCTCCTTGAAATCCACGTGATAGTGCTGTGCTTCACTCAGCAGACTATCGCTATTCACCTGCAACGCCTGGATGCCATTACCGCTGTTCACAAAGTGAATCACATCAAGCAGTGATTTGACTGGAAAGACTTGAACGCCGCCAACCATGGCGGCTTCCTTGGCATTCATTGCCGGTACAACGAGGCGGGAAATCTTTTTACCCCGAGCCTCGATGGCGATAGGCAACGCGCCGCGCACCCCACGAACTCCCCCGTCGAGCGAGAGTTCTCCAACAAACAGGCAGTCCGGAACGTCTTTCTTCGTCAACCCACCATAGGCTCCCACAATGGCCAGGGCCATCGGCAGGTCGAAGCCAGATCCCTCTTTGCGGATGTCAGCAGGGGCAAGGTTGATCGTGATCTGCGAAGGAGGGATGTCGTAACCGCAATTTCGGAGTGCGGCGCGAACTCGATCGCGGCTCTCGCGCACAGCGGCATCGGGAAGACCGACCGTATGAAAGTGGTCCTCCGATGTCTTGATTGGCGACGCGTCGACCTCGACCTCGATGATATTGGCATCGATGCCGTAGACTGCCGCACTCAGAGTCTTGTAGAGCATCGTGTACGCACCAGGAATTCCTGGACGGAAAAGAAGCAGGGACCAGCCGATGACGGGAACCACACCACTCTAATGCCCGCGAGTTTCAGGGACGGTGATAAGAATCACAGTGGTGCGTGATGGCTGAGCCGGGAACCAAGTTACCCAATACTTGCGGTTGTATGTGACGCTCTGCTGCTCTACGATTCGCTTACGCTGCTGTTCTTCAACAACCGGTTCCGGTGAAGACAGAAGCGCGGCTCCCCCATATGTCCGACGACGTGAACCGGCCTTCGGGCTCCATCCGTTCTCCGGGCCTCCTCGAAAGAGAAGAAGCCAGACTCTGGCGTGTAGTGCTCCTGTTCTTGGTGCTCCTGGCTACGGCATTGGCTGCGATCTCATGGGAACCGCTCCAGTCCTTGCCGTATCACCTCGGCCTGATCCCAATCGCACTGCTATTTGTGGCGATTTTTTTCGCGGCGTTTACTTACGGCCGTCGCCGCCAGGTTGCCGAACTTAAGGATCTCATTCACAACCTGCAGGAGAAAGTCACTCAGCCTACCGAGGAGCAACTCGATCAACTGGGACAACTCATCTCGAAATCACAGCGAAGCTTCAAGGAGCTCATCGATTCTTTTGATGATGTCGCTTTCGCTTTCTCTCTCGATGGCACTATCAGAACGGTGAATCGGCAAGTTACGAGCCTGTTGCATACGCCTTATTCTTCGATTGTCGGGCGCAAGCTGAGCGACTTTGTGGATGAACCGAAGCCCAACGTCGCGGAGTCTGGCCTCGTTCAATTTCTGGAAAAGCGTCGCTGGTCCGGCCTGGTCAAGGTTCGGCTTAAAGACAGTCCACGTGATTTGTACTTCGATTGCGTGCTGAATGCGATCGTGAAGAATGACGAGGTAGTCGGGATCAGTACGCTTGCCCGTGACGTGACGGAAGAACGAGAGAAAGAGCGACGGTTCACCGAGCTGTTCGAAACGTTGCAGGAGGGAATTTACTTCAGCACGCCAGAGGGAAAATTTCTCGACGCCAATGCCGCCCTAGTGCAGATGCTGGGATATGCCTCCAAAGAAGAGCTACTGACGATTGGAAAACATGATCTGGATTTGGAACCAGGCCAAGCCCCGACGCTCGGCCGAGGAGCAGACGACGCGGGAGGTGTGCGCACCCGCGAGATTCAACTTCGCCGCAAGAATGGTACTGCGGCGACTTTCCTCGACAGTTCCAGAGCTGTCTGGGACTCAGCGGGAAAAATCATTCGTTACCAGGGGACTTTGGTCGACATCACGGAGCGCCGAGCCATGGAGCAGGCACTTCGACAGCAGGAAGAATTTCAGCGGTACTTGTTGGAAAGCTTCCCCGATTTGATTTTCGTCATTGACCTGAACGAGCGATACAAATTTGCCAGCTCCCGCATACGCGACTTGCTGGGGTATAGACCGGAGGATTTGGTTGGAAAGAAAATCGAGGATGGACAGGACCCGTCACCCGAGTTTCTGGCGTTGTATCGCGACCTGAGCACCGGACGAAAGATGTTCGGCTTTTGTGAATATCGGGCACGACACCGCGATGGTGACTGGCGTACGATGCGGGCTTCGGCAAGTCCACTGTTCGACGCGCTGGCGCGGCTGGATGGCGTCATCATCTCGGTACGGGATATTACGGTGGAGAAAAAATTGGAACAGCAGGTCATTCAAAGCGAGCGGCTGGCCGCAATGGGTCAGATGATCGGGGGATTCGCGCATGAACTCAACAATCCGCTGACCACGATCCTGGGTATCACGGAATTGCTGCAGGAAACCCAAGTCCCCGACAGTGCGCGGAAACAGCTGGGCACGCTCCAGCAACAGACGCGACGCGCCGCAGAGATCGTACAAAACCTGACTTATTTCTCGCGGCCTCCTGCGCCAGGCAAAGGACCCATTAATCTCAATGAACTGATCCAGCGAACTCTTCACCTGCACGCCTACTCGTTGCGCAAGAACAACATCACGGTAGATTTCCTACCGGAGGTGAACCTCCCTAACGTAAGCGGAGACACTCACCAGTTAATGCAGGTTTTCCTGAATCTCATTCTTAATGCGGAGCAAGCGATCCGCGAGGTTCGCGACAAAGGTACGTTGCGCATTCGGATCACTAATGTGGCCAAGTCAGTCCAAGTCACCTTTCAGGATGATGGGCCTGGAATCTCACCTGAGATCCTGTCGAATATCTTCGACCCATTCTTTACGACGAAACGGCCCGGACGAGGAACAGGGCTGGGTTTGAGCATTTGCAGGGCGATTCTGCGGGAGCACAACGGCGGCATCGAAGCCAGCTCGGGTCCCGGAGGAGGTGCAGTCCTCACAGTGAGTCTGCCCTCCACCTAGGCATTTTGGTCGAACTGGGTCTCTTACCTCTCCACAGCCATTGCTACTGCGTTACCTCCACCGAGGCAGAGCGCTGCAATGCCGCGATGAACGTCGCGGCGAATCATTTCGTAGATGAGGGTTACCAGCACCCGCGCTCCGCTTGCACCGATGGGATGTCCGATCGCGACAGCACCACCATTGACGTTTACTTTTTCGGGATCGAGGCCGAGTTCTCGCATCACTCCAAGCGCCTGAACTGAGAAAGCCTCATTTAGCTCGTAAAGATCAACGTCCTGGTTCTTCCAGCCTGTTTTTTTCCAAATCTGTCGCACTGCGCCAACTGGCGCCGTCATGACCCACTTCGGCTCCACGCCACTCGTAGCCTGAGCCACTACCCGGACCATGGGCTTGGCGCCAAAATCCTTTGCTAGCGAGGCGCTGGTTACAACCACCGCGGCCGCGCCATCATTCACTCCCGGTGCATTGCCGGCCGTCACGGTGCCATCCTTCTTGAAGGCTGGCTTCAGGGAGCGTAATACCTCGATCGTCGTATCCTCGCGGGGCGACTCGTCCTTGTCGAAAATGATGGGGGCGGCTCCCTTCTTCTTTGACGGCAGTTCCACCGGGACGATCTGGGAACTCATGCGGCATTCCTTGATGGCGGCTACAGCCCTGCGATGAGAGTTGAGAGCGAACTGGTCCTGCTCTTCGCGAGTGATTCCATATTTCTCGGCAACGTTCTCGCCGGTCATCCCCATGTGGTAGTCGTTGTAGATGTCCCACAGGCCATCGTGAACCATGGAGTCGACGATTTGCGAATTGCCCAGACGGTATCCTTTGCGCGCCTGAGGAAGGAGGTATGGCGCATTCGTCATGGATTCCATTCCACCGGCGACGACGACGGAACTGTTCCCCGTTTGAATCGCTTGTGTTGCGAGAGCAACTGCTTTCAATCCGGAGCCGCAAACCTTGTTTATAGTCATGGCACCTACCTCAGGCGCCAAACCGCCGAAAATCGCCGCTTGACGTGCAGGGTTCTGGCCTAATCCTGCCGAGACTACGTTGCCCATGATGCATTCATCTACCTGCTTGGGTTCTATCCCTGCGCGCTTCACTGCTTCGCGCACGACGACTGCGCCGAGCTGCGTAGCGGACATATCCGACAAGCTTCCCTGAAATTTTCCAACCGGGGTGCGACATCCTGAGATGATGACGACATCTTCCAAAGCAGCCATTCACGTGCTCCAAGTAATAAATTTTCCGATTTCTATTATAGATGTCGGAAGCGAAGCTAAGGGATCATAAAGGGCCGTCAGCCGAGTCTGACTGTTTTCCCACATCTAGTTCAAAGAAGGACGAGGCGAGTTTCATGCTTGAGAAATGCGCCGATCAACGTGCGAATCTTTGCATGAATGAGTGCCTCGAGAGTATGTTCGCTCAAAAATTTGTTGCGTCGATGATGAAAAGTGACTTTCGTACATCGTTCGCGACCACGATCATCATCATTTTTCTCTTGACATCACTTTTTATTGACTCTATACATTCAACTAGTTGCAACAAATCACCGTTGCATCATCCATGAAAATGGAAGGGAGAATAGAAACCATGGCAACGAAGAAGAAAGCAAAAAAGGGCGGCAAGAAGAAACACTAAACGCCCGGAAGCAAAAAGCAAAACGGGGGACGCAGGCAATGCGTCCCCCAAAGTTTTTTTGGCACTTATTCCTCTCGCGATCCTTCGTCCAAGCAAGCCTGCTATCCCCGGCCAGGAAAGGCTCTCTTTGATTTCTGCACTGAGTAGAACTTCTTCTCCTTGGCGGGACACAATGTCAAGTAAGGGCAGAACGAGCAGTAGAAGCCCGGTTTAGCCTCGAAGTTGCCTTCTGCAATCTTCTTGGCTACGTCGAGAACTTGGCATCGGGCGGCTTCCAACATGGCGGAATCACGAACCGTATTCACGGGAGCGTTCAACTCAAGATTGTAGAAGGCAAGACTGGCGACCTCGTAGTTCCACTTCTCCCGTGCCGCCAGCGCATAGATAGATAGCTGAAGACTCTCGTCGGCGTCCTTCTGCGTCTTCGACCGGCCAGTTTTATAGTCGATAACAACAACTCGACCATCGGGCGCGCGGTCGATGCGATCAATGCGGCCCGCCACCGTGGTACCGCCGATCTGGATTTCAAACTTCTGCTCGGTATGAAGAACGTCTGGAGCAGGAACGACTTCGCATCTCGCGAGGAATCCCGCCAGTTGGTCGATCCCTTGCCGTTCGTAGAGCTCGTGTTGGTAGCGTTCCTGGATGCTTGCATCAGCGAGTCCATCGCGGAACATATCCTGTAATTCCGCCAATGTTCTAGGGCGTCCGAGTTGGATGGAGTCGTAACAAGTCTTCAGGACAGCGTGCATGACCGAACCATAATGCAACGCAGCAGGAACTTCGCGTGGGAGAGCCCACTCCCGTTCCATCTTGAACTGCAAGGGACAGCGTGCATAGGTTTCTACGGCTGTGGCGCTCAAGCGAGTGTGAAGAACCGTCACTGGCGGAAGTGAGAGCCATTCGCTGGGCCGCGAGAGAGCGTCGGTCGCGGCGGCGAAAATCTGAGCCTGCAAACCATGTGCTCGGCGATCACGGATGTAAGGTGCCACGGATTTGTTCGTCAGCAAGTATCGAATTAGGCCGGGAGGGGTGGGGTCTTTCTTTCCTTTTCCTTTTCGGGCGTATAGAGTTAGGCTGTCGCGAGCGCGGGTCATGGCAACGTAAAACAGGCGCATCTCCTCCTCGTCATAGAGCGTCTTTTCGTCACCTTCGATGAAGGAGTCCGGATCGCGTAACTCTCGCGGAAACTCGACCAGCCTCTCTCGGAAGCTACATGGGAACGACGCTGGATTCACCCGCAGGATGAAGACATGTTTGAACTCGAGACCTTTCGCCCCATGGGCGCTGACCAAGTGCACCGCGTTCTCTTCGCGCGCCGGCATCGAAACAACACCGGTGGCCTCCCGAAAGAATTCGAGATATTCGACGAGTTCGGACAATGAGCCAGTTCCTGTGATTGGCTTGCCTTCCCACGTAGCCACGAAATCGAGAAAGGTAAGGACTGGCGGAGAGTCACGATTCAATTGAAAAGTTCGTAAAATGACTTCGAGAGCCTGCCGGCTCTTCACCGGTGATTTCGCAAGCTCGTCAACAGTCTGCTGGATGGTAGCCAGAACCGCTGGACCGCCATCTATTCCCTGCAAGACTGCTTCAACTCCACCGCTCTTTGATTCCCTTCCGGCAGCCTTCAATCCGGCGCGAAGCTCTTCCGGATCGATCTGGAATTGCGGAAGTGCGGCAACGCGAAACAGGCTGGCGCCATTCCCTGTCGAAACCACTGCGCTGATGCAGGCAACTACGTCGCGGACATCCGCGGTGTCCATGACGTCCATATTCTCGATTGCAAAGGGAATGCCTTCTTCCTGCAAGTCCTCGGCGATGACATCTCGATGCGAATGCTGCCTATACAAAACTGCGAAGTCACCCCAGTTACACCGGAGTTGCTTTTGGCGTTCTTTGATTGTGTGGATGACGTCGCCGCTCTCGACTTCTTTGTCACTCTTATCGACCAGTGTCACGATATCTACGGGAATACTCTTCAACGGAACGCCACTACTAAGGGCCTCCTCTTCGCGAGCGGAAACAAGGCGCGAACGCTTGTACTGAAGCGATCCAGACGAGGGGAAACCCGACGGGTTTTGCGAGATGATAGCGAAGGCCGTTTCGAGAATGGGCGTCGTAGAACGTCGGTTCTTGTTCAGGACTACCATCTTCGCACCGGGGAAAACATTCTGGAACAAACCGAATGCTGCACTGGAAGCTCCCCTAAAGCGATAGATCGCCTGATCAGGGTCGCCGACCGCGAATACATTCCTTGCTTCGCCTCCCAGCAACTGCAGGATTTTCACTTGGGCGAAGTTCGCATCTTGAAATTCATCGACCAGCAGGTAGCGAGTGCGTTCACGCTCCTTGGAAAGAAGCACTGGATCCGATTCAAGGAGCGCATACGCGTGCGTGATCATATGCCCAAAGGTTCCCAGGTTATCTTCCTTCAGCATTCGCTCCACGGTGGCGTAGACCGCGGAAATCTCACGACAGCGCCCCATCACCTCTTCATCGCTCAACTCGTCCTTCGAGTGGCTAACTCGCGGGATCGGAAGCTCGCGGCTTTCTAAGCGGCTCACGTAGTCCGCATACTTCTCCGGCGAGACGAGTTCATCCTGGCAACGCTGCATAAAATTGAGCAGGTCGGTCAAGAACTGCGCGACGTTTGCTGCTCGAACGTAATAATGCAGGTTTAACTCAGGCAGACGCCTGCGAAGGAAAATCCATAAATCCTTTTCATCAAGCACGCGGAACTGACGTCCTGCCCGATGCAGTAATTCATTGCAATATGCGTGAAACGTCTTTAGTTGCAAGCCCGCAGTGTTCATGCCTCGCAGTTCGGACCTCACGCGCTCGCCCATTTCCCGGGCGGCATTGTCGGTGTACGTAGTTGCTACAAGATTGTTCGGAGCAATACCCACCTCGCGGATAAGGTGGGCGATACGGCGAGTCAGGACGGTCGTCTTGCCAGTTCCAGCGCCGGCGACCACGAGCATGGGTCCTTCCACATGCTCGATCGCTTGCCGCTGAAGCTCATCGGACTCAAAGGCTGCTACAGGCGAAGTGCTCTTTGGTGTGGCCACTTTGAGTGGAGGATACCAGACAAGGCGAGAGGGTTCCGGTGCTTTTTTGCACAGCGGAGAGTGAGCAAATCAAATCAAGCAGAGTACGATGGCTACGGCCGCGATTACGGCAGTCTCCGCGCGAAGGATGGTGTCACCCAAAGAAGCGGAGGTCCAGTCATGTTTGTGAAACACAGCAAGCTCGTCTTCTGACCACCCTCCCTCGGGGCCGAAGGCCAGGGCAATCGCAGAGGAAGCCGCCCCGTCTGGGACGACCGCTCGCAATGTGTTTTCTTGTTCCAGTTCCGAGAGAACGATCTTAATGGAAGCAGATGAAAGGATGGCGCTTTCCAAAGGAATGGAATCTGCAATCTCCGGGACGACACTCCGTCGCGCCTGCTCGGATGCCTGCGCGGCAATGCGCCGCCAGCGCTCGACGCGCTTCACGGCAGCTGCGGCAAGGTGGTGCTCTGTCCGTCGGGCAACCACGGGAACGATGCGCGCAACGCCGAGTTCAGTGATTTTCTCGATCGCCCATTCCATCCGATCAAATTTGAAGATTGAAATGAAAACCGTGAGGTCTGCGGCAAGATGGGCGGGAAGGTGTTCTCCAAGTTCAAAGTCCACACGATGATCAGCTACGGCGGAAACACGAGCATGGCGTACGAAGCCCTCGGCCACGACATCGAATTCTTGCCCGACGCGCACACGCAGGACACGCGAAAGGTGCGCTGCATGCTCCCCAACCAGGGCCGCGCGATTGCCATCGACTTCATCGGCGATCCATCGGCGGCGGGTCATGGCTCTGTGAGCTAGAGTGAAAATGTTCTAACCGAAGATGTCCTTTACCTTCCCGAGTAGAGTACGCCGCTGGGGCTTGTTCTCGATGCGGAGAGTTCCATCGAGTTCCTGTAGCAACTCCTTCTGGCGCTTGCTCAGCTTGGTGGGAGTCTGCACACGGATCTCGACGTACAAATCACCCTTGCCGTGGCCGTTCAGCACTGGCACACCTTTGGCTCGAACCCGCAAGGTGGCTCCGGACTGGGTGCCCTCGGGTACTTTCAATGTGTGCTCGCCCTCGAGCGTGGGCACCTTGATTTCCGTACCGAGCGCAGCCTGGGTGAGAGAAATAGGAATTTCGCAATGGAGGTCCACACCTTCACGTTCGAAGAAAGGATGATCTTTGACGTGAAGGACGACATACAGGTCACCTGCCGGACCTCCGAAGCTGCCGGCTTCTCCCATACCCGAAAAGCGGATACGGGTACCGTCTTCAACTCCGGCGGGAATTTTGGCGTCAATCGTACGCTGCTTTAGAACGCGCCCTTGGCCTCCGCATTTCTGACAAGGATCGGTGATCACGCTTCCGGCACCTTGGCACGTAGGACAAGTCCGGGCAATGCTGAAGAATCCTTGTTGATAACGTACTTGGCCGCGTCCGCCGCAGGCCTTGCAACTAACCGGAGCCTTGCCAGGAGCAGTTCCCGCGCCGCGGCACTCTTCACAAATCTCGTGACGCCGTACGGTGACTTGGGTCTCAGTTCCGAAGACAGCCTGCTCGAAGTCGAGGTTTAGATCCTCGCGAAGGTCCGGCCCGCGTTGTGTGCGGCTACGTTTTCGTGATCCGCCCCCGAACATCTCTCCGATTCCGAAGAAATCTCCGAAGATGTCACCGAAATCCTGGAAGATCGACGGATCAAAACCGCCCGGTGCGGGTCCGCTTGCGACTCCCGCGTGGCCATAGCGATCATAGAGCGCACGCTTCTCTCCATCGGCGAGAATCGCATACGCCTCGCTGCACTCCTTGAACTTCTCCTCCGCATCCGGATTGTTGGGATTCCGATCTGGATGGTACTGGAGAGCGAGCTTTCGATAGGCGCTCTTGATTTCCTGCTCGGTGGCTACACGTGCCACGCCCAAGACTTCGTAGTAATCGCGTTTTCCGTTGCTAGTCAGAATAAGTCTTTCCCCACTTTCAGGCGTTCCGAAGGTTACTGTGGACGGCGTGCGACTTTTACCATCGCCGGCCGCAACAGGCGATCCTTTAATTTGTAACCCCGTTGCAGTTCTTCCAGGATGTGATGGTCCGGCACTGCCTCCGTATCTACCATCTCTATAGCTTGATGCAGATGGGGGTCAAAAGGCGCACCCTTCGCCTCAATCGACTGGAGTCCCAATCGGGCTAGCGAATCCTGCAATTGCTTATAGATGAGTTCGACGCCGCTGCGGAACTCCGTAGACTCGCCTTTCGATGTTTCCAGCGCACGTTCGAAGCTGTCGAGCGTGGGCAACAAGGCCTTCAGCGCATCGGCGACCGCGTACTCACGAAACTCCTGCTGCTCGCGTGTCGCGCGTTTACGCGCATTGTCGAACTCTGCCTGTGACCGCGCCAAGCGGTCGAGCAATGCATCGCGTTCGGCCTTGAGCTTCTGCAATTCGCTGCCTGCCTCTTCCGCGGATTGAGACATGCGCACATCGCGACTCTCACTCGAGGTCTCAGAATCTTCCGCTGCGGGCAATTCATGCTCTGCGTCCAATTCGATGTGATCCACTTCTGACTTTCCGTTTGTTCTAGCCATCCTTATGCTCACTCAGATTCGTTCAAGATTTGATCGAAGAGCCGCGCAATATATGACACCGCAGTCATGGTGTGCTGGTAGTCCATGCGTGTAGGACCGATGACTGCGAGCGATCCCATCATTTCTCCACCAACCCGTGCCGGCGCTCCAATCAGAACCAAGTTCCGCATCGACGGCAACGCCTGGTCCAGCCCAATCACCACGCGCACGGCTTCTTGTTTGACGTCCAGGTAAGCGCCCAGCAGATCCACAATCCTTTGCTTCTCTTCCAGCGTCTTGAGCAACTCCTGCAGTCTCTGGCGATCTTTCTCGCCCGTCACGAGGTTGGCTGCACCTTCGACATATACCGCTTGCGTGGTCTCATCTGCCGCCAGGGCGCCTTGGCGGTAAAGCTGTTCTACCGATCTCATCAAGTTGTCGTATTCACTGCGCTCTTGCTCGAGGCGGCGCTCCAATTCTGTGCGCATCGACTCCATGGTCCAGCCACGGAAGTTCTCGTTGATGAAGCGAGCGGCAGCATCCAGGTTCTGCTGAGAAAGATCGAGGCGAAGAACCCGATCCCGCACAACACCAGACTTGGTCACCAGCACGGCTAGGACTTTCTGATCCCCTAAGCGCTGAAAATACACATGCTCAAGTGCATTCTTCGAGCCACCCACAGCGATCGCCACACCTACATTGCGAGAGATGAGGGATAACACGTGCGAGGTGCGCTCCATGAACTCCTGCACATCGGAAACACCCTGCAATGAATCTTGGATGATGTTCTGATCCTGCGAGGAGATGTGAGCCGTCCCAGTCAATTGCTCCACATAGTAGCGATACGCCTCAGCCGTGGGGATGCGTCCGGCCGACGTGTGTGGCTGTTCCAGTAATCCTGCTTCCGAGAGATCCGACATGACATTTCGGATCGTGGCAGGACTCAGTCCTTCTCTATTGCTGCGCGCGAGAGTCCGCGAACCAACCGGTTCGCCGGTAGCAATAAATGTCTCGACCACCGCGGTCAGTATCTCGCGTTCACGCTCCCCCATTGGCCCCGACGGCATACAACGAATCTCCGCCAAGCAGTCTCCTTAGAACCTTCTGCTAGGCATTATCTTTAGAATCAATCAGTTACTGGATACAAAGACACGACTTCCCCATCTAAATTTTAGGAACACAGCTCCCTCCTGTCAAGGATTAGCACTCTCATACCTGGAATGCTAACCTTGACCACCTTGCCTCCTTAAATTAGCGTGACGGCCATGCCTCAGATGAGCGTCGCGGTAGTTGGAGCTGGATCTTTTGGTGGTTGGACTGCCCTCCAGCTTCTTCGTTCCGGTGCAAAGGTTACTTTGATCGACGCATGGGGACCCGGCAATTCACGCTCTTCATCGGGCGGAGAGACGCGCATCATTCGCGGGACCTACGGCCCAGACCAACCCTACACCGAGATGGCCGCTCGCAGTCTCGAACTATGGAAAGAAAATCAGAAACGATGGAACTGCCAGCTCCTTTATCCGATCGGCGTGCTGTGGATGGCTCGGGACGACGCCGATGACTTTGAACGCGGTTCTTTGCCGCTGCTCGAGAAATCTGGATTCCGGTACGAAGAGCTTTCCCAAGCTGACCTGAAGCGCCGCTGGCCGCAGATTCACGTCACCGATATTCGCTGGGCTATCTATGAGCCCGAGAGCGGTTACCTAAGCGCGCGGGTTGCTTGTCAGCAGGTTTTGCAGGCATTCGTCGACGAGGGCGGAACGTATACTCAAGCGGCGGTTCTTACGCAAAAAGCATGGGATGAGATTCGCCTGTCGGATGGATCTGCGCTAAAGGCCGATCAATATGTCTACGCGTGCGGGCCGTGGCTCGGTCAACTGTTTCCGGAGGTGATCGGAGATCGCATTGTTGCCACGAAGCAGGACGTCTTCTTCTTTGGAGCCCCTGCCGGTGACGATCGATTCGCCGAAGGCAAACTGCCGATTTGGGCCGATCATCGAGGATGCTTCTTCTACGGCGTGCCGGATCACATGGGTCGCGGATTCAAAGTTGCGATGGATGAACGAGGATCTCGGTTCGATCCCACTTCTGGAGAGCGCGCTGTCGACCCTGCGACGCTAAGAACCATTCGTGACTACCTGGAATTCCGCTTCCCTGCGATGAAGGATGCGCCATTACTTGAAAGTCGAGTCTGCCAGTACGAGAACACGCCGGATCACAATCTGATCATTGATCGTCATCCAGAGGCCCAGAATGTCTGGATTGTTGGCGGCGGATCGGGGCACGGCTTCAAGCATGGTCCAGCGGTTGGCGAAATCGTGTCGCGACTGGTGACGCAGGGAGGGTCAGCCGAGCCCGTGTTTCAGTTATCAAGATTCGCGAAGTAGCTCGACTACATTACTGGATCTGGATCACACCTTCGCGCGAGCTGGAACGAATTTCCTCGACGCGTGCTTTCACCTTGCGGGCGAAATCGGACAACGACTTGCCACGGCCCGAGCTTTCCCCTTCCAGAATGGCGGGATGTCCTTCATCTCCACCCTTGCGGATTTCAGGATCTAGCTCAACTGCACCGAGATATGCAACGCCAAACTGCTGCGCTGTCTTTTTTGCTCCGCCACGAGAAAAGATGTCTACCTCGTGCTGGCAGTGGGGACAGACGAAGTAACTCATGTTCTCAACCATGCCAACGACATCTACCTTCATCTGTCTAAACATCTCGATTGCTTTGCGCGCATCTTGCAGCGACACATCCGACGGCGTGGACACAACGATAGCTCCGGTCAGCGGAACGGTCTGAATCAGCGAGAGAGCAACGTCTCCGGTTCCCGGAGGAAGATCGACAACCAGGTAGTCGAGCTGTCCCCATACCACAGAGCCCAAGAATTGCCGGATGATGGAATGAAGCATGGGACCGCGCCAGATCAACGGCTTGTCGCCAGGATTTAGAAATCCGACCGATATGACCTTGAGGCCGTGCGCTTCGAGCGGCTCAATTCGATTGTCGCCAAGCACGCGCGGTTGAGCGTTGCTGATACCAAGCATCAGCGGAACATTAGGTCCATAAACGTCAGCGTCAAGCAGGCCGACTTTGAGTCCCATCTTCGAGAGCGAAATCGCGAGGTTGACTGCGAGCGTAGTCTTGCCAACGCCACCCTTGCCGGAACCAACAGCAACGATGTTATCTACTCCGGGTAGTGGCTGAGGCCCCTGAGGGGCTTGTCCGGGATGTGGTATCGATGCGCTCAAGTAATCACCTTTCGCTGATGAAATCAGGATGGAACGTACTTCTTAAGATTATACAGAGGGGCAGAGACCATCGTGTGCTCAGGCAGAGCCAAGATCGAGCGCGCGCAAAGCCAAGCCCTTTGCGACCGACGTGAATTCGTCGCCTACGACAAGACGATCTGCACCGAATCGTTGATCAAAGATGGCCCGTACCGCAGGGACAAAAGACGAACCTCCAGTTAGAAAGACCTTGTTGACCTCTCGTGGGGCAACTCCCACGCGTTTCATCAGGCCGTCGACGCAGGTGGCGATAGCGCTCAATTCCTCGGCAATCCACTCTTCAAAATACTTGCGGGTCACAAGGTGCGAAATCGATATCCCCGGTACCTGGAACGAGAAGATTGTTGTCTGCCCCGAAGACAACTCCAGCTTGGCGCGTTGAACTGCAGCATGTAGATAAAACCCCAGGTCCTCCTGTACCAAGTTGATCAGGGAGCGGATCTTGTCGGGTTCGCTGGCCTGGATAACGAGTGATTGCAACACATCCATAGTATCTTTGGACTTTAGCAACGAGAGGTGGTGCCAGCGCTCGAGTTTCATGTAGATCCATGCCGGTACCACTAAGGTCTTGTCCAGAGACTGGTATGAGCTACCCTGCCCCAAGAGCGGCGAGACCAGGTGGCGAACGATCTTGGCGTCGAAGGCATCACCGGCCAGAGCCACACCATCGGTACCGAGGATCTCCCGCTCGCGACGGCGCCGGAAGCTTGGTCCGACTTGCAAAAGGGAAAAGTCGCTGGTTCCACCGCCGAAGTCCGCGACCAGAATCAGTTCATCATGGTCGAGGCGCG
Organism: Terriglobales bacterium; assembly: GCA_036558645.1. Lineage (GTDB taxonomy): Bacteria > Acidobacteriota > Terriglobia > Terriglobales > Acidobacteriaceae > DATBFG01. The sequence continues at coordinate 261,875 of DATBFG010000114.1, forward strand.
TCTCATAGAAGTACGCCGCGCCGACAGGTTCATACTCGAAGAAGACCTCTTCGAAGCCTGCGTTGTGAAGAGCGGTGCGCAGGCGAGTGATGGCGAATTCGTTGTCCTTCTCCGACTCAGTTCCCGCAAATCGAACAGGTCGTCCAACCACGGCAGATTTTCCCAACCGCCCAAGGCAAGTTTCACTCTCCTGGCGCAACGAGCGCGCCAGGAACGAGAGAAGTTCTTCCAGCAGATACGGACGTCCGAAAACGTTGGTTGAGGTAAGGAGCCGACTGCCGAGATAGGACTTGAGGGATTGGATTAGCCTTCCCTTCTGCTCCGCCTCCAGGTATTGCATGATCGCTTTGGGTCCTGCCAAGGCAGAGATGTTTCGTCGATTGCTTTCACGAATCTGCTCAAAGTAGAGCACCGAGCGGAAGTTCTCAGTCTCAACGTCGTTGAGGCGAAAATGTGCCGTTACAACCGGCGCATCTTTCTGCGAAACGGCGACCGCGCTGTTGGTTGTTCCAAAATCGACACCTACGTATTTCGGCATAGGCAGTGTGAGGTTTGCGTCGCATTCGACGGAGGTTGAGTGGTCCGAGTGAAAAAGCGGCAATGGAAAAGTATTACATCATCCGAGGATGAACAAGAACGTAAGCTCTACACTGCCAAATATCCTCCGTCCACCGGAATCGCAGCGCCTGTCACCCAGGAGGATTCGTCGCTAGCCAGGTATATGGCGAGACCAGCGATGTCCTCGGGCTGGCCGAGGCGTCCGAGAGGATGGACGGCGGTTCTTTCTTTTCGCACAGCCTGTGGGTCCGGAGCTTTAGCGATCACGGCTGCGGTCAAGTCAGTTTCGATAAACGACGGGCAGATGGCATTGATGCGAATGTTCTCGTGCCCATGATCGAGCGCCATACTTTTGGTCAAGAGCACCACTGCGCCTTTTGAAGGGGCGTAGGAGGCGCGATTGCGCGCTCCATTGATTCCCAATACCGAGGCCATGTTGATGATAGAGCCCCCGCCTACCTTTCGCATGTGCGGCAGCACAGCACGAGAGAACAACCAGAGACCGCGCACGTTGAGGTTGAACGTCTCGTCCCACTGCGCTTCGGTTATCTGTTCTGCCGTGCCAATATGCAATACGCCCGCATTGTTCAGCAGCACATTGAGCGTGCCGAAGCGGCGAATTGTCTCGTCGATAACCCGGGCGATTCCCTCTTTCGTGGCTACATCGGCCCCCACACACAGAGATGACTCCCCAATCTCTTTGGAGAGACAGTCCAATAAGTCTTGGCGGCGTCCCACAACCACCACTGAGGCGCCTTCTTTGGCCAGGGCAAGAGCGCACGCGCGCCCAATGCCCGTGCCGGCGCCAGTGACGATAGCAACTTTTCCTTGCAGACGAGCACTCATGGCCGCCACAGTTTAGATCAATTGTTGGATTTTGAGGAATCTTGGCCAAGGTGGCGGAAGCAATAGTGTCCACGTGCAAAATAAAGCCAGCGTGCATAGGCTGACTCACGCTGGCAAGAGGATGGGAGACGGCCCGTTTAGGCGTGTTCTTCGAGCCGAACCTTTCCCCGGAACATCCGGTAAATGAAGACAAAATATGCCACGGCGAGCACAATTCCGACGCTCCACCACATCAAGCCAACAGATAATCCGTGGTGGCCGGCGGCACTGTTGTAGATGGTGAGACTGTAATCCGGATTAGAACGCGCGGGCAAAATCACTGGGTAGAGAGCAAAGACAGCTCCGACCAGCATCCCAGTGATGTATAGGCCGGAGGCGACAAATGCCTGCTTCTCTTTTTCTTTCCGAGTCGCCCAGATCATTACGCCTAACGATCCAAACACCAGTAGCGGAACAAGGAAGCCAAGTGGGTAACGCTGATAGTTCTCGAGAACCGAGGGGCGAACGTAGTAAGTTACCGCCAGGCTGAAGCAAGTCAGGAACAGCTGTACGGGCCAGAGCAGCAGGGCGCACCGTCGGGACCTTTGATACAGGTTGCCTTCAGTTTTCACTGCGACGTATAGCGCGCCATGAACAGTCAAGGTAACCAGCGCCACCACACCACACAGAATTGTGTACCAGTCGAGAATGCCAGTGGGAGGACCGAGCTTGAAGTTCGTCCACAAGGGCTCGAAGAAATATCCGTCGGCGCCCATCGGTACGCCACGAATGACGTTACCCAGGGCAGCCCCGTAAAAGACCGTGAGCAACAAACTTGCGCCGCAGAAGACCACATCAAAAAAGGCTTCCCATACTGGATCCTGAAGATGAATGCGGAATTCAATCCCGATGGCTCGCAACATTAGCAGCCAGAGCACGATCATGAGGGGCAAATAGAATCCGCTGAAAGCCGATGCGTAAAGCTGAGGAAACGCAAAATAAAGCGCGCCACCTGCGGCCAGGAGCCATACTTCATTGCCGTCCCAGACGGGCCCAATGGCTCGCAGGATCAAGCGGCGCTCGCGGTCGTTCTTAGCAGCGATGAGATAGATCACGCCCGCGCCGAGGTCAAAGCCATCGAGCACTACATAGGCCGTCAGCATGACGGCGACGATCATGAACCAGAGTGTTTCCATAGATCCTCAATATCCCGCAGCGTGTCCGGCTGCGGACTCGCCTGTGACAGGACCGTGTTCGATTTCCCTGCGCACCAGGAACAGGAACAGAATGCCAAGAACCATGTACATGCCCATGAATCCCAACAGCGTGAATAAGCCGTTACCAGCGGAAACAGTTTTGGAATAGCCATCAGCAGTACGCATCAGCCCGTAAACAAGCCAGGGCTGACGTCCAAGCTCGGCGGTCATCCAACCTGCAGTATTGGCTATATAGGGAAAAGGAAGACTGAGGAGCAAGATCCATAGCATCCAACGGGCTTCAAATAGCTTCTTGCGCCACAGAAGGAAAGCAGCAACAACCATGATGGCGATAAAGATCGTCCCTAGGCCGACCATGATGTGATAGCTGTAATACAAAAGTGGAATGTTGTCGGGCCATTGATCCTGCGGGAAGGCATCGAGGCCTTTGACTTCCGCCTCCCAGCGACGGTAGGTCAGAAAGCTGAGCATGTTCGGCACGATCAGAGGATTGTCGATCTTGCGCTCATCCATGTTCGGCTGCCCGATGATTACCAGCGGCGCGCCTGGTTGCCCTTCAAACAAAGCTTCCATCCCCGCAAGTGTGACGGGTTGGTGATAGGCGACCATCTTGCCTTGGCCGTCTCCAGTTGGATAGAGCTGCAGGATCGTGAATACACAACCGGCCACAACCCCCACCTTGATGAAGACCCTGGCGTGCTCCTCGTGTTTGCGACTGAGGAGATAAAACGCACCAATTGACGTCATCGCAAATGCACCGGCAATGGCGGCACCACCCATGTTGTGGGCATACTGCCACCAGGCCCAGGGATTCATGACCAGTTGCCAAAAGCTGCTGAGTTGAGCTGAGCCATCGGCTCCAATCATGTGGCCGACCGGATATTGCATCCATGCATCGGTGGCAATAATGAAAAAGCCTGACAGCCATGAGCCGAGAAATACCGCAACAGCGGACCACCAGTGAGCCTTCGGACTTAACCGCTTCTCCCCATAGAGAAACAATCCGAGAAAAGCCGATTCGAGAAAGAACGCGAAGAGACCTTCCATGGCGAGCGTCTGACCGATCACGCCGCCTGCAAAGCGTGAGAAGTGTGACCAGTTGGTTCCGAACTGAAATTCCATGGGAATGCCCGTAACGACGCCGACAACGAAGTTGATCCCAAAAATCTTCGCCCAGAAGCGCGCTGCATCGTCATAGATGGGATCGTTACGGCGCAACCCGAGAGTTTTGAGCACAACGATCAGAGGCGCCAGACCCATGGTGAGCTGGGGAAACAGGTAGTGGAAGGTGACTGTGAAGGCGAAATGCAAACGGTGAATCAGCAGCGCACTATCCATGCGGTCCTCGCTTTAAGCAGGTGAATCGAAAGTATTGCGGATGCGACCCGCCAGGCGATGTGATGTGCGTCACACGACGAATTCAGCTTCGCTTCAACTCTCGTCGTTGCAATTCGGCACGGCGCAATTCCCGACGGCGACCAGCCTCGTCATACCTTCGCTTCTGTTCCTCTGTTTCCGGAATTACAGGTGCTACGGTCAGGCGTCGCCCCGCGGCATCGACTGCCACGAAGGTCAGGTAGCAAGAGCTGACGTGCTCGCAATGATCTAGAAGATAGTTCTCCACCCAGACCTTCACTCCAACTTCCATGGAAGTGTGAAACACACGATTTACCGATGAGCGAAGAATGACCAGGTCCCCGACGTGCGCGGGCGTCAGGAAATCGAGATGATCTACTGCTGCCGTTACCACGTAATTGCGGGAGTGGCGATGCGCCGCCATCGCCCCAGCAAGATCGATCCAGTGCATCAAACGTCCGCCAAGCAACGCTCCTAACGGATTCGCATCGTTGGGGAGAACTATCTCGGCCATCTCGGACTGCGAATCACGTACCGGCTTGGGCAATGCAAGATCTTCTTTCGGATTCATTCGTCTGTGCTCGAAGTGGAGTCAACTACAGACTGCGTTTTACGGGAAAGATAAGATTCGAGGTAGCACTCGGCCATCTTCTGTATCTGAGGGTCGGGGTGGCTGGAGATCCACTGCGCTTGCTGGGAGTCGTATTGCAGTACGGTGTCTCCTGCCGGACGATAATTTTTCTCGCAGATCACTCTCAACGAGAGGAGTAGGCCGTTCTCACACGCAATGCCGAAACGCACTGCATCAGAGCTCCGCGCTAACGGTAGGCGAGTGCACCGCGAGGCGTACCCCAAATTACATTCTCGAAGATCATCAGACGAGACGATGGTACCGTGATGGCCCGGCGCGCAGCAGGTCCCTTCCCACGCCGCTCCTAGAGGAAGACGCACGGGATGGAGCCACGCGGCTTCGTCGGAACGACGAGTCGGCATGAAGTATGGACACGCCAAACGCGAACTCCTTTTCTGAATGACCGCCATTGTACTCATCAAATAGGCCGCTCGTCAGCAACGGGATGAAGGTTCGACCTTTTGATAATCTTACGGATGGCAACCGGCCATCGTGAGTGACAGAACGTTATGGATCGAGTAGCGATGTTGAACGAGATCTTGACGCAGAATCCGGATGACGCATTCGCGCGCTATGGCCTCGCCATGGAATATTCGAGGGTTGGACAAACCGATCAGGCCCTCACGGAATTTCGAAGGCTGTTGACAACGCATCCGGACTACACTGCCGGCTACTTCATGGCAGCTCAGACTCTCTCGGCTGCGGGCCGAGTCCCGGAAGCAAAGGTCATGCTCAACAATGGGATCGCTTCCGCAAGGAAAACCGGGAATGCGCATGCCCAGGCGGAGATGGAGGGCATGCTGACCGAATTAGGCGGCTAGCAACCTATTCGACTCGCCGAGCCATTCGGCTCATACTCATTTCAACTAAGCCTGGAAACAACTGGTAGATCTTTACCGGGATGTGCATCCCCCAAGGCACGATGACTTCCCGTTTATTCTTCAAGTATCCCTTTAATGTAGCGTTCGCGACCCTCCCGGCAGAAATTCCGCGAACTTGAGAAGGCCGGACAGTCTTGGTTTCATTTCCTCGAATTGCATTCGCGCTAAAGTTTGTACGCACATAACCTGGGCAAACCGTCATCACGTTGATGCCGGAATCTTTGAGCTCAATCCTCGCGGCCTTGCCAAATGCATTCATGGCGAACTTGGTGGCGCTGTAAACGGCATGAAATGGCAACGGGATGTGGCCGGCAACGCTCGAGACGTTGATGATGGCACCGCTTCCCTGCTGCTTCATAATCGGAACCACGGCCTGCATGGAGGCGATCGCGCCGAAGAGGTTGGTGTCGAACGTCTCACGGCAAGCCGCCATGTCCAGGCCGGAGACGGAGTCCAACAAGCCTCGCCCAGCGTTGTTGACCCAGACATCCACGCGTTTGAAATGATGCAACGTCAACGCCAGAACGCGGTCGATCTCTTCGCGATTGCGAACATCGCAGGCAAGCGCCAAAGTTCTTTCGGCATGCCCGACACGAAGGCGAGCCTCCTCGGCGCGGGCAGCATCGCGCGAAAGCAGCACCACACTGGCACCGGAGTCGGCAAAGACGCGCGCAATGGCTTCGCCGATACCCATCGAGGCACCGGTAATGACGACAACTTTCCCGTTGAGATCCATGCCGAGCTTTTAGACTTCGCGGAGGGCTAAGTCAAGCGCTGGCGTACAATCGGAAAAGCCCTGACAATCGTACCCCTTGATGGAGGCGGTTCTTGAGCATGTTGCTGCCGATCTTTCCGCTGGACCTCGTACTTTTGCCCAGCGTTCCCCTTCCTTTGCACATCTTCGAGGACCGATACCGCGAAATGATTTCGGAGTGCCTGGATAAGCAGCGGCCCTTCGGCGTGGTCAGGACGAAAGAGGAAGAAGGGGTAGCAGACATCGGTTGCACGGCCGAGATTGTGGGTGTGAGCAAGAAGTATCCCGACGGGCGTATGGATATCATCACCGAGGGCCGCGAGCGCTTCGAGATCATGCGAGTCGACCAGGAGCGTTCCTTCCTACGGGCTGAAGTTACATACTTACACGACGAAGGTGGTAAGCCCGGTTCCGAGGATATCGACAAGGTCCTAAAGCTTCACGGTGAGATCCTGAAAATGGCGGGCGCTGAGCCGGCAGGCACACCTGAAGCAAAGCATCCGCAGCTCTCATTTCAAATCGCGGGTTCCCTTCCACTAGATCTGGACTTTAAGCAAAACTTGCTCACGATGACCTCAGAACTTGCCCGCGTTAAAGCGGTGATCTCCTACCTGGAAACAATCCTGCCGAATTTGCGGCGCACGGTGCAGGTGCGCCGCAAGGCAGGCAGCAACGGACACGGCATTTGATAATTCCTCTGCCGTGAGCTCCGGCCGTTCGCGGTTCAGGGAACCCGCCCTCGACATCGGGTTTATAATCCAGTCAAGTAGTGGGTTTTCACGGGGGTTTTTCCATCATGAGTTCTCCTCGGACGCTGGGCGAGCTTCGCCACAGTCCGTTCTGTGAGCAGCGCCTACTCAGTCGACACGTCAAAGATGAAATACGCGAAAATCTAACGGAAAAGCTTCGTAACAGAGAGACAATTTTTCCGGGAATCGTCGGCTACGACGATACGGTCACTCCACAGATCATCAACGCCCTCTTATCGAGACATAACTTCATTCTCTTGGGATTGCGCGGCCAGGCGAAGAGCCGAATTCTCCGGGCCTTAACCACTTTGCTCGACCCACAAATGCCTTATGTCGCCGGATGCGAGATCCATGACAACCCCTATGCCCCGATCTGCCGTCGATGCCGCGATGAGATTGCGAAGCACGGCGACGCCACACCCATTGCCTATTTGTGTCCTGAAGAACGTTACGTTGAGAAACTGGCGACTCCAGACGTGACGATCGCAGACCTGATCGGAGACATCGATCCGATTAAAGCGGCTCGCGGCGGACATGAACTTAGCAGCGAAATGACAGTTCACTATGGACTGCTGCCGCGCGCCAATCGCGGCATCTTCGCCATCAACGAATTGCCCGATCTTGCCGGCAAAATTCAGGTGGGCTTGTTCAATATCATGCAAGAGGGTGATGTCCAGATAAAGGGTTACCCGATACGATTGCCTCTCGATGTTGCGCTCGTCTTCAGCGCAAATCCGGAAGACTACACGGCGCGCGGAAAGATTATTACTCCGCTGAAAGACCGTATTGGGTCGGAGATTCGGACACACTATCCGGCTTCTATTGAAGAAGGCATGGCGATCACCAAACAGGAAGCCTGGACGGAACGTAACGGCAATAACCTTCATGTGCCGAAGTATGTGCAGGAAGTGATCGAGCGGATCGCCTTTGCCGCCCGCGAAGACAAGAAGGTGGACAAGCGGTCTGGTGTCAGTCAGCGTTTGCCGATTTCCTGCATGGAGAATGTTATTTCGAACGCCGAACGCCGTGCCATTCATTCGGGTGAAAATTTGGTCGTTCCACGCATCGGAGACATTTACGCCGCCCTGCCTGCAATCACCGGCAAGCTGGAACTGGAGTATGAAGGCGAAATGAAGGGTGCGGATCTGGTGTCTCGCGAGTTGATTCGAAGCGCGATCGCAAAGACCTTCGACGAATACTTTAC
>DATBFG010000115.1:0-74748 GCA_036558645.1 Terriglobales bacterium
TTTCCGCTCATAGTATCGCCTTTTGCTAAACTCCCACCCCCCGCCCCCCACGAAAAACGCCAGCCCGACACACCAGCAACCGATGAAAATTACGATCACCATGCAAGCCAAGCACGCCAGCTAGAGACGCCACCATCCAACCCCTTGCCAAAGAACTCAACCGCAACCTCCTTGAACCAGAAAGTCCAATATGGACTTTTCATTGCCGGCCCCACCCCCGCACTCTATCCACCTCAAGGAATAGGCGGAGGTCCGGCATGCCGTCCATGAGCGATATGGCGATGTTTCAACAGCTACGTCTCGCTCTAACGCGATACTTCACGTGTCGGTCTAGAATCCCAGAAACCACTCTGCAACAAAACGTTAGTCGGCTGTTATAATCCGCCTCGTTTCCCGTCACCATTCGCGTCAATACGGCCTAATCAAGAAAATCAGGAGGAACTATGAAAAGCACTTGCGCGCTGCTTGTTGTGGTGTTTTCGTTCGTCTCCGTTTGCACAGTGCAGGAGGTCGCAGCTCAGGCTTCCGCACGTACCGATGTCTACCATGTCCACTTCGCAAAGGCTGCTCTTGGCAAGGGCGCTGAGGAAGGAGAATTCCTCAAGAAGCAAGGACCCAACTCACCGATGCCAGGACATTATCTTGTACTTCGGCATCAGGATGGGGAGGACTGGGACTACGCTGTTATCGAACATCTCGGAACAAAAGCCACCGTCGACGCGGCGGGAAATCCAACTCCCGCTGCTGCCCGCGCTCTCAGCGCATGGCATGCTGACACCTTCGTGAGCGGCCCAAGCTGGCCAGAGTTCGCTCGCGCCATGGGTCTCGATGACGCCGCCAAGAGCGCTGGGTCCGTCTACGTCGTCTCTGTCTATCGTGCCGCTCCCGGACATCGCGAAGAACTGGACAAGTCCCTTTCTCAGCCGCCCGGTTCTGGCGACATTGTCGCGGGAAGCGTCGTGATGCCGCATCTCGAGGGTGGTCCTTGGACGTTCCTGTCGGTTGTCCGGTACAACTCTTGGCAGGACTTCGCGACCGGCGAGAAAGCTAGTGTCGCGGATACCCTAAAACCTGAAGGTGGGTGGCTCGGCGTACGTAATCACTCGTCCTATCACAACGACACGATTACCGACCGTATTGCGCCCTAGGTTTATGAAGTGACCCACGCAATGAGCCCGGCCTCTTGGCTGGGCCTTTCTTTTTCCAAAGCAAGAATAGGTCAATGAGCGTTATAGCGATGTTTCACCAAAGTGCAGCAAGATATTTTGCCGCCGATCATAGGGGCATCTTCGATCCATGGCGCAGCCAAAGGACGCAACACCGTTTTCTCCGGTGTTGGCACCTAGATCCAGATCACAAACCATAGTGTTGCTTGTCACGGACAAGAGATGATTCGCGGATATAAGTAGGTTTGGTGTGGCTTCTTTGGCCAAGGTGCGGCTTTCGCCCTGCCCGAGACTCATGACAACCCGCTCGTTTCTTCCATTACGACGAACCTGCGGAGGAATTCAATGATCAACCCGCACATCTCCAACCGAAATTTCTTTCGGCTCCTACTCGCATGGGTTTTGTTCGGAAGCCTCGTTGTGAAGGGCCAAACCTATACGGTTCTTTATTCATTTGCAGGAACCCCAGACGGCGCAGGAGTTTACGGGCCCCTGGCGCTGGATTCGTACGGCAATCTCTACGGCACGTCATTAAATGGGGGAAGTGGCCAGTACGCCCCGGGACTAGTCTTCAAAGTGGATCCCAGCGGCAAGGAAACGATCTTGTACAACTTTACCGGCGGTGATGACGGAGCTTACCCATTCTCCAACTTGGTTCACGATGCGGCCGGAAATCTCTACGGAACTACATGGCATGGTGGCGTGGCTTGGGCAGGTACCGTTTTTAAGCTTGACCCGAGCGGCAACGAATCAGTGATGCATAGTTTTGGCGGGCCGCCTGACGGTGACTCCCCGACGGATTTAGTTGCAGACGACGACGGTAATCTCTACGGCACCACTTGGTGGGGCGGCACCTTCAACGATGGCACTATCTTCAAGCTAGACTCGGCTGGCACAGAAACGATAATCCATAACTTTTCTTGGGAGGATGGCGCGAACCCCATTTCAGGGCTGATTTGGGATTCGGAGGGCAATCTATACGGCACGACGTTCGGTGGAGGCGTAAGCGGCTATGGTGTGGTGTTTAAGCTGGCCACAAACACGAACACTTTGACTGTGTTGTACAGCTTCACGGGTGGCGTGGATGGCGCGTGGCCTTATTTTGGGCACTTGCTTCGCGATCCGCTTGGGAATCTTTACGGCACGACCTCGGCAGGCGGACGTGGCTGCAATGCCTACGGCTGCGGAACAGTGTATCGGTTGGACGCCAACGGTATGCTGACGACGCTGTATGCGTTCAGAGACCGCAAGGATGGTGCAGGGCCTACCTCCGGATTGGTACGCGTTCACGGCAAGTTTTACGGCACAACTCACTCCGGCGGTGTAACTACTTGTACCGATAACAACTATCCTCCATATGTTACCGGCTGCGGGACAGTGTTCATGCTGGATGCAAAGGGCCGAGGATCTGTGCTGCACACCTTCACAGGCGGAGAGGACGGGGGAAACCCGGTGGCTGGTCTGATTGCGGATAGCGCTGGCAATCTGTACGGCGCGGCTTCAAGTGGAGGCGCTCACGGAGCCGGAGTTGTGTTCAAGATCACCTTTCCGTGAGTGATGCTGCAATTGGAGTTTCCGCGAGCTTTACCGTCAAGTCCGACACATTTCTCACGGCTACTATTCCAGTGGGCGCGACCACGGGCTTTGTAACAGTGACGACACCCACCGGCACATTGACCAGCAATCAGAAATTTTGGGTCAGACGGTAGCGCTCGTGGCCGCAAAGGCTGCGAGGCGATGTGCCGAGGCGCGAAAGAGAAGGAGATAATACAAATGACCAAGTCGCAGCTTTTCCGGTTCAATTTCATGATGACGGGCCGCATTCTGTTGCTTGTAGTGGCAATGATGGTGTTTCTGGTTCTTACCCCACATCCGGCGCAGGGGCAGACCTACAGCGTGCTTTACAGCTTCAAGGGCGGACCTGACGGTGAAAGTCCTGAAGGAACCTTAGCTAGAGACGGAGCAGGCAACCTCTTCGGTATCACGTGTTGTGGTGGCACCAACAAGGAAGGGACAGTGTTCAAATTGAACAGCAAAACCGGCAGGAAGGTCACTCTGCACAGCTTTACTGGAACCGCAGGTGACGGGAAAGAGCCTACCGGGGGCTTGGTTCGGGACGCGGCCGGCAACCTCTACGGCACTACCAGGAACGGTGGGGCTTACGGCACGGGAGGAGTGTTCAAGGTGGAGAGGACCGGCACCTTCAGCATGCTTTACAGCTTCTGTAGCCAGCCATCATGCGCCGACGGATCGTTACCTTCCGGCTTGATTCGCGATCCGGCGGGCAATCTGTACGGTATCGCCGAAATTGGTGGCGCTCATAATAATACGGGGGTGGTATTCAAGGTCGATGCGACTGGGAACGAGACCGTGCTATACAGCTTTTGCAACCAGCCTCTATGCGCGGACGGCGCTTATCCTATCGCGGGCTTGGTCGGGGATGCGGCGGGCAACCTCTATGGCGTTACCAGCGCTGGTGGCGCCAACAATCTTGGCGTCGTGTTCAAGCTGGATTCAACTGGCACGTTCACCGTGCTGTACAGTTGGGACGCAGGGGTCACCCCGTATGGCCTAATACCATCGACCTTGAGCCGGGACGCGGCCGGCAATCTCTACGGTACAACCAGATACGGTGGCGATTTTACGTGCGACTTTCGCGGGTGTGGAACAGTGTACAAGATAGATGCGAGCGGCACCGAAACCCTGCTGCATACCTTCATAGGAGGAGACGACGGGGCATATCCAAACACAGGCGTGATCGAGGATGCGGCGGGCAACCTGTACGGCACCGAGATGGGAATGATTTTCAAGCTCGATCCTACTGGCAACGAAACCGTACTTTATGCCTTCTGTAGCCAGCCCTCATGCGCCGACGGCTTTTATCCCTTATCGCGCTTGATTCAGGACTCCGCTGGGAATTTTTACGGGACAGCCTCTCACGGAGGCCTTGGCTTCGGAGTAGTTTTCAAGATCAGCTTTCCATAAGCACCGCGAAAGGACAACTCACGCAGCGCTAAGTTCGCTGCGGCTTCTGGTTAACAAACGACAGAGGCAGTATCACAGTCGGCGACCGGCGTAGGTGTAAGAAGGCAATTTCATTCTGCAAATCCATTCTCAAGAAGAAGCGCCGGAAGACCGGGTGGCCATCACATGATCACTGACGAAATCAAGCGTTAGCACTCATTGACATCCAGCCATCATTTCAGCGACGCCGGGGAGCTCGGAAAGTCCGACGGCATAGGCTCTCTGTATGGCGAAGGCTAAAAGCTGCTCCCGAATAGCGGGGGCCATTTCTGCCGGCTGATAGTTGGCCAGCAGTTCCGCGACTCTTGTTTTGAGGCGAGAATCGATTCCGAGCTGTGCCACGTCCGTTGCGCGGTCAATGACGGCAGACGGGAAATGCTGTTCGCGGTGGAATAGCACCCGCGTTTCTTTCAGCTTAAGAAATTCTCCACCCAAGCCGACCTGGGTGAAGGTGTCAACGGCCAAGGACTCGCCGCGAGGATCAATGCCGGCAATCAGGCGCTGGGCATAACCAATCGCTTCCGCATCAAAAATCAGCTTCTCGACGCTGTGACAGGCGAGGAAATCGAGCATACCGGCACCCGAGATCATGTTGATTCCAGTCAATGCGCCGAGAAGTGTGGAACCGCCGCTTTCCAGACCGGCCTGCGCGTCGAGAAAGCGTGAGTCGCTGGCCACCATGTAGCCGTGCGTCGGCAGGCCCAGAGACTTTCCCACTTCTGCGCAGCCTAGGTTTAGCATGGTGGTCTCAATAGATCCCATGGGCGTGTTGCCGGTACTCATGTCGAGGATGGCAGGCGCGCCTCCCCAGACAATGGGAGCTCCCGGGCAAGCGAGCTGGTGAATGGTGATTCCGCCTAGACATTCGGCCGCGTGCTGCACGATCGATCCGGCGAGCGTGACTGGGGCGGTCGCTCCCGCGAGCGGCATGGACACGATTTCAGCGGGAACTCCCGACCGGGCGAGTTGGATCAGGTTTTCTGAAGCGAAGTCCGACCAGTTGAGCGGTGGCGAGGGGCAAACATCGAACACGGCTCGTGGCTTTCGTCGAAGATTGTCAGAGCCTCCGCTGGCAAGCGTGAGCAGTTCCAGCATCGTTTGTAACGTCGCCGTGCTGAATGCTCCGGTCACCACCGGCTTGTTCGAATACCACAGGACCAGCAGCAGCCGGTACCAGTCGCCCATAGTGCTGGGGACGTCGTTGCAGACCATAGCGGTGGATTGCGCCGCGAACTGCGGCAGTGTTTCAGCGACCTGCACCATGCGGATGAGGTCGGCAGACAAAGCGGGGCGGGGCTTTTGGGTTCTTGGGTCAAGGATATTGAGGCAGGAAGAGCCGGGATCGAAATGGACGGCATCTCCGCCGTAGGCCACGGCCGCATTGCCAGTCCCGTCGTATAGATAAAATCTGCGCGGCACCGATGCGAGCGCATCCTCGGCCAGAGAGCGCGGAATCTGCGAAATGCTGTCGTTCACCTTTGCGCCAGCTGCCTTGAGCAGATCGAGGGCGCCAGCTGATCCGACCTTGATGCCGGGAGACTGCAAGAGCTGGAAAGCTTCGGCAATCACACGCTCCACAGTGGCAGAGTCGAGAAGCTGAAGTTTTGGTCTCATGGATTATTTAGCGACGGCTTCCCGCTGCAGCAGCTTTTGCACCAGCGCAACGGCGGCAACTGCATCCTTGCCGTAACCGTCGGCCCCTATTTCTTCCGCCCACTGACGGGTTACCGGCGCTCCTCCAACAATCACTTTGACCTGATCGCGCAGGCCCTCGAGCACCAAGTTCTCAATCACGGTTTTCTGCCCACGCATGGTAGTGGTGAGCAGGGCAGAGACACCTACGACATCGGGGCGATACTCGCGCACCTTGTTGGCAAACTGCTCGGCACTGACATCGACGCCAAGATCGTAGACGCGGTAGCCATGGGCGGTGAGTAGCGTTCCGACCAAGGCCTTACCGATCTCGTGGATGTCGCCCTTGGTAGTGCCCAAAACCACGGTGCCAGCGGCAGCGCGCTCGGTCCCCTGGCGCTTTAGTTCCGGCTCGAGCACGTTCATGGCAGCCTTCATAGCCTCGGCGCAAGCCAGCATGTCGGGCAAGAATATCTTGTGCTGGGCAAACTGCTCACCCACGAATTCCATCGCTGGGACGTAGCCGGTGTCGATGATTTCGAGAGGGGGGGTTCCATCCTGAATGGCGGTTTTGGCCAAGTCGGCAGCGATCTCGGCGGTGCCATCGATGACACTCTGGCGCATCGCAGCAATTGTTTGTGATTGCATACTGCCTCAGCATGGATTTCACCCGGGAGAGACACGCTTGTCTGTGACAGAAATCACGAGCAGAGGTGCAGCCTTAGTGTCCCCCGACAGCCGGGCCTATTCGTGCATGTCACATCGAGTTGTCTGTGTTGAGACCCTTCAAAGCCTGGAGCATGGCCGGGTATCCGAGCAGCGCAGATTCGCGAAACTCCTGCGTATAGGGTGGCCGCCGAGAGTGTTGCCTAATGAATTGCTTGTCAAAGCCTGGCTCGCACGTGTTAAGCCACCGATTCTGAATGGAGTTCTGTCGAAACGTGTGTGCAGAGGGAAATTACAAACTTCTAGTCATCGTCCGGATCAGTCATTGGACTCTTGTCGTTGATGAAGTATTGTGCGTCCCTCGGGGCGCTGATCGTCTGAAACCGCCTAGGTTTGAGTGTTAGGTCGTAGAAAGATGTGAGGTTGGTACTGGCACGTGCATCGGCGAAATCGAGAGCACCTTCCGCGATACCGAAGTTGTATTCGATGAATCGTAAGATACTGCCGAAGTCGTGGTGCTGGTTATCGACGTATCTTGAGGGTGTGTAGGCGGACACAAAGATCAGAGGTACGCGGAAGCCATATTGATAATCGCCGATGGGCAGCGGGAGTAAAGTAGGGAGTTCATGGTCGTACCAGCCGCCCCAATCATCCCACGTAATAATGATGGCAGTGTCCTTCCAATAAATCTCTCCGTTGCCGCACCTTGGGTTGTTGCCCAGGGTATTCACGACAGATGCAACCCATGACGGCCCACCAACATTCTCAGGCTTTCCGGAGTGATCAGAGTTGCTTCCGTTAGGGATGACCCAGCTCACAACAGCGAGCTTGCAGTTTGGGATGTCGGTCAGAATGTCCGTCGGATGTAAATCAACATAATTGAGAAAGTCAGGGCCTGTGCAATGCCCTCCTGTCGGCGTGCTTGGCTGGCAGATATGTTGAATGGCGTTCGGGGCGGTCCAATCAATACCTACTCCCGGGGTGTAGTATCTCCAGCTCAGACCCGCTGCATCAAGCAGATCGGTCAGCGTCTGCCGTTCAAAACAAGGATAGACCCTCGTGTGTTCTCCACTAGGCTCAAGCAAGGCGACTGTCGTTCCCGTTTGTGCGATGCACCCTGATGTGCCTCCCACGGGTGTCGTGTTCTCAGATGCATAGATGCCGGCCGCATCATCCGGAGCGCTCGGTGCTGAAGTGCCACCAAACAAGAACTGATGAGCGGGAAAACTCGGACCCTGGTTGGTCTGAAACATGTAATTCGCCCAGCCATACTGCGTAGCTAGCTTTAGGTAGGGATCAAGCGCGTGTTGCGTGTTGTCAACATAGGTAAATTGAGGATGTTCCGGACAGACACCCCGGCAGATGACATCGCCGGCTCCATCCATCTTTCCATTGTCATACATGCTAAGAAAGGCGTCGTGCGAGTGGTGCAGGTCAAAGTCCTCAGAGAAAGGTATTGGGGCCGGTTGAGTGAAACCTGTCGGCGCGTGCTTGTCCAGCCAGTTCTTGGTGAGAATGTTGTATTGCGATCCCACAGGTGTAGTGCTGCATGAACTGCTGCTACCAAATGGTGGAGCGCACAAGCCTTGAAAGAGATTGTCCGGACTACGGTTTTCTTGAACTATGACAATTACATGTTCAAAGGCGCTGTTTTGAGCGAGGGTCAATGCTGGGAGAGAGAAAACCAGCACTGTCGGCCAGAGCGCCTTGGCAATTGCTCTACGCATAGAAGCCTCACCTAAGGCGATCCTCAGTTTAATGAACTATACCTATACCGGCGAAGAAATATTTTCTACGCGGACTGTAAAGGTTGTCAGGGTCAATGACTACGCTCAACGAAGTCTGGATACATCGGAATCGAAACCGCTAATTTAACAATTTGGCGATGGAGACCGATGGAAGGCCTCTCAATCATCCCTGTAAGATCTGACACTTCTCTCCTTGCCAGTTGACGTCGAAACAAGCAGGGTGTATTTACGTTCGCAATTGTAAGTGCCCAAAACTGCTAGACAGTGACGCAGAGGCCGCTCTTAAGCAATGGAGGCTTGTAAGGACTGGGAGGCGGCCTCTTCAATTTTCCTGAATGACCAGGATCCGGAATAAAAGAGAGTTTTGACAAAAGTGCAACCGGACAGGTTGATTCTTTCACTCACCACACTCAGTTCTGTTTGACGATTTACAAGGGTGTGTAGTTCGCCAATTTGGGAGTTGCCGCATCAGAAGATATCTCTCCGAACTAGGTTTGAAATTGCACTTGAGCTCCGTCCGCGGACCAGGCCAAGAAAATTGCTGCCTTGACTGCGAATCTCGGATAGAGCTTGTCACAAAGCATTTGGTGAGTACCCGTTTTCACGCGAACACCGCCAGAACTCCTGGCGACCGACCCCGAACCTTTAGAGAATGCCTTGAGAAGAATTAAGGATCCCACCTAGAAAGGATTGCGTTGTTATGACTCGCCCGATTCTTCCAGCACTAGTTTTAGGACTCAGCTTAATGGTTCTGAGTTCTCCGGCCCTAAATCCAACGGCATCCGGCCAAGTCGTAGCCGCCCCGCAAGCTACCGCAAGTTGGGTGCGATTCGCTTTCGATGACTTTGATCAAGGTTATAACCCGTTTGAGACAGTTCTCGGCCGCAACAATGTGTCCAGGCTCGTACTGGCCTGGAAGTTCGATACAGCGGGCAGGGTTCGTTCCTCACCCATTGAATCGGGTGGAAGGGTATTCGTTAGTTCCGACGATGGGGTTCTTTATGCTCTGGACGAATCGACTGGCACGCTTATTTGGTCCGACGCATTGGGGGTTGGCGAGGATTTCGAAGACGGCCCATGCTTAGCGGATGGACTGCTCTTTACCGCAACCGAGACCGGGAATGCCTATGCCATCAATCCAGACACTGGCAACATCGTGTGGACAACATCCGGAAGTTTCGGTGAGTTTCATGTTGGTTCGCCTGTCGTGGCGAACGGCTTGGTCTATCTGGCCAATACCGATGGCAACCTATATGCGCTGAGTGAATCTGATGGAACCGTAGTCTGGGTAGCGTCGACAGGCGGTGCGATTAATCATTCTCCTGCGCTCGCCAACAACATTCTTTATCTCGGGTCAGCCGACCATAACCTCTACGCCTTCGATGCTCTTAATGGACACCAGCTCTGGAAGGCTCCTACAGGAAAGCTGATCCACGCCTCACCGTCGGTGTTCAACGGCAGGGTATTTGTAGGCAGCTTTGACACATATCTATATGCTTGGAATGCTGCCACGGGGCAACAACTATGGAGGACCAAGACAGGGGATATCATTCACTCCACGGCTACTGGTCACAACGGGATGCTCTACATCGGCTCGCAGGACACATTGCTGTACGCGTTGGACCAGGCCACAGGCACGATACGTTGGACAGTGCGTACCGGCGGTTGGATACACGATACACCTGCGGTAGCGAATGGCGTTGTCTATTTCGGATCCTGGGATAATCGGATGCGGGCAGTTGACGCGCAGTCTGGGAGGATTCTTTGGACTTTTCAAACCAATGGAATTGTCGAAGCCAATCCCGCGGTCGTAAATGGACAAGTGATCGTTGGTACTGACGCTGGGAGTATTTATGCGTTTCGACTGAGCACAGACTGATTCGGGAGACACCCACGTCGGGGTGAGCCTTTCCGCGAGAACTCACCCCACGTCTGGCAGTGCTTGTCCGGAGTACTTGAGAGGCAAAGGCCCCAGATTCGGGCCTGAACCTAGGCCGCCGCGCTTATGGCGTAACAACGAACTGCCGATCACTCTTCAGTATTCCTGTCGGAGTCGTGACCGTGATGTATCCGCTTGTTGCCCCAGCGGGGACGATCGCAACGAGGTACGTGTCGTAGATCGGTCCGAAGCTCGAGGGCACACCGTTGAAGGAAACCTGCGTCGCTCCAAAAAACCCCTGACCCAGAAGTTGCACGTTTGATCCCACCTGCCCGCTTGCGGGAAGAAATTTCACGAATGGTGCCAGTTTGAGGTCCAAACTGTAAAACGTGCCATCCCCTGCGCTTCCGCCCACGGCGGTAGTTCCATAAAGGAGACCGTTAGTCTGCTGTACCAGTGCGGCTTGGGGACTTGCACCTGTATCCCAATCAAAGGCGTGGAGCACCTTGAAAACTCCTGTAGGACCTAGGCGGAATAACACTCCCCATCCGTGTGCACCGCCCAAGTTATTGGTCCCATAAAAATTTCCATCGGTTGCCTGCACAAGGCCTCCTACCTCATTGTTTCCATCAGTGCCACCCGTGAAATTGTGCAGGACGATAACATTGCCGTGCGGCTTCAATTTGAATGCGACTCCTCCTCCGGAGGCTCCGCCTTGTGCCGTAACCCCATAAAAATTGCCATCCATGCCCTGAACAAGCGGCGCGTAGGGGTTCGCGCCGTGATTCCAATCGAAATGGTAGAGCACGGTGAAGTCTCCCCAGCGGCTGATCCGGAAAATAGTCCCGTACCCGTAGGCGCCTCCCTCAAACGTAGTTCCGTAAAAATTCCCGTCAGCGGCTTGTACAAGCGGCGCATAAGGGGAGGAACCGTCAGAGCCGGTGAAAACATGCAGCAAGGTGAATTTACCCGAGGCTGAAATCTTGTATATCGAGCCATGAGTATTGCTTGTTCCAACAGTGGTGCCGAAGAAATTACCTCCAATGCTTTGGAGCGGCGCCGCGTTGGGATAGGCTCCATCATCACCGCCACTGAAGCTGTATAAGGTGCCGACGCCTCCATTATCCGCGCGCATATTGAAAACTGTCCCAAAGCCAGCGTCCCCGCCAAACGTGCCGGTGCCATAGTAATAGCCGTCAAGGCCGAGACTAAGGCCACCCACTGGCGCTTTCCCATCGCTGATATTGAAGCTGTGTAGTACGGTCAATTGCCCTTCGGTCGTCAGGCTAAATGCGCTGCCGAGTCCGTCCGTCCATATATCGTCCGTCGATGTGTACAAGTAGCCGTGCCGGCCCTGGCTGATAGTGCCGGAGTAGCGCGGATTGCTTGGATCCCCTGCGTGAGTGCCGAAGTTGTAAAGGACCTTGTAAGTTTGCGCTGACAGGATTGCGGTGCTTAGAAGCAACCCGAACGCCAGCCGAGACACAAATTTGAACTTCATAAAAACTCCTCAACGGTTGCACCTGGGGTGGAATGCCCGACGCGTAGCGGAACAACCAACACGCCGGCTCTGGCAGCCCAACAACACGGATGCACAACATGCTCGGTCGGCTTAACAGAGAAGGCCTTCCATGGTGTGAATGGAAAAAACGCATTTGAGCACCTCAACGATTGCCACGAGATGACGGAGTCTGGGACCGTGAGACATAACGTATTCTCCCTAGGCCGCGCCGGTCGGCTCCGGCTACATTCGGCGCATTGCGGTGGACAAAATGGCTCTGATCGCGTGAATCAGTGGGTGCGAGCTGACCGCACAACCTTGCTACGAGGTCTTGAGTAAAGTCAGTGCGGTTGGTCACACGTGAGTACCCTTCGATCACTCTGATAAAGGCATTCCTTCAGCCGAAATCAACCTTGCGGAGCTGCTGAAAGACGCGCAATCAATCCGGCAACTGACTCTTGACCGTCTAGCGCCGAGGCAGAAATTGTTCTCCCTCTTCCTGTGAGGAAAGTCACCCGTGGGGCAGGGTTTCTGGAGAGTACTTTTGCACGTGTAGGAGTTTGTTTTATGGTCTGTAGGCTATGTGGCTCGGAGAAACCGAGAGACTTCATTGGAGAACTCGCTATTCATTTTCCCGGTCGTGAAGGTCTGAAGAAGCCCGTGGTGTTGGTATTTCCGTAACTGAGGACTTGCCTTGATTGTGGCTTCGTAGAATTTAATCTTTCTGGTGAAGGGTTAGAGCAGCTTAGGAGCGGATTTTTACTGCTCAGCCTCGTTCGAGAGTAATGACAATTCTCAGGGCGGTGTCTAGGGTCGTAGAAGTTTCGTCGCCACCGTTGACTTCAAACAGATAGCCTGGCCTAGCACCGTACCAGTATCCCCGAAGAGCAAGCCTGAGTGAGAACGTACCTGGCTACGGTTTCGGATCCACCCAGTCATCATCGCCCAACCCATGGCTCGCACGGTAAGCACTGACAGCCTCTTCGATGGTGGCGAAGAACGTGTGCTCCCCGAGGCGTGCAAACAAGCCGAAACGTTTCAGCTTGTCCTTTACGGGATCCTTCATTTCAGCAAAACATAATTCGATACGGGCAGCGTGCAGGGCGTCATCAAGATCGCTGAGGACGTCGGCTGCAGTGACGTCGACGCTGGTAACAGGTTCCGCAGCAACTACGAGCCAGTGTACTGGACTCGGTGAGTTGGCAACCGCCTCAAGGGCCCGTTGACGAAACAAATCGGCGTTCGCGAAGAACAGCGGCGCATCCCATCGGAACAATACGAGGCCTGGGATCAGGCGTCCCTCCGGATACCGAGTGATGTCGTGATAGCCCTTGACGCGATCGACGCTGCCGAGCACAGCGGAATGCGGACGCCAGCCATCCCAGAGGAACTCAATCACCGCAATCACGATCGCGAGTGAGATTCCCGGAATCGCGCCGAACACGGCCACGCCTGCGAAGCAGGCCATCGAAAGCCAGAACTCCCAACGCTGGATCCGATAAATGCGGCGCAGGTCGCTAATTTCAAAAAGGCCGATCGCAGCGGCAATGACGACAGCAGCCAGTGCCGTGTGTGGCAGATTTTGCATCAACTGGGGAGCCAGTATCAGCAGTACCGCAATGGCAACTGCACCTACAACCCCAGTAACCTGAGATTTGGCACCTGCCGCCTCGGCAACCGGCGTGCGTGATGAGCTGCTACTGATCGGGAAACCCTGAAAGAACGCGGCTGCGAGATTGGCGATGCCGAGGCCTATCATCTCTTGATTTGGATTTACTGGCGCACGGAGGCGTGCCGCATAGGTTCGGGATAAGACGCTCGTGTCCGCGAATGAAACCAGAGCCACTGCGACGCCGCCCATGAGGATTGGCACCAAGTCGTCAACCTGAGCAAACGGCACACGAGGTGATGGCAACCCGTGAGGCAGAGGACCGAGCACGGACACCCCGGCTCGCTTGGCGAAGTCGAAGGCCGCGACTGCAACTGTGGCGGCGATCACGCCGATCAGGATGCCGGGAATGCGTGGCCAGCGTTTGAGGAACAGTATCAGAGCTAGCGTGCTGGCGCCGATCAGCAGGGTCACAATGTTCGTGTTGCCTGCCATCACCTTTTCAGCAATTCCCCACGCCTGGCGAAGCGGACCTTCCGCCTTGACGGAAAAGCCGAACAACTTCGGGAGTTGGCTAAGCAGCACGGTGAGGGCAATGCCATTCATATACCCGTAGCGGATCGGCTTCGAGAGCAGCTCCGTAATGAAGCCGAGACGCGCCAATCCTGCGCCCACGCACACAGCTCCGGAAACGATCGCCATCATTCCAGCCAAGGCAACCGCACGTTGTGGGTCACCTGCAGAAAGGGGCGCGACGACTGTGAGAATCAAAGGCGCAAGGGCCGAGTCCGGGCCCAGGACGAGAATGCGGCTCGGGCCGAACAATGCATATGCCAGCAACGGCACAATGGTCGCGTAGAGCCCGTTGATACCAGGTACACCGGATGCCTCGGCGTACGCAATGCCAACTGGTACGAGCATAGTCGTCATCACCAAGCCAGCGACCAGATCGTGTCGCAGCCAAGGCAACTCATACTTACGAAGCATGTCGAATCCGGTAAAGCAGCGTGTCCAGCCGGTTCGGCTTGCGCTTTCCGTGCGATGGCGATGTTCCAATAGCAATCCTCAACGATCCTTATAGTTCAATCTTGCAGTCTTCCATGCTGCCCCAAAGCGGAAAAGGCTGAGTTTCTTTGTCACAGTTTCCTCTGTCGCCTTAAGTTGAGTAACAGCAAAATACGCAAGTACACTTCTTTCGCCTCTAGGAAGAGCAGTTCCCGCCACTTGAAAGCACACCCCCTGAGGCGACCCGCAACAGATCAGGCATGAATCCAAGAAAGGAGAATTTTCGACTTCGAGCAGCCGGGAAGTACCCTAGTTAATGATCAAAATGAGCGTGGCAGAGCTTCCACCGATCGGACATCCCATATCGTCAAACGATGCCTGAGACCTCACTGAAATCTGCACACTGCTTCCTACCGAGCCGCCAGAGGAATCAAAGGTCTGCGGAGTAATACTAGTCTGAAGGTGGTGTGAGTCTAGGAACGTCGTCTGCAACGAGTTTCCGTTCCACATGATCTGCGATTGAGAAGTAAAACCGCTTCCCGTCACCGTCAGCACAACTGAGTCCGCGTTGCTGGGGACGCTGTCGGGCGATAGGGAAGCAACTTCGGGCTGCGCCACTCCTTGACAGCTAAGGAATACCCCATTGCAGGTCCAACCAGATAACAGTAGGGTTAGTGTTCCGATGAGAGCAATGCGAGTCAGTGGAAAAGGTTTACAGGCGCTAGCAAGGGAAGAGCGCATACGACCTCCCTATCACGAGCGCCGGTCATTTTACACCTTTATGATCTTTCCTTGAGGTTTGCGGTCACGCCTTAGATCACGATTTATCATCAACTGCCGCGCAGCACGATAACGTCGGCGACGCCAAGGTGCTTCGCCTCAGCTCGTGGCGGTTCGTTTTTGATTTCGCCTGTCTACGCCGCGACCTCGAACTTGATCATGGGAACAACACCGAGTTGTTGCATGAGGCTAAGGGAATCCCACTCGTGCCATTCCTGAACGATTCTTCCACCGGAAATGCGATGAATGGATATGCCAGTGATGCTAAACCGCTTGCCTGTTGGAGCGATGCCTAAGAACTCTCCCTGATGCGTACCACTCATTGTCCATCGCGTGACGACATGTTGCATGCCATCGGTCAGTTGCTCCTGCACTTCACGATGAAAGTCGGGAAACGCAGTAAATAGAGAATCGAAAAACTGCATCAGCGGTTCACCTCTGAGTTCTCCCACCAACGGCAGGTGAAAAGTGCTGTCACGTAGAAGATCCCGCATCACCGACATGTCCTGCTCGTTCATGCCGTGAGTAATCAAGCATCGAACAATTGCTGTGTTGGAAGCGCTCATAATGACGTCCCTCCTTGGCAGGCGTATGTCATGCTTCGATGTTCAAAAGCATGAAGTTCAGTGAGGTTGGTCAGGAGCCGCACGCCAAATGTTTCCGTGCCTAGGCAGCATGCCCACTTTTCGGTTCTGTGCAGTGGCGCAGCACAAGCAATGCGTTGAGTGCGCCATCAATAGCTCGTTCTTCGTCAATGTTGTCATTAGGCATTACGAAAAGTTCCCGAGCGCGCCGGATGAGTGCTTTCTCAGCTTCGGCGATGCGTTCCCGCTGTTTCTGTTTATCTTTCTCGAACAGTGCGGCTCTGTACAGGTCGCGCCATGTCTGTACGCTGGTAACCGTACATGCGGAACTGTTTCGATCACACATAGGCCTTTATTCGCACCTTCAGCGCACGACTGCTTTGTTCGAGAAGTTCCAAATCATCTCCGGAAAGGGTGAGCTCTGCGAGGCCCACAGCCTAGGCACACCAGAAGCTGCGGGAACGTCAAGATACGTGGCTTGTCCAAACCTTCGAAAGCGGACAAGGGAACACAGATTTCCGCATCAAAGATTTTATGATTCTCGGATTGACACTGCCTGCAAGTCACGCTGCGTCCTCCCAATCCGTGGGCCAATTATCGGAGTGGACAGTGCCAGGAGATGTGAGAAAGCGCACATTCGATTGTGACGTGGACCACGCCTTGGCTCTGCTAATCGTCGGATTTCCCACTTCCTGCCCCTGGTCGCTTAGTAGAAGTAAAGGAGAACATTACTAGCTCGGGTTCTGGTTCGTTGGTTTTGTGGCCAACGACCTCCGCCTCAGCCTTCAACCAATCTTCCAGATCATGCCCGGGTTCACCGCCACGCTCTTGAAAGAAAGCAAGAGCGCGCTTGCGAATCAACTCCAGAGTAGGTTCGAGAGAACTCTCCGTTGCGCACGATTCTTGAACAGGCATGGGACACCTCCCTCAAAAACCACCTTCTCTTTTCAGATGGCCCGGTGGCTGTGATAATCGCCACCGACAAGATCGTTAGACAGGCCGAGCAGATCGACAAAATGGAGCACTCAGGCCACTAGGCAGCTACACTCATTAACCTAGGCTGCAATACCGTTCTTGCTTGCCATATGCACGAGGGGACGCGGAATCGTGACCCGTCGCGTACGCCCGGTTTTCTTCTGTTGAGCATCGATGACGACGAAGTCATCTGTCAAAACGATCGGCTCGTCGAGAAAATCAAATGCTTCTCCATACAACTTCATCTGAGTTCCTTTTGTAAAGCCAAGTCGCTGGAGGCGTTGGCGGAGACCAACCTGCTTGTCGGTCATAGAACCATCCAAGAGATCAAGCTTTATCCTACTGAATGACTAGTAAAGGTGGCTGTGACGGCCATCACGATCAGGTCCCCTCGTAGTTGAAATCAGGCGTTAGCACTCAAAATCCCAACAGGGATTTTCGGCCCACATATGTCAATGGGTGAAATTGCGATTTATCGTCAACCAACAAACCTCTCGAATCAGCCCTGCAAGCTGCTGACCTGTCCGCTTTGTCAGTTGACGGCGAAGTGGGCGGGGGTTTATTTCAAACCGTAATCATTGTTCTCACTCACGCGAGAAGGTCGCCGATAAACGGACCTGCGGCGACCTTCTGATCCCCCGTACGTTCCAATACTCGACGCTGTGCCAGCTTGCCATTGACTCTTCCCAAAACGGGAGAGCGAATATTGACAGGCGCTATGGGATGTCACACCAACTAGCACCCGATCTGGTAAGAAAGCTAGTGGGAAGAGTACATATCGAGGTGGAAGATTTCGGAGGAATTTGTAGTCGGACAAATCCGTAATTGAGAAAAGGAGTTGGTTATGGCAACTGCGAAGATAATTCCGATTGTCGAAGAGCCCACAGCGTACGACGAATTTAATGTGCCCGTACCGAAGGAGACGTTTCCTGCTGCTGGAATGTCAGCCCGCGCCGCTCAAGCAGTTGTGAATAGTTATGCATGGACTGATGCCAATCCAATGCTGAATCTTTCATCATTTGTTACGACCTGGGCTGAGCCGGAAGCGGTCGAGGTCGCGCGGACCCACATGTACAAGAACTACATCGATCATGACATGTACCCGCAAGTCTTCAAGATGGAGCAGGTGATAGTGAAATGGCTCCATGACTTGTGGAATGGGCCTAAAGGCGTGGAGCCCTATGGGACAGCCACGATTGGCTCCTCCGAGGCGTGCATGTTGGGAGGACTGGCTCATAAATGGAATTGGCGTGAAGCACGGCGGAAGGCAGGCAAGGACGCGAGCAAGCCTAATATGGTGACCGGCGGCAATGTGCAGATTGTCTGGAAAAAATTCATGCGTTACTTTGATGTTGAGCCGCGCATTATTCCTCTGAAGCCGGGAAATTACCGTTTAACCGCCGACCGGCTCGATAAATATGTGGATGAAAACACGATTTGCGTGGTAGCCATTGCCGGTCAGACTTTCACGGGAGAGGACGACGACATTCAAGCCATTCACGATTGGCTGGATGACTACGAGAAGCGAACTGGCATTAGCATTCCTATGCACATCGACGGAGCATCGGGCGGCTTTGTCAACCCATTCCTCTATCCTGACTATAAATGGGACTTCCGGCTCAATCGCGTACAGTCGATCAACGCCTCCGGCCACAAATTTGGTCTGGTACCACCGGGTCTTGGCTGGGTTGTCTTCAAAGAACGGAAGATTTTCAATGAAGACCTCGTCTTTTACGTCAACTATTTAGGCGGTGAGATGCCGACCGCGACCCTTAATTTCAGCCGTGGAACGGCCCCAATCGCGGTGCAGACTTATATGATCTTGCGACATGGGCGCGAGGGCTACACGCGCATAATGCGGCATACTGTCGATAATGCGATCTATCTGCGGCAGCGACTCGTTGAATCGGGCTATTTCCTCATCATGAACGAAACGCAACGCATCCCTGTGGTTGCTCTTACGCTGAACAAAAACAAGGCGAAGAACTTCAATGAGTTCGATGTCTCTGCCAAGGTGCGTGAGCGTGGCTGGGTGCTTTCTGCGTACGCGATGCCACCTGACGCACAAGAAGTAAACAGCTTGCGTGTGGTCGTGCGACCACATCTCAATCATACTCTGATGGATGTCCTGGCCAATGACATTATCCAAGCTTGTGAGTATTTGGAAACGCACGGTGGGACGGCCACACCGCCGCAACTCCACGGGGCCGATAAGTCGGCTCCGAAATGCTGATACATAATTAGCAAGCATGATTCGGATCAAGAAAAGTACTAAGGCCACCGATTTCGGTGGCCTCCCTTTCTTTTACAAACCCTCTACTCTTGTAATGATGCGACGCTCAAATTTGACCGATTCGGCCCAAATTGGGAGTTTCACTTCGGTAAATAGCCATATTTCTCGAATTATCCAGGTAATGATGCGATGGCTGAACAAGCATCCGCAATCCGAAAGAAGCTGACGGCACCAAGGGCCGCCGCCGTTGCGGGCATACTTTTTTTTGTGTTGCTCATCGCCAGTTACGTCCTTGTCTGGGTTTCAATGCCTGCGAATCCGGGAGCACAGGACTTGGACATAATCAGTCATTCAACGACAATCTCTCTTGCCTTGAATCTGCTGCCATTTGTCGGTATTGCTTTTCTGTGGTTCATCGCGGTAGTGCGGAATCGTCTGGGTGCTCTGGAAGACCGCTTTTTGGCTACGATTTTCATGGGAAGCGGACTGTTATACATTGCAATGATCTTTGCATCCGGTGCGCTTGCGAGCGGACTTATAGGGGTCCTGATCAAAGCGCCCGAAATTATCACGCAACCCGGTGCATACGCTCTCGGACGCGCCGAAATCTATCAAACCATGAACGTATACGGGATCAAGATGGCTGGTGTCTTCATGTTTTCTACTTCAACGATCCTGCTACGAACGTCAATCGGTCCACGCTGGATTGCGTACCTAGGCTACGGTTTGGGCGCTTTGCTCTTATTAAGCATCGGGTTCGTTCGCTGGATTCCTCTCGTGTTTCCGATATGGGTGCTTCTCATAAGCGTCGCAATACTTCTTGAAAATCCATCCGACGCTGCCGACTGTACCGCTGACTAGGGGGCCCGTCGGTTCCTCAAGTCGTTCCCTCTGGGAGAGCAGCGTATTTTGATCAAGACAAGAACCTCACGACAACACTCGATTTTGAAGCAACGCCACCGTCAATACGCGACGAGGGCGTTTTTTATGGTCCAACGGTTTTGCCGCGATGGAATGTACCTCGCTATTTACCAACGCTCTAACTCTTTGTGCTGACAGGTCAAAGCCGATTGTCATACCTCTCTGTGACGGGCCCACATTTGCAATGTGACGCGGCTCACAGACGATGAAACAACTGCACTCTGACACTTTCCTTGACCGCTTGGATTCATCCCAGGCTAATAGTTCAGATCACGCCTGAGTTGATGGCCATGTGCGGAGAAAGGACAATGGAGCACTCTCGTATCCTGATTGCAGACGATCACACTCTTGTCGCCGAACTTTGCAAACAATTACTAGAACCGGAATTCAAGGTAGTCGGAATCATTGGCGACGGGCGCGCTCTGGTGCGCGCCGCCTCTCAACTCATGCCGGACGTAGTGATTGTCGATATCGGCATGCCCATCTTGAATGGTCTCGATGCTGCCGAAATCGTAAAGAAAGATGTTCCCAAAGCTAAGGTCATTTTCCTGACTGTGACCAACGACGTCGATGTTGCAGTTGAGGCTTTCAATCGTGGCGCGTCCGGTTATCTTTTGAAAACTTGCGCTGCCTCCGAACTACTAACCGGTGTCCGTGCCGTCTTACGGGGGGAGAGAGTTCTCTCGCCAGCCATCTCACGCGATGCTGTGGACTACTTGTTCCGACAACAAAACACCTTGCTAGACGAGAAGGAGCGCTTAACAGTCAGGCAACGCGAGGTCCTGCAACTCCTTGCAGAAGGTAAGATAATGAAACAGGTCGCATCGACTCTCAACATGAGCACGCGAACCGTAGCGTTTCACAAGTATCGGATTAAGGACGTGCTCGGAGCCGAGAACGATGCGGATCTGGTTAAGTATGCCATCCGGACCCACATGGTCGAAGCTTAGCCTGCACCAGGCCAGATGGTCTAGGACGAACGGCGGGACGTTAGGGGTTAAAAACATGTTTATAGTGACGACTGATTTAGTTTTTTTCGTCGCCTCAACGGAGATTAATTATCGCCATGCCATTTCCGGTAAAGAAGCGAGTTGCATTCAGGTCGCGAGTCGCTAAATCGAAATCAGGCTCCGCGCTCATAAACCTACCGAAGCGCGATGAGCTCTACCAAATCGGCAAGGCTCTGCGAAGCAAGTGTCCGAGAAAGTCACACGAAAACTGGAAGACGCCGGCCGGTCGGCCTGACCCAGTAGAGTTGGTCTTGCGAGCAGAGGAGGGTCGCATGCCCGAGCTGCTCCCTTTGCGCCATGGACGAATGCTGCGTTCCGCCTTCACGTTTTATCGTGGGGCCGCGCTGACAATGGCATGTGACCTCGCGTCGACCCCGAAGACAGGCATCCGTGTCCAGTGCTGCGGAGATGCTCATTTATGCAACTTCGGAGGATTTGCCACCCCAGAGCGCAGAGTCATCTTTTCGGTGAATGATCTTGACGAAACTCTTCCCGCTCCATGGGAATGGGACGTCAAACGTTTGGCAGCCAGTTTCTTAATTGCCTGTCGTGACAATGGCCTGAACGACAGAATAGGCAAGGACGTCGTCGCAAAATGTGTTCGCACCTACCGCGAGTCAATGGCGGAATTTAGCCAGCTGAAAACGCTTGAGCTTTGGTATACAGCGTTAGGTGCGGACGAGTTGGTGGCCAACATCAAAGATCCTGCCCTGCGCCAGCGTGCCCTAAATCGACTGCAAAAGGAGAAGGCGCGCAGCATCGCTGAAGACATTTTCCCGAAACTGGTCGAGCCCAAGGCCAAAATTCCTTACATCAAAGACCAGCTTCCGACTATCTTTCACGCTGCTGGTCACCCCCCTGGGCAGGTCCAGAAGATCGTCGCAGACTCGATCGCGGGATACCGAGAGACCTTGCCGCCTTCCATCCAGCTCCTGCTAGATCGTTATCAACTACGTGATGCAGCCATTAAGGTAGTTGGCATCGGGAGTGTTGGCACGCGTTGCTGGGTTCTACTGTTCATGGCGGGAGAAGGTGACCCATTGTTTCTCCAGGTCAAAGAGGCACGCCGTTCAGTGTTGGAAAAGTACGCCGGGGCAAGCACCTTCCAGAATCACGGCCAGCGAGTCATCAACGGGTATCGACTGATACAGCCAGCGAGTGACATGTTTCTAGGATGGACAGAAGGGAAACTGGAAGGGCACCACTATTTCGTGCGTCAGTTGAGGGACATCAAAATCAGTATCCGAGTAGAGACGTTTGGCGCTAGTGAGATGGACCTTTATGCTACGTGGTGTGGGCGCGCCTTGGCACTCTCCCACGCTCGATCGGGTTCCTCGAACGTCTTGAGCGGATACATGGGAAAAAGCGACACTTTTGATCAGGCTCTAGCCAAATTCTCTGTGGTGTACGCAGACCAGAACGAGCGCGATCATGCCGCTCTTGCAAAGGCTATTCGCAGCGGCAAGGTGAAAGCCGTCGTCGAAGAATCGGTGTAAGAACATGTATTCGCATTTGAGCAGAATTGTCGTCCAGACAGCGGGTTGTTACTCACAATGACCATAGGATGATTGTTTTAAGCAGGCGTTAGCGCAAGCTTGCGCTTTCCCTTCGCCATTCTTGGCGCCAGTATTCCCTAGCTCGCTCCTCGCTCCTGGTCGAAACCGATTTTGCGAATGGCAGAAAGTACATTCTGGCCGTCTGCTTTTTCAACGACACGAAAAACCCCATATCTGCTGGCGTTCGCGGCAACGGAGTCTGAGCCGTCCACTGTGTGGAGCAGGATTTTGATAGATGGAAAACGATGAGAAATTAGCCTAGCGGTACTCAGCCCACCCATCCCCGGCATGAGCATATCGAGAACCACTACATCCGGCTTGGTCGCCTTTGCCTTTTCGAGTGCCTCATTACCGTCGCCGGCACTCTCGCAGCAAAAAGTAGGATCAGCGCGCTGCAGCAGTTCACAAAGCCCGGACCTTATTGCTTCATTGTCATCAACCACGAGGATTTTCATCTTTATAATATCTAAGCGGTTCTGTTCGTCAAACGACCTCTTGCGACCGGCGATATTTGGACTATCCGGCACCCGTGATCGAGGAACCTGCCCCACAAATACTGCTCGGCCTCGTCGGGAGTCTTTGCCCTGTGGCGCGGCGTGAAGAACTTGACCTTGCAACGTTGACACATTGCAAGACTGGGGGTCTTGCCCTCATGCTTGAGAATCACGAAATCCCCGTCAGTCATGTCTTTATAGAATGGCACGACGGCATCTTGATTGACAATTTTTGTCGAGGAGTCGCTCCTACTGAGTCGATCAAAGTGGCGTTGGAGCGGGCTCCCTAACCTAGGCTTATGCTGGAACCCGGCATCGACAGGCTAATCAGCCTACGAGCATCAGCACAAGAAGTCTTGCTACATGGAGAACATAGTCTCTGCCATCGGCGGAAGCATTTGGGTTCGCAAGCGGGTGTGAGTGTAATCGAGATTTTTCGCCAATCCGCCCGCGCATGACAAGATCCTTCTGAGAAGAACAATCTTGCAGCTCAGAATCCCGAAACGGTCGCCGAGTTGCAGAAGCGCGCCAACGACCTTGCCGCTGCCGGGGTCAAGTCACAGCTGCTGGAGATAGAAATCAAGTCGGTATTGCAGCGCCTCGCCATGCCATTGGCGCTTCCTGGCGAGGAGCTCGAGTTTAACGAAGAGCAATAAGGCCGGGTAAGCGATACAAGCAGATTTATCAACAACAATGAAGACGATCCTCGCATTCGCGTTGGCGATGAAGCGAAAGTCAGTCGCCCCACCCGTGTAGGGAACAAATAATGCTCTTTGTTCCAGCAGTCGACCATACAAGGTTTTGACTGACTATTCGACTGACATGTTAACGTGTTAACACGGCTGTTAACATTTGAGCGAGCTCTTCGTTCCACCGATCCCCAAGTTCTCGAACTATCAAGCTGAATTGTTAGCGGAAGAAGCTTCAGACAACCTGCATTTTCTTCCAAGCAGCACGTTGACTCTGCACCAGTTTCTGCTGACGAGCGACCACGAAGGGAGCGTAGTACATCTCAGTCGTTTTGATCGAGGTGTGGCCAAGTAGCATCGAGACTTCTTCGAGCGCCATTCCAGCCAGCAGGTACTCTACAGCGAAGGTGTCACGGAACATGTGAGGGAAGCAGCGCTTCTTCTTCCCGGTCTCAGTTCTGATGTCAGTGATCTGAAACAATCGCCGATATGCGCGTTGCCAGTCCTTCACCGCACTCTTAACTTCACCATTTCCCGACCAGAAAAAATAAGCAGGATTGGGCTTCGGCCCTGGCGGCACGTTGCGCAGAGCATCCGCGACGGAGTCAGGCAACGTCACATACACAGGAACTCCAGTCTTCGCTCGATAGAGAAGAAGATTGTTGTTCTTGTCGAGACGATCTCTGGTGAGAGTTATGCCGTCACCGAGAGCGAGCCCGCTCCATCGCAGCAGAAGCGTCATGGTGCGGAGGCGGGTGGCGTTGTTCTTGATCTCCTTCACATCGACACCCTTCTGATCGTAGACGTAGGTCGCATCGAGGATCTTGTCGAATTCAGGGCGCGGGAAATAATCCGTTGGCGTGCGCTTTGCCTGCACACGTTCGATCTGCGCAGCTGGATTCGAAGCGATCCAGCCATGGCGGCCCACGAAGTAAAAGAACCCGATCAGGCGTTCATGTTTTTTCTTCAGCGAGATCAGGGAGTTCTTGTGCTTCTGCGTGTAGCTGACGCGGCCCTCGGCCAGCGCTGTGCGGAATCGTTCGACGTGAACTGGCTTGATGTCGACCAGATTCTCGACACTCTGCTCGAGGCACCAAGGGAGGAATTGTTTCTTGAGCAGCACTTCTAGCTTGTAGATCGTCTCCGGAGATTTGCCGACGGTTTTCTTGCTCTTCAGGTATTCATCGATCGCGTAAGCAAGAGAAACGATGCCAGACTTCGGCTTCTCGCCGCGCTGCGTAGCTTCGTAGTCTCGCTCCTTCTGCCGTGCCAGGCGCGTCGCTTTCTCCCACGATCTCGTGCTGGCGCTCTCTCGACGAGCCTTGCCATCGACTCTTGCGTACAGCCATTTCGGGCATCTGCACTGGCGGTGGTGTGGATTGTTGCTGTGTTTGCAGTCTGCTGAGTGGCGCGTGTAGACGGTGACCTGCATGCGCGGATTCTAGCACTCGTGTACAAAAGCGTGTACAAAAGTTTGAGTGCATTCTCAAACCATTCAGTTTAAAGCTATTTAATTTGGTGGAGGCGGCGGGAGTCGAACCCGCGTCCGAAAATGTTACTGGTCAAGAGACTACATGCGTAGTCCAGTTCATGCCCTGGGCATTACCCCAGGACGTTCGCGATCCCCGCTCAGAACGGACAAGAAACGGGAAGCGCTAGCCTGTGATCTTAGCCTTCCGGCCCAGACGTAACCGGAAAGAGCAGTCCGCTGTGCGACGTCCTTCGGAGGCCCACGGACCAAGCCTCGTCGGACGGCTGCCTAAACTAGTTAGGCTGCGTATGCCATCTGTTGATTGGCAATTATCATTTTGCACGCGATTACGGGTGTGTGCACCCCGGCATGCCTCTTGGCCGCAAGCATCCCCGTCGAAACCGTGACGCCCCCAACTGGTGGGATTGGCCTTCAAAGAACTGCTTCCAGACTAGGGACAAACCCAGCCGAAAGTCAACCAATACATTAGATGCGTTACAAACTGTGGGGTTCCAGGGCTGGAATGCCGTTTGTCGAGAATCGTGTTTTTCGGCAGGGTGTACTTTTTAGGCAAATTTCGTCCAATATCCAGCAACAAGTTTGCATCCCGTGGGATTTCACCTCATCTGAAGGGCAGCCTGTAAAATGGGGATCGCTCAACATGAATGTAGCTGCGGCGTGGCACAAGGACGAGCGCTGTCGGAGGTGCCACGAGTGACTTCTCAATGCCTCCCGTTCAGCCAGATCCCGCATACGACTAAGCTCTTCGCCGATTACATCTCGGACTTCCGGAAGGTGGCTCGCTTTTATTCGACTTCTCCTTATGAGAAGGAGTGGCTCCGCAAGCGAGGAGCGTTTGAGCACTTCGATCCTGCACGGCGCGGACGGGTTGCGGAAGCGCTTGAGCGGCAGAACCGGATTTGGGGTGCTTCGGGCAAAACGCTGGAGAACATCGGCAACCTGCGCCGTGGGGCCGCTGCGGTTGTCACTGGACAGCAAGTAGGGCTATTCGGTGGCCCGGCTTTTTCTATTTACAAAGCCCTCAGCGCGTTGAAGCTTGCGCAACAGGCGCGCGAGGCGGGCGTCGAAGCAGTTCCCATCTTCTGGCTTGCAACCACTGATCACGATCTGGCGGAGATTAATCATGTTTCTATTCCCGGCCCCCAGGGAACTCTGCAGAAGTTTGCCAGCCAAAGCAGTGGAAATGTAAACGCTCCTGTGGGGAAGATTGTGTTGCAGGAGGAAATTCAAGCGCTTGTCGAAGCTGCGGCGGAGTTGCTCGGGGAGACCGATGTTACAACGGCTTTACGTGACAGCTATCGTCCCGGAGTGACGCTGGGCGATGCTTACGGGCACCTATTTACACGGATTTTCAAGGAGCGGGGGCTGATCCTGCTGGATGCAGACGATCCGGAGTTGCATGCGATCGCGGCGCCAATGTATCGCGCGGCGATTGAAAAGTCAGCGGAGCTCGACGAGCAACTACTGAAACGTGGCAAAGAGCTGGAGAGTGCCGGATATCATCAACAGGTCAAGGTAACGCCTTCCTCTACGTTGCTGTTTTCTCTGCATAGCGGAGCAAGGGTTCCGATTCATCGCCGGGTCAACGGCGGGGGCGAACCGGAATTTCTGATCGAAGAAGAGCGGATCTCGGAGAAAAACCTGCTTCAAAGGATTACGGGAGCCCCGGAGGCGTTCAGCGCCAACGTATTGCTGCGTCCGGTGATCCAGGATTATCTATTGCCAACGATCGCCTACATTGGAGGGGCAGCCGAAGTGGCGTATTTTGCGCAGGTAGATGTCATTTATCGCGCGCTTCTCGGCGAGGGTACGCCAATCCTTCCGCGCTTTTCCGCGACGATCGTTGAGCCAAAGATTGAAAAGTTGATGAAGCGCTATGGCTTGTCTCTTCCTCAGCTATTCCACGGGATTGAACCGTTGCGAGAAACGCTGGCAAGCAAGACCCTTCCGGATGGCGTTCAAGGCGCTTTCGATCAGGCCGACGATGCGGTTGAGAAATCGTTGGCTGCCGTGAGGGAGCATCTTGAGAAGCTTGATAAAACGCTGAGCGATTCCACAAACCAGGCCGCGAACAAGATGAAGTATCAACTAAAGCGTTTGCGCGGCCGCGCGGCCCGAGCGAAGCTGACGAGAGAAGAAATCCTGAGCCGCCATGCAGAGACCCTGATGAACGCGCTGTATCCTGACAAAGCTCTACAGGAAAGGGAAGTGGCGGGCATCTATTTTCTAGCCCGCCATGGAAGCGAGTTTCTGAGCCAGCTATACGAACAGGTCCACACGGATTGCCTGGATCACCAGGTAATCACCGTCTAGAATGCCATTTGAGGTTTCTGGTCTCGGTCGGTGCATAATCTATTTAAGAGAACTGGTCCCGCAACTGCCGATCAAGGGCTTTGAGCGAGTCAACGCGCGGCACTCCCAGATCACGATAAGCACCGGAAACATCGAAGAGCATCGCTTGCATACCGGCGCGTGTAGCGCCCTGATAATCGATGCTGTACATGTCTCCGACGTAGAGAGACTCTTCTGGCGCGGCTTTCATATCACGCAGCGCGGCTTCAAAGATGGCCGGGTGAGGTTTCTCGTATCCGATATTGCCGGAGTCGATGACGGACTCGAAACAGTCGAAGATTCCATTCGCAGTGAGCAGTTCGGGAATCTTGCCATCGGAGTTTGAAATTACTCCGATCCGATAGTGTTCCTTGATGCGATCAATGTAAGCGCGCGTTTCGGCGCGAGGTTTTCCCCAGTTGGCTGAGACGCGCGTTGCAGCCACAAGTTGGTCGCGTAACGCGTCGTCGTGAAGTCCCATCTCATCGAGCAGGTTACAGTAGAACAAATACCAGAAGCTGTGGTCGGCGTGGCCACTTTGCATTTCGGCGTCAAATTGTGGCTTAGTGCGGCGCTCGATGGAGTGCCAGAGTTCCTGGCTAGGAGCTTCGGCTCTAGTACGCAGGGGAGCAAGAATGATGTCGTGGTTAGGGAAGAGCAGGGTATTGCCCACATCGAAGAAGATGACGCGTGGCTTACGAAGCATGGAGTGATTGTAGCGGAGAAATTTTAGAATTTTCGGATTGCCGGATTTTCGGATTGTTGAATTTACGAATTTTCGCCCACTGTGAATCTACCAGTGGGGGTTGATGGTTCCGAGTAGAAATCTCGTCACGGTTCGAGAGTCAGGCGATCGGTTGCG
This sequence comes from Terriglobales bacterium, assembly GCA_036558645.1. GTDB lineage: Bacteria > Acidobacteriota > Terriglobia > Terriglobales > Acidobacteriaceae > DATBFG01. The sequence goes on from DATBFG010000115.1 coordinate 28,158, forward strand.
GATTTCTCCACGGCTTCGCGTGAATAGGCAAGTGGGAAATACTTACCTTCACTCCACAAAGGAACAAGGTCCGAATAGTGTTTACTTCCAGGTTGTCCGCTTTGCCCGGGAGAGTTGATGGCGACGGATTGGTCCCAATTCGAGGTGTCGAGAATTTCGCGGTAGCTTGCGCCGGAAACCTGGTCGAAGGAGCTTCCAGTGGAGCCGGTCGCGTTCACCGTGTATTCATCGCCGGGACGCGCGACAGATGCCGGATTAAGTAGCTTGTCGGCACCTGCAATGTGATCGAGCGAATGACGAAAGCGTACTTGATGCAAGGCACCCCAAGACCACTTGGCAGGATCGTCTCCTTGCATCGTGCGTAACTGACCTTCAGCCTGTTTTAGAGTGTCGTGTAAGAGCTGATTGCGCTCTGCGGCCGCCTTGTCACCGAACATCTCCTGACCAGGGTGCTGCAAATCATTGAGAATCCTTGCGGGGGACCAATCTGCAAGAAGAGGAACCTGCTTCGCAGGGACGGCGCGCTTGGTGAGTTCTTTCGTCAGGTTCTGCATCCACAATTCGTAGAGCGCAGCCGGGCCGGAGTCTTTGGACAGTACACCGTCCCATTTCAACATCATTTGCGAGAGATCGTCGGAGTTATTGCCAACACTTTGCAGGATGGCAATCAACTCGAGCGCAGGTAGCGAAAGCACATCGGTTTGCAATTTCTCGACATCCTCCGTGGCGAGCTTTCTGCCGTTATTGCGAGCCGAGCCCAGAGTCTCGCTGATTCGCTCGATACGAAAGCGCGGGGCCCATTCGTATCCGACTTTGTAGGGATAGCCGGCGGGAATCATTTTGTGATTGGCCGTGGCGATGAAACCCGCTTGAGGATTGGAAAGATGCGGAAGCTTGTCATTCGGAACAAAACCGGACCACTCGTAGCGTCCGTTACCAGGCACGGGTAAAAGTCCCGTCCAATTCTTGCGAAGGGGGGCGAGACCGGTGGAGTGTTCGCCGATGTTGCCTTCGGTATCGGCATAGACAATGTTTTCTGAAGGGACTTTCCATCGCGGCATTGTGGCTTCGAATTCATCCCAGTTCTGGGCGCGATCGACGGAAAGGGAAGCGAGGTATCCGGCAGTTCCGGGCTCGGCTCCAACCCAGCGCAGCGCCAGTGCGCGCGTGCCGTTCTCCCAAAGAATGGGACCATGATTGGTAAATTTAAGGTCCACGGTGACGTTAGTCTGGCCGCGAACGGCGAACGTGGCTTTCTCCAGGCGCATCTTGCGCCAGCCCTTGCTGGTTTTGTACTGGAGGCGATTTGCGGGATTCAGTTCTTCAAAATAGAGATCCTGCTGATCGAGTCCGAAGATGGTGAATCCCCAAGCAATGTTCTGATTGTGCCCGAGAGCCACTCCTGGGAGAGCGGGTTCACCCGCGCCGATAACGTCCCACCCCGGCGCAACAAGGTGCACGATATAGCGAAGAGACGGCTCAGCGATGACACGATGGGGATCGTTGGCGAGGATGGGCTTGCCAGTGGTGGTGAGAGCGCCGGCAATGGTCCAGTTGTTGCTGCCTTCCTTGGCGCGAGAAGGGAATTCAATGCGTGAGTCACTGCCGATCAGGTCTTTCAGAAGATCAGGGGAGAGTCCGGCGAAATTCATTCCGCGTGCAGGATCGAGCTGTACAGGGGGATCGAACTCGAACAGCTGCGAAGCCTTCTCGACGCCCACTGCCGAAACCATGCGGGCATGTGCAAGTTCGCTGAAGGAGTTGCCAGTCATGGAGAACGCCGCCATGCGATTCAGGCAATCTTCCGGCTTCCATGGCTCAGGCTTGAATCCAGCGATCTCGAATTCGATGGGGGGATTTCCGGCGCGGCTGGCGATGTAGGCGTTGATACCGGCGGTGAAGGCTTCGAGGATTTCCTTAGTATCGGGCGCGTAGCTCTCGTATTCGGCTTTCATATCGCCACGGTATTGGAGGCGGCGAGCATTGATGTCACGCTGCAGGGCTGTGGGACCCAGGATCTCGGCTAGTCGGCCCTGCCCGGAGCGCTTCCAGAGTTCCATCTGGAAGAGGCGGTCCTGGGCGGCGACGAAGCCTTGTGCGAAGAAAAGATCGTGCTGGTTGGCTGCGTAGATGTGGGCAACACCCCACTGGTCGCGGAGCACCTGCACAGGTGCGTTCAGGCCGACGGCTTTGAGCGTTCCGGAGATTTGAGAAACAGAGGCTTTGGCGCGGGACTCGAGGTCTGATGGAGCCTGAGCCACGCACGTTATCGCGAGGAGGAGGATTGAAAGCCGGACGGTTTTCTTCATGGTTGTAGATTTGCCTGAGTCTAGAGAAACGATATTACCGGCTTTCACTCATGAACCTCGGCGGCTAAAGCCGCACTCACGGGTACCTTTTACGACGCAGCTAAAGCTGCGCCCTTTCAAACACTATAATGGCTTCGATTTTTGTAGCGAAGCATGCCTATCACAACTGTGACCTCGACCCAGGTCTGAAACCACGAACTGCAGCAAACAGCCGATGACTGCGGGAAACTAAGATTCAGAGTTCGCGGCAGCCACCCGCGCATCACCACGTTCCGTAGCGGCGGCGATGACTGCGCTCTGGCAGAATCTTTATCAGGATGATGCCCATGACAAATCCGCCGACGTGGGCCCAGAAAGCAATGCCTCCACCCGTGCCTGTCGTGTATGCAATTGATGTGGCAGCGCCGCTGAGGAACTGTATCAGGAACCAATACCCTAAGACGATCCAGGCGGGCAGCCACCAGAATGTGAAGAAGATGATCAAGGGAACAATCGTTAGCACTCGAGCGCGAGGATAAAGGGCGAAGTACGCGCCCATGACACCAGCGATCGCGCCGCTGGCTCCTACGGTTGGAACATTTGAAGTCAGGTTGAGCAGGATGTGGGCCACGGCTGCGGAGAATCCGCAGCCCAGGTAAAACACAAGATATGTGAAGTGCCCGAGATGGTCTTCGATATTGTCGCCAAAGATCCAAAGCACCCACATGTTCCCGATGATGTGCATCCAGCCTCCGTGCAGAAACATGGATGTGATGATGGGAACAAAGGCGACTGGCAGGTTGATCAGTTGAGGGCTGCCTAAGGCCGCAGTGACATGCCTCGGAACTACCCCGAATTCGTATACGAAGGCGTTTAGCGCACCGCGGCTCTGCATGCCGACCCACAACTCGAAGAAGAAGACGAGAATGTTCAGCCCCATGATGAAGTACGTCACATATGGTGTGCTGAAGCGCGGTTGGTCGTCGCGGATAGGGATCATTTCGGATTGGGCAATTTTGCAATTGGGTAATTTGGTAAGTTAAGACAGTACGGAAGGTCGCGGGAGCAGAGTGATCGCGAATCTTCTTGAAATTACCAAATTCCAATTACCAAGTTACCAAATTCCCATGAATGCTGTTCTCGTCATCGACAAACCTGCAGGGCTGACTTCTCACGACGTGGTCAGCCGGGTGCGTCGGATTGTGAGGCAGCGCGCGGTCGGGCATCTGGGGACGTTGGATCCGATGGCGACGGGAGTATTGCCACTGGTGCTTGGAAGCCTAACCCGACTGGCACAGTTCTATACCGCTTGCGAGAAGGTCTATGAAGGCACGATCCGGTTTGGGTTTGCGACAGACACATACGACACCGAAGGCGAAGCCGTCGGCGAAGTAAGAGAGGTGACCTTAAAGGAACCCGATGTCCAGGAAGTGGCAGGAAAGTTCCGAGGATGGATTGAGCAGACGCCGCCGCCATTTTCTGCGAAGAAAATTCATGGGGTCCCTGCATACAAGCTGGCACGCAAGCGTCAGGACGTGGAGCTCGAGCCGGTAAAAGTGGAGATCAAGGAGTTTTCGATCCTGGGCGTGACGAAGGATCGAGTTGAGTTTCGAGCGCGAGTGGCATCCGGGACTTATATGAGATCGGTCGCGCACGAGATGGGGCAGTTGCTCGGATGTGGAGCCCACCTGGAGCGGTTGAGGCGGACGGCAGTTGGCGAGTTCGGTATACCAAACGAGCGACCACAAAGGACACAAAGTTCCATAAAGGAAAAAACTGCGTACAGCTTGGAAGAATTGGCCGTAGCAGCGGAGAGCGGTTCGCTGGAGGAGCTTGTGGTGCATCCTCGAAAACTGCTGCCGGAAATGCCGGCGGTGACTGTGACCGATGATGTGGCTGCGCATGTCCGGTGCGGGCGGGCGGTCAATTTACCGGAGCTGTCGCGGGCGAAGCTTGTAAAGGTTTTCTATGGACAGAGGGAACTGATCGCCATAGCGAGCCGAGTGGCAGGAACGCTGTTTCATCCGAAGATAGTGTTGGCTAGCTCAGCTGTGACCGAGGTGATGCCGAGCAATCGCAATCTGTAAGCAAAGTTCATGCGAACCGGTCAGTTGACCACTCGGCTACTTGCAGCATCTCCCCAGCTCGGTTACTCCAGCATAGGCGAGCAGCAGGGCTTCTTGACTGGCTTCGGTTCCATCAATTCGACGCGAGTGAAGTTTGGATCGTACATGTTGAACTGCCACTTGCCGTCGCGTCCGATCTGTGGCTTTTCGTCAGGCTTGTAGCTTCGGCTCATAGCCGTCTTGTATCCGGCCTTCACGCTTGGAACACCAAGAGCAAAGTGGTGCATCACGCCAAGCTCTCGCGGATCGGGGTTGTGGACGTTCAGCATGTACTCAAGCCAATCGGTGCCTTCGGGGACGCGCATGTCCACCCAGTCGGTGTCGGTATCTTTCATGCCACCGTGCCAGATTTCCTTGAATCCCAAAATCTCTTTGTAGAAATGATCTGATGCGGCACGATCGCTGACCACGACGCCGACGTGAATAATGCGGTCGGAGATACGCGTCGCGGGCAGGAACTTGCCGAAGGCCTTGCTGTGCAGGGAACCAGGGCGATACTCGACGAACTCAACGTCGTGGCCATCGGGGTCGAGAACATCGAAGCCGCGGTTCCCGTCTCCCATGGGCTCAAGCTTGTCTGGAACCTTCACGCCTTTTGACGCCAAATAATCGCGCAGGCCTTGGGCGTCGGTGGTCTCGAATGAAATATGAGAGAGGCGGTCCTGTTTTGGATCTTTTAGTTCAGGAAAGACCTCGATGTATTGGTGATCATTGACTTTGAAGTAGGTTAGGAGGAACGCGCCGCCTTCCTCGGGTGGCAGGCTGTAGGTGAAGGGCTCCTGGTATCCGAGGATGCCTCCGTAGAACTTGCGCGCTGCGTCGAGGTTATCGGTGCGCAAGGCGATGTGAGAGACGCCGACAATGCGGGGACGCTTGGGGGTGGCTGCACCGCCGGTTTGCGTCACGGCCAATCGTGAATGGATGGTAACAAGAGCGAGCATGCTGATGATGAAATACCGCGAAGAGGATTTCATAGTTGCGAAATGGTGGGCCCTGTCGCGATGGAATGTCAAGGACCTGTGGTGGTCGAGAAACTGTGGATGACAGACCAGCGTCAGTGACTCTTCGCACGGTCGAAAGTGAGTCATGTCACACGAGACCGAAACCCCCAGAATCCTTATCTGGCATGGGAAAGGGCCGAATTGCGCCCTCTTGCCATCGGCCTCCCTTTCGACCCTCAGGCCAAAAACGACGATCTACAAATTAAGCCGGGCTTACCATGAGGAGCCACATAAGTCTGAAGGCCCACACGAAATAGGCCCCACGGTCTGGAATATCTCAGCTCAGGGCGGTCTCGTGGTTCAAGCATCACGCGATCGCAACTATTCAATGAGTTCGTAATGATTCATAGGAAGGACCTCTTTATGTACTCCAAGAAATTCTCATTAGACTTGCAATTGGCACTGTTGCTTTCCCTACTAATGCTGGGATTTGCGGGCAGTGCCGGAGCGGCGGATTTCAAGGTCTTGCTTGCATTTGATGGTTCTAACGGTGCACTGCCACGATGGCAGACCCTGACTTTCGATTCATCCGGAAATCTTTACGGTGCATCGGCAGGAGGATCCTGGTACTACGGCGGCGTTGTCTACAAGCTAGTGCCAAATCCAGATGGAACCTGGGTTCAGAGCATTCTCACCAGTTTCGACGGTGGCCTCGATGGCTGGGATGTATACAGCGGTGTGGTGTTTGATAATGCCGGAAACCTTTACGGTGAGACAGGCTCTGGCGGACCGTTGCCGGGCGGTTGCGGCTTCTACACCTCAAATGGCTGCGGTACGGTCTATAAGCTCGCGCCGAATCCTGATGGGAGCTGGGCGAGAACGTTCGTGCACACATTTGAAGGGCGCAGCGATGGGCGAGCACCCGGGCACGGGCTTGTTTCCGATGCAGCGGGAAATTTCTACGGCACGACTGAGTCGGATGGGCTATGTGATGGTGCCATATCTCGAGATAACAAATGTGGCACGGTATTCCAGCTAACGTCAAATCCAGACGGCAGTTGGACGCATGAAGTCATCGACTATTTCCCCAAGACGGGAACCTTCCCGCAAGGGGGCCTTGCGATTGACGCCGCGGGCGCCATGTACGGAACGACAGAGTGGGGCGGGGGATTAGGATCGTGTGACAACAACAGTTGCGGTACCGTGTTTAAACTCGCCCCAAATCCAGATGGTACCTGGGCAGAAACAGTGCTTCATAGATTTGGCAATGCTCTCGACGGGAGCAGGCCCATAGGCGGAGTGATCTTTGACTCGGATGGCAACTTATACGGAACGACCTACAGCGGAGGGGACACCGCATGCGATTGCGGTACGGTCTTCAGGCTTACACCGAATCCCGACGGTAGTTGGACCGAACACGTATTGCTACGGTTCGCCGGGGGTGGACTGGGTAAAAATCCGTCGGCCGGGTTGGCGATGGATTCTGCGGGCAACTTGTACGGTACTGCGTACAGCGGTGGAGCGCACGGTTACGGCACCGTATTCAAATTAAGGCCAAACGTTGACGGAACCTGGACCAAGAGCGTGCTTCATGCCTTTTCCGGTGGCTGGGATGGATCGAACCCGTGGTCGAAGCTAATTTTGGATCCGGCGGGCGACCTATATGGCACAGCTTCGACTGGAGGGAGAGGGCGCAATGGAGTAGTATTCGAGATTGTGCCATAGCCGATAATCACAATGTCCGATAACAGGTATTATGTCAACTAAGCGAAGGGCCTGACCGGCTCTCGTCCGGCCAGGCCCCAATTACTTCCTCTCACGATTACGCTGCTGGAATCTTCAACTGCTGCCCTACCTGGATTTTGTCTGGGTTGGTGATGTTGTTGGCCTGTGCGATCTTCTTAAGCTCATTGGCATTTCCGTAGAACGACTTGCTAATGTTCGAGAGATTGTCTCCTGATTTGACCACGTACGTGGTTCCTGATCCGACGGTGATGTTGTGCTGCAGGTCGCTGAAGCTCGGATCTACTTTCTTGATCTCGTCCCAGGCCTGGTTCTTGAGATGTTCGGTCGGCGCGGTTGCTGTGAGCACTGCCTTGTTGTTTTCCACGTGGAAGTTCTGGATCTGGAATCCATGCGCGGACATGAAATCTGCTACGGGCTGATATTTGTTCTTCAGGTCTTGATCAGTCATTGTTCAGCTACTCCTTTTATGAGTCGGCACGGAGACACTCTCCATGACCGCACTTGCGTAGTTGTCAGCGGCGCGCTTCTGGTTGCCTTCGAATTTAAACAGGAATGCTTCAGGAGCACAGCTGTTCAGAGATGAGCTGCTACTTCTGTCAGGAAGTCCGGCGGGGTTCTCAGGAATTGAACAATGAAGTGTGGGGAAACAAAAAAAGGCGGCTAGCCTTTCGGCTGCCGCCTGTGGAGTCGAAGTGGCGTCTAGTGAGCCACAGGAACCTTGCCGAAGTTAACGTCTTGCACGTGGACTGAGCCAATCGCGCGACGTCCGTCGGTCCAGGTGATGAAGGCGCTGTTATTGAGAGTCGTATCGTAGTCGTAATCTCCCGCGTAGCAGGCCTGCACTCCAGGATCCGGTTGTGCCGGTTGTGGGATGATTCCGCTGAGAGACTTCTGCGGCTGGAACGAAAGTCCGTTATCAGCCGATTGGCGGACCATACGCTCGTATTGGCAGCCAGGATCGTTCGGCGTGTTGCATGCCGTTGTAGCCTGGCGGCGATCGTACCAGGAAGCAGTCACCTTGCCGTTGGCATCAGCGGAAAGCGACGGCATCCATTGCGTCTTCAGTGGGGCATCCGCCGTGCCATTCAGTCTGCGCGGGCTGCTCCAAGTCACGCCGTTATCGGCCGAGCGAGTGTAGAAGACGTCGCCAGGATCGCCGCTGGTGCCCAATCCGGCGTAGACGTAGTGCACTACGCCATTGGGGCCTACTGCGGGCTGTCCCCAGCCCATGTGACGGATGATCGGTTTTACTTTCACGAAGTAGGGGTTATCGCAGGGTCCCTCGTTAATCGGCGGGAAAGACGGACCCATGGTCACGGAGGTCCAGGTCAGACCGCCATCGAGAGACTTGAACATGAGGTTCTGGCGGTTGGCGCCGCCGCCGCCGCCCTCGTTCATGCCTGCGAGAAATACCGTGCTGTTGTTGCCTTCGAAGCGAGGCGCGCCTACGGGCGAGCCGGTGAGCTGTGTTGGGCGAATGAAGGTGCTGCCGTTGTTCATGGCCACCGTGTGCCAAGTTGTGCCATCATCAGACCACGCGGAAGTGAGTCTGCCCTGGCCGACGGTGAAATCGGTGAAGGCGACATACATACGGCCGTAAGTGCCGCTGGTCGGTTCATTGTCGACCCACATGGACTCGCGGTCATCGGATCCGGCACTGTGTGCGCAGGCTCCAACGGCCCAAGTTTGGCCATCGTTTGAGGTCCAAAGGCCAATTCCCTGCCCGCCGCAGCTAGTGGCCAAGTCGCCGGCAAACCACTTGTTCAACTTGGCGTTGAACACAACGATGGGGTCGCCAAAGTTGGTTCCGTGGCCGTTGGCGAAAGGTGGAGGCAGGATTTGCGTAAAGGTCACGCCGCCGTCAGTGGAGACGGACGTGCCCGAATACTGGTTCACATTGTGGTCGTTGAAGTTGACCACGATGGTTGAGCCGTTGCCCCACACCATGCTCTCGCTCTTCGTGCAATTCGAGCTGTTGGCGCAAGAGCGATTGCTCACCAGGATGTTAGGTGGAGCTGCCAGCGCATCGTCGCCAGCCGCCGGCCTTCCCCCGCGGACCACTCCGCACTCGATCAGGACGCGTCCAGCTCGCATGTTGTCCTGCACCATGATGCTTTGCGCTGTAATCTGAGAGCAATCGACACCCACCGAAGTCATCTGGGCTTTCGCTGACGTCGGCTGAAGCACGCAGGCTGCCAGCAAGAATGCTGGAAGCGCAAAGTAGAAAAGTGTTTTACTTCTGCCGTACCTCTTCATTATTTTTCTCCTCGTTCTTCCGCTAGTTTTTCACCTTTGGAAGGTGAGCTTGAGACTGGCTGCTGCTCCCCCGAAACGGCACCCATAGCAGTCCCGAAATATTTCTCATCCATCCAAATACCGGCCTTCTTCTTCATTTCATCCAACTTCGCTTGCACCTTTCGATTTTGAACTCTCTGCTCGACAACCGATTTTGCTTCCGTCAATGGCTGTTGGTTGTGATCCACCAGATGGAACAAAATGATCCTGTCCGGCGAGTCTTCTCCTTCAGCCCATTCGCCCTTTTTGAGCGAAAAAGCTATTTGCTCCATCTTTGGGGGTAAAATTCCGCGATTAAAAGTAATTGGCGCGGCGTCCAACAATCCGATATGTGAATCCTTAAATTCATCCGCCAGTTTTTGTGGATCTCCGCCGGACTTGGCTGCCTGAAGAATGGCGTCAGCGCGGGCTCTGGCGGCGTCCGGAGCTAAGCCGTTCGTATTGTTAGATCCCGCTCCTTTTTTCCAAATGAAGAGGCGGCGCATGAGGACGCGATCAAAGTCGTCAGGGTGAGATGAATAATATTGCTCGATCTCTTCCGCGGTCGGCTTCGACTGATCCTTCAACTTGTTGAATTGCGCATCAGAGAGAATCTGCATGCGGTTGACGATCAACTGACGGCGAACCTCTGGAGTCTGATCCAGGTGTTCGGCGGCCGCTTGTTGGGAGAGCATCAAGACCGATGCGTAGTCTTCACCCATTTGGCGGCGGTCTTTCTCATCTTCGCCACCCTCTTCGGCGTCACGGGGCTTGGGTTCGATATCCTCAATCATCGATTCGTACTCGCTCTGTGTGACGGATACGCCGCCAACCTTGAGAATGACGTGATCTGAGGAAGCTGACTTTTTTGCCGATGAAGCAGATTTGGCGGTTGACTCTTCGCTGCGCGATTCTTGCGACTGGCAAACACCAACTGCGAGGCCTAATACAAGAAGAAGTAATGCGATTCGTGAACTAATCAACCGATTCCCCCTGGGATGAACGACTCATAACGTGCGATCTATTTGCTGACTACACAGACCGAGAGTGTGAAGAAAGTCAGATTCGGATCCGTGAGGCAGATGAGAATCAAACGTTAGTGGTACGTACTATGAGCGGTAGTACGCGCGGACGCTAACGTTAGTCCATTCTGGTGACCGCTGTCAATGTGCAAAAAAATGCAGTGGCCCGCCGGTCGCGAGGTTCGGCGAGCTGGCGTTCAGCGGTCGGCAATCAAGGAGAAAAAGCTGCGGTGTTGTACGACTTTCGGTCGGCCTGTTTTTTGTTTTAGAGAAGATTGGGTGTCCAAGCGATCAGTGCTTGTTTGGCTCTTATTGCAGGCATTCTGGTTGTGCTGGGATGGGCTGGAGTCGGAGCAAATGATACCAGGATCAAAGTCGTGCGGTTTTCGAGGAAAACAGCATAGAGATTTTCGTAGATGGCCGAAAGTCTCTTATAAAAGTCGGTGAGCACTCTGACAAGTCACTGCTGATCGGAGACATTCACGGGGCCGAGGATCGACCGCGCATATCGAGGCGAGCTACTGAGAGCTCGCGGTTTGATTAGCCTCAGTCGTAGTATTCCAGCCCAAGGTGAGTGATCAGTTCTTCTCCGCGTAAATGTCGCAGCGTATTCTTCAGTTTCATGAGCTGGATGAACAGATCATGCTCGGGATACAAACCCGGAACCGTCATGGGTGATTTGAAGTAGAAGCTCAACCACTCCTGGATGCCGAGTCCTCGCAGCTCCGACGTCCGTTGAGCGAGATCGAGGAATAGAACGAGATCCAGCACAATGGGCGCGGCAAGGATCGAGTCGCGGCAGAGAAAGTCGATTTTGATCTGCATGGGATAGCCGAGCCAGCCGAAGATGTCGATGTTGTCCCAGCCTTCTTTATTGTCACCACGTGGCGGGTAGTAGTTGATGCGGACCTTGTGGGTGAAGTCACCGTAGAGATCGGGATAAAGGTCAGGCTGCAAAATGTGCTCGAGCACTGAGAGCTTTGATTCTTCCTTGGTCTTGAAAGACTGCGGATCGTCAAGTACTTCTCCGTCGCGGTTGCCAAGGATGTTGGTGGAGAACCATCCGCTCAGACCGATCATTCGCGCTTTAAAGCCGGGGGCAAGGATCGTCTTAATAAGCGTCTGGCCAGTCTTAAAGTCCTTACCGCAGATGGGAGCTTCGTTGCGGCGAGACAGCTCTAGCATGACGGGGAGATCAACGGTAAGGTTGGGTGCACCATTCGCAAACGGCACGCCTTCCATCAAAGACGCATAGGCGTAAATCATCGACGGAGCGATGTCTTCGTCGTTCTGCATCATCGCCTTTTCAAAGGCCTTCTGAGATTGGTGGGCAGCAGTGGGCTGCAGAAAGATTTCGGTAGATCCGCACCAGATCGTGATAAGGCGCGAGGCTCCGGAAGATTTCTTGAATTCCTGAATATCAGCTCGTACCTGCTCAGCAAGATCCATCTTGTTCTTGCCCTTCTTGACATTCGAGCCGTCGAGCTTCTTGACGTAATTACGATCGAAGACAGCCTTGCGGGGCTTCACCGAGCTGAGAAATGGTTTGATCTGATCGAGCGTGCGACTCTCCAGTACACCCGCCTTCGAAGCAGCGGCATACATATCGTCCTCGAAGATGTCCCAACCGGTGAACACGAGGTCATTCAAGCTCGCAAGAGGCACGAATTCCTTGATCGCCGGTGAGCGGCCATCGGTGCGCTTGCCGAGGCGAATGGTGCCCATCTGGGTGACAGACCCAATAGGCTTGGCGATGCCCTTGCGGACCGCCTCGACACCGGCGACGAACGTCGTAGCCACGGCCCCCATGCCGGGGATCATGACTCCCAACTTTCCTTTCGGTGCTTTCACTTCGCCTTGGTTATTTTCAGATTTCGTCTTTGGTGCAGAGACTTGCCGCTTCGCCATTTTGAGGACGCTTCCTTATGAGAACTCAGAGATATGGGCAAACAATCATCGTCTCGTATTAAGCCATGATTTGCAACTTGCGGAGCCTGAACGTGCCAGAGGTAGGTTCGAATGTGGGAATCGGGCATTCAATGGAGAGGGCCCACGATGAAGGCAAAGTGTCGGGTTTGTTGTTTCTAGTTCGTACTCGGGCCCTTCATGCTCCTGTCAGTTCCCTTCCAAGTCCATCGTCTTTAACGGCAGATCCCAATGTGCGTCGAGGATTTCGAAGCGGCGCTGCTCTTCGCGATTGTAAGTATCTTGATCGGGCCATAGTTGTTTTTTCAATGCATCTTCGTTGTATGGTTCATTCGCGACGGTTGCATTCTTGAAGACGATGGTGACCTGGTAGTCCCATCGTCCGTCTTCGGTTGTGTGATAGCGAGGCTGATCCATCCAGACTTTGAGCATGCGGCCCATCTCGACCTCTTTCCTTAAGAGCGGGTAGTGATTCTTCTTGAAGAGCTTGAGGAATTCGTCGGCGTGTCCCCACTTCGTTTTGTAGTAGTACTCGACGGTGAAGGGCTGGGAAGAACTCTGGGCGAATAGAGGAGCGGCAGCCAGGAACAGCACCAGTGCGAGGAAGGAAGGTTTCATCAGAACTCCTATTCTCGGATTGCCGGATTTACGAATTCATGTATTGAAATGCAAAATCAATCAATTCGCAAATTCGGCAATTAGAAAATAGCCTCACTCGGTTCGGAGCCGATTCTGCCAGTGAGACCACACGAACCAAATGACGCCTGCGGCGAGGAAGACTCCGATCACTACATCGAATTGATGGAAGTACTTCCCCAGTTCGCGCCAGTTTTCACCGAGTTTCATGCCGAGGTATGCCAATCCCAAGCACCATGGCCAGGAACCGAGGAAGGTATAGATATGAAATTTTCCGCGAGGCATACGGGCGATTCCGGCGGGGAGAGCGATAAATGTCCGGATAACAGGTAACAGACGCCCGATAAAGACGGCAAGGTAGCCCCAGCGTTGGAAGAAGCGATCTGCCCAGTTCAGTTCACGACGCCCCATGAGAATCCATCGGCCGTAGCGTTCGACAAGAGGTCGTCCACCGTAATAGCCGATTTCATATGCGACGAGAGAACCCAGGTTACATCCGATGGCTCCGGCAGTCGCGGCCCAGAAAATGTTCATGGTGCCTTCGTACACCAGAAAGCCGGCGAACGGCATGATCAATTCCGAAGGCAGAGGAATACAGGCGGACTCGATGGCCATCAGGAACGCAATGCCGCCATAGCTTGTGGAAGCAATGACGGACTTAATAAAGATGAAGAGAACGCCGAGGATCTTTTCCGTCATGATGAGTTGCGGCGGAGGAGCTAGAAGGAGCCTTCCTGGGTAAATGTGAATCCGGGCAGAGAGGCACCCTCGCCACCCTTGGTGACCTTTACGCGTACAGTGGGAGCGTCGGGAGCAGTAACTTCAGCTGGTCGCAGAACCGCGAATTGCGCAAATACTTCGCTGTAGACCTTTGTGACCAGATAATCTTGGCCGCTATCGTCTTTGCGCCACACCTGGCCCAACTGGATCGACTTTACTGCCATGGATTGTCCTCTCGATGAAGCTTCAGACTACCGGGACGAAAGAAGCGCGTCAATGCCAGCATGGTTACTGAAGGGTAATGAGATTTCAGATTGGAGGATTTCAGATTTCAGATTTGCACACCATTCTCCGCGACGCGACGTTTAATCTGCAATCTAAAATCCGTCAATCCGAATCTCAAATGCGCGGTTCCCCGTGTGGCATCAAGCGTTTGGTACCATGTTCCCCATGGTCCGCGGCATTGTTCCCAGGCAGCCCGCCAAGAGCGGTCGTCACGAAGGTGTGCGCAACAGGCGTGATGCCAAGGTGCCTAAAGAGCGTCCGACTCGCCACAATCTGGAATTTCCGCAACCTAAGCAGAAGAAGGCAGCCGTCAAGAAAGGACTTCCGCGTGGTTACAATCCGATATCTCCGGAGCGGGTTGGAGAGATTCTAGATCGTCTCGACAAGACCTATCCGGACGTTACCTGCGCGCTGCAGCATCACGATGCTTGGGAACTGCTGGTGGCAACAATCCTTTCGGCGCAGTCGACTGACGTTAACGTCAACAAGGTCACGCCGATCCTCTTTAAGAAGTATCCAACGGTGGAGGATTTCGCTGTATTGAAGCCGGAAGCGTTGCAGCCCGACATTTACTCGACAGGATTCTTTCGGAATAAAGCGAAATCGGTTGTCGGTGCAGCCCAGAAGATTGTGAGCGACTTTGGGGGAAAAGTTCCGGAGAAGATGGAGGATCTGCTTACATTACCTGGCGTCGCTCGAAAAACGGCCAACGTAGTGTTGGGGACGTGGTTCAAACAGAATGAAGGTGTCGTGGTTGATACTCACGTGCATCGCATTTCACATCGTCTGGAGTTAACGAAGCAGAACGATCCGAAAAAGATAGAACAGGATTTGATGAAAGTGATTCCAAGGGAGCGTTGGACGTTGTTTTCTCACCAGGTGATCTGGCATGGGCGGAAGCTATGCATGGCGAGGTCTCCCCGCTGCGCAGAATGTTCGCTGGAGAATATTTGTCACGCTGCGGATAAGACGTGGAGTACGGTGGAAATTCATAAGGGAGCGAAGGCTTGATTGCAGATTGTCGATTTCAGATTGCAGAATTGAACATCAACACAAGAGGAACCAGCAATCTACAATCTGAAATCTGCAATTCAGTTGTCTCGCGATTAGGGATCTTCATGTTCAAGTCCATTCTCTTTGCTATCGTCGTAATCATGAGCACAGCCTTAGAAGCACAAACGCTACCCGTACCTGCGGCCATTACCGATCCCAAGCAGGTCAATTCGAAACCCAGCGCGCAGGTCGAACAGGCCGAGCAGTCGCTATCGATCGAACGTCTCTACATGACACGAGCGGTTGGTAGTTCGACCTGGTCTTCGGACGGAAGGAGCATTGCGTTCATATCGAACATCAGCGGCCGTAGCAATCTGTGGGTGGTTTCGTCTCAAGGAGGGTGGCCGCAGCAATTGACGGTAAGCGATCAGCGCCAGCTGGCTCCGACCTGGTCTCCCGATGGGAAGTGGATTGCATACATGTCCGATTACGATGGTGACGAGCAATGGGACGTTTTCATTGTGTCGCCGAAAACAGGGCAAGTTGTGAATGTTACTCACACACGGGAAGTAGCTGAGCTCTACCCAACTTGGTCGCCGGACGGCCGTTATTTCGCTTACACCGTGAAACCCAAGACCTCGTCGGTGTATGAAATCGACATTTACGACACATTGATGCGAGAGGTGAAGCACCTGACTACGGGCACGCCCGCGGACAAGATGAACGACAGTCCGATCTGGTCTCGAGATGGCAAGTGGATCGCTTATACCCGGGAGCAAGCGAAAGGAACAGATTCGAATATCTTTATCGCCGAGGTCGCCACTGGCGTTAGTAATTTGCTCACTCCGCACGATGGCGATCAGCTTTATCGTGCGAGTGATATCTCTCCCGACGGGACAAAGCTACTGATCACCTCAAATGCTGCGAATGGCTATGAGAACGTCGGTCTGTTAGATATCGCGAGCAAGAAAATTTCGTGGCTTACTCACGAAAAGTGGGAGATTCATTCCGGGAATTTCTCGCCAGACGGCAAGGTCGTCACCTGGACTGCGAATATCGACGGCAGTACAGACATCTTTGTGCACGACATAAGAGCGGCGAAGGCCACTTCCCTGCCCTTGCCGAAAGGCGTAAACAGTCTAGCTGGATCCGAGTCAGCGTTCTCGCACGATGGATCGCAACTGTTGTATTCACACGATGGGCCGACGTCGCCGAACGACATCTGGGTTCACAACATGGCGACGGGTAAGTCGCAGCAAGTTACGCATTCCTTGTTGGCTGGGGTGCCGTCGGATCACTTGGTCGAACCATTGCTTGTGCATTATCCAAGCACGGATGGCAAATGGACCATCTCGGCATTTTTGTATGTTCCGTTCAATATGCAGCGCAACGGTCAGAATGCCGCGATCGTGTACGTGCACGGCGGTCCAACTTCCCAGACGCGGAACAGCTTTAATCGCTTTATCCAGCATATGGTTAACCAGGGATACATGATCCTGGCGCCGAACTATCGAGGATCTACGGGCTACGGAAAAGAGTTTCAGCAGGCGAACCTGCTTGACATGGGCGGCGGTGACTTGCAGGACGTACTGGCAGGAGCGGAGTGGATTAAGCAGACTGGATTTCTTGATCCCAAGAAAATTGTGCTCATGGGTGCCAGCTATGGCGGCTACATGACCATGATGGGTGTGACAAAGGCGCCGGATGTGTGGGCCGCTGGCGTGCCGATTGTGCCCTTCGTGAATTACTTCACTGAAATCGAGAACGAAGACCCGGTCCTACGAGAGATGGATTTGGCAACGATGGGGGATCCGGTAAAGAACAAGGATCTCTATCACGATCGTTCGCCCATCTTTTTCGTGGACCAGATCAAGGCGCCATTGCTATTGCTCGCGGGAGGGAACGATCCACGCTGTCCGCACAGCGAGGCCCAGCAAGTAGTCGACGCGATCAAGAAGCGCGGCGGAGTGGTGGAATACAAAGTTTACGAAAACGAAGGGCACGGGTTCGCCCGTATCGAAAACCAGATCGACGCCTATAAACGCGTCTCCGAGTTCATCAAGGCACATGTGCAACCCGCGGACTGCGGGTGCTCGTTGAAGGAGTAGTCTATTTCGGACCCTGCGCGGCAACAGCCGATGCCGGATGATCCACAAACCTCTGGAAAAAATCTCCTGCATTCCAGCGCGGACGAGCGTCGGCTTGCGCCAGTTCATATCCAATCGCCAGATTGATGCGCGTACACTTCACTCCCGCGTTGAAGTCGATTGGCTGATTCATGTCATCCGTGGGCATGTGATAGCGCGTGGCTTCCCAGGCATCAGACATTTTCTTGCCGTCGATTTTGGGATCGACAGCTTTGAATCCGTCGCTCAGAAATACCGAAGGCACGCCTTTCTTCACGAACGAGTATTGATCACTGCGAATGAAGAAGACTTCTTCCGGTAGTGGGTCGGGACTCACTTCAACGCCCATATGTTGGGCGACGCGATCGACGATTGGGCCAATCGTCGAGTGTTCTGAACCCAAAGCAACAACATCCTTGAAATCGTAAAGTAGAGAGATGCCGTCAATATTCACATTCGCGATGATGCTCGACATGGGAATGGTTGGATATTCTGCGTAGTATTCGGATCCGAGCAAGCCAGCTTCTTCTCCAGTTACTACCAGGAACAGGATTGAACGACGAGGCGCCTTTTCGAGCGATGAGAAGGCATGAGCGATTTCAAGTAGTGCCGCCGTACCAGATGCGTTATCGAACGCTCCGTTATAGATGGCGTCTCCGTTTACGGGCCGATCGATTCCAATGTGATCGGCGTGTGCACTGAAGACCACGTATTCCTTGCTCAACTCCGGATCGGAACCGGGCAAAATACCCGCAATGTTGGGGCTGGTCAACTCGGCGTGCTTACTCACCGCGTGAATGGTTGCACTTGCTTTCAGGGGGAAAGATTGTGACTTGCTATCAAGCGCTGCCTGCTGGACGCCGTCCCACGAGTGTCCTGAATTTGCAAAGAAGGTGGAAGCCACCTGCGTGCTTACCCAGGCCGTGGCTTTGATGGTTGGTTGCGCGTCATTAGGTATTCCCCTGGAATCAAGCCATCGAAGAGACGGCGGCTGGAAGAAACGAGCGAGGGAACGAAACGAAATTCGCTGCTCCTGCTTTCCTCCCCAGATCGAAATGATGCCGATCGCACCGTGCGCAGCAGCGTTGGCGAGCTTAACGTCCCCGTTCGAGTAATGGGCTCCGGGCGCCGATGGAAATCGAGGAGGGGCTCCGTAGAAAATGAGAACAATCTTCCCTTTGACGTCAACGCCCGCATAGTCGTCGTAGTTGAATTCAGGTGCGGTTACTCCGTATCCTGCGAACACCAATGAAGCGTCGGCAGTGGAGTCTTGCGAATTAGGATCTCCACGCATGAGAAAGTCGACATCCATGGTGAGCGTCTTTTTCGAGCCGTCGACTTTCACTTTCAACGAACTCAGATCTCGCTGCAGTTCAATTTTTCGGAAACGAATGCTCTGAAAGTATGTGCCGTTATCCCCAGCAGGCTTCAAACCCATCTCTTCAAATTGTGAGCGCACGTACGTCGCGGCGAGTTGGTATCCGCGCGTGCCGGTTCCGCGTCCTTCGAGTAAGTCATCAGCAAGAAAACTCATCTGCGCCCGAATCCCTTCCGGGCGAATGTGGCGGAGGAGTTGTTCTGGGGGGAAGTTGTCGGAAGAATTCTGTGCCAAGCTGACTATTGTTAGAAACAACACGGTTAAGGACGTGGAGAGAGATTTACGTACCAAGGAACTTCCTCCGAACAAAATAGGTGGGACACATTCTAACCCGGCGACAGAGCTATTGATTGAACGAAGTGACGAGGGCCTCGATGAGGCCCGGCATAGTGTATTCACGGGCTTCGATGTCTACGGGTAACTTCAGCTCACGAAGTGTGTGGGAAGTGACCGGCCCGATTGACGCCATCTGGATGCCTTGAAGTTTGCTTCGAGACATCCCCTTTAACAATTGTAGAAAGTTTCGTGCAGTGGAGGAACTCGTGAAGGTGATGGCATGTGGGCGCTGTTTAGGATTGCCTAAGATTCGTTGTAAGCGTTTCCGCGAGGACTCAGGCCTAACGGTTTCGTAGGCTTCGACGACGTCAACCTCGGCGCCCAATGTCCGGAGTTCCCGCGGAATCACATCCCGTGCCACCTTGGCACGAGCCAGCAGTATCCGCTTATTGTGGACTCTGTTTCGAAGACTATCTACTACCGACTCCGCGACGTACTCGTCAGGAACCAGGTGAACTTTCAGACCACGACTCTCGAGTGCTTTTTTTGTTGCTGGGCCGATGGCTGCTACTTGCAAGTGCTTCAGCGCTCGTTTCGTGAGTCCAAGGCTTTGCAATCGATTCCGCAAAGCATCCACGCCGTTAACGCTGGTGAGGATGAGCCAATCGTAGGTGTCGATTTTTCGGAGGGCTGAATCGAGGGGCCGGTAGGACCGTGGTTTGCGGATTTCGATGAAGGGGATCTCGATGACTTCAGCGCCCAGCCGCCTAAGATCGCGAGACAGCGAGCCGGCCTGATGACGAGCTCGGCCAACCAGGATGCGTACACCTTTGAGCGGCTTCGCGGAATGTGGCTGTTTGGAGGTCAAGGGTTAGTTCCAACGTACGACCGTCAGGGTTGCTGCGGGACAGCGATTCCCTGTCCGTATACTGCTTCAAGAATCGAGGCGCCGCCACGGCTAAGCAATATCTCGCCAACAGCCTCACCGAGCGTAACGGGATCATCGCCATCGCGCTCTTCCCGCAGCACTGTTGAGCCATCGGGATGTGCTACGAGCCCGCGAAGATGCAAGCTTCCGGCGCGCATTTCGGCCGAGGCTCCAATCGGAACCTGGCAACCGCCACCAAGCTTGTTTAACAGGGCACGTTCGCATGTTGTGGTCGCACGCGCGGAAGGATCGTCGAGAAAGGCCAAGAGTTCGCGTGTGGCCACATCTCCTGCGCGAATTTCGATGCCTAACGCGCCCTGCCCTGCTGCCGGGCACATGATTTCTGCCGGGATGACCTGTTTTACCAAGGCGGTCTTTCCCAGGCGATTCAGGCCCGCGGCGGCCAGAATGATGGCATCGTAGTCTCCCGCCTCAAGCTTTCGAAGGCGAGTATCGACATTGCCCCGTAGGGGAGAGATCTCGAGATCGGGCCGCAAGACTTTCAATTGTGCCTGTCGGCGCAGACTACTGGTTCCGACATGCGCATGTGGCGGAAGCGCCTCGATGCTTTCGTAGCGTACGGAGCAAAAGACATCGTTCGTGTTCTCTCGCTTTGTAATGGCCGCAATTTCAAAGCCTCGCGATAACTCCGTCGGCAGATCCTTCAAGCTGTGCACGGCAAGATCGACGCGGCCTTCCGCGAGCGCTTCTTCGATTTCCTTGGTGAACATACCCTTGGTACCGACCTTTGCCAATGCAACATCGAGGATCTTGTCTCCAGTGGTCTTGATGATTTCAAGTTCAACGGTGTGGCCTTGCTCGCGCAGGAGTGAGGTGATGTGGTTAGCCTGCCATAGGGCAAGTTGCGATCCGCGAGAGCCGATGCGCAGGCGTACCACTATCGCGACGCTCCCGGATCGCCGCCGGACTGGCCTGATTTCCTGTCTTGAAGATTGAACAAGCGCCGAACCAGATCAACGACGGTTGTGGCTTCTGCTTCACGGGCTGCCGTCTTTAGAGCGCTGATGGGCGTGTGCATGATCTTATTCACGATCCCGCGGGTGAGAGTTTCGATCGCTAGTTCCTGGTCGGGACTTAACGAGCCTAGACGTCCGCGAACGCGATCGATCTCAGCTTGGCGAATGGTTTCGAGATGATCCTGGAGCGAAACAATCGTGGGCACGACATCCAGTGTCTGAAGGCGAGAGTGGAAGCGCTCTACCTCGGTACTGATGATCTGCTCGGCGTGTTCTGCTTCCTTCTTACGGTCTGCTACGTGAGAGGCGACGGCCTGCTGCAGGTCGTCGATGTCGTAAACGAATATGCCGTCGACCTTGTTCAGTTCGGGATCTACATCGCGAGGGACCGCGATATCGATAAAGAACATTGGGCGATTCTTGCGGCGACTAAGGAAGAGTTCTGCGTGTTCACGGCGGAAGATGGCGTGTGGAGAACCGGTCGATGTGATGACGATATCGCCGCGATCACAGGTATCGTAAAGGCGGCTAAATTCGACGGCCTGCCCGTCGAATTTCTGAGCCAGGCGAATAGCGCGATCGTACGTGCGGTTCGCTACGAAGATGGAGCCTGCACCGTGGGCGAGCAGATGCCTCGCGGCCAATTCGCTCATCTTCCCTGCCCCTACTAGATACACATTCTTGCCATGCAGGGTTCCAAAAATCTTCTTGGCCAGTTCTACGGCCACTGATGCGACCGAAACAGCCGAGGAGCCCACTGCAGTCTCGGTCCGTACTCTCTTGGCGACGGCAAAGGCACGAGTCAGTAGCAGATCGAGTTGCGAGTGTATGGCGCCTACGGCGCGGGCAGTAGCATAGGCCTCTTTGACCTGGCCCAGGATCTGCGGCTCACCGACTACCATGGAATCCAGGCTGGAGGTTACTCGAAACAGGTGGCGTATGGCATCACGCTCCTTGTATTCGTACAGGTGAGGTGTAAGTTCGGCAGAGTCGAGATGAAAGTATTCCTGGATGAAACTACGTAGATCAGCGCTGCCATTCTTCGTTTGAGCCAGCAATTCCACGCGATTACAGGTCGAAATAATCAAACCTTCATCGATCCCAGGAAAGCGAGTCAACAATTTCAACGCTTCTGGCAAGCGTGACTCGGGAATGGCGAGACGCTCACGCACCTCGACCGGCGCCGTGTGATGGTTCACGCCGATGAGTTGAAAGTTCATGACTGAACGAACCTGTGAATCGTGCTGAAATAGTTTGCTGCCCAGGCGACAATCGCTGTCGCGAAAGCGCCGGCAGCGAGGTAGGCGGCACGGCGCCCGCGCCATCCTGCCGTCCAACGCGTGTAGAGCATGATCAGATACACAGCCCACATCAAAAGCGAAAGCAGTATCTTAGGATCGAGGACGTTCACTCGTCCAAATGTCGTTTGCGCCACTACCGTCCCTGCGATCAGACCCAGGGTCATGAATGGGAAGCCGAGAAGAAGCGCCCGATAACCGATTTCATCGATGACTTCCAGGGCCGGTAGCCGGGTGATGAATCCCCCGGCTTTCTTGGATTTGAGACTGCGTTCCTGAATCAGATAAAGCAGACTGGCTCCGAAGCTTAAGAACAATGCAGCGTAGCCGGTAAAGATCAATGCAATGTGGGCGAAGAGCCATCCCTTGGCCATCGTAGGAGAGGCCTTCAGAAAGGGCTGCTGTCCGGTAGCGGCCACAAACGTAATTAGAAAGACAACGGGAAAGACAATGATTCCGGGAGAGGTCGTCTTATAAACAGCATAGGTGATCATGAACACCATCATGATCAGAAAGGCCAGTAACGATTCCGAATTGTGTACCGATGCCAGCGTGACTTGGCCCGAGAGAACAACGCCTTCCATCAGGGATACAAAATGAAAGACCATGCCAAGATAGGCCGCATGCAAGGCGATCTTGGCAAGAAGGTCACTGGTCCGCGACAGCGCTACCAGGGCATACAGCAACCCGACTGCGTAGAATGCAAGCGCTATTCGCAACCAGAGTATCGGCATAATCGTTAGCTTTTCCGGGGGCTACCCGACACATCCCGCCACGGTGATTATAGTCTGCCCTGTGGAAGGGGCATGCCGCTGGATGTGTTGTCACATGTGAGTGTGATGTACATCACAAGTAGTACGGAACAGGGATTTGGCTGGATTTAGCCCAGGACAGTCCGGGGACTACGCGACGCCGAGGGTACTGAGAACGCGCTCCAGAGAGTCACTATCGAGAATTAACCTGCGGCCTTCGTTTTTCATATCGGGGATAGCGTCGAACGCTTCGAAAAGGCGCATCTTCGCAGCGCCATATTGCTCGGCGTCACTGAGGGTGCGGCCGTGGACTGAAGTCCAAACGCGAGTACCGTCATCAAGGAGAAATATGCTGACCGAGAATGTTGATTTACGGTCGGAAGTGACATCGAAGACGTACTCTGTGCCGGGAGCTTCACCCGGCACAGTGGGGCGCCTGCCAACAAAATAGTACTGGTAAACGTATCCCTGGCCGCCGGTGTAGGTTTTCATCCGACGGACAGGCTGAGCATCAGTCATGCGTTTTATTCTATAGGCTTCATGTTCGATTAAGCGGCTTTCTGAGCAAGCAGTTGCTCAAGGCGATCGTAGCCCGCTGCAACACCGCTCTCCATCGGGCTCTTCAACACACTATCGCGAGCTTCTTTTGAGGAATACTGCACGACTTGCGTAACGGTGGTCCTGCCGCCGGATTCGGTCAGCAGAACGGTGCCGACGGCTTCGCCGGGGTACCATGCCTCGTCAAATTTTTCGGTGGAAACAATGCGTTCGGGCACCACGATCTCGCGATAAACGCCACCCATGCCCATTTCGTTGCCGTTATTATGACGCCAGACATAGCGATAACTTCCGCCGACACGGAAATCTATCTCACAAACCGGCATCGTCCATCCCGGTGGACCTAGGAGCCATTGCCTTACCAGTCCTGGCTTCGTAAAAGCGTCGAAGACCAGTTCGCGTGGAGCGGTAAACTCGCGTGTCATCACAATTTCGCGGTCACCGCGTGCCTCTACCTTAAGCTTGCCGGGGTTTGCCATTAGTGCGTTCTCCTCTCGATATGAGTGTGCAGGGCATGAGCGCGTCGCTTGGCCCTCGCTTGTTTCTTTGGTGCAGACTTCAACTGATCAAGCAAAGCATCCAAGCGCTGAAACTGCCCTTCCCAGAACTGCCGATAAGTTTCGATCCACTGGCTGGCCTCGGCGAGTGGTGCGGCCTCCAGGCGACGCGGCCTTCTCTGAGCCTCGCGCGCCCGGGAAATCAGGCCGGCACGCTCCAGCACCTTCAGATGCTTGGAAATCGCAGGTTGAGACATCGCAAAGGGCTCGGCAAGTTCGCTTACAGAAGCATCTCCTTCGGCGAGACGAGCCAAAATGGCGCGGCGTGTCGGATCTGCCAGGGCTGCGAAAGTCGCGTCGAGGGAGCCAACCGTTTGTGTATAACCATGCAGTTCCATAACCGATAGGTAATATATTGCGGAGCACTCCAGACGTCAAGCGAAAAGAAGCTTCATGAGTCAAGAAGCGTTAGCGACGGCTGTTGCCGAGTGACACTACCCGGCCGTACTCACTGGCGCGAGCTAGGCGATCGAAGAGCCGATAGGCGGCTGCCGAGATTTCGCTGATCGCAAGCTCGCCATCCCGCTCATTGTGCAGGTAGGTAGTCATTGCGCAAAGAATGTAGGGACGATTCTCCACAAAGATGATTCCAGAATCATTGCGGACGCCCTCAAGCTCTCCTGGCTTATTGGCGACCTTTGTGCCTTCAGGTAAATCGCGCGGGATGAAGCTGCTCTTGGGAGTGGAGAGCACCTTGAACAAATCCTCAGTAAGTTCATGGTTCAGTATCTTTCCGCGATAAAGGTTGTCCAGCAGCGTCATCATCTCGACCGGGGTTGAGACGTTTTCCCTTCCCTCTGCGGCGGCGTTCAGATCCATCATCTTGCGACGGAGACGCGTCTTGGCCAGGCCTTGGGAATCGAGCATGGCGTTGACGTTCGCCATCCCAATGCGATCGATCAATACATTCGTAGCGCTGTTATCGCTTACCGCCACCATCATGGTAGCCAGGTCGCGCAACGTGATCATGGTTATGCCCGGAGTGAGTCCTGCCATGACGTAGCTATCGGCCACCAAGTCGGAGGCTTGGACGGTATAAAGGTCCGTGAGCTTGAGCTTGCCGCTTTGTGCCTCCCGGTAGAGTTCGACCAGAACAGCGATCTTGATTGAGCTTGCCTGAGGAAAAACTTCATCCGCATGCAGCAGGAATCTCTGTCCCGTGGTCAAATCCTCAATCGCCACACCCAGCACACCGTCTAGCTTGTGGTCCGTTGCGGTGATCGTGGCGGCCAGTTTGTCCCACAATACCTGCTGCTTCGCTGCTAACGTGGAAGTCTGTGCAGTTAGGGAGGCGGCTAGCAGGAGCACGCACGCGAGTATCTTCATCTTTCCTCCGGGTTGGCAGCTTGATGGCGGCAGAGTGAATCAAGATTCTATTCGGGCTTCCCGCAGCCTGCGCACAGCCGTCTCCGAAGTTACTGGGGAGTAGTACACCTCTTTGAAGGTGTATGAACGCGCCTTGGCCAGCAGGAGTGGAAGGATCTCGATGTGCCAGTGATAATCCTCGTCGATCGTCTTCCAGTATCCGAGGCTCTCGGAGCGATGCAGGCTATTAGGAGAAGTGTGAAGAACCAGGTGAAATTCCTCTGTAATCGTGCGAATTCTCTGCAGCGTCCGGCGGAGGAGCGCACCTAGATCACGCAAGGTTGCTGCGCGGGTCAGGCCCTGCCGTTCAAAGGAAGACTCATGCGTTTGGGGCAGGATCCAGGTTTCATAAGGTACGCGCGGCGCATAGGGGCACATGGCAATGAAATCGCCACGTGCCTCGAGAACTCGCAGGTTCTGCCGGACTTCCTGAGAAATGATGTCGCAGAATACGCACCGTTCTTTCTGGTTGAAATAATCACGGCCAGCACGCAGCTCATACAGAACGCGGCGGGGAACGAATGTTGTCGCGGTTAGCTGGCTGTTGGGATGATCAAATTCCTGTCCCGCGCTCGCTCCATAGTTCTTGAAGATGCTGATGTATTTGAATCGCTGGTCGCGCTTCAGGTCCTGGATACGCTGCGCAACCAGGGTCAAGAAGCGTTCCAACTCCTGGTCACTTGCTTTCCACAGGTTGTTGTCATGCTTTGGGTTCTCTACCAGAACCTCGTGCGCTCCTACCGAGGACATCCGATCGTAGAGTCCATCAGCGCGACGGGCAGGCTCGCCCTCAATACGGTAAAGCGCGCTTGGGTGAACAACCGCACGGGCAGACCATGGTACTCCGTCAAATCCTGGTGTGCTGGATACCTGCTGCAGGGAGGTTGGACTATCAGGGCAAAGGCGACAATGAGGCTCGGCCCGAGGCTGCGTCTCTGGAACATCATCGCCAGTAATCACCCAGGAACGAGTAATTGGATCCTTACGTAGCTCCATGCACGTAGGAAAACACCGGGCTTGTGGTCCGTCAATGGAAATCACGGCGCGGGAAGGAGTCGGCATTTATAATTCCGCCACGAACTTTTCTCGATGACTGAGCCGTCCACGCCGCTGATGCGGCAGTATGCCGCGATCAAGAAAGACCATCCCAGCGCGCTTCTATTTTTTCGCCTTGGTGATTTTTACGAGCTTTTCTTCGATGACGCGATCCTTGCGGCCAAAGAATTACAGATCACACTGACTTCCCGGAACAAAGAAAAAGGGATCGCCGTTCCCATGTGCGGGGTGCCTTACCACGCGGCTGAGGGATATATCTCGAGATTGATTCGCCGCGGATTCAAGGTGGCGATCTGCGAGCAGATGGAAGATCCCCGGCTTGCCAAGAAACTGGTGCGGCGCGAAGTGACGCGAGTGGTCACACCCGGAACGGCGGCAGACTCTTCACTCAGTTCCGAAGAGAACAATTTCCTGGCTGCGATTGTGCAAACAACAGAAAGGGCGGGCTTCGCTGCGCTTGACCTCTCCACGGGAGAATTTCGTGCTACCGAGTTTCAGGGAGAAGAGGCACCACGGCGCATTCAGGAAGAATTGCAGCAACTGAGGCCGAGAGAGGTTCTGTATGCGTCGTCCGCGCCGCTATTTGAGAGGAAATCCTCGCCTCGCGTTGACGGGAGACAAGGAACGGGCGAATTTGCATTCGCCGAAACTCCACTCGACGACTGGATTTTTGCATCAGATCACGCCATCCCGCTTTTAGAGAATCACTTTGGCGTCCTATCTCTGGAAGGCTTTGGACTTGCGGGTAAGCCTGCGGCCGCCTCGGCTGCAGGGGCAATTCTTTACTATGTTCGATCCACGCAGCGTGGATCGCTTGATCACGTGGATCGCATCGGATTCTATGAGCGCAGGGATTGCCTCGTGCTTGATGCGGTTACGGTTCGAAACCTGGAATTGATTGAACCGATTTTCGCGGGATCCGATCCTGCCGGGACGCTGTTTCGTGCCATCGACTGCACAGTTACTCCAATGGGCAAGCGCCTACTGCGATCGTGGATGCTGCGCCCATCGATTGACCTCAGAGAAATCAATGCGCGGTTGGATGCAGTTGGCGTTCAGGTCAAGGACACAGTGGCACGAGAGGAATTACGCCATGCACTAGATGGAGTACTGGATCTGGAACGGTTACTAAGCCGGGTAACGCTGGAGACGGCGAATCCCAGGGACGTGCTGGCCTTATCGGCTTCCTTGGCAAAGATTCCTGCTGTACGCACTGCTCTGCGACGGCTGGCAAGCGAAAGGTTGGAGACTTTACATGGTCTGGTGGATGAACTAGGAGATCTCCGTGAGCATATCGACACTACCATTGTTCCTGAGCCTCCTATAACCCTAGCTGATGGTGGAGTTGTTCAGGCTGGTATGAACAAGGAACTGGATGAACTGCGCGATCTGAGCCGCAATAGCAAACAATATCTGGCCGAAATCGAACAGCGGGAGCGACAGCGAACCGGAATCGGATCGCTGAGAGTGAAGTTCAATTCGGTCTTTGGATACTACTTCGAGATTTCGAAGGCCAACCTTCACCTTGTTCCTGCCGAATACGAGCGTAAGCAGACGCTCGTGAATGCCGAACGCTTCACGACACCGGAGCTGAAGGAGTACGAAGCACGAATCCTGGACGCCCAGGAGAAGATCGTCGACATCGAGAGGCGCCTGTTTGCCGCCTTACGAAGCGCGATAGCGGGCGAAGCAAAACGAATCCGTCAGACTGCGCTGGCGCTCGCGGAGATCGATGTGCTTGCTTCGTTCGCGCACATTGCGGCCATTCGCAATTATTGCCGTCCGCAACTTGATGACGGGGGAGACATTGAAATCCTCGAAGGCCGTCATCCGGTGATTGAACAACAGGATCTTGCTGGCGGAAGCGAACGCTTCGTCCCCAACGACCTGTTTCTAAATTCGACGACACATACCGTCCTGGTCCTAACCGGACCGAATATGGGGGGAAAGTCCACCTACTTACGGCAGGCTGCGCTGATTGTCATTCTGGCTCACATGGGATCGTTTGTTCCGGCGCGTTCGGCACGCTTAGGGATTGTTGATCGGGTTTTCACGCGCATCGGTGCCAGTGACAATCTCGCGCGTGGAAGGTCGACGTTCATGGTCGAGATGACCGAGACCGCAGCGATCCTGCACACCGCGACGCCGAGGTCTCTGATCTTGCTCGATGAAGTTGGACGCGGGACATCAACCTATGACGGGTTGTCGATTGCTTGGGCTGCGATCGAGTATGTTCACGCCCGCACGCGCGGCAAGACACTGTTTGCCACACACTACTTTGAGTTAACGGAACTGGCAGACCGACTGTCGGGCGTAAAGAACTACCACGTGTCGGTGAAAGAAGCCGGGGGCAGCGTCGTTTTCTTGCGGAAAGTCGAGCCTGGAGCAGCCGATCGTAGTTACGGAATCGAAGTGGCGAAGCTTGCGGGCTTACCGAGCGAAGTCACAGAACGTGCGAGAGAGATTCTGGCAGAACACGAGCGGGAGGAGCGCCGCTTGACAGCGCAACTGGCGAGCGATGAATCTGAGCCATCTCGCCCGGCACAGCTCACAATATTCACTCCGCTGTCACAGCCGGTGCTGGAGAAACTGCGGGAAGTAAACCTGAACCAGATTACTCCTCTTGACGCGCTGAACTTGCTGGCGGAATTGAAAAAGCAGATTGACTAGCGCCATGAAAGACGTCGCCCAACGAATTGGACAACTGTTGATCGTGGGTTTTGATGGGACCTCGATGTCGACAGGGCTCAGTTCTCTGCTGAAACGGATCCAGCCCGCCGGCGTGATTCTGTTTGCGAGAAACATCGTGAGCGCGGGCCAAACTCATCAACTGCTGAAGGATTGCCAAGCCTGCGTCCAGACACCGTTGTTTACTTGCGTCGATATGGAGGGAGGCCTTGTCGATCGACTTAAGAATGCGATTGGCCCGGCGCCTTCAGCCGCCGAAGTCTTCGCCACGGCGGACCGGCGATTGTTTCGCAAACATGGCCGCATCATTGGTGAAACCTGCCGTGCGACCGGATTCAACACCGATCTCGCTCCTACGGTAGATCTCGCGTTGGAGGAATCGAAGTCCGTGATGCGATCGCGGACCGTATCGGAAGATCCAAAGTTAACGGTAAGGTACGCTCGGGAATTTCTCGCGGGATTGGCGACAGCTCGCGTACTTGGCGCAGCCAAACATTTTCCCGGTCTCGGCGGTGCCACCCTCGATACCCATCACGAATTGCCGGCTGTGAAAAGATCCCTGCGCAAGCTCTGGGAAGAGGACATGTATCCATATCGCGCTATGCGGCGGGAATTGCGGATGGTGTTGGTCGGACATGCGAATTACCCGGATGTGACGAAGGATCACAAACCTGCATCGTTATCGAAGAAGTGGCTCACCGACATCCTTCGTAAGCGAGTTGGCTATCAAGGATTGATACTGTCCGACGACTTGGAGATGGGAGGAGTGCTTAAGGCGGCTCCGATAGAACGCGCATCGGTCGAGCACATTCGGGCGGGAGGGGATTTGTGCCTCCTATGTCACAAGGAAGAGGGCATTCTGAAGTCATATCAGGAACTCGTTCGCGAAACCGAAAGTGACGGCAAATTTCGCACACGAGTTGAAGACTCCCTATCCCGGATCGCGACGTTCAAAAGAAAGTCGCGCGAATTACGTAGATGGAATTCGTCACCGACGAAAGAAAGAGTCGAAGACCTGTCTCGAAAATTGTGGGAGTTCGGCGAGCAAGTCCGGCTGCACGGCCTCGCAAAAGGGGCGACAACAAATGACTAAGGAAAGCCATTATGGTCCGTTCGCTGCGAGGGATAGCGGATGATTGTTGCGGGGGTGATGAGTGGAACATCCGCTGATGGAATCAATGTAGCGCTGATACGTATTCAAGGCTCTCAGCCGCGCCGATTGCTCTACCGCTCTCCAAACTTCACGTTTTTAGGCTGCGCGGAATATCCCTACCCCGCCAAGGTGAGGCAGGCGGTTTTGGCGGCGATGAACGGCCAAAACGCTCGCGTCGCCGATTTGGCGCGATTGAGTTTTCTACTGGGTAAGTTGTATGCCGACGCGGTAACGAAGACCCGCAAACAATTCCGTGCCCGGATAGATTTAGTCGGGTGTCACGGTCAAACTTTGTACCACCAAGGCGAGGCCGAAGCGTATTTCGGGCGAAATCTGGCCTGTACGTGGCAAACGGGAGACGGGTCGGTCACAGCAGGACTGCTAGGGATCCCAGTTGTCTCGGATTTCCGACCAGCGGATATGATCGCGGGCGGAAAGGGGGCGCCGCTGGTTCCATACCTCGATTATCTCTTGTATCGCGACAAGCACATTGGCCGGATTGTGCAGAACCTGGGAGGCATCGGAAACCTGACCGCCATTCCTCCAAATGCCACGCCTGGTCAAATGATGGCCTTCGATACTGGACCCGGCAACATGGTGATCGATGCTTTGATGGAACGGCTGTTCGGTCGTTCCTATGATCGCGACGGAAAGATTGCAGCGTCAGGCATGGTTCTTGAGTGGGTCATTCGGGAATTGCTGCAGTCGCCATTTTTCAGGCGAAGGCCTCCAAAGACGGCCGGGAGAGAGGAGTTTGGGCGAGAGTTTACGGAAAAGTTCTTGCAGCTATGCAAAGGCGGATCGAAGCGGGATATTGTAGCCACGGCTACCGCATTCACGGCGGAGTCCATCCGGCATTCTTTGAACAAATTCGTTATTGGGAGCCGGCATCGTTACAAGGAGTATGTAGTATCCGGAGGCGGAGCGAAGAATGGCACACTGCTCGCCATGCTCGCAAACAGGCTGAAGCCTATCGGTCTTGGTATCCGCTTGTCTGATGAATTTGGCATTCCCTCTGCCGCCAAGGAAGCCGTGGCATTTGCCTTGATGGCATACCAGACATGGAATCGGCAACCTTCAAATGTTCCCTCTGCTACAGGAGCGAGGCGTCCAGCGATATTGGGCAAGATTTCGTATGTCTGAACAACCCGGGCCACCGGCGCGAAACATACAGGCGCTAAAAATCAGCATTCGATTGGTGTGCATCGCCTTGCTATTTAGTTCTCTTCTCTCCTGTTCCGGCAAGCCTGATCGCGATACGTTGGTGATGATTATCGAGAGCAGCCCGACAAACCTCGATCCTCGTGTTGGTCTTGACGCACAGTCGGAACGGATCGACGACCTGCTGTTCGATGATCTCTTAACGCGAGACGAACATTTGAATGTCCAGCCCGGACTGGCGTCGAGTTGGAATATCCCCGATCCGCTGACTTACATTTTTCACTTGCGAAGCGGAGTTCGATTCCATGATGGACGCCCTCTCACATCGAAGGATGTGAAATGGACTTTTGATTCCTTACTGGAAGGCAAGATTCGCAGCACTAAGGCAGCAGCGTACCGGCTCGTCGATCACATCCAGACGCCCGATGATCAGACAGTAACATTCCACTTGAAAGAACCATTCTCAACGCTGCTGTGGAATTTGTCGGACGGCGCGATCGGGATTGTTCCGTACGGCAGTGGGACAGAGATCACACAGCATCCGATAGGGTCCGGTCCGTTTCGTTTTGTAAGCGCGCAAACCGACAGAGATGTCGTAATCGAGCGAAACGACGATTATTGGGGTCCCAAGCCGCTGTTGAAGCAAGTTCGCTTCGCCGTCGTACCCGACATCACAACGCGCGCATTGGAGCTCCGCAAAGGTAGCGCCGATGTTGCGATAAATGCGCTGACACCGGATATGGTGCAGACGCTTGAAGGTAATTCGCAGCTCAACGTATTGAGAGCGCCCGGAACGGTGTTGAGCTACATGGCTTTCAATCTACGGGATCCAATCCTGCAAGATGCCCGCGTGCGGCAGGCGCTCGCATATGCGATCGACCGGCGCTCCATTCTCGAACACCTGATGCACGGCTACGCGCAGGCTGCGGACAGTATCCTGCCGCCGCAGAGTTGGGCGTACAGTGCGGATGGGCCTCACTATGAGCACGACCCAAGCCGCGCACGGCAACTGCTCGATCAAGCCGGATATCCCCTGGTGAACGGTGTGCGGTTTCATCTGACGATGAAGACTTCG
Organism: Terriglobales bacterium; assembly: GCA_036558645.1. Classification (GTDB taxonomy): domain Bacteria; phylum Acidobacteriota; class Terriglobia; order Terriglobales; family Acidobacteriaceae; genus DATBFG01. The sequence continues at coordinate 60,463 of DATBFG010000115.1, forward strand.
ACCGATGGCAGCACGCGGTTGCTGGCGGCCGTTCTCCAGCAACAGTTGCGAGACGTCGGTATTGAGCTTGAAATCCGGACGTTTGAGTTCGCCACGTTCTTTGCCGACGTAACTCACGGTGCCTTTCAGATGTATTCGCTGCGATGGATTGGAGGAAATGAGGACCCGGACATTTTTGAGTACGTCTTTCATTCGGCAAAGATCACGCCGAGAGGTGCCAATCGCGGGTATTATTCGAATCCCCGTGTAGATGCGTTGATCGACCAAGCGCGACGCGAACTCGATCAGAGCACCCGCAAGCAACTGTATGCCGAAATTCAGCGCGTGCTCGCGGAAGAGTTACCGGCGATCAACCTGTGGTACCTGGACAATGTGCTGGTGAGTTCCAAGCGGGTGCATGGCATCACGTTAAACCCTTCGGGCAATTACGATTTTCTGAAAACAGCGGACTTGGCGAAATAGGATAACGAAAGATTTTTGGAAATCTTGAAGACGCTGAGAATCACTCTTTGTGACCAAAATCGAGACCGAACGAAGGATTCTCACGCGTGCCGGTTATCTTGATGGGAAGTTCAGTAACGCCATTCTTTCGAAAGAAAGGGTCGAATGGCTTGATCAATACTGACTTAAAGCCGGTAGTGAGCTGCGAAAGTTTTGCTTGCAGGCGAAGTTTTCCGTGGAAGTCGAGTTTCTCGTCGTGAAGTCCATAGGAGCCGTGCAATTCAACACTGGCGCCGGTAACTTGGAAGGTCAAGTCACGAAATGTGATTACGGCCTCGTTTAGCGAAAAGCGACCCTTTAACTGCGTGATGGCGCTGCCAGCCTCTTCCTCCTCCGGCTTGCCCTGACCGTGCCGACTCAGCGACTTTACCTTCTCTTGTATGCTCAGCTTTGTGAACTGACCTTGGTCGATCCCGAATCGACCGTCCAATTCCAGGCGGTCAATAATGTCTCTGTTTTCTTGTTTTTTAGAGGGAAGTCGAAAGCGTGTCTTGAGGCTAATAGCCCCGGTCATCGGAGGTTTTCCTTTCACGGCTAGAGCCATCAGATCTTCGAGCCGGGCTTGATTGGCGACTACTTCGAGATTGATTTCTTTTCCCTTGCCGGCCTCCGTCTGCACTACGCCGCCCGTCGCAGTGAGTGATGAGTTGAGAATTTTTGCCAGCACGGGATGGAGCAGGGTGTCGCCATTTGACCCGTCCACCGTCGCGGAAAAATCGGTGCTGAGATGGACTTTGTTTCCGGCAAGCGAGACCGCGAAGTCAGGTATGTCGGTAGTGCCGTTTACGGCCAGATTGTTCAGGGGGCCGTCATATTGACCATCGGACGATAGGATTCCAGAGATTCCGCGAAAAACGCCGAGATTGGCGTCACGGAACGTGTACTTGCCTTTGACTGGTGTTGAAGCGGGATCTTCACGGGCCCATGGGCCAAATTCGCCGGCAGTGTGAATCTCTCCAGGAGGGACACCGTTGGTGAGCGTTGCCTGGAACGATGCGGCGTGGCCAAGCCCGAGTCCCCGCATGACGAGGTGATGGATGTCCCAGACCTTCGGCTCCTTGCCGGGCTTGCCAGGCAACGTGATCAACTGCGTATCCGAACAAATGAGTTCATCAATCAAGAGTTTGGACGCCGGGCTTTGCGAATCCGGCATTCCCTGGTCTTCGTCGTTGGAGTCTTGATCCTGCTTGCTTACATCAGGCTTCTGATCTTTGTTCTGCTCGGCCTGCGGATCCTGCTCCCTTTTCTTGCGAGGGGGAACCTGGATGACAAGGCCCTTCACTCTTACGCTGGATATGTGGAGTGGCTGGCGTATTAATCCCTGAAAGCTGGCATCGGCGGTAAACTTTTCGACCGAGATGAGAGGAGGAACATCGCGGCGATTGTGATAACGAACTACGATGCCGCCGCCGCTGAGGCTCAAGTTCCACAGCGACGCGTGAAAGTCCCTGATTTCTACTTGGCTGTCGAATCGTTGGCTGAGTGCGACTTGAGCTCGATCCCGAAGGATCGGACTGAAGTGGAAGCTGAACCAAACGCAGACAGCGATGAATACAACAACAAGGAACAGGCCGCCAAAAATGAGCCACCTGCGGAGGCGTGCCCCCTTCTGAGCAGCAGAACTTGCCATTTTCCTCCCGAGCTTCGCCAGTCCTTGAGATTACATTCTGAGTTCCACGGTTGGTTCAACACCGCATGTTACTATCAAAAGCTCCGCAAGTTTTTACATCCAAAGGGCGGTTTCGTGAGAATCCTTTTTATCGGTGACATTTTCGGCAGACCCGGACGAACAATTGTGCAGGAACAGTTGACAAGCCTGGTGCGGGAGCGAGCAATCGACCTGGTGATCGCGAATGGCGAGAATTCTGCCGCCGGTTTTGGGATTACTCCGGCACTCGCCGAGGATCTCTTCGATATCGGAATCGACGTCATCACGACGGGAAACCATGTGTGGGATAAGCGTGAGATCCTCGATTACTTTGAGTCGTCCAATGGCGACGAGCATGGTCCGGCCCGCCGAGTGTTGCGTCCCGCCAACTATCCTCCCAGTTTGCCCGGCCGCGGGGTGTATGAGGGGCGAAAGAATGGAATTGATTACGCCGTGATCAACCTTCAGGGCCGCGTCTTCATGGCGTCGAACGACGATCCTTTCCGAGTGGCGGACGATCTGATTCAGAAGATCAAGGCGAAGATCATATTCGTGGACATTCATGCAGAGGCCACATCAGAAAAAGTTTCAATGGGATGGTACCTGGATGGGCGTGTCAGCGCCGTCGTCGGTACGCACACTCACGTTCCCACCGCCGATGAACGTGTGCTTCCCGGAGGGACTGCCTATATCACAGATGTGGGAATGACTGGTCCCTACGACGGCGTCATTGGAGTCAAGAAGGACCAGATCCTTGCCCGGTTCTTGACCAATCTTCCCGCCAGGTTCGAGGCTGCGACTGGTGACGTGCGCTTTTGCGCGGTGGTCGTGGATTGTGATGATTCCACAGGTAAGGCAAGAAGCATCGAGCGGCTGATGCTAACGTAGAGAGACTCCACGTAGGTCCATCAAGAAAGATCACTTCGCAAACTGATAACTTACAGCGACAAGATGGCTGAGCAGGAACGACAGTTTGATTGGACCGCAGCAGATGCCTACCTATTCGATATCGACGGCACGCTTCTCAACACGCAGGACTTGATTCATTACAACGCGCTTAACCTCGCCATGCGAACCGTGTACGGCGTTGATACAACGATTGACGGTATTGCCTTTCACGGCAAGACGGATCTTGGCATTCTGCGAGCGGCGCTGGAACGTGTGAATGTTTCTGACGCGGAGTTCGAGTCAAAAATCCCCGAAGCCTTGAGCTCTGTACGCGAACATGTCGCTGAACATTCGCGCCAGTTGGTGGCGAAGGTTTGTGCTTCGGTTCCTGATTTATTGCGACATCTGAGTGGCCAAGGAAAGCTGCTGGGCGTGGCTTCGGGAAACCTGGAAAGCGTTGGTTGGCACAAGATTGAGGCCGCAGGACTGCGCGAGTTCTTTTCGTTCGGCTGCTTTTGTGACGGTCACGAGTTGAGAGCTGACATCTTCAAGAATGCAGTTGATGAAGTACGCAACCGCCTTCGTAAAGACGCCGTGATCTGCTTCATAGGCGATACGCCTGAGGATATACGCGCGGCCCGGAAGGTGGGTGCTCAGATCATCGCCGTTTGTACGGGAATCTATAAGGGTGCGGATCTAACAGAGTTGGGGCCAGATGCTTGCATCGCGTCGTTCGCGGAGCTGTTTGATCGCAGGGGTGAAGCACAAAGGTAAAGTGATCAAGCCTCGGCCAATAGCCGGCGGAGTTGATTCTTTTTCTTCAGGGGCAGATACCGTAAGGCTGCTCTCGCAAGAGCGACGTAGACCCGCCTTGCTTCCGGAGTACTTTTTAGAGCGGCGAGATGTTTACGAACTACCAGAGTATCTCCTCTTACGATGGGTCCAGTAAAAGCTACAGCAGGACCAGATTTTGCGTAGTTCTCAAGGGTTTGCCTCAAGATAGGAAGCATCCTTCTTCGCGCTGCGGATGGGCTCATGCCTGCGGCCTGTGCAACCTGTTCCGCAGAGACGAGCAAGGCAACCAGCAATGGGGACGTGAATCCGCCAAAAGCATGGTAGGCACCCTTCTGGGCGCGCGAAATGCGGAACATCTCGCCGCCAAGACGGCGGATGATTGCAGTAGCGGTCCTCACCGCCTTGCTATCACCTTCGACACCAAAGGGAACGCCATGCAAGGAAGGCGGAGCATCGCCAATGAAGGTCATCAAAGGATGCACAGCAGCAACGGAGGCTCCCTTCTTGCGCAGCGGATCGAGCTCATCGCTAGAGAGTGCACCGCTCGCATGAAAGACAACCCTCCCCTTCCAACTTCCACGAGCAGACAAACGTGCCGCCATAGGGGCGATTTGGGTATCAGGCAAACAAAACCAGAGCAAATCCGATGTCAGTTTCGCATCCACGAGTGAGGTGGACTTAGCTCCGAGGGCGCGGGTTAAAGAGCGAACTCGGCGAGCGGAAGGATCACGGGAGACAATTTCTTCGACTTTGTAGCCGGCTTTTCCTAGGACCAACGCCAAGGATGCGCCAAGGCGTCCCGGACCCAGCACAGCAACCGTTAGCTTGTGTGGCACGGCGGCAGAATAACAGACTAGTTGACATGCTGACTGACGGCCCAGTCGTACCGATAACGTGCTCAGCTATATTGTTGAGATGGCCAAGTCCAAACGCAATAAACGAGCTCGCGTACTTTCCCGCAAGATCAGTTTCAAAGGCCCAGTTTTCTCCGTCAGTACGGAGAAGGTAATCGAACCAACCGGAGTGAAAGCGCGACGTGACATCATCCGGCATTCCGGATCGGTGGTGATTCTTGCTGTCAAAGAGCACAACGGTGAGCCGCACGTGCTCCTGGAGAGACAGTATCGACATGCCGCTGCTGATTTCCTTTGGGAACTACCCGCTGGCCGAATCGATGAAGGGGAGAATCCCCTAGCCGCGGGAAAACGTGAACTGCTGGAAGAAACTGGGTTCACAGCTGGCCGCTGGAGACCGATCCTGGATTTTTACGTCAGCCCCGGGTTCATGGACGAAACCATGCGAGTGTATTTGGCGACGGAACTCAAAGCCGGCAAGGCCCAACCGGAATCGGATGAGGTAATTCGAAAGCGTTTTTTTCCCCTGCGCGCGGCGCTGCGAATGGTCACGAACCATGCCATAAAGGACGCAAAGACAATCGCTTCGGTGCTTTGGCTTAGGCAGCATAGTGGCTGAAAGCCGCGTAAATACAGGCTTTTACGTATGTCCAATCTCTTGACACTGCCCCAGAGTGGAAGCAAAATGACAAACGGTTCGAAGGCACGTCGTCCGGTAAGACATGCGTGCCCGAGGGGGCTACGTTGGATAGACTGAAAGGAACGGTGAAGTGGTTCAATAATGCGAAAGGGTATGGGTTCATCGGACATGAAGGAGGCGCCGATGTGTTCGTACACTACAGCGCGATTACTGTGGAGGGTTACAAGAGTCTCCAGGAAGGAGATCAGGTAGAGTTCGAGATTGTTCAAGGTCAAAAGGGCCCGCAAGCGTCGAACGTCAGCAAGGTGCAGTAAGTCTCTTCCACTTCGTAGTTGCTTCTGTTTCCCTCATTCAGTGAAGCAAGGGAATGAGTGCGCCTCACGGTTGTCTCCCCTCTGGTTCTCCCGCTTTAAAATGTTTATCTTGAAGATCAATGGACAATAGAGCCATCGCGGGTATTCTCTACGAGACCGCCGATCTCCTAGAGATCGACGGGCAGGATTCTTTCCGGATCCGCTCTTACCGCAACGCGGCTGAAGCCATTGAAGCCCAGCCTCAACAGATTGCCGACCTAATCGATGAACCGAAGAAGGTGCTGGAGATCCCGGGCATCGGCAAAGGTATGCTGGCCAACCTGCAGGAGATGCTGAGAGAAGGAAAGCTCGCGATCCATGCGGAGCTTCTGAGTAAGTATCGCCCGTCAATGCTGGACCTGTTGAAAATCCAGGGTCTTGGTCCCAAGACGATCGCCCTGATCTGGAGTGCTTACCAGGTTTGCGATGTGGAAGGAGTAGAGAAACTCGCGCGCGAAGGCAAGATTCGAATTCTGCCACGGATGGGTGAAAAGCATGAGCAGAAGTTGCTCAAGGCCATCGAGGACTATCGCCGCATAGGCGGGCGCTTTCTCATCGATTCGGCGGAGACACAAGCAGAGAAGATCGTAGAGCACTTGAAAGGGTTCGCGGGAATCGAAAAGGTGACACCTGCCGGTTCTCTTCGTAGAGGCCGCGAGACAGTGGGTGATCTGGACGTTTTGGTAACAGGCAGAGCGTGCTCTGACGATGCGGAGCGCGAGAAGCTCATTGAACACATCATCAAATTGCCGGGATTAATGGAAATCATCGCCAGAGGGGAAAATAAAGTTAGCTTCCGACAGCGCGGCGGGATGCAGGTCGATGTCAGGCTATTGCCACCAGAATCGTTTGGCGCAGCCATGCAGTACTTCACGGGGTCAAAGGGGCACAACGTCGCTCTCCGCCAGCGGGCGCTCAAGATGGGTTACACGCTCAGCGAATACAGTTTGGCTAATCTGGAGAATAACGAGCCGGTGGCGGGCAAGACGGAAGCAGAAATCTATGCAAAGCTGAAGCTGGATTACATCCCGCCAGAGTTGAGGGAGAACTGCGGCGAAATCGATGCGGCCGAAACGCACACTCTGCCGGAACTCATCGAGCAACAAGATCTACAAGGCGATGTTCACATGCACACCGTCGAAACCGACGGCCGCAACACCATTCTGGAGATGGCGCAGGCTGCGAAAGAGCATGGTTACAAGTACATGGCGATCACCGATCACTCCAAGAATCTGGCATTCGCCAATGGACTGGATGATAAGCGCGCTGTCGAACACATCCAGAGAATTCGTCAAGCGAACAAAGAGATCGATGGCATCCGAATTTTTGCTGGGATTGAGGTCGACATCCTGGCGGACGGCTCCCTGGATCTCTCGGATGGCGTGCTCGAGCAGATGGATCTCGTGATCGCGAGCGTGCATTCGCACTTTGGACAGAGCTCGACGGAGATGACGGATCGGATGCTGAAGGCGGTTTCACATCCCAGCACTTCGATTATTGGCCATCCCACAGGACGCCTGCTGCTGCGGAGGGATGCGTACCAGTTGGACATGGACCAGATTTTGAAAGAAGCCGCAAAACGAAAGGTGGCTATGGAGTTGAATGCGTATCCTGACCGCCTGGATCTATCCGACCGACACCTGCGAATGGCGAAGCAACAGGGGGTCAAGACAGTCATTAATACAGATTCGCATCACACCTCGCACATGGAAAAAATCCGATACGGCGTTCTACAGGCGCGACGGGCATGGCTGACGAAGGCGGATGTGCTAAATACGTTGCCGGAGGAGCACTTTGCTAAAGCCATGAAGCATGCGTGGTAATGACCCGCATAAAGCATTTTGCGCAGAGAGAGATTAGAATCACCTCACGACGAGGTGGTCATGCCTGAAGAGACGCCGTCCAGCCCAACGGCCCAACCAGAACCTTCCCTGCCCCAAACCCCGCGCCCGCCTTCGGCCTTCGATATCAGCGAGGAATTCGGAACCGCAAAGAAGAACCTGCCGCCAGCGATGATTGTGCTCATTGGCGTTGTCGCCGTCGTAGTGGTTGCCGTCCTGGTAGCCGTTATCGAGCGGCCTCATTCCCTGGCCAGCGGATCGATTGACGATGTTGTGTTTGCTGAGGTACCGAACCAGAACATGGTGATGGTGGGAATTCACCTTTCGATCCATAACAGCGGCGAGAAACCTTATTGGATCCGGACGATCGAAGCAGGAGTGGACACGGACACGAATCACTTCACCGACCAGGCAGCTCCTGCCGTGGATTACGACCGCTATTATCAGGCGTTCCCCGCGCTTAAGGTGAATGCGATTCCGCCGCTGAAACGCGAGAGCATGATTGTGCCCAAGGGAGACATGAAAGGGATGATCATTGTTACGTTTCCGGTAACCGCCGATGTCTTCGAAAAGAGAAAAGCGATACAAGTCACGATCCAGCCCTACGATCAGCCCAAGCCGCTGATTATTACAAAGTAGGTAATCTCGATATCAACTTCCTGAGAACCACACGGCCGCCTCAAGGGCGGCCGTGTGCTTAGGTCGAGATCTGAAAATGAAGCTCAGTACTTACTGCCCCACAGGAACCGGCGCATTCTTCGGAGCGCTTAGATAACCGACGGCTTTATTCTTATCCACAGACCAGACGACGAGTTCGTACAGCATGCGATCACGGCCACTATAAAACTGAATTGGTTCGCTGACCGTTCTGTCCTTCTTCTCGATGGTTCTATCGTCAGAGGTGACGTTTAGCGTATATTTCCCTTTTTTCTGATCTGTTTTCTTCAATTGAAGACTGACGGTCGATACCGGCTGAGGCTTTGCGCCTTTAAGGAGCGTGAATTCGTAGTAGTTGCGGTCGCCCTTGTGCTTGAGTACTTCGAGATCGTCGCGCGTTCTAGCGATCAATCCGCTCTGCACTCCCAAGTCGCCGATAGTGGACTCAAGCTTGGCCCTGGTTGCCTCCAACTCTGACCGGGTGGTGGCTACGTCGGTCTTCACACCCCCGACGTCAGTCTTCACGCCGGCTACTTCCCCGCTGACTTGGCTAATCTGTTCTTTCTGCTGTGCGGCTAGGCGTTGCTCGGAGGCGCGAGCCTGGGCCTGCAACTGCGAGGCTCGTTGTTCCAATTCCTTCTTGGTTATGCCGATCTGCTGCCCCAAGGTTTCAGCCTCTGCCTCGGCGGATTGGATGCGCTTGCCCAGTTCAGCGGCTTGTGCCTTACTCACAGCCTGATCCTTATTCAACTGGTCAATGCGCCCTCGCATGTCGAACATCAGGTACATTGAAGCGGCGACATAGAGTAGCGCCACTACCAGCAGGATCCACTTTCCCGCATTGCTCTCCCCGGCAGCATGCACCGATCCCGCCCCCAAGTCTTCTGCCATACATCTCCTCCCTGGTTGTAATCGGATGTTAGTTCATTGTTGAGCAGAGAAGCAGGAGTGTCAATTGCTTGGAGGATACGGGGGAAGGTAACGGCAGCGCTATGCCAGCCGGCTGAAATCCTGTATTACGTTCGTCATGAGAAGGTTCGCAAGGCTACACGATTCATCCCTAATTGGGCATTACTCTATGGGCAGTCCACAGCCAGCCGCTATCGTCAATGGGCAAAAAACGAAACTATATCGGGCGTTACGAGATCCTCGCGGAGCTAGGTCGGGGGTCGATGGGTATCGTGTACAAGGCCCGCGATCCTCAGATCGACCGGTTAGTTGCAGTGAAGACGATTTCCGTGCTGGGAGAAAATCCAGAAGAAGATGGCGACTATTTAACACGGTTCTCGCTAGAGGCGAGGGCGGCCGGCAGCTTGTCGCACCCTGGAATTGTCACAATCTTCGATGTAGGTGAAGGAACTCAAACCCGGGCGCCTTACATCGTGATGGAGTTCGTCGCCGGACAAGCGCTCAGCAAGTTATTAGCAGAATCAGAGAACAAGCTTCCCATCGAGTCTGCTCTACAACTTTGCCAACAACTGGCCGAGGCTCTGGATTATGCGCACACCCAAGGGGTCGTGCACCGGGACATGAAGCCGGCGAACGTGCTGGTAACCGACGATGGCCGCGCGAAGATTGCTGATTTTGGTATCGCCAAGATGAACCTAGCGCTGATAACCCTGCCGGGAAATGTGATGGGCACGCCTGCGTTCATGTCCCCCGAACAACTCGAAGGCGGAGTGGTCGATGGACGTTCGGACCTGTTTTCACTCGGCGTCATTCTTTACACCATGCTGACGGGACACCGGCCATTCCAGGGCAATAGTGCAGCGACCGTTATCTATAAAGTAGCGAATCGCGAACCGCTTCCAGCTACGGCATTTGATTCACAGTTCCCGCCAGAAATCGATTACGTTCTGTCGAAAGCGATGGCTAAGGATCCCGAGGCCCGATATCAGACCGGACGTGAGATGGCGCTAGACATAAAAGAATTGCTGTCCGGGAAAATGCCGCGCAGCAAGGGAGACCCTCACGCTCAAACAGCGACATTTCCTGCTGCGATCGCGAATGCGCTGCGCACTTTCAATCATGAAACAACATCGAGGCGGATTACTGGCGTGTTGGGCGAGCGACATCCCATAGCTTCGAGGTTTTCGAATCGCGCTTACGCTTACGCCGCAGTAGGACTTGTTTTTCTGGGCTTGACCCTGGCGGTGGTTGTACGTCGATTCCAGCAGGAAGCTGCAATTCCACCGGCAGCATCTCCGTCACAGGTTGTCATGCCGACTCCGGCGACGGAAGCATCGCTACCACCAACTCCGGCAGCTGCCTCCCCGAAGGCACCTACGACAAAGGCGACGCTTGGAGTTCTTATCGATCATCAATTTTCGGCGGGTTCCATAACATTTTGGGTAGACAATAAATTCGTCCATCGCCAGATTCTTCATGGAGAACCCAAGCGAAGACTCGTGGTCTTCCGTGGGGTCCACGGCGCGGATAGCTCTGCGATGCAGGTGCCTGCAGGACACCATGAAATTCGGCTGCGAGTTACATCTACTGACGGATTCGACGTAACCAACAGCGTTGTCGGCGACCTGCCGGCCAACAAGACGGCGCTTCTCCTGGTTCGCTGCGACAAGAATGGGAAGAAGGTCGACCTCAAGCTTCAATGAGCATTACAGTTCCGTTCTTCGCAGGCGCAATGAGTTGCTGATCACCGAGACAGAGCTGAAGCTCATCGCAGCCGCAGCGAAGATTGGACTTAGCAAGATTCCGAAGAGCGGATACAGCACACCTGCGGCGATTGGGACCCCGATCGCGTTATAGATAAATGCGAAGAACAGGTTCTGACGAATGTTGCGCATCGTGGCTCGGCTGAGCTTGCGAGCCCGAAGAATGCCTGACAGGTCTCCGCCAAGCAACGTTACGCCGGCACTTTCCATGGCGACGTCCGTGCCAGTTCCCATCGCGATGCCGACATCAGCTTGGGCCAGCGCTGGGGCATCGTTGATGCCGTCACCCGCCATCGCTACGACTCGTCTTTGCTTTTGCAGTTCCTTTACGATCTGTGACTTGTTCTCAGGCAGAACCTCAGCTTTGAATTCTTGAATGCCGAGCTTGCCGGCCACTGCTTGTGCTGCGGCGGTGCTGTCGCCGGTGAGCATGACGACGCGCAAACCTTCGGCGCGAAGATCCTGAAGCACCTTTGGAGCGCTTGCTTTTATGGGATCGGCAATGCCGAGAACGCCCACCGCTTTGCCTTGAACCGCCAGCAGAACAACCGTGTGACCGGATGCTTGGAGATCATGGGCGGCCGGCCGTAGGGCGTCCGCTTGGACGCGCCTTTCTTCGAAAAGCTTTTCGTTGCCCAGGAGGACTACTTGGTCAGCAACTTTGCCTTGCAAGCCGCGCCCAGGAAATGACTGGATGTCGACCACCTGCTTCAGAGAAATGCCATTGCCCTTTGCGGCGGCCACGATGGCTGCCCCGAGGGGGTGCTCACTTCCCTGTTCGACACTGGCAGCAAGGGACACGAGCTCCGACTCAGTGGAACTTGATAGCGAAACAACGGCCTCGACACTTGGCTTGCCTTCGGTGATAGTGCCTGTCTTATCGACGACCAGTGTGTCGACTTTTTCCAGGACCTCGAGCGCCTCAGCGTTCTTGATGAGCACGCCGCTATGGGCGCCACGACCTGTGCCAACCATGATGGCCATCGGAGTGGCCAGCCCAAGGGCACAAGGGCAGGCAATTATCAACACTGCAACAGCATTGACCAATGCATGTGCAAGGCGAGGCTCAGGGCCAAGAAGAGTCCACGCCAGGAAAGTGAGCACTGATATGGCGATGACTGCCGGCACGAACCAAGCGGAAACGCGGTCCGCAAGCCGCTGAATGGGAGCTCGACTGCGCTGTGCCTGGCTCACCATCTTTACGATCTGAGCGAGCAGCGTTTCACTGCCAACATGGTCCGCGCGCATAATGAAGGATCCCGTGGAGTTGACGGTTGCACCGATCACGAGGCTTCCGGGTCCCTTCTCGACGGGGATGGATTCACCCGTGATCATGGATTCATCGACTAAACTGCTTCCTTCAAGCACCTCCCCATCCACCGGAATTTTTTCTCCCGGCCGAACACGCAGGCGGTCACCAGGATGGACGGCTTCCAGGGGAATATCGTGTTCACCATCGAGGCGCACAATGCGGGCTGTTTTGGGAGAGAGGTCGAGGAGAGCGCGAATGGCTGCTCCTGTGCGACTCCGAGCGCGTAGTTCGAGCACTTGTCCGAGCAGTACGAGCGTTGTGATCGCCGCAGCGGCTTCGAAATAGACCGGCGGCGTGCCGCTCATGTCTCGCATGGAGTCCGGGAATGATCGAGGAGACAAAGTGGCAATAACGCTGTATCCGTAGGCAACGCCGGTACCCATTGCGATCAGCGTGAACATGTTCGTCGAACGATTCACGATCGATGCCCATCCACGTTGAAAGAACGGCCAGCCCGCCCACAGCACGACGGGGGTAGCGAGTAGCGCTTCGATCCAGGGCAACCAGCCGCCCGGCAGAACGTGTTGCACAGGCATCCTGGGCAACATGTCGAGCATGGCAATAATCAGCAACGGAGCTGTCAAGGCAACACTCACCCAAAAGCGCCGCGTCATGTCGCGATGTTCGGGGTTCTCGATCTCCTCCGCTGTGACGGTTCGAGGCTCCAAAGCCATGCCACAGATGGGGCACGACCCTGGTTCGTTTCGGCTGATCTCCGGATGCATCGGGCAGGTGTACTCCACTCGCGACCGAATCACGGGTGTCTCAGGCTCGAGCGCCATCCCACAGCTCGGACATGGGACTGGCTTTGTTTCGCGAACCTCGGGACACATCGGGCAGACATAGGCGGTTGCCTTAGGAGCCAGTGTCGAGGCCTTAAGAGTTTGCTGCGGAGTCTTTACTGTAGACGGAGAGATTGACCCGCCGCCAAGGACTACCAACCCAGACGAAGTGCCAGGCTTGGGAGCCAAGAATTTTTCAGGATCCGACTTGAATTTTTCGACGCATCCGGCGCAGCAGAAATAGAAGTTCCGTCCTGCATGCTTGTAGGAATGCTTTGCTGTGGCCGGGTTCACCGACATCCCGCAGACGGGATCTTTGACCACGGTCGCCGATTGGCTCATATACGTCCAGATTATCCATGATCTATATTGGATTCAGTGATGGAGATCGCTCGGGATCGAGCGCGACTCCTACAACAAGGAAGAATCATGACGCAACTGGAAGTCGCCTATCGGTACGGAAACCCACCTGATGCCAATTCGATGCGCGCTTTGGACAGCCTCCGGGAGGTTTATGGAATTCGCCGAATTTCGTTCGACCAGGCGGAGAACGTAATGAGGGTGGAGTTCGATGCCTCGCGCATGAAGGAACCGGTAATCGCGGGTCTGTTGCGCCGGGCCGGGATAGATCTGAGGGAAAGACTAATTCTGGCTTAAGTGGGGGAGGGAGTGGGGAGGTGCCCGCTGGGCGTCATCTGACGAAAAAGCAAGGGGCGCCCAAGAAAACCTCTGGCCGAAGTTTATTCTCAAGAGCGCCCCGTTGCGCGCCACTTCGTCTGCTTATCTGTATAGCACTCGTTGTGCCAACCTGAATTCGCCGAAATTCCCCGAAAATGAACAGGCTGTTCGGTTTAGGGCGAGTACAAATTGCCCCTTAGGGGGAAACTTTTACGGAGTTTAGAGTGGGGGCAATTCCCCTGCCGAAGCCAATTGTTGGAAACTTTCTAAGGCTTACACCTGAGGTCGTGAGCCACGACGCACGATCCGAAAGTTTTGGTTATAATCGGTTTTTCGCTCCATCACCCGTCAATTAGGCGCCCTTAGCTCAGTTGGATAGAGCGTCTGGCTACGAACCAGAAGGTCGGGAGTTCGAATCTCTCAGGGCGCGCCATTCTTCAACGAAGCCGCGTTTTCCGTGCCTCACTTTCGCGTTCCGCGAAGGCTGTGGTCACAACTTTCTGACACCTCACTCGAGGTCGTTCGGGTTATTGAATAGGCCTGAAAGTTTGATGCTTCCGTGGCCGTACTGAGGAAAGTTGGGTTGGGTGGGATCGGCGGGATCGAGATTGGAAGCAGTATCGTCAGGTGGAAACAGGACCAACGAATTCAGAAATGCCAGCAAG
>DATBFG010000116.1:0-24716 GCA_036558645.1 Terriglobales bacterium
GCAAGGAGAAACTCATGTCGCTTGCAGGAAGAGTTGCCGTGGTGACCGGCGCCTCGCAGGGAATCGGACGTGCCTGCGCGCTGAAGCTGGCACAAGCAGGCGCAACGCTTGCGCTTGCTGCGCGAAGTCAAGACAAGCTCAATGAACTTGCCTCCCATCTTTCGTCGGCAGGGGCGCAAGCGGCCGTGTTTCCACTCGATGTTGGCGATGAAGAGCAGATCAAGTCGTCATTTAAGGCGATCGTTACTCAGTTCGGGAAGGTAGACATCCTCGTCAATAACGCCGGTGTCACTCGAGATCAGCTCCTGATGCGGATGAAGCGCGCCGACTGGGATGCTGTTATCAACACCAACTTGACTTCGGCTTATCTGTGCACACAGCAGGCGATGAGTTCCATGCTGAAGCAGCGTTGGGGGCGGATCATCAACATCACCTCGATCTTCGGACAGACTGGCCAGGCAGGCCAGGCCAACTATGCCGCGTCAAAAGCCGGATTGATCGGCATGACGATGGCTGTTGCTCGCGAAATCGCTTCGCGCAACATCACGTGTAATGCGGTCGCTCCCGGGTTCATCGAGACCGCGATGACGTCGGCGCTCGGCGATGAGTTCAAGCAGAATGCGATGAAGATGATTCCGTTAGGGCGAATTGGTACGGCTGACGATGTGGCAAATGCCGTGTCATTTCTGGCTTCTGAGGAAGCTGGTTACATCACCGGCCACGTGCTGAATGTGAATGGCGGAATGTTAATGGGCTAGTACCCGTAACGCGGTGCGTTGTGCAGATGAAGAGTAAAGGCAATTCTGATCCGATCGCCTCTTCGACGTTGGCGCTCTCGCAGGCAGCTTCTCCCGAGGAGATCTCTCATGCACGCGAACTGTTCCTGGAATACGCAGAATCGCTGGGCTTCAGCTTGTGTTTCCAGAATTTCGATCGGGAGCTTGCCAATCTTCCTGGCGACTACTCTCCTCCCGAAGGACGCCTGCTGCTCATGAAATTTCACGGGGAACTCGCAGGCTGTGTTGCCTTGCACAAACTGGAAGACACAATTTGCGAGATGAAGCGGCTCTACCTTCGACCAAAACTCCGGGGACACGGTTTAGGGCGAACGTTGGCTGATGCCATCATCGCCGAGGCGCGCAGTATTGGCTACACTCGTATGCGCCTGGATACGGTAGAACCAGTGATGAAAGATGCGGTCGCAATGTATCGCAGGCTGGGATTCAAGGAGATTGCGCCTTATTGCTCGAATCCCATGTCGGGTGCGCTGTACATGGAACTGCAGTTGTAACTATCAAGAATTGGTGAATCATGAAAACTTTCTTCTTTGTTGTGTCAGCCGCCCTTCTCGCCACGATCTCTTCTTTCGCGGCAACGGGAAAGTCCGTCAGCTACAAATCAGGTGATGAAACAGTCCAGGGAATGCTCTACCAACCGCAGGGCAAAGGACCATTCCCGGCTCTCGTGGTGATTCACGAATATTGGGGACTCAATGACTGGGTGAAGGAGCAGGCGTCCAAGTTTGCCGACGAAGGCTATGTCGCGCTCGCCATTGATCTCTATCGCGGCAAGGTCGGGACGACGCCGGACGAAGCGCACGAGCTGATGCGAGGAGTTCCGGAAGATCGTGCGGCTCGGGACTTACATGCGGCTTTCGACTATCTGCAATCGCAGTCAAACGTGAAGAAGGATCGCATTGGCTCGATCGGTTGGTGCATGGGCGGCGGGTATTCCCTCAACATGGCCCTCGCCGAACCGAACCTGCGCGCCGATGTCATCAACTATGGTCACCTCGCGACTGACCCGAATTTGTTGGGAAAAATCAATGCCTCCATTCTGGGAATCTTTGGTGGCCAAGATCGCGGCATCACACCCGACGATGTGCACAAGTTTGAACACGCGTTAAAGCAGGCGGGGAAGAAAGCAGAAATTCACATCTATCCGGATGCGGGACATGCCTTCCAGAATCCCAACAATAAGAACGGTTACCGGGCCCAGGATGCATCAGATGCGTGGCAGCGCACGGTTAAATTCCTTGCTGACACACTGAAGAACTAACGAAGCTCAATCAACGAGTTGGAAATCCGATGCATACTACTCAGGCACGTGAGATAGCGCATCTACCCTGGATTTCAACCGAACGCAACGAATTTTCACTTGCCAGACGGTACTACTCTGGTTACTATGCAGCCATCCCCGGGAGTTCGAAATAACAATCCTATGAACATTGGCGAGACCATTCGAAACTTCCGACTCCAAAAAGGAATGTCGCAGGGCGATATCGAGAAGCGCACAGGATTATTGCGTTGTTATCTCTCACGTGTAGAAAACGGTCACACCATTCCTTCGCTCGATACCCTCTCTAAGATCGCCGGCGCGATGGAAGTGGCGCTTTCCCAGTTCTTCGCGGAATCGGGACATAGCAACGGCAGCAAGGGATTGCCCCAACTATCGGAAGACGAAGTGCGCTTCCTAAGCCAGATTCGTAGATACTCAGTCAGCCTGAACGACAGCGACCGCAAGCTTGTACTGGCCATGGTGAAGAAGATGGCCTCAAACACCGCAAGGTAGCTCGTCCCTCCCTCTTACGGTACTTTTGTTCTATCCCTCTTGTGTCCGAAGGGTACCTGCTGCCCGTCGCCCTGCACCCTTACACTGGTGCTGGAGAAACTGTCTGTGACCCTGGATGAAGAACTCAATGTTCTCGACTCGCAGCTGCGCCGCCTGAAAATAGAGTACGAGATCTTCTTCAACAATCCGACCAAGAAGCCGCCCACCGATATCGAGTGGAAGGTGCTGTCCTTGCTGCGCAAGTTCAGCGATGGAAGCCGGCTCAGCTTCTCTCAGCGTTTTCGATATAACGAAATGGCGCAGCGCTATGCAATCTATAGCGACCTGTGGCGGAAAAAGAGCCGCATTCGAGAAGAAGGATACCGGCGTCCGCAGGACGCACTTCTTTCAGTTCAAGGTGTTCGCGAGGAGGCTCATGAGCACGCTCCCGAACACAAGGCCTATGGACTCTCTCATGCCGCTGCTGCCGGCGCCGATTCGACAGGCGCTGCAAAAGCTGAACAACCTTTCACAGTGCAGTGTTCGGATGCGAAAGCCGAGCACGCGGAGGTCGAAAAGCTCTACAAGGCGCTCAGCGAGGCCAAAAAGAAATCCGGAGAATCTGTATCCGGAAATCTCGAAAGCTTCTCTTCCTTCGTGCAGAAAAAAACCGCCCAGATCCGCAAGCAGTATGGGTGCGAAAAAGTTGAGTA
Source organism: Terriglobales bacterium (assembly GCA_036558645.1). Lineage (GTDB taxonomy): Bacteria > Acidobacteriota > Terriglobia > Terriglobales > Acidobacteriaceae > DATBFG01. The sequence continues at coordinate 3,264 of DATBFG010000116.1, forward strand.
CACGGTTGAAGTTCAAGACGGGCAAGTAAGACTGAAGGCTAAGGCGAAAGTGTAGTAGTTGGTCGTTGGCGAAAACAAATTCCATCCTGACATTTCCTTCTACTCACAAACAAATCGTGCCCTTGGGATATCTTCTCAAGGCAGAAATATCTGCTCCGGGAAGAGAAAATCTGGGGGTTCAGGTCTTTTTGGCCAACGACTACCGGCCAATGACCAACGACTTCCCTGTTAGAATTCTCGATTCGCACTTCCTCTTCCGGAGCCTGCATGTCTAGAATTCAGCGCGCCATCCTTAGCGTTACCGACAAGACCGGACTCGTGGAATTCGCGCGCAAACTCTCCGATCTCAATATCGAACTCATATCGACTGGCGGCACTGCCAAGTTGTTGCGTGAGTCAGGCATCAAGGTTAAGGACATCTCCGACCTGACGGGCTTTCCCGAAATGCTGGATGGCCGGGTGAAAACATTGCATCCCAAGGTGCACGGAGGGATTCTGCATCGCCGCTCCGAAGCCTCCCACCGAGCGGCTGTGGCCGAGCATGGAATTCAGCCGATTGATATGGTCGTGGTGAATCTTTATGCCTTCGAAAAAACCGCCGCCAAGCCCGGTGTCCAGTTTGAGGAATTGATCGAGAACATTGATATTGGCGGGCCGTCGATGATTCGCTCAGCTGCCAAGAATTTTCACGATGTCGCGGTGGTTACATCGCCCTCGGATTATCCGGCAATCGCGGACGAACTCTCGCGCAATGGGGGCGAACTCTCTTCACAGACCAAGTGGAGGCTGGCACAACGAGCCTTCGCCACAACTGCTGCCTACGACTCTGCGATTGCATCAACTCTGGAGAAGATCAGTCACGACGGAGATGCGGCTTCGACTCCCGCATTCCCTGCCAGCCTTCGACTCTCTTTCAACAAGGTTATGGATCTGCGCTACGGGGAAAACCCGCACCAAAAGGCGGCTATGTATTCCGACGGCTCCGGCGTTGGAGTAGCGAACGGCCGCCAGCTTCAGGGAAAAGAACTTTCGTACAACAACATCGTAGATTTGCAGGCGGCGTGGGACCTGGCGCAAGAGTTCGACGAGACAGTCTGCGCCATCATCAAGCATACAAATCCATGTGGAACTGCTACGGGAAGGACTCTGGCAGAAGCTTACAAGCGAGCCCTGGAGTGCGATCCGGTCTCCGCCTTCGGAGGAGTGATCGGTGTCAATCGCTCCATCGATGGCGATGCAGCTGAAGAGATGGCGAAACTCTTCCTCGAGGTCATTGCCGCGCCTGGGTTTGACGAAGCCGCGAAAGCGAAATTCTCGGCGAAGAAGAACCTACGGCTGGTAGAAATCAAGAACTCGCCCGAGAAGTGGATCCTCAAAAACGTTTCCGGAGGGATTCTGGTGCAAGATGCTGACGTCCGTCCGCTGACGGAAAACGATCTCAAGGTCGTAACACAGCGTCAGCCTACGCCGGAAGAAAAACGCGCCCTCCTGTTTGCATGGAAGGTCTGCAAGCACGTCAAGTCCAATGCAATTCTTTACGCTCGGGATGGTCAATCCGTCGGCGTTGGAGCAGGACAGATGAGCCGTGTGGACTCATGCAAGATCGGGGCCATGAAAGCTGTGCTCCCCCTAAAGGGAACGGTAGCCGCGTCAGACGCATTCTTCCCCTTTCCGGATGGGGTCGAGGAAATCGCCAAGGCAGGCGCTACGGCAATCATCCAGCCGGGAGGTTCGGTACGAGACCAGGAGGTCATTGACGCGGCAGACCGGCTTGGTTTGGCGATGATCCTTACTGGAGTACGACACTTCCGGCACTAATCCGAAGATCTACTAACAATTAACAGTTGAGAAGCAGAATACCGCAACGTCCCGCAAGTACTCGCGGGGACCTGTACTCCCGGTGTCTTTTCTTGATCAGAAATTGACAGGTGGATGGGGCGCGTCGCCCTCCCCTAGGTTTACAATACGTTGAGCACCCGTCTGCAGCGGTTCAGCATCCAATCGCTATGGTCTTGGGAATCCGAAGGTACTCAATGAAGAGCTTTTTTCGCCTCGCTTTAGCACTCTTGGCAGCGACCCCGCTTCTTGCGCAGCAGACTCCCGCAACCAGCCCGGAAGCCAAGTCTGCTCAGCCGTCCACCCAGAAGAAGGTGGATCGCGCTGGCGCCTACTATCACTATGCCATGGCGCACATGTACGAGGAGCAGATCGCCATTTACGGCCGGAGCGATCTGGTCAGCAAGGCGATCGAGGAATACCGTCTCGCAATCGATGCGGATCCTACGTCAGAGTACCTTTCCTCCGGCTTAGCCGAGCTCTATGCCAAGACCGGGCAGATCCGCAAGGCTGTGGATGAAGCGCAGGATATTCTCAAACGCGATCCCAACAACCTCGAGGCACATAAGCTACTTGGGCGCATCTACTTGCGGTCTCTGGGTGACATTCAGGCCGATGGTGGTTCTGAGACAGTCCGTAAACTTGCTATCGAGCAGTATCAGCAGATCGTGAAGCTGCAGCCCGACAGCGTGGATGATCACCTTCTGCTCGGGCGCCTTTATAGTCTGAACAAGGATTTTCAGAAAGCTGAAGGCGAATTCAAGACAGCAGTTAAACTCGACCCGGACTCCGAAGAGGCGGTAACGACGCTGGCCTACCTCTACAACGAGGAAGGTGACAGCGCTCGGGCAGCGCAGGTGCTGGCTTCGGTTCCCGATGCCAGCCGCTCTGCGAAACTGTATTCAGCTCTCGGTTATACCTACGAACAGCAGAAAGACTACAAGAAAGCGATTGACGCATATCGCCACGCCATCGAGCAGGATCGCGACAATCTCGATGCCATCCGTGGCCTCGCGCAGAACTTACTGAACGACGGACAAACCGACGCGGCTCTTCAGCAGTACAAGATCATTGCCGATGCCAATCCTGAAGACGCGCAGACATATCTGCGGATGGCCGAAATCTACCGCAAGAACGGCAAATTCGATCTGGCCCTGGACAACTTGAAGAAGGCCGAGTCGATGGCGCAAGACTCCATCGAAGTGCCTTACAACATGGCGGCCGTCTATCAGGCACAAGGACGCTACGATGACGCCATCCAGGTCCTGCTACAGCTTCTGAAGAAGACCGAGAAGAGCGATACAGCCGGCTACAGCCAGAGCGAGCGCAATAATCGCGCGGTATTCCTGGAGAGGCTCGGCACCATTTACCGCGACAACAACAACAACCAGGCAGCGATCGAAACTTTCCGCAAGATGCTGCCCTTGGGCGATGACAACACGGTTCGCGGCTATCAGCAGCTGATCGACACTTACCGCGAAGCAAAGCAGTGGCAAATGGCCACCGATGTTGCCAAAGAGGCCACTGAAAAAGTTCCCGGAGATCGTGGGCTCAAGATGGTGTACGCCTCCCAGCTGGCCGACATGGGACAGCCCGACCAGGCATTGCAGCAGGTGAAATCCTTGCTATCGGGTAAGCCTGAAGATCGCGAGGTCTACGTCACGCTGGCCCAGATGAACACGCGTTTGAAGCGCTGGCAGGATGCAGAAGAGGCGTTGAATAAGGCTGACGAGCTTTCGACGAAGCCGGATGACAAGGAATATGTCGACTTTTTGCGCGCATCCTCTTACGAGCGGCAAAAGAAATACGATCAGGCGGAAGAGATCTTCCGCAAAGTGCTGGCATCGGATCCTGACAATGCGACTGCGCTGAACTATCTCGGCTACATGCTTGCGGATCGGGGTGAAAAGCTCGAAGAGGCACTGGCCTTCATCAAGAAGGCCGTCGATCTTGAGCCGGCAAATGGCGCCTATTTGGATTCGCTCGGGTGGGCATATTTCCGACTCGGAAAGTTTGATCAGGCCGAAGACAGTCTGATCAAGGCTTCACAGCACATCGGAAGCGATCCGACCGTGCAGGATCACTTGGGCGATCTGTATCAAAAGACAGGACGCCTCAAGCTCGCCGTCACCCACTGGGAGCGTGCCCTGAACGAATGGAATAAGACGGTGACTGCGGAGGTCGATCAGAACGACGTGGCGCGCGTTCAGAAGAAGCTTGAATCCGCGAAGGTGAAGTTGGCCAAAGAAGACTCAGGGCAAAAGTAAGCTCTAGTCGCAAAGGAATCTAGCTTTCTAACCACAGGGGCGGACACCGATCCGCCCCTGAATTCTTCTATACACTCTCCTCATGCCCGCATTTACCGTTCGCAAAGCAGGGTCTGCTGACATCGAAGCACTCCTGGTTCACCGTCGAGGCATGTACGAAGACATGGGAGAAGGAGATCCCACTACGCTCGCAGGGATGATCGATACCTCTCGTCCGTACCTGTCGCAAGCGCTCTCGAATGGCACATGTCATGCCTGGGTCGCGCAGACTGTCGAAGGCTCTGTCGCTGGCGGTGGTCTAGTCATCATCAGCCCATGGCTCAGCCACCCATACGATCAGCAATGCCGGCGGGCCACGCTCCTGAACATCTACGTTGGTCCCGAATTTCGACGTCACGGTATCGCCCGCCAACTCATGCAAACGATGGTTGGGTGGTGCCGACAGCAGGGATTTGTTCATGTGTCGTTACATGCCAGCAGGATGGGAAGGCCCCTTTACGAGTCGCTAGGATTCGAACCAACGACGGAGATGAGGCTCAAGCTGTGACTGTGCCTGAATGTTCAGTGCAATGCTAGTTGTTAACTTGCAGGTGCTAGACTCAACTCATGCTCGCTGACTATGCCGTCCGCGTGGAACAATCCCGCGGACGCCGTTTTCCCGAGCCGCCTCACCCTTATCGCGACGACTTTCAGCGCGACCGTGACCGCGTGGTCCATTCCCGCGCTTTTCGCCGGTTGGAAGATAAGACGCAGGTTTTCACGCGGCGTGATTCTGACCACTTCCGCAACCGCCTCACGCACACAATTGAGGTCTCACAGATCGCTCGTACCGTGGCCGCCCAATTGGGGCTGAATGTCGACCTGGTTGAGGCCCTGGCGCTGGTTCACGACGTCGGTCATCCGCCCTTCGGACACGCCGGCGAAAAAGCTCTCGATGCCGCCATGCGAACCCAAGGCTTGTACTTCGACCACAATCTGCATGCCCTGCGGATTGTTGAAGATTTCGAGCTTCGCTACGCGGCATTTCGAGGGTTGAACCTCACGTTTGAAGTTCGCGAGGGCATCATCAAGCACTCGCATGACTACAAGGCTGCCGAGCACCCGGAACTCTCTGAGTACTTGCTGGACAAGCGGCCACCACTCGAAGCGCAGCTAATTGACCTAGCCGACGAGATCGCTTACGACACGGCTGACATGGACGATGGATACGAATCGCACCTGCTTTCAGTGGAAAAGCTAGGCCAAGGGCTACCGGTGTTTGGGACTTACTATCGCGAGGTCGAGGCGCTCTATCCTGAGGCCCAGGAGAAGCTCAAGTTCAACGAGACCCTGAAGAGAATTTTAAACCGCTTCGTTGGAGACCTGATTGAGACCACTCGTGCGCAAATCGCTAGCACGAGGATCAAGTCTTTAGACGATGTACGTAATTATTCGGAACGTCTTCCGCGTTTCAGCCCCAAGGTCGATGAAGAGCGGCGCGCGACGAAGAGCTTCCTATATGAGCAGCTGTACTTCAGCTCGGCGCTGACGCCCGACAAGGTTGACGCAGAGCACGTCATACAAGAGTTGTTCTCGCTCTGGATGAATCGCCCGGATCTGTTGCCCTATAACTACCGCGAAAAAGCCGGACGAGAGGCACTTCCACGGGTGATCTGCGACTACATCGCAGGGATGACGGACAGTTATATTTACGAGCAGTACGAGAAACTGACTCCAGGAATGGTTAAGGACGGAAGCAGGTAGGAACTTTCATTTGCCTGCTGTCACCCGGTACACCACGCTCGCGGCGTCATCGCTGATGTACATCGATCCGTCCGCGCCTTCGACCAATCCTACCGGCCGGCCCATCCACTCGCCCTTTTTCGTCTCGCCTGGCCGAACAAATCCTGTCAGGAAGTCTTCAGGCTTTCCAGAAGGCTGGCCCTTGTCGTCCAACTTGATCCGGACCACTTTGTAGCCCGTCGGCACGCTGCGGTTCCACGAGCCGTGAAATGTGACGAACATGTTGTTGCGATACTCGACCGGGAACGCATCGCCCTGGTAGAAGAGCAAATTTAGCGGTGCGGAATGCGCCTGCATTTCCACTTTGGGCGCGATCGTTTTGGAGCAATCGTAGGTCTTGCTCTGCGAGCGATCGAGAACGCGGTCGCCGTAGCAGTTCGGCCAACCGAAGTTTCCGCCGTTCGAGCCGAGGTCATTCACCTCTTCCGGTGGCATGTTGTCGCCCAGCCAGTCGCGTCCGTTGTCCGTCGCCCACACCGTGTTGGTCTTGGGATTCAGGGCCAAGCCAACGGCATTGCGTAATCCGGAGGCAAGGAGATGCGCGTCGCTGCCGTCCGCGTTCATCACCCATACGGCTGCGCGGCGTTTATCGTCCTCGACGCAAACGTTGCAACTTGAGCCTGAAGCGACGTACAGCTTGTCGCCAACGAACAGCAAGGTGCGAGTGGAGTGTCCGCCGCCGCTGCCCGGCAGGTCAGCAATCTTCTGCTGATTTGAAGCCCGCAGTTGCGATTCATCCCAGTCATAACGTTGTATGGCGTTGATCTCGGCAACATAAAACTTGCCGTTGTGGAACGCCATTCCGTGCGGAGAATTGAGATCCTGAAGCACGTTTACGGAACGTTGTGCCTTCCCGGCATGCTGCGGATCGGGAAATGCCAGCACCTTGCCGTCTTCCGCATCCGTTACCAGCAACACACCGCCGGGACTGAACACCAGCATTCGTGCATGAGGTGCCTCGGCGAACACGGAGACGCGAAATCCATCAGGGACGCGTAAGCGGGATATATCCAGCTTCTCGGCCCTACTGCACGAAATCAGCAAGAGGGGGAGCACACAAATACAGCGACGCACGGAGATCTTCACCATGCCTGTTAGATGTCGACCCATTCCCGGCGGTTTATCGCGAAAGCTACTTCGCTCGTGCGACTTCTGAAATAACGTCATACAGTACCCTGCATCCACGGCGGACTTCTTCTACCCTGATCCGTTCATCGTTGCCGTGTTCCGTGCTGCCTTCTTCGTGCGTCGCGGTGTAGGGAGAAAATCCGTATGCATTCACGCCCAACGGACGATACCGTTGATTTTCCGTGTATCCGCTGGTAATGCGCGGAACAACCGGCGCGCCAGAAAAGTAATGCCCCATGACTTTCTTAAACGCTGCATACATATCCGTGTTCGTTGGAGAATAGTTCGCTATGCGGAACTCAGCATTCTGCGGCTCAACCGTCACATTGGGATCGTTCACGACCTTGCGGATCGACTCAAGGAATTGCTTGGGATCTTCTCCCGGCAACAGACGTACATCCAGGTTGGCCCAGGCAACGGGAGGAATCACATTGGTCTGCTCCGAGCCGCCAAGCATGGTTAGCGAAATCGTGTTTCGCAGCAGGAAGTTCAAGGATTCGTCATTCTCTATGTCCTCCTGAAACTGCTTGTCTTGAAGCGCCACCTTGATGTTGCGGAATTTTTCCGCGCGCGCCGGAGTTTCATAAGGCGCCATGTCGCGCATAAACTCATCGACCACTGGCAGCACTTTGAACGGGGTGCGGTATGCCACAATCCGGTTCAGCGCATGCACCAGCCGGTTCGGAGCCGAATCCGGATTCGGACGGGAACCATGTCCTGGGCGACCATGCGCCGTTACCTTGAGCCAGTAGGGAGACTTCTCGCCAACATCGACGCCGACGTACTTCACCTGGCCGTCATCCAGCAGATTTTCGCCACCTTCATTGAGAAGGAATTCGGCATTGCCCAGCAATTCTTTCTGGTTTGCGATAAACCAGTCAGTCCCGGTTCCTTGCGCTTCTTCATCGCTCACGGCGAGAAAGATTACGTCGCGATCCAGCGGAACTTTCTCCCGCTTTAACATCACCATGACGACTAACTGGGCCAAGCCTTCGCTCTTCATGTCCTGGGCACCGCGGCCGTAGATCGAGCCATCGACCACCTGCCCGCTGAAGGGAGGCACTTTCCAGTGGTTCGCATCACTGGTGACGACATCCATGTGGTTCAGCAGGATGATGGGCCTTTTCGCCTCGGTGCTGGTATGAAGAATGCGCGCCCACAGGTCGGCGCGGCCGGGAGCGTAGTCGAATACGCGGTTCTCAATCCCCTCGGCGTCAAATATCTTCTTGAAGAATGCCGCTGCCCTGGCTTCGTTTCCGGGCGGGTTTGTAGTGTCGATCCGCAGATATTCCTGTTCCCATTGGACCGCCAGATCGGAGTATTGCTTGATACGGTCTGGCGGAATTGCGTCGGAGGCCATCTTCGGCGGGGCATTCTGGGACCATACCGGAGTCGTCATTAACAAGAACAGCAACACTCTCCAACCACCTGCGATTTTCGACATTCTTTCTCCCTATTCTCGATTCTGCCGGTTACGGCAGTTTTTATATCAGTTCCCCAAAAATTACCCTGCAACTCTGCTCAGTTGCCCCAAACGGCTCCCGATGAACCTACAATAGTCTTTACAGGTCAGAGGCTTACGTTTTCTGCAGTTTGGCATCTTACCTGTTATAAGGCATAGCGGGTACCGCACAGAGCGGGGCCGCGTTATTGAGTTTTTGGCCGCACGTCGCGTCAACGTGGGCCCGGCAACGACGCATCGTTTGCCTACAGTTTTCCCGTAAAGGGGACGCACTAAATATCGCACGCGCCCGAGCAAAGGCGCGCAGTGTGGAGCGAGAAAGCTTCGCACGTCGGAGGGACGTTCAAAATGAAGAACCGCCTATTCATCGCGCTGTTGATCGCCGGGGTGCTTGCTGTTCCCGCCCTCGCACAGCAGACCAGCAGCACCACCCAGGATCAGCCTGCCGCAAGCCAACCGGCTCAAGCCACTCCAACGTCGCAATCGACCGAAGCCCAGGTCGGCGCCACGGGCAAGGAACCGCTGGGACCGCCCCCGCGCGAGGGCTTCTGGGGACGCATCAATCCGTTTGCACGCAAGAAGTATGTTCAGCGCCAGACTCAGCCGATCGCGGATCGCGTCAATGAACTCGATGAGCTGACCGCCGCGAACAGCAAGATGATCAAGGATGTCGACTCACGCGCACAGGAAGGCATCCGCCTCGCCTCGAACAAGGCGAACGAAGCCGACCAGCACGCCATCGACGCCGGCAACAAAGCCCAGTTGGCACAGCAGACTGCCACTCAGGCCAACACCCGCTTAGGAACCGTTGAGCAGGTTGTCGGCAACATCGACCAGTACAAGCCCAGCGCGCAGACTGAAATTCGCTTCCGTCCCGGACAGAGCGTGCTGAGCTCTAACGCCAAGTCCGCGCTCGATGACCTGGCTACCCCGCTGAAGAATCAGCGTGGCTACATTATCGAAGTGCAGGGCTTCTCCTCGGGTCATGGCCAAACTGCCATCGCGACTTCGCAGAAGATGGCCGACTCGGTCGTTCGCTACCTCGTGCTGAATCACGAGATTCCGGTGTACCGGATCTACGTAGTTGGCATGGGCAATGCGCCGGTCGCTACCGACGATCAATCGAAGACCAAGCGCACCAGCGGCGGACGCGTAGAAGTCAGCTTGCTGAAGAATGACCTGGAGACGCTGGCTTCAACCTCTACCAACGCTTCATCGATGCCTCAGGAACAACAGGCGCCCGCAAAGTAGTTAAGGTAATTACGCAGAACGTTTTATCCTCACCGCCAGCCGGCATGGGCTGGCGGTTATTTTTTGGGGAGCGGTGAGGGATGCGTGTTGCGCGTGATTGGCGTTGGCGGATCCGGCTTTGGCAGACAGTTGACCCAGTATCCAGTAGTTCATTCCCTGGTTTTAATTCGTGACTGTGAGTGAGTCAGGTGGTTAGAATTTCGGGGACGGCGGGGGCAAATGCTCCCAGTCGCCCTCCCCCGAAGAAAGCCTTCTGTTCCCCCAAGCAGAGGGCTTTTTTCTTGTTTACTTACGGTCTAGCACTCGGCGTCCGACTAATAAAACTGAGACTTACAAACTTATTGTCTGCACGACTATAACTTACATTCACTGCAAACTTTTTCATCTTGACACCCTGAGTTACCCGTTTCAAACTCCTTGCGCACCAATCGGCCCTTGAAGATCCTCCCCCGACCCTGAGCACGCGACTTGCACGCGTTTGATCGCGCGTCACACCAAGGACAAGTTTTTCACGTGGAGGATTTGTGCCCAGCACCGCCCCAACTGCACTTGAATGCCGCTGGCTCTCGTATGCCCTTGCTGCGGGCGCGACTCTTGCCTGCACCGCGCCGAGCCATGCCGAGGTCGTCTTCACTCCGAGCAATGCCACCCTGCTGGGCACTTCCGGGCAGCTTGCAATTGATCTGGACAACGATGGCACGGCTGATTTCACGCTGATTATCAAGAATGTACGGTCCTTCTCGGGCTATTCACTCGTTCCCGGCTTAGGTGTGTACGGAAACAAGCGCTCGGCGCAGATTGGTGCCTCACCTTTCGGGGGTTTCGCTAGAGCACTACCGAAAGGATTTCAGATAGCTGGAGGCCAGCACTTTCAAGCGTCCGCCAGTATGGAATCGTGGTGGGGACAAAAGGGATCTTGGGGAAATGTGGTTCACCGATTCCTGGGACTCCGATTCTTGATTGATGGCAAGGTGCACTACGGCTGGATTGGGTTCCGTAAAGTGAACGACAACTTCGTCGATTTCGGTGCTTACTTGGGTGGATGGGCATATGAGAGCGATCCAGACACTCCGATTGGAGCTGGAAACACGGAAGGTGCTGCCCAATCCACGGCGTCTGTCCATCCAAGTTCGCTGGAGGTTCTAGCCAAGGGCCACAAAGGCATCGAGCAACGCCGCCAGCGTACCGAGGGAAACTAGGTCGGCGGTTCAAGAGGAATTGAAAAATCTCATGACAGCATCAAAGACGATGGGTCGGCAGAAACAGAACGCCTCGACTTCAGTAGTGTTGGACCGTCGCTTACTGTCCTATGCGATGGCGGCGGGTGCGACTCTTGCCGCCAGCACTCCGAGCAGAGCGGAAGTGCTGTTCACACCGAACAACAGCTTTCTAAAACCACCGTCGAGTCTGGCGATTGATCTCAATCACGATGGCGTGGCTGATGTCCTCCTCAAGGTTAAGGAAATATTTGTGACTTCATCCTCGTTCAACTATGGTTTCGTGGGCGCAGCCCTGATCTATGGACAAGACTCCTCGAACCGCTTCGCGGCCGGCCCATTCAGTTCGCTACTCCCGCTGAGACGTGGCGAGCAAGTCGGGAATCAAGCGCGATTTGCTGATTGGGGAGTCATGGCGACGGGACGAGCTATCTTCGGGCCCTTCGACAACGTCCAGAACAGATTCGTGGGAGTGAAGCTGCTGGTCAACGGCGAAACTCACTTCGGCTGGATTGGCTTTCGCCGTGTGGACGCTAGAAAGACTGTCCAGGTTACTTTGGCCGGCTGGGCGTATGAGACAGACCCGAACACTCCGATCGTCGCCGGCGACATGGGCAACGGAAACGAGCCAACCTTTCAACCCACCTCGCTCGAAATCTTGTCCGCCGGCCACGCCGGCATCCAGCAGCGCCGCAAGCGAACAATAGTAAGAAAGCAATGATGACTTCGAAACGACGCCCTCTCACGACAAACCTTTGCCCGAGCAGCCATCTCGTTGATAAAGCGCTGGAGCCACGGTTGCTGCTCTACGCCCTGGCGGGTGGAGCTATCTTGGCCTCCGCGTCCTCCACTCAAGCCGAGGTTATCTTCACGCCAAGCAGTGCGGTGTTGCAGGGAGAGGCTGCCAGCCTCGCCATCGACCTCGATCACGACGGGTCCACGGATTTCACAATCGCTATCGAGAAATGCCGAACCTATTCGGGTTATGGCATCGGACGGTGTTTGGAGGCACACGGCCAATCCCCGTCAGACCAAGTGGGTATGTTCGGACCTACCGGTGGGCGCACTGCCGAGGCGCTCGCCCCAGGAACTCAGGTCACTGGCGGCCACCGTTTCCGTGCCGATGCGGTGATGGCATCGTTAGCCCTGGGAAGCTGGCGGGATGTCAGCAATCGGTATCTCGGAGTCAGGTTCCGAATCGATGGGCAATTCCATTATGCGTGGATTGGATTTCGCAGCGTGATCGTAGATCAGAACGGATTTACTGCGACATTCGGCGGCTGGGCCTATGAAACCGAGTCCGGCAAAACGATCGTGACGGGAGACCGGGGCACAAATTCGGCGGTCATCCAGCCAACTGCCCTTGAGATTCTTGCCGCTGGCCACACGGGTAAAGACGAACGCCGCAAACGCACAATCACAGCAGGAGGACATGAATGACGATCGAGCAACGCTCGCTGAACTCGCAATGTCGCGCGAACAACAGTTTTGTCGATGCAGCACTCGACCGCCGCCTCCTGCTCTATGCCCTGGCCGCCGGCGCAACTCTCACCTGGAGCGCACCCGGCCACGCCGAGGTAGTCTTTACCCCCAGCGATGCGGTTTTTCAAGGATTGGGAAAATTCGATATCGATCTCGATAACGACGGCTCCGCCGATTTCTCACTCCTCGCAAGATGGATCCGGTACGACACCAGCAATATGATCCAGGCATTACTCGCTTATGGAGATCGTCCGTCTCATCAGATCGTTACGAGGTTCACGTCAGCCTTGGCGTTGAAAAAGAATACCCCGATTGGACCAGGACAACGCTTTCGGGCTTTCGCAGCCATGGAGACACCTATCTACGGTGGATACTGGCAAAACGTCAAAAGCCGATGTTTAGGAGTCAGGTTTCTGATCAATGGGGAAGTTCACTATGGTTGGATTGGTTTTCGCGAGGTGCATGACTATCCCGTCGCTGTCAAATTGTATGGTTGGGCATACGAGACCGTGCCCGACAAGGAGATCTTAGCCGGGGACGAAGGTACAGGCGCTCCACTTAACAGTTCGATCAGTCCGACTTCGCTGGGCAGGCTGGCGGCAGGACATGCGGCTATCGACGAGCGCCGGAGACGCAACACTCCATAACATCGCGAGGCTGCTAGAGGAGAAATGCATGAATGTTGAGCCGCAAACTGACATCTCACTCAGCACGAAAGAGTCCTTACTATCCTCAGCCTTGGACCATCGATTGTTTCTCTACACCGTGGCGGCCGGGGCGTGTTTAGCAGCTACTCCTGTGAGTAATGCGGAGGTTCTCTTCACCCCGAGCAATGCGGTCGTACAGAGGTCGGGGCCAAAAACGCTTGCCATCGATATCGACCATGACGGCTTGGCTGATTTCACGCTAGGGATTACGCACTGCCTGTCATTCTCCTTTTCCTTCATGATTCCCTGCTTGCGGGCATACACAGCCGCACACTCGAACCAGATCGCAGCGTCATCCAAATGGGCTGCGGTTTTAAACAAGGGAGCAGCGATTACTGGCCATCATTCATTCATCGGCAATGTAAAGATGACCACGTATTTTGGATTTCTAGGTTTTTGGGGCAACACCGCGAACAAGTTTCTGGGAGTTCGTTTTCTCATCGCCGGTGAAGTTCACTACGGGTGGATTGGTTTCCGCAGCGTCAAAGCCGAATACCCAGCAATAAGCGCGACTCTGGCCGGGTGGGCCTACGAGACAGTCCCAAACACCCCGATCATAGCCGGGGACATGGGTACGGCCGCTCCACTCGATAGTTCGATCAGTCCGACTTCACTAGAAATTCTTGCAACCGGCCACACCGCCATCGAGCAACGCCGGAAGCGCAACACACCTTAACTTATGCCTACTCGCCTCGCAAAAAAGCTTCTCCTCATCGGCTGGGATGCCGCCGACTGGAAATTAATCAATCCTCTCCTCGATCAAGGGCAGATGCCTGCGCTCGAGCAGTTGATCAATCGTGGCGTCATCGGCAATCTCGCTACGCTGCGGCCGATTCTTTCGCCGATGCTATGGAACTCCATTGCGACGGGTAAACGCGCCGATAAACATGGCATCCTGGGATTCGTTGAACCTGATCCGAATACTGGCGGGCTTCGACCCGTCACCAGCACTTCGCGCAAGGTCAAAGCTCTGTGGAACATCTGCACTCAATCCGGGCTACGCAGTCATGTCCTCGGATGGTTCGCCGGGCATCCGGCAGAACCGATCAATGGAATCGCCGTATCGCCAATGTTTCAAGAGGCCACTGCACCGCCGAACGAACCATGGCCTTTGCCCGAGGATTGCATTCATCCGGCGTCGCTGCGAGAGACTTTTGCGAACCTTCGCGTGCATCCCGGCGATATCGGCCAGGCTGAAATCCTGTCGTTTATTCCTCGCGCGGCGGAAATCGATCAGGAAAAAGACACGCGTCTCAGTTCATTTGCAAAAATCCTGGCGGAGAATTGCTCTATCCACAATGCGGCCACCTGGATTCTCGACAACGAAGAGTGGGATTTCATGGCCGTCTATTACGACGGAATCGATCACGTGTGCCATGGCTTCATGAATTTTCATTCTCCGCGGCAGGATGGCGTGCCCGAGAAAGAATTCGAGATCTATAAGGATGTAGTTAGCGGCATCTATAAGTTCCACGACATGATGCTGGAGAGACTTTTGCAGCTTGCCGGGCCTGACACAACTGTACTGCTGCTCTCCGATCACGGTTTCCATTCTGACCATCTGCGGCCGCGGTATATGCCTAAGGCTGGCCCTGGTCCTGCCGTGGGACATCGGCCGATCGGAATTTTCTGCATGGCTGGGCCGCACGTTCGCCAAGACGAGCGTGTGTACGGCGCGACGCTTCTCGACATCACGCCAACGGTTCTAACTTCGCTAGGATTACCGGTCGCGTCTGACATGGACGGGCGAGTGCTGATCGAAGCGTTTGAAGACGCGCCTGAAGTCGAAAAGATCCCCAGTTGGGAGGACGTTCCAGGAGAGTGCGGCATGCATCCGGCAGACCGGCGCGTGGATGCAGCCGCCGCGAACGCGATGCTGCAGAGGCTGGCCGATCTCGGTTACGTGGAAAATCCCAGCGAAGATGTGGCGAAGGCAGTTGAGAACTGCAAGCTGGAAGCGCAATTCAGCCTGGCTCAGGTCTTTCTTGACTCGTATCGGCCAGACCAGGCGCTGAGCGTTCTCGAAGATCTCAATAAGAAGAAACCCGAAGAGATTCGTTTTTCCCTGCACCTCGCGCAATGCTACATGGAGCTCGGACGCCTGCCTCAAGCGCGCGCGATTCTCGAAGAACTGCAAAAGCGAGGACGGCAACCATGGGCGGATTGGCTCATGGGTCTTCTGCTATTCGAGGAGAACTCTCTCGACCAGGCATCAGAGCACCTGGCACGCGCCGCCGCGGCAGAGCCTCGGCTGCCCGATCTGCACATCCGCCTGGGTAATACCTACCTTCGGATGAGCCGTCTGAAAGAGGCGGAGCAGGCGTTTGAGAAGGCGATCGTAATTGATCCCGACTCGCCGGACGCACATCTGAGCATGGCGCGATTGAAGCTGCGAACGCGGAAGAATCGTGAGGCTGCCGAAGAAGCTCTGGCGGCGGTGGGCCTGCAGCATTTTCTTCCCCTGGGACACTTTTGCCTGGGCGTCGCGTTGAGCCGCCTTGCTCAGTTTGATCGTGCGGAACTGGCTTTTCGCACGGCCCTGTCCATGGCGCCGGGCATGATCAACGCGCACCGCTGGCTGGTCGCCCTCTATCGCCACAGGGGCTCCGATCCAGAGAAGGTCCTCGAACACCAGAAGGCGATTGCGGAACTCAAGAGCAAGCGCAAACTTCGTCAGATGCCTGAGGCTGTTTCGTGATAAGTAGTCCCAAAGGTGGGTCCGTTCACAGTGGGATGGATGCGACTCACGAGGCAGTTCAACCCCGACACTCATACCGCCGTCAAGGTGAGAATCGATTCAAATACCGTACCGGCGTTGATAAGCGCCCCACGCTTTACTCTCTCCGGTAACGCCTCTGTGAGGTTTGTCATGACTTCCTTCTGCCGTTGCTCACCAATTCTCCTCATCTTAATGCTCGGCTGCACATTGGCAGCTGCTACCACCATCCACGTACCTGGAGACAGTTCCACAATTCAGGGAGGCATCGATCTCGCCCACAACGGCGATACTGTGATGGTTGAGCCTGGGACCTACACCGAGAACATCAATTTCAACGGAAAGAACATTACGGTCACCAGTTCAGCCGGCCCGCTCACCACAATCATTCAATCCGCAAAGTCGGGGAAACCTGTCGTCGGCTTTTTGGGAACGGAGACCTCCAATGCTGCTTTGCGAGGTTTTACCGTTCAGAACGGCATAGCTCCTTATGGTTCGAGCTTCGCCGGCGGCGTGGATTTGGGAGATGCGACGGCGACCATCTCACATAACATCATTCAGAATAATCAGGGATGTTTCCGCGGTCACGGAGTTCGGGCAGAGGGAGCTGCGCGCATCTACCGGAATGTAATTCAAAACAACGGCATGTCGGATTTCTACTGCCAGGGTTACATCGGAGGAGGGCTCTACATCGGAAAAGGAACAAAGGTGATTGGGAACTGGATTCTGGGCAACAGCCTGGAGGGAGCCGGTGGCGGCATCGGATCCCTGACCAGTAGCGACGCCGTGATCAGTAACAACATCATTCGAGGCAACTCGACGGCCCAAAACATAACTGAAGGACGTGGTGGGGGTATTTGCCTGGAGGGAGACTCCGGGACTCTCATCTCCCAGAACCTGATCGCCGGAAATACGGCCTCTGGCGGATCGGGGATTTCTATCTCATCTGGCACGCCAAGCACGCGGGGAACTTCAATCCTGAACAACACCATCCTTGCCGGAGCACCCACGGATCAATTTGGTTTCACTGTTTATCTTCAGGTTTACGGTCCGCCTGCGCATATGCTCAACAACATCGTGGTCGGAAGGCCGGGAGGCTACGGCATCGTTTGCGACACCGCCGGTCATTTGATGGACATCAAGAATAATGACGGCTACGCGTCCGGGGGAACCGGGATTTCCTGTGCCGGAGGTGTTGCAAACATTTCTGCCGATCCACTATTTGTGAGCGGATCGAATTTTGAGCTTCAGGCCGGTTCTCCCGTGATCGATAGCGGACTCGACATCCCTGGGTTGCCGTCCCTCGATCTCGCCGGCAATCCGAGGCTTGTCGGCTCCTCGGTGGATATGGGCGCATACGAATATCAGGGTGGTGCGGTACCGGAGACTCTTCACTAGGCGACCCCACTTCTGTTATCCCGAAACGCAAAACCCCGGCAGACCTTTATCTGCCGGGGTTCTACGTCAGCGGTCAGGGTTATGACAGGAAAAATTCTTTGGCCAGGTCCGACCATTCTTTGCTTGGGATCTGAGCGGTGAAATTATCCACGGCCACGCCACCATCTTGCGCCAACGCCCCCAGCGGTTCGGCTCCAGCAAATATGCTCCCCGCGAATGCGGGCATTTTCTTTTGTAGACGGCTTGCGGACTCCTCGGTCCACCAACGCGCGATCGCTCCGCCCAGCAAATTACGGAAATTGGTCTTCGCATCGGGGGACTGCACTGTGATCAACCAACCTTCTCCGTATGAATCTTGCCGCGCCAGCTCAGGATTCTGCGCCAGCGCCTCGTTGATGTCCGCCACACTGCCTTCGATCGGCGACACCATATCGACTGCGACACCGTCACGCTGAATTGTGCATACCTTTTGTCCCTGGCGGATCCATTGCCCGCGTTGCGGCAGGACAATGTGCTCTGCCTTGCCGATGAGCTTCGATGCGAAGTCGTCCATGCCGACGCGCACCAGACTTGGACTCTCGCTCAGGGCCCAGGTGTGCCCGGGATGGTAGCGAAGGTGTTCCGGAACCTTGAACCCGCCAACCAGGCTCGGAAGTGGCAGGTTGCGCACTTTGTTTTTCGCGACTTCGAGCACTGGCTGCGTCACCTTGTGTTTGCGGCTGTGGAAATGGTCAATCAGAAGAAAAGCCGTGAAAGTTAACAGAACCAGGATCACTGTCATAAATCACCTCGTCGGAGAGCCTTCACATCAGCCGCTCGCACTTTTGTAAAGGCAACTGCAACGCCAAACTGACAGCTTTCTGAAAAAGCAGTTTCTGAGCTTGCATCCGGCTTACATTCAGCGACTTGTAAAGTACGTGATGGGAACCGCAACAGGTGTCGGCGAAGGTTACAACAGGGCCATGATGCGATTCACAACAGTCCTGATTTCGCAATTTCAGCGATTTAACCGGGCGCCGCTCACAAGTATCTCCTCGAAAAGGACTTATCACCCGCTACGTAAGGCGATAAATTTCGCAACATAGCTTGATGTAGATCGCAACAAGAATCTGGAGAAAGGAATCCATCACGCCCATGGTTGCGCTCAACTATCAGCATGGTAGTAGGGTCGTCAGGATGATACTTTCACCGCACTTCAGCGATTCCATTAAGTGGCGGTGTGAGTGAAAACCTCAGTTCTATCCTTGGCTTTCCTTCTTTTTGCTCCGCTCATGGTTGCGCAAACCGCGACACCCTCCCCGCAGCTGGGTGCTGATTACAACCTTTATGTGAAGGCTGCCCTTAATGGCCAAGTCAAAACTTCGAAGCTAAAGCCTGGCGACGTCGTGGAAGGTGTGCTTGCACAACCGGTGTTCTCCGGAAGTCGTGAGTTTCTGCCGGCGGGAAGCAAGCTTCGCGCCACTGTCGATAAACTCGAGCGCCGCAAGCGTCCCCGCAACAACCACTGGCCATGGGTCATCCAGGCATTTATGCCGCGTCATGAAAATTACCCCACCTTTCAATCGGCCACAGTCACATTGCCAGACGGAAAGGAAGTCCCGCTCAACGTATCTCTGATTTCGATCGGACGCCGGACATCCGCGCATGCGATGAAGCCAACCGGTGACCCTTCAATACCTACCGGCCCGGGAAAAAGCAAAACCAAGCCTCCCTTGATCATGACGCTTCAGGCGAACAGCACTGCGGTCGCTGGCTCCACCGAGTCTTCTGCTCCGGCCGCATCCGGACCCGTGACCCTCGCAACCGGAACCGGCGCAAAAATCATCCTGATGAACGGTGTCAGCGCTTCGAAGAGTTCGGCAGGCGATACCGTCCACGCCCGTCTGGTCGAACCTGTCCGTATCGGATCGACAGTTGTGTTACCCGAGGGAACGGTTTTTGAAGGGAAGGTGGTGAAGTCCAAGAAACCAAAATGGCTGAGTCGGTCAGGATCGCTACTGTTGAATTTTACGAACGTCATGTTACCCAACAGCGCCAATTTGAATCCGGTTGTGGCTTCGATCACCGAGGCGGAGGTGGATCCGGCTTCGCACACCAAGATAGATCCCGAAGGCCAACTCAAGGGCAGCACAGGCAAGGCCTGGATGCTCATTAATATCGGCGTGACCGCCGGCATCGCCAAAGTGGCGGACGACGGGCTCCAGCTCTTGATCGAGGCGGTCTCCTCGACGGCGACCGACGCCTCTACCGCTGGAACGGGGAGGATCATTGCCATTTGCGCCGGTGGCATCTTCATGATTACGCGTCATGGACGAGATGTAATCCTCCCGCAATTTTCAGAGATGAGCATCATGCTGGATCGCCCCCTATCACTTGAGCTTCCCAAATAGGAACTGATCTCCTTATCTTTTTCGAAGGACACCACCAAAACTCAAAAACTGACGCGCCACGTACCAGTCCTGCGGCTTGTCATGCCCCTCTCCTCTGATGTACAAACCAGCGAATAACCCCAACAGCGCGCAACATGAATTGCCCTAAGTCTTTTTTCGCTGCTTCTTCAAAACAACCGACATATTGGGAGCGCCTCATGACCACAACGCGGAAATTCGTCTGGATGGCATTGCTTGCCATCTCTTTGCCAATTTTGTCCCATGGGCAAGGTGCCGCAACGGGTGACTTGCATGTCAGCGTGAAGGATCCCAAAGGAAGCACGGTCACCAACGCGACCATCCGCGTGCAAGATCCTGCGAAGGGATTTGAGCGATCCAGCACGGCAAATACCGAGGGCGAGTACCGCATTCTCGCGCTACCGCCGGGGAAATACACAGTTACGGTCGAAGCGCCGGGATTTTCGAAGGTTGAGGTCAACAATGTAGCCGTCAGCGTCGGCCAATTGGGGGAGTTGCCCGTCACGCTTTCGGTTGCCGGAGCGCAGGAGGTCGTCAACGTTAACGCTGAAGCTGAGCTGGTCGAAACGCAGCGAAGCTCATCGACCAACACCATTGACGAGCGTCGTATCGATAGCCTCCCAATCAATGGGCGCAATTACATAAACTTTGCATTGACCGATTCCCGCCTGGCTCGCGATGACGCTCCCAGCATCGGCGCCGCTCCGACCTCCGGCCTCAACGCGAGTGGGCAGCGCGCGCGCGCCAACCTGGTCAATGTCGACGGATTCGACTCCGTTGACAACTCCACCAACGGCATTCGTTCGACGCTTTCTCAGGAAGGCGTACAGGAATTTCAGATTCAAACGAACAGCTACTCAGCCGAATACGGACGCGCATCTGGAGGAGTTGTAAACATCATCACGCGGTCAGGCACCAACGACATGCATGGGTCGGTATTCGGTTATTTGCGAAATCGCGCCTTCCAGGCTGTGAATCCGTTCAGCACGGTTTCAGATCCTGCATACACCCGGGTTCAAGCTGGCACTGCGCTGGGCGGTCCGATCATCAAGGACAAAACCTATTTCTACTTTTCTTATGAGGGAACCTGGCGGCAGGAGACTGGATTCTCTTCGATCGGCGCGGACAATTTCGGCCTGAGCCCTTTTGATGCTTCCGCTTTTCTTGGACTGCCCCCTCAGTCTTATGTCATCCAGGCTACGACACCGCAGATCCAATTTCTGAGCAGCATCCCGCCCGGCACTCCGGGTTCCGATCAGTATGTCGTGCTGGTGGGGAGAGCATCCGGAATGGCGCTGAATGGAGCATGGCCTGGTCCACCCCTGCTGGGAGGAGGCGTCAGTGGCTTCCCGACATCATGTACCGTGCCTCCGTGTTTTGTGCCGCCATCATTTGTCACTCTGAACAGTCTCATCGGGAACTTCCCTGTATCGGAACGGACCGATCTTTACTCATTGCGCATCGATCACAACATCAGCAGCACCAATCGTCTCTCTCTCTCCGGTGGCGTTAGTCCTAGCGATCAGACCGGGATACAGGTTCAGGCACAAGGCCCCCAGAACTTCGGGCAGAATGCCTTTTCGCGAACCTCCACGCAGAACTTTCACGACTTTTACGTCGGAGGCTCGGATCAGTGGACGATTGGGGCGAATAAGGTCAACGAATTCGGATTCAGGTATTCGCGACGCGGATTGCTCTACAGCTTCTCGCGAGCCCCGGGTGGCGGTAATGTCGCGGTCAATATCCCAGGGTTTGCGTTCTTTGGGCGTGAGCCATTCTCTTTCGTTGATCGCACCGAA
>DATBFG010000117.1:0-35687 GCA_036558645.1 Terriglobales bacterium
ACGGTCTCCCACACTCCGAAGAATTCGCCACTGGTCTTGAAGAAGAGATCCTCGTTGAGTAGGCCGGCGTTCAGCAGTGCGCAGGCTTGCTCCCAGTAGCTCAGGACCATGCCGACAAATGCGCCGCCTTCGGTTCCGGGGGCCGCGATCCGCATGGCATCATCGATGTTCTGAGGGTGGTAGTTCTTGAAGAACCAATCGCGACCTTCGCGAAGGCGTGGCTCGCGACGGAGATCATAAATTTGCAAATGAAGTTGTGCTTGTTCGTGCGTAGGTTTGCTGTCCATCGAATAGTCTCCTTTAAGGATTTGCAAAAGCTGATGAAATTCGTTACTGGGGCCGGTTCGCAAGCTTATCATTTTCCTCTATGTGGTTAAGTCGAATGAGCCTGCCCACAATCGACAATCAAAATAGTCTATGCCGCTTTTTCGCAATTGATCATCCAGGGAACGCCGAAGCGGTCGGTCAACATGCCAAAACGTTGCGCCCAAAATGTTTCCTGGATGGGCATCTGGATGCTGCCATTGTCGGATAAAGCCTTGAACGTCTTTTCGGCTTGTGTTGGGTCTGAGAGGTTCAGAGCGACCGAGAAACCTTGCGGCTTCTTGAAGTCCTTACCCGGAGCATCCGAACCCATCAGGCGGGTATCGCCAATGGTGAGCGAGGCATGCATGACTTTCTTGCCCCAGTCCGGCGGTGCTTGGTTAGCACCAGGAGTACCTTCATAGGGCATAATGGCTTCGATTTTGCCGCCGGTCGCTTTCTCGTAAAACTTGAAGGCCTCTTCGCAATTGCCGTCAAAAAAGAGATAGGGATTTATTTGCATTGCATTCTCCTTTGAACTTGTGGTCAGTTTTGCTTACTTCTTCGTTATGTGCATGCGGAGCTTTTTCCCCCGCTCAATCGCTTCGCTGGGCAGAAAATCTTCCGGTTCGAAGAGTTGGCGGATTTCGACTTCGGAGTCCCCCTCGTGAGGATTGGGGCATCGCTTTACCCATTCGATGGCTTCCTCCTTTGAAGGAACGTCCCATAACCAAAATCCTGCAACCAGTTCCTTAGTCTCTGCAAAAGGACCGTCCACTACGATGCGATTTTTCCCTGAGAACTTCACGCGTGTTCCCTTGGAACTAGGCTGGAGTCCCTCTCCGGCGAGCAAAACCCCGGCTTTCGCGAGTTCTTCGTTGAACTTTCCCATCTCCTCGATCAACTTCGGATCCGGCATCTTCCCTGCTTCAGAATTCTTGTTCGCCTTGACCATCACCATGAATCGCATCGCAGCATCTCCTTGATTGGGTTCGAGGACATAGAGACAGCCAAATTCGCTCGTTATTGCTGACCTATTCCCTTTTGCTAGTAAGTCGAACGAGGTGGCACGAGATCGACAATCAGTCGCTTGGAAGATTGGGTATCTCGACAACAGGCCGGATTTCAACCGTGCCCTTGCGGGCACCGGGAATCCGTCCGGCTATATTGATGGCTTCGTCGAGATCTTTAGCGGTGATCATAAAGTATCCGCCGAGTTGCTCGCGTGTTTCAGCAAAGGGGCCATCGGTAACCAGACGCTTCCCTTCACGTACGCGTACGCTGGTGGCTGTTGAGACTGGCTGCAGCGGAGACGCGGCCAGATACTGACCACTGGACTTCAGGGTTTGCGCCAGCTGCGTGGATTCACCGTAACACTCCTGCCGCTCTGGTTCGGTCCAGACTTGCTCGTCAGCGTAGATCAACAGCATGTACTTCATTCTTTCTTTTCCTCCATCAGTAGATCGACTGGCCAGCCGCGAAATCGACACCAGTGCAAAAAAATATTTACAATCCGTCTATGTTCCCGGACGCCGCCACGGCTGTAGAAGCAGTGTATCGCTCCGACTGGGGACGCATTGTAGCTACTCTTATCCGGCTGGTCGGCGACTTTGACTTGGCGGAAGAGTCTGCGCAAGAAGCGTTTACAGCCGCTATCGACCAATGGCAGGAAACCGGAGTTCCAGAGTTTCCCCGGGCGTGGATTATCCAGACGGCTCGCCACAAGGCAATTGACCGGATCCGACGCAACGCAAATTTTTCGGAAAAGCTGGAATCCTACGTCAATTCTGGGATGGTTCGTACCATCGAGGAGCCAGATTATGACAATGTGGAGATTCCGGACGACCAACTCCGCCTGATTTTTACTTGTTGCCATCCAGCGCTCGCTCCCGATGCGCAGGTGGCACTCACGTTGCGAACGTTGTGCGGACTTGAAACCGATGAAATCGCACGGGCGTTCCTGGTTCCGCCCACCACCATGGCGCAACGACTGGTGCGCGCGAAGCGAAAAATTCGCGACGCCGCGATACCGTACAGCGTCCCTGAGGTTCAGGAACTTGCGGAACGTCTCGACTCGGTCCTCACAGTTATTTACCTGGTCTTCAACGAGGGCTACTCGGCGACACGAGAAGGGCCATTGGTCCGAACGGATCTGTGCAAGGAGGCGATCCGCCTAGGACGACTGATCCGCTCGCTGATATCACCTCCACAGGCCGAGGTCACAGGCTTGTTGGCTCTGATGCTACTTCATGACGCCAGGCGGGATGCGCGCATCGATCAAGACGGTGATCTGGTTGTGCTCGAGGACCAGGATAGAAATCTCTGGAATAAGGATCAGATTGCTGAAGCATTGCCGCTGGTCAATGAAGCTTTTCTCGGCCCCATAGGGCCTTATGCGCTACAAGCCGCAATCGCGGCTCTACACTGCCAGGCTGACCGCGCGGAGGATACGGACTGGCCACAAATTGTGCGAATCTACGAGATACTCGAGAGAGCCCAGCCTTCTCCGATCGTAACTCTGAATCGTGCCGTGGCCGTGGCCATGGCTCAAGGACCTCGTGAGGCGCTATTGCTGATTGATCAACTCACCTTGAGCAGCGACCTGGAAAATTATCACCTGCTGCACGCGGCCCGCGCTGACCTGCTTCGCAGAATAGGCTCTAACGTTGAATCCGCTGAAAGCTACAGGCGCGCGCTCGCCTTGGTAACGAACGACAGTGAACGACGTTACTTAGAAAGAAGGCTCAAAGAAGTTGCGCCTCCTGCGGCTTGAGGACTGTTTCGATCTACAATGCGAGTTGCAATCCAGGGCGAACTTGGCTCATTCAGTCACGAAGCGGCTCGGCGGATGGTGCGCGGGGCTTCCGTTATCCCTTGCTCGCGATCTGCCGAGGTCTTCGATCGTCTGGAGCACGGCTCAGTTGCCGCCGCTGTAATTCCAATCGAAAACTCGCTTGCTGGGTCGGTGGCGGAACATTTCGATCTCCTTCTGGCGCGAGATGTGTTCATCCGCTCTGAATTTCGCCTGCGCGTTGTACACAACCTGATCGCTGCATCAGGCACAACGCTCAGAGACATCCGCCGGGTTTATTCACATCCCGTCGCCCTTGATCAGTGCCGGGAATTTTTCCGCCAACATCCCCGAATCGAACCGGTTCCCTTCTACGACACTGCAGGAAGCGTGAAGCACATCACCTCCACGCATATGAAAGATTCCGCAGCCATCGCTAGTAGCGACGCCGCAAGCGTTTATGGCGGCTGCATTATGGCGAAAGGCATTGAGGATGATCGACAGAATTACACGCGATTCTTCCTCATCCGTAGGAATCGGATGATTCTTCGGGGCGCGAATAAGACCTCCATAGCCTTCGTCCTGGACAACATTCCCGGAGCTTTGTTTAAATCGCTCAGCGTATTTGCGCTTCGGGATATCAGTTTGACCAAGATTGAATCCCGTCCATTACGAGGAAGACCTTGGGAATATGTCTTCTATGTAGACTTTCTCCGGGGAAACGATCGAGTCTCGCAAAACGCTCTTGAACAGTTGGCGGAATTCGCCGAGAGGATCAAGATTCTGGGCATCTATCCATCCGCATAACCTTCTCTATCCAGACCACTTACCGACCTGTTTACGGATCACAGGCGTCGGTGAGCAGGCACACGGTCTCACGCCGATTTTCGCCGTAGCCTGTATTAAGAGTCCCCCAACGAGGACCGTCAAAAAGAGAGGAAATATGCGTTTCTTAAAGCTTATGGTTGTGATCGCGGTTTGCGTTCTCGGGACAAGTCTCCTCCTGAGCGCAAAGCAAAATCAATATGGTGTAGCGGATAGCCGCCAGATTACATTCGACACTCCGATGCGAGTGGGCGATGTGCTGCTTCCTAGCGGCGAATATCAGGTCCTGCACACGATGGACGGCGATACGCATGTAATGGTATTCAAGCAGCTCAAGACCAAGAACCCGTCCGAGGCGAAGATCAAGTGCCAGATTGTCCCGCTGCAGGCAAAAGCAGATCAGACGCAGAAGACGTACATTGTGAATGCCAGCAATGAACGAGTGCTGCAAACGCTGGTTTTCCGGGGCGATACCGCCAAGCACGTGTTCTGAGCCACAGGAAACGCATTCGGTGAGGGCCGCTGTGTCGAGCTTGATGCAGCGGTCTACGCCGGTCCCGCCCCCACTCCTACCCACCAAGTTGACAGTGGCCGCCCAGAACAAAACTTTAATAACATCCGGCACCACCGAGTATTGCGCAAAAACCGTCTTTAAGGTTTAGAATCCGGTGCGCCGTCGGTTTGAGTTGTCGAGGTGGCTGCATCCTAGCGGGCCTCAGCATCATCGAAAGGTTGAGTAAGATACACTCAAGGAGCAACATGGTAGAGAAGTCGCGCCCGGAGCGCCCTGTAAAATCAAAGGATGCCGAACCGGAACTGGAAGCTGACCGCTCCCTTCCTATCCTGCCGGTTCGCGATACCGTACTATTCCCGCATGCCGTTCTGCCCTTGACGGTTGGACGCGAGAGTTCTGTCCAGTTGATCAACTCACTGGGCGAAGACAAGACGATCGTGGTTGTCGCGCAGCGTGAAGCACGTGTCGACGCGCCCCAACCCACCGATCTCTATACAGTCGGGACACTTGCGGTAGTCCATAAAGTCGTCAAGATGCCCAACCAGAGCCTGTTTGTGTTCGCCGAAGGCCTGGACCGAGTTCGTTTAACCGAATTCACTCAATTAGCTCCATTTATGAGAGGCCGGGTTGAGTCCGTTCCAGAGGCAATTCCTCCTAAGAGTTCAGAAGTGGAAGCCCTGCAGCGAAACGTACTCACCCTTTTTCAGCAGATTGTGGCAGGTTCGCCCACGCTTTCCGACGAACTCTCGACGGTTGCGATGAACATCGAGGAACCTGGTCGCCTGGTGGACTTCATCGCGTCCTCCCTGCCGTCTCTTTCGACCTCCGATAAGCAAGATACGCTGGAAACCACGGATGTGCGGGTGCGGTTGGAGAAGATTAACCAGCATCTGGCTAAGGAATTGGAGGTTCAGCAACTTCGTAACAAAATTCAGTCTGAAGTTCAGGATCGAGTGCAGCAGACGCAGCGCGAGTACTACCTGCGCGAGCAAATGAAAGCCATCCAGAAGGAATTGGGTGAGCAGGACGAAGGCGCTCGGGACACTGAGGAATTGCGTCAGAAGATCGAGTCCGCGGGAATGCCGGATGATGTGAAGAAAGAGGCGTTGAAAGAACTGGGACGCCTTTCGCGCATGTCTCCCATGGCGGCGGATTACTCAGTCACGCGCAATTACATTGAGTGGCTGGCCGTTTTGCCATGGGCAAAAACCTCCGGCGCCGAAGTTGACATCATCAAGGCCAAGGAAATTCTGGATGCCGATCACTACGACCTGAAGAAGGTCAAGGATCGCATTTTGGATTATCTTTCGGTACGCCGCCTGAAACCGACGATGAAGGGTCCGATCCTTTGCTTTGTCGGACCTCCGGGAGTCGGCAAGACGTCGCTCGGCAAATCGATCGCGCGAGCACTGGGACGCAAGTTCGTGCGCCTGTCACTTGGCGGCGTGCATGATGAAGCGGAGATTCGCGGCCACCGGCGTACCTACATCGGTGCTTTGCCTGGGCAGATCATCCAAGGCATTCGACGGGCGGAGACGAAGGATCCCGTTTTCATGTTGGACGAGATTGACAAGGTTGGGCGCGATTTTCGCGGCGATCCATCGTCAGCTTTGCTTGAAGCACTGGATCCCGAGCAGAATGCCGCATTCCGGGATAATTACCTGGACGTCACCTTTGATCTGTCAAAGGTCTTGTTCATCACGACGGCCAATATGCTCGACCCCATTGCGGAGCCTTTACGAGACCGCATGGAGATCATCGAACTCCAAGGCTACACGGAAGAAGAAAAGGTACACATTGCATTCCAGTACCTGATTCCGCGGCAGGTTGAAGAAAACGGAATCACCGCCGATCAGATTGAGTTCCCAGAAGAGGCAGTTCGCACGGTCATCCGCCATTACACGCGCGAAGCCGGCGTCCGCAATCTGGAACGCAATCTCGGCACGATCTGCCGCAAACAAGCACGGCGGCTGGCTGAAGGGAAAACCGAAAAGCTGGTTGTAACCAAGGAGATCATTCACGAATTCCTGGGTGGCATCAAGGTTCGCAGCGAAGGTGAAATTGCTGAACGCACAAAGCGAGCCGGTGTAGTTGTCGGTTTGGCTTGGACCCCTTCGGGCGGCGACATATTGTTCGTCGAAGCCAATTCGATGAAGGGTAAGGGTGGATTCACCATGACGGGACAAATTGGTCAAGTCATGCAGGAGTCCATGCAGGCAGCTCTTACATGGGTGCGATCCAATGCCACAGCCTTAGGCATTCAGGAAAACTTCTTTGCCGAGCACGACATTCACATCCATGTCCCGGCAGGGGCGATCCCCAAGGACGGCCCTTCCGCCGGAGTAACCATGGCGACCGCATTGGTGTCACTGCTGACGGAGAGGCCCGTTCGGCCTCTTACAGCTATGACGGGTGAGATTACTCTTAGCGGCGATGTGCTGCCGATTGGCGGCGTGAAGGAAAAGGTACTTGCTGCAAAGCGGGCGGGAGTTCATGACATCATCCTGCCGGCCGAAAACAAGATGAACGTTGAGGAAGACCTAACACCAGAGCAGTTAGAGAATCTCAACATCCATTACGTCAAAAGTATCGCAGAAGTCCTCGAAGTAGCCCTCCCGCTTACGCAGCGGCAGCAGAAGCAGGACGCTGAAGAGCGAGAGAAAGTACTGACTGAGCAGCCAGTCGCGTAATTGAAGCCAAATCAAGCGCCAACCTACCTTTAGGCTGGCGCTTTATCTCCTGTTGCCTGTTGTTTCCTTCTTTTCTGTATCCTCGGGATCGGCTTCAACGATCACATCGACCTGGACGCCCTGCTTGAGTTCTACTTCGTTACCTTGTTCATCGGTGAGGGTGTTCTCGATTCGAATTTCCCGATAAAGGTGATCGGCACCTTCCACCGCAATTTGAGCCTTGTCCGGCTCATCGGGAAATGGCGACTTAATGATCTTTTCAACGGTGCCTGGCAAAGTGGAGCTTGCCTTCTCAGTCAAAGGAATTCCTCCTGAACACTAAACGCTGCTTGAGATCAGAATCAGCTAGGTTGGTGGATGTTTGAGGACAGTTTAGCAGGAAATATCGTCAGGCGTTGGCGGCGCCAGCAAGGGCTGCGATGGCTTCTTCCAACGTGGGGAACATCAGGAACAGCGGCTCGACTCGGGTGATCTCCAGAAGCTTTCGCACACGCTTGTTGGCGCCAGCTAGGATGAACCGGCGTCCGGCCTTGTGGCGGGTAACGTAGGCACTCATCAGCGACCCTAATCCCGCCGAATCGATATAGGGAACCTCGGTCAGGTCGAGGATCATGGTCGAGGTAGCGTCTTCCCCCAGGACCGCATTCTGGAATGGAGAGAGGTTTTCCATCGTGAGCGGGCCTTTTAGTCGAAGCACACCATGCCCAGTCATAGGTCCAGCGTAACGTTCGATCTCGAGACCGGGAGTCATGGCCGATGATTGTACTGCAGAATTGGTCTTCTTTGGCGGTGCGCTGGCGACCTCTGTCAAAAGTTGTTGTGAGCCGTCCGCGGTACACTGGAAGCTAATTTTTGCGGAGAGAATCGCCTTTCTATGCAGGTACGGGTTCTGTTCTTCGGGATGCTGAAGGAGGTCATCGGCCGTGCCAGCGAGTCCCTGGAGCTTGCGAAAGGGGCTCGGGTCGGTGATCTCGTGACGCATTACCAACAGCAATTTCCTGCGATGCAGGCATTATCCCAGTCGATCGCTGTGGCGGTGAACTCCGAGTATGCGGGTCCAGAGTGGACGCTGAACGAAGACGACGAAGTCGGCCTGCTGCCCCCAGTCAGCGGAGGTTCGCCACCACGCTGCACACTGGTTCGGACCGCCATTGGGACTGAAGATGTGCTTTCAGCGATCAAGCATCCGGAAGACGGTGCGGTGGTCATATTTGAAGGTATCGTCCGAAACAATACTCGCGGACGCCGAACTCTATACCTGGACTATGAAGCCTACGAAGAGATGGCCCTCAAGCAGATGGAAAGTCTTGCTGGCCGCGCACTTCAGGAGTTCAAGATAAGAGACGTGGCCATTGTTCACCGGTTGGGCCGGTTGCAGATCGGAGAAACTAGCGTTCTGATTGTGGTTGCCTCTGCCCATCGGGGTCCGGGATTCGAAGCTTGCCGTTGGCTTATCGATACCCTTAAACGAACGGTACCTATCTGGAAGAAAGAGTATTTCGAGGATGGCGCCGTTTGGGCTGACGGGGAAGGCTTTCCTGACGAGATTTCTCGGCCCGAAGGCACCCCTGCCAAGGGGCAGGCAACTAAGTGACCAGCCAGTCCCGTCAGACTAGCCAAGGAGTTCAATTGAGATTCACGCGGTTGGATCTCGCCCGCTGTACACCCGTCTGGCTGCGTGCGCGCCGGAGACGAACAGCCGCCACCGCAACGTTCTTCGCCTTCCTATCACTGCTAACGACATCCCAAGCTCAGAATCAGGACAACACAATCAAAGTAGACGTGAAGCTGGTCAACGTGTTCGTAACAGTAACGGACGCGCACGGCTCTCCGATAGGTGGGTTGAATAAGGAAGACTTCACGTTGAAGGAGGACGGCAAGGATCAGAAGATTGCCGTCTTCGATAAAGAGTCCGCACTGCCCCTTTCCATAGTCCTGGCACTCGACACCAGCCTCAGCACACGCAAGGATCTGCCGCTCGAGTTGGCATCCGCCAAACGGTTTGCCCATGCCATCGTCAGGCCGATCGATGCAATTTCCCTGTACGCCTTTAGCGAAGTGGTAAATGAGGTATCTCCTTTTACTTCGGATATGAGGAAGATCGATGCAGCCATTGACCGGATGCGGCTAGGATCGGCAACCGCACTCTACGATGCTGTGTATTTGGGATCTGAGGCGCTCGATCCGCGGCAGGGCCGGAAGGTTATGGTCATCATCACAGACGGCGGGGACACGGTCAGCAAAGTGGACTATCCGGAGGCGGTTCGCGCGGCGGAGCAAGCTGAGGCGATCGTATACAGCATCATTGTGGTTCCTGTAGAGGCCAGCGCCGGACGCGATACTGGAGGCGAGCACGCCTTGATTACGCTGTCGGAAGAGACCGGTGGAAAATATTTCTACGCTACGACGATTCCTCAGTTGGATGAGGCGTTTCGCAAGATAAGCGATGAATTGAGAACGCAGTATCTGCTCGCATACTATCCGTCAGAGCGACTGTCCAATTCTGAGTTCCGGCGGCTTGAGGTCAAGATCACAGGAAGTCCGGGTGACTCCGGATACAAAGTACGGCACCGGAGCGGGTATTACACCTCCAAGCTGCACTAATTAGAGATATGAACTGCCGAATTTAAGATCCTACTTTTGGAAACCGCTGGTGGGTGTACACTAGCGCGGATTATCACAGCCCCTGTAAATCATTGAATTAACAGCGCCACTGTCAGCTAGGAAGTATTGGACTGTTGATTGCTGAGAGTGAGCTAACCGTGGGTGATTCGCTGACAGCCTGGTACGAACTGAACCGAGTCATTCCCAAGAAAAACCTGGAGGTATGTTGTTCTTTCCTTCCTAACCCCGCGAGCTTGCATGCGAGTGACCGGCAAAGACCGGTCAATGACACCGACTCCAAGCGAAAAGGAAGCTGAAAATGATTCAAAAAGATGAGTCCTCCCCGAGTTTTTTCAATCTCTGCGTCGTACTGACCCTCCTCGTTTCCGTTCTGTTCATCAACCCAGTCAAATGCCCCGCCCAGACAAGCGTCTCTACGGGAAGCATTGTCGGTACCGTAACCGACTCCACGGGGGCGCTCGTCAATGGCGCCAAGGTGACGATCACAAATAAGGCCACCGCGCAGGCCATTACCACCACGACCAACGCGGCAGGAGCGTATACATCGGGCTCTCTGATTCCGGGCAGCTATGAAGTCAAGGTGGAGGCCCAGGGTTTTCGAACCACGGTTTTGGCGCTTACCGTTCAGGTTGCCGGTACGACACAGGGCAGCTTACGGCTTGAAGTGGGACAGGCAAGTCAGACCGTTGAAGTGCAGGCATCGTCAGTATCCGTGAACATGGAACAAGCGACCGTACAGGGCGTAGTTACGACGCAGCAGATCGAGCAACTCCCTATCAGTCGTAATTTCCTGGACCTGGCGCAACTGGAACCTGGCATTCAGATCCAGGATGGAGCAACCTTCGATCCGACGAAGAATGGGTTTTCCTCCATTTCGATTGGCGGACGGGCCGGACGAACGGCACGTATAGAAGTGGACGGATTGGATATCAGTGATGAGAACGTGGGCACGACGACGCAGAACATCGCGATGAGTTCGATCCAGGAGTTTCAGATCGGCCAGTCGAGTCTGGATCTCTCTTCGGAGCTGACGTCCTCGGGAACGGTCAACGTTGTAACCAAGTCGGGGACGAATTCATTTCACGGAGATGCTTTCGGAACCTTCCGCGACAAGAGTGCAGGCGGCGCGAACTTCCCTGGCGGGCAGGATCTTCCATTCCAGCGTAGCGTGTTCGGGGGAAGCTTCGGCGGACCCGTGATCAAGGATAAGTTGTTCTTTTTCCTTGCCGGAGAGCGCTTCAAACAAGACCTGTTTGCACCAGTTGCCTTTAGCGACCCATTCACGTCACTTTCGGGCGGCTACAGCTCACCTTATAGGGAAACCCAGTTGAATGGCCGATTGGACTATCAACTCTTCGGTTCTGCAAGAGTGTTCTATAAATTCACCTACGACAACAACAGCGTGGTGGCAGGATTTGGCGGAAGCAACTATTCGCCATTCAAGAACCTGAACAACACGCCAGCGCACGCCGTAGGGCTCGACTTCAATACTGGCACTTTCACGCACAGCATCCGGTTCGCGTATAGCAAATTCGCTAACCACATCAATGATGCGGTCACTGGCACTAGTATTTTCAATCCCGCTCCAGATGTGCAGCTTTACTTCGATGGTGGAGCTGGCTTTGTGAGCGGTCCGAACTTCCTTGCTCCGCAGACGACTGTGCAGAGCAACAAGGAAATCAAGTATGACGGGAGCAAGGCGTTCCACGCACACGTCATCCGCTTCGGATTCAGCTTCAACAAGATCAACGTTTATGCCAATGCGAATTTCTATGGACTCGCACCGCAGATAGCGCTGAGCTCGTCGAACACCAACGAGGCTGCCGCAGGCCCCTTTCCCGGGGGAGCATCCAATCCACTGAATTATCCGGTCGGCGGAGCCCTGATCGGCAATGGTTTCGGATGCTTTACCGAAAAACCAGCGTTTGGCTTCTCGTGCGGCGGATTGAACGACACGCGCTTCCAGTTCTATGTCGGCGACAATTGGAAGGTGAAGCCCAATATCACTGTCAGCGCCGGATTGCGCTATGTTCGCGACACGGGCCGGCAAGATTCGGATCTCCCGCCAATTCCCTGTTCAGCCGTCGATCCCGCCATTACCCCAGCACCTTGCACAGGCAATGATCTGCTGCTCGATCAGTTTGGAAACATCCCCGGATTAGGTGCCAGCGTGCGGCAACCAAATCTGAACTTCGCGCCACAGCTGGGCGTTGCCTGGGATCCGTTCAAAACGGGACGAACCGTTATCCGAGGCGGAATTGGTCTCTATTACGACAACACCGTCTTCAACAACATTCTGTTCGATCGCGTGGTCCGTCTGAGCCACGGCGAATTCAACGCGCAGCCCAACGATCCCTGCCCCGGTGGACAACTGCTGCTGCCAACTGGTGGCCCCCCACTCACGTCAATCGACGGCCTTGATATAGCGACAGAAATTTGCGGGGCGCCTGTCGGGAGCGTTCAAACGGCTCTTGGCGATTTGCAAAAAGTGTTCCAAGCAAGTGCCGCTTCTTTGGGAGCGAATTCACCGAATCCATTCTTTCTTGGAGAACTGCTGAACGGCTTAGGCAGTTTGTTTGGACCTGATTTCCAAACACCGCGCTCAGTTCAGATGAACATTGGCTTCCAGCATGAAATTCGTCAGGGAACTGTGCTCAGCGTGGATTATGTGCGAAACGTCGCGACGCATTACTTGCTGGGATATGACACGAACCATGTTGGAGATTCGCGATTCCTAAATGTGAACGCGGCAAATAATGCAATCACGGCCACCAACAATCAGTTTGGATGCAACACGGGAACCGCATCCGGCAACATCGACTGTGATATTGCTGCAGGAGCAACCATTGCCGACTTCGCAGGGAACGGCTTAGACTCTGGCGCGCAGTTATTCGGTGGATTCGCTGCACCGCTATTCGGGCTCACGCCGGATACCGGCGCAGCGTTTCCTGGAATCAATCCGCTGGTGGGACGAAATACCATGTTCTTCCCGGCCGGGCGTTCCGTCTACGATGGCCTGCAGATGTCATTGCGAAGCCGGGTATCGAACCCATTTCGCGGCATTCGCGCGATGAACCTGCAAGTCTCCTATGCGCTCTCGAGCTTTGAGAGCAATGTGCCATACGGCGGCGGGATCGGAGATCAGGATTTTCTGCCGCTCGCCGCTGACTTTAACAACCCCACCAGATTCTTCGGGCCCGCGTCGCAAGATCGCAAGCATCAGATCTCGTTTGGAACCATCCTCGACATGCCGCTGGGAGCCAGGATCAGCTTTATCGGACACTTCAATTCGCCATTCGCCCAATCCTTGTGGCTGCCTTCGGGAGCGGGAGTTCCGGGAGAGATTTTCCGCACGGACGTTAACGGAGATGGTGCTTTCGGCGGAGCAAGTCAGACAAGTAATAATGGTTACGGCGACATCCTTCCTGGAACCGACGTCGGTGACTTTAACCGAGGTATAAGTCCAGATAGTCTGAACAGCACCATCAACAGCTATTACGACAATTCTGCCGGAGTACTCACTCCTGCCAGCCAGGCGCTGGTGAATGCCGGATTGTTCTCGCCGACGCAACTGGCGGCACTTGGAGCTTTGACCCCTGGCCGTTGCAATCCTGATGGCACTCCAGTGAACGGTAACGAGGCCTCCTGTGTCGCGCTGGCACCTCCAGGGAATGTGGGGTTGTCGTGGCTGAAAGCATTCGACATGACTTTGGCGTGGCCGATCAAGGTGAAGGAACTCCTCACCATTGAGCCCAGTATCTCTGCGTTTAACATCTTTAACTTCGCTAATTTCGACGGCCCGACAAACAAACTGCTGGGCATCGTGAATAACGGACAATTTGCCACCTTCGTGAATGGAGTTACACCATCCACACGCGGATCAAACCGCATAGGGGTTGGTTCGGGAGTATTTGCACTTGGTGCGCCGAGGCAATTGGAATTTGGGCTAAAGATTATTTTCTAGATGAATTGATTCCTCAAGCATCGAATTCCCGATCTCGGGACGGTTTTACCACACCCGATTTCGGGAATTTGTGTCCGAAAACAGGAATCAAGCTGGGGCGTAAGCCTCTCTTCTGCCGCAATCCGGGCAAGCTTTTGATATCCTAAGACATCGTGCGGATGATGTGGTGGTTTGTGATCTTGGCCTGCAGTACGGGAGTGGTCCTGTGGGCGGGAGTGGCTTTATATATCCGTGTGCATCGGCATTTGAAGACGGAGAAAGAAGCCCTCAATGAAGTCGACCCGAGTCGAGGGACGAGACTGCTTTAGGCAAGATTGGTAGTTTGGGCATTTTTTCTTATCGGTAATGGGCACCTTGGAGGATCCAAATGACGAAGCCGGCCTCTGCTATTCTCAATTCACAAGATCTGATGCTCGAATGGGCGCGGCAAGGCGCTATCGTCATCGGCGCCAGCCTTTTCGTGGCGTTATGCGCTCGCGTGACGTTGCCACTCCCGTTCACGCCCGTGCCGTTGACGTTACAGAACTTCGGCGTTTTGTTGGTCGGCCTTACGCTGGGCAGCAAGCGTGGATTTGCAGCGTTGGGCTTGTACCTGGTGGAAGGCGCCTCTGGCATGCCAGTGTTCAATCCGTTGGGGCCCGGAGGAATCGCGCAAATACTCGGACCGACGGGAGGGTTTTTACTTGCATATCCGTTCGCTGCGGGAGTTGCTGGACTTGTCATGGAGCACGGGAAGAAGACATTTGCTCGAGCCCTGATGGGTGGTTTCCTCGCTGAGGTCTTATTGTTCCTGGGCGGCCTGTCCTGGCTCGCCATGATCACGAACTCAATCTCCCAGGCGTTTCGCTTCGGGCTTTATTGGTTTGTTTTTGCCGAGATTATCAAAATGATGTTCGCTGCGTCGCTTTCCGCCGGGTGGGAACGCCTCTTTAAGGCGAACTCGTGAGCGCGCTGAACACAACAGCTGCTATCCCGGGACATCAGAATTCCATGCCAAGCGCGGACGCTCGCGAAATTACCGTAGCTCACAGTCCTGACTCCGATGACGCGTTCATGTTCTACGGATTGGCGACGAACAAGGTGCGCGCGGCCGGATTGCGTTTTACTCACACACTCTGCGACATCGAAACCCTGAATCAAAAAGCCCGCCAAGGCGATGGAGTCTACGATGTAACAGCGGTCTCTTTTCATGCTTATCCCTATATCCAGGATCACTATGCCCTGCTTCCCAGCGGTGGCAGCGTCGGCGATGGCTATGGGCCGATGATTGTCTCTCCGAGGGCCTTCAGTGAAAGCGACATCAAACAAAGACGCGTAGCGGTGCCGGGTAAATTGACGACGGCCTACCTGGCGCTGCAACTGTTCGCTCCCGGAATTGAGACCGTTGTTGAGCCTTTTGACCAAATCATCCCCAAAGTTCTCAGCGGCGAGTACGAGGCCGGCTTGATCATCCACGAAGGCCAACTGACGTATGACAAGTCAGGGTTGCACCGCGTTGTGGACCTCGGACGATGGTGGCAAAAAGTAACGGGACTACCTCTGCCGCTGGGAGGCAACGCCATCCGCCGAAGTCTCGGACCCGAGTTGATGGCGAGGGTGGGCGAAGCTCTAAAAGAAAGCATCCAGTACGCGCTGGACCATCGCGAGGAGGCCCTCGCCTATGCCATGCAGTTTGCCCGCGATCTCGACCCTCAATTGGCAGACAAATTTGTGGGCATGTATGTCAACGACCGCACGCTCGATTATGGGCCAGATGGCCGGGAAGCTGTCCGACGTCTCCTAGACATGGGGCACAAAGCAGGGATCATCCCGCATGCGGCTAAAGTGGACTTTGTATAGCCCGCAAGGCATGGCTCTCTTTTCTTCCTGACAAGAAAGTTCCGCAGTGATTACCACTAACGTTGCACAGCATTCATGTGGCTTTGGTTCAATATCTCCACTCCGCCACGAGATCGACGGCTCAATGCATCAACGACAGATGGAATGCCATGCGCCAAAGTGCACAATGACGCGGCAAAGCTGGTTCGCTATACTGTTGCAGATGGACGTTGAACGCATCATTGACGAAATCCAACAGCTCGAGGAGATGTTCGAAGCTGCGGATATCAGGCCACTCAAGGAAACCGATATCTGTGCCGCGAATCGAAGGCACGATGAGAGGCTGGCACACAGCCCTTGGTTCAAGTTATGGCAGCACTATGGGATTTGCTGCCGACCTGAGACTCCGGTAATCCAACTCCCCGAATAACTCCGCCCTATCTCTGTTTGCCGCGCGGCGCTCTTCCGTGGCTTGCCGTTTTATCGCACCTTCTCGCGGAAGTCGAAAATCGGATTAACATCGACCGGCACCTTCGATGCCGACTTCAGAGTGGCTTCTAATTCGGGTGGCATGACGTCGTATTTCTTGAACCAGTTCTCGGCGCGTGCGCGGTCGCCGGTGGC
Source organism: Terriglobales bacterium (assembly GCA_036558645.1). Taxonomy (GTDB): domain Bacteria; phylum Acidobacteriota; class Terriglobia; order Terriglobales; family Acidobacteriaceae; genus DATBFG01. The sequence continues at coordinate 16,155 of DATBFG010000117.1, forward strand.
TTCGATCTCAAGCAGCTCTTTGGCCAAGTCGCTGATCGCGTCGGGCATACGCGCGTAGTCGATCGCATATTTGCCCGATGCCTGACGCTTGATCGCCCCTCTCTCCGAGAGATAGTTAAACTCCATCATTTCAGCCTGGCCGTGGGCTTCACCGATACCAAAGCGGACTGTGCGGAAGATTCCCGCAACATAAGACGAGTAGTATTCCTCCAACTTTTCTTTTGGTAGCGCGTCGTGGTCGATCATCCACTTCAACCCGAACATTCCAACGACATCGGCCTTGGCTTCTTCCAAGCCGCTGAACATGGGGCCAATAGCCTCGCGGATGGGAATCTTGCCACTTGGAGTTCGCACGAAAGTTGGGCCAAGTCCGTGTGCCATCTCATGCATGATGGTGCTCTGCAGATAGCCCTCGCCGGAGGCCTTTGCTGCCTGCTCGGGTAGCATCATGTACCGGGCAAGCGGCAGGATGACGTAGTTGACACGGGCATCCATGAAGTTCTTGAAGAAGATTTTCTTGCTACCCTTCTGCTCATGGACTCGGGGATCATTGGGGAGATTGTCGGCGACCGCCTGATACCCGTGGCGCAGGTCTCCTGCGCGATAGGGAGCATCCATCACTTCCATTGGCGTCGAAAGGCCGTGCATGGAGGGACGATCCTCAGGAGCGAGTGGAAGCGCGTCCTGCACTGCGGGAACCCACTTTTCGAAAAGAGCAAGTTTCTTGCTTTCCGGTTCGTTCCGGACCAGTACCGCGGCACCATAGGAACCTTTCACGCCGAGAAGGTTGTCGAGATAGGTCTCATAGGGCGCGAAGATGACATCGAATTTGGAATTCTTCAAATCAACCCAAGCCAGATCGCTCTTGAGATAGTCGTCCGTCAGTAATGCTTCGGCGCGAAGGCGTAGAAAGTTTCCAAAAGCGGGATCGGGACTGAGGGCGGCCGCCTCGCGCAGGTCTTTGGCCGCTGGTTCAAGGAACGAACGGTAGGCAATGTGATATGGCAGGCCCTCCAATTCGTCACCGTGCCATCGCAGGACCGTTGTCAGGCTATAGATCTGGTCTTTCTTATCTGGATGTGCTTTGACAAATTCCTCAATCTGTTCTCTCGTCAATCCTTGGGGATAGAATCCGCGTCCCGGAGGCATGGGAGCACTTCCAACAAATGGTCGGTTCTCATCGAGGAGATCGAAGCGGGAGGCATTGATCCAAACATAGCGCCGTAATTTCTCGTCACTCGGGATGGTACTGCTCGAAAGCGACTGGAAAAGGCTCAGGCCTTCCGGATCATTCTGGCGCCAGAAGATCTCCTCGAGGCGGCGGCAGGCGTCGACCAGCTTGTCGACCATCTGAACTTCTTTCGACGAGAGCCCCTCCGAGCGGAAAGGCATGTGTACGGTTTGCCATCGGCCCAGTCGCTGTGCGAGATCAGGTGCGACCTTCATTCCTGAGGATGCGGCACCTTGAGCGGCTGATCCAGTCATTACTTTTGTTGTCTTTTGGGCGGAAAGAGGAACGGCCATGAGAGAAATTACCAATAGGAAATAGGCCCAACGCAAAATGCTCATCGACATTGATTTTAGCAGAGCAGATTTCGTGATCACATACGATCAGGCAAGTCGATATGATGTTCTGGGATGGCGCAACAAGAAGAAACACTCATGGCACAGACGTTGCTCATCGATGCCGACGACACCTTGTGGGAGAACAACGTCTATTTTGAGAGGGCGATCGCAGACTTCATCTCTTTTCTCAATCATCGTGATTATTCTCCGGAACAGGTTCGCGAGGTTCTCAACGACGTGGAACGCGAATGCATCGTGACTCACGGTTATGGTTTACTAAGTTTTTCTCATGCGCTGGCTCGCACATTCGAAACTCTAGCACTCGAACCGCTCACGAATGAAATGCGGCAAACGATTCAGGGGTTTGCCCGACACATTGCCGATCATCCAGTTGAGTTTCTTCCCGAAGTGCCCGAAACCTTGGCTTATCTGGCTGATCGCCACCACTTGATTCTGGTGACGAAGGGAGAAATCGCGGAGCAGACGGGGAAGGTAGAGAGATCAGGAATCAAAGAATATTTCAACGCCGTAGAGATCGTCGCTGAAAAGAGTCCTAACACTTACCGCGAGGTTGTGTCTAAGTATGAGCTGGCAAGCGACTCTACGTGGATGATAGGCAATAGTCCGAAATCCGACATAAATCCCGCTCTGGCAGCGGGAATCAATGCTGTTTTCATTCCTCACCCGGGAACATGGGTGCTCGAACATGAGGAAGTAGCTGCTGCCGAACCACCCAGCCGCTTGCTGGTAGTGGAAAGTTTTAACCGCCTGGGAGAACACTTCTAGCTACTAAGGCCACAGCTGAGCGTGTATAAGTCCATGATACGCTTACTTGCTCTGGCTATTTGCCCTAACACCCTTGGGCATTCAAAAAAACAGCTTTCGGCGGATCTTACGGACGGTCGAGGCCCTGTCGGAACTTGGGCCGACGCTGACGGGCAGCCGCGAGTTTTCGCAGACCGCGCATGCCATGCTGTCCGCAATGCTACAGGCCAGCAGCGCGCGTGAGGGTGTTCTGTTCGTTCTGAACGACAAGCCTTCCCTTCTCACATCGGTTGTAGCCGAAGGCTTCGCGTTGATGCCGGAACCCGCCATCATTCCATTGTTGCCGAAGCACATTCATGCTCTAAGTACGGCAGCGGGAGCGCTGATACTAACGGCGGCCGACAGCGACGTGTACCTGAGCGCAAATGGCAACGTGGCGCCGGAACTGTTCAAATGTCTCGCTCCTCTTCGAGCCGGCGGGCGGTTGGTCGGTGCTGTTGTGTTTGGACATCGAGAGGATGATTCTCCCTATCAGGCGGAGGAACTTGAGGCATTGGACTTGCTATGCAGTTACGTGGCCTTGGCTTTGCAGAACCATGCCCTGAGCCAGACCCTGGCACAACGAGTCTCAGAGAACTTGCGCCTCATGGCGTCTTTGAATGGTTTTTATGACAGTGCCCTCGAGGCCTTCGCCGCGGCCATCGATGTGAAACATGTGAATATTCACGGACACTCTCTCCGCGTTGGCCGATACTCCGCCGCCATTGGCGAGGCCATCGGAATGGAACCAGGAGAGGTCGCTGCCTTGCGCTCAGCAGGCTATCTGCACGACATCGGCAAGGTTGTGGTGGATAAACGGTTGTTTGGCAAAACGACATCACTCGATCCCGACGAATTTCGAGAGATGGCAGATCACACCGTTGTCGGACATCAGATCGTCAGTGGGGTGCAGTTTCCGTGGCCGCGCATCCCGGAGGTTGTGCGCTGGCATCATGAACGCGGAGACGGATCGGGGTATCCCGATGGCCTCTTCCACGACGATTTTTCATTGCACGTCCACATTGTCGGCCTGGCGGACACCTTCGATGCCATGACCAGTGAGCGACCGTATCGGGAACCAATTTCACTAGGAGCTACGCTGAGTGAAATCATTCGCATGACCCCGCAGAAATTCGACCCGCAAGCGGTGCACGCGTTGCTGGTGCAGATTCGCCGCGACGCTACCGGAAGTAATCGTGCGCCCTTCCTTGAAAGCAACGTTTCTTCAAACCTATCGCCTGTCGATGTTGATCAGCTGGCCTCTACATTGCAGCACAGAATCAACCGTGGCCGCCTGTTCCTCACATAGTCGCGACAACTATTCATGTCGTCCAGGGTTCTAGAAATTCAGATATTGGACGCTAAGATGCGACCAGGTTCTAGACACTCGCGGTGGCACTGTTTGGCGTTGGTTCTGACGCTACTGGTGAGTCTGACGTCGCGCAGCTACTTGCCGGCTGAAAGCCAAACAAAAGGTACGGCAACTCGCCAAAGGGAGGTCGAAGGACGCAGGCGCGCTGCCCAGGCACTGAACAGATTGACGTTTGGGCCACGACCCGGTGAAATCGATCGTGTGGTGGCGATGGGCGTTGATAACTGGATCGACCGTCAGTTGCATCCTGACATCATTGATGACAGCACCTTGGACGTCCGCTTGCGTCCATTTCGAACGTTGCGAATGGATACGCGAGAAATCGTCGAAAACTTCCCTCCTCCGCAATTGATCAAGGCCGTTGAGGCCGGAAAGCGGCCCTTGCCGTCCGATGCCATGCAACGTGTTGTTTATGAAACACAAATGGATCGGTTGCAAAGCAAAAAGCGGGCGAAGCAAACAGATGATAGTGCGGAAAGTGATCCTCCAACAGATCTCCAACCTGATCAGCGGGCGTCGCGCCATGAAATCAACGTTCAAACGGAGATCAAGATTCAGCAACTCCTTGAGCTTTCACCCGATGATCGCGTCAAGAAGCTACTTTCGATGCCTGCCGAGGAGCGGCGACAAATCGCATCTTCTCTTCGAGGCGCAAAACGCGAGCGGTTCCTTTCGGACCTGAATCCAGAAGATCGCGAAACCGTGATGGCATTGAATAATCCTCAACAGGTCGTTGTTGGCGAACTCCTGCAAGGCAAGTTACTCCGGGCAACGTACAGCGAGCGCCAGTTTGAGGAAGTGCTCACCGACTTCTGGTTCAACCACTTCAATGTCTTCATAGGAAAAGGTGCCGACCGCTACCTCCTCACCAGCTACGAGCGCGACGTCATTCGTCCGCACGTGATGGGGAAATTTGAGGATCTGCTGGTCGCGACTGCTCAAAGCCCGGCAATGTTGTTCTATCTCGACAACTGGCTCAGCGTTGGAACGGGTTCAGAAGCGGCGACGCGATCGGGGCGAAGCAGCAACAAGCGGACGAAAGACATCAAGAGTAAGCGAAGCGGCCTCAACGAAAACTATGGCCGCGAACTGATGGAATTGCATACGCTCGGAGTGAACGGCGGATATACGCAAAAGGATGTCACTGAGGTCGCTCGTGTTTTTACCGGGTGGACGATTAAGAGACCGCGGGAGGGAAACGGTTTTACGTTCGATGAGCGTATGCACGAACCGGGAGACAAGATAGTTTTGGGCCATCGCATCAAGTCCAATGGCGAGAAAGAAGGACTCGAGGTGCTTCACGTCCTTGCGCATCATCCTTCGACTGCAAGATTCGTTTGCACCAAGATTGCGATACGTTTCGTTTCCGACGATCCACCGCGCACGCTGGTAGACCAGATGACGAAGACTTTTTTGCAAAAGGATGGCGACATTCGCGAAGTGCTCAGGACCATGTTGCGTTCGGATGAGTTCTGGTCAGAGAAGAATCACCGTGCAAAGGTGAAAACGCCGCTTGAATTCGTGGTTTCAGCGCTGCGGGCCAGCGATGCGCAGATGACTGACGCAATGCCAGTAGCACGCATTCTTCAGACTCTGGGAATGCCTCTGTATGGCATGCAGCCTCCGACGGGATATTCGACCAAGGCAGATGCCTGGGTAAATTCGGCTGCGCTGCTTGGACGGATGAATTTTGCGTTGGCCTTGACATCGGGAAAACTGAAGGGCACAGAGGTTGATCTAAGCAAACTTGCCTCTGACTCGGACGATCCGGCCATGACCCTGGCGTCGCTAGAACACAGCCTGTTAGCGGGCGAAATCTCGCCCCAAACCCATGAGACGCTCGCGGCCAGACTGCAGGACCCGAAGATCACGCGGCGCGTGCTGGATGATCCGCCATCGCCTGTCGCCACAGATATCTTAGCCGGTTTGATCCTAGGATCGCCGGAGTTTCAACGAAAATAGTTAGACAGGCCGAAGAGGCACAGTTGAGGTCATATGTCGATCACTCGACGCGTTTTTCTTAGCAATAGCGCAATGGCAGTAGTGGGTACTGCCACGATCCCATCTTTCCTGTCGCGCGCAGCATTTGGAACGGCGTCGGGAGCAACGAAGCGGCTAGTCGTGGTTTTTCAACGTGGAGCCGCAGATGGCCTCAACATGGTTGTCCCGCATGGAGAACCTGCTTATTATGCGATGCGCCCATCCATCAACATTCCGCGAAATGCGGTGATTGATCTGGATGGATTCTTCGGATTGCATCCGTCTATGGCTGCTCTCCAGCCTCTGTGGGATACGCGTCACCTTGCGATCGTGCATGCCGCGGGATCGCCGGATCCGACGCGCTCTCACTTCGATGCCCAGGACTTCATGGAATCAGGCACTCCCGGAGTGAAGGTCACGGAAGACGGCTGGCTCAACCGCAGCCTTCGTTCCATTCCCGAAGCGCAGCAGAATTTTTCCTTCCGCGCCGTCGCTTTAGGGCCATCCCTGCCACGAATTCTTTCGGGAAGTGAACCAGCGGTTGCGGTGAACGATATTCGCAGCTTTGGCGTGGGAAGAGGTGCGAACCCTAATGCCAATTCATTTGAAGCTATGTATGCGGAATCGGTGGACGCCGTTTTGCACGGTACAGGCCAGGAAACCTTCCAGGCGGTAAAGGCATTGAAGTCAGCCGATCCCGAAAAGTACAGGCCCGCATCGGGAGCGCATTATCCACGCGGACGCTTTGCGGACAGCTTGAAGGAATTGGCTCAGCTCATCAAGGCAAACCTTGGCGTGCAGGTGGCGTTTGCAGACATCGGTGGATGGGACCATCACGTCAACGAGGGCAGCACGCAAGGCCAAATCGCCAATGCGCTAAGAGATTTCTCCCAGTCTCTCGCTGCGTTCTGGATCGACCTCGGCGCTCATGCGGAAGAAACAGTCGTGATCACGATGTCGGAATTCGGACGCGCTGTACGGGAAAACGGCAACGGCGGCACCGATCACGGACACGCCAACGTAATGCTCATCATGGGCGGCCCGGTGAAGGGTGGGAAAGTCTACGGGCGCTGGCCGGGATTAGATCAGTCTCAACTCTACGAAGGCCGTGATCTGGCGGTAACGACGGACTTCAGACGAGTCTTAGGCGAAGCGGTATACCAGCACCTGGGAAACAAGGCTCTGGGCGAGGTGTTTCCAGGATTTGAAGATAAGCCGAAAGAGTTTCTGCGGTTCCTCGGATAGTCACAACTCAGTGCGTTGCACGCGCTGACGAAGGGTCCTAACAAATGCTTGGTCGGCCCTGGCCGAGAACATCTCAAGGGGCGAGTAACCCATTCTCCACGCAAGATAGATCGTCATAGTCAACAGAAGCAGAGTCAGTGCAAAGTTTGGCCACGCATTCAAAGACCACTGGTGCTTCCAGACAAGATTCAATCGATCTGAAAATGGAGATAAGTACGAGATTGGCCATTGATCGCCATCGGGGCCTCGCGATCCCAAGATGTCTTCTATCAAATGAATGTGAAAGCTCAGCAACGAAAGCGTGGCAGTCTTCCAGCGCTGCTCTGAAAAAGCAAACGCCAGCACGGTTACGAAAAGAGCAAATAACAACGTATGAAGTGAGTGATGATAAAGCGAAAACCAAAGAAGTGGATGCGTTGAATGCCGTGTGAGGAGTTCAGGGACGATTCCCAATCCATCGATATCCGGGATAGCGCAAGCCAGGGTTACGATCGCGCGATCGCGTCTGCGTAAGCCGGCACTGTTGGCAAGGACCCATCCGCTCAGGAAGTGCGTTATTGGGCTCATCGGGTGGAGCTACTGACAAGCGAACGTTTTCGCCAATGTTCTAGATGACCGCAGCGGTCTCCCTCTCGCCAGCTAAGCCACGGTCATTTCGGCTGCAATGTCTGGGCGATCATCACCTGCCGCTTGAAGTTCTCCATCATATTGGGATCGAGTCGGACTTCGGTGGGTCTTTTCGCCAGCGTCATCTGATCGATTTTGTCTTGCAGCTTTAGCAACGCATAGAACAAATTCTCAGGTCGCGGCGGGCAGCCGATGACGTAGACGTCCGTGGGGACGATCTTGTCCACTCCCTGCAGAACCGCATAGGTATTAAATGGTCCCCCGACCGATGAGCACGCGCCCATGGAGATGACCCACTTGGGATCGGGCATCTGGTCGTAGATACGCTTTACCACGGGAGCCATCTTCAGAGTCACGGTGCCGGCGACAATCATAAGATCGCTTTGACGCGGGCTGGGACGAAAGACTTCGGAGCCGAAGCGAGCAATGTCAAAACGCGCGGTAGACGACGCGATCATCTCGATAGCGCAGCAGGCGAGCCCGAAGGTCATGGGCCACACCGCGGATTTCCGCGCCCAGTTGAAGACGTAGTCCACCGTCGTGATCATGAAGTTCTTTTCGAACTTATTTTGTAACCAACCCATGTAGTGTCCTCGGCAGTGCCGCTAGAAAGAAGTGCCCACAGAAGTATTCCAGTCTAGGTTGGGGTGTGAGCGGTGTCAATGAGCGTCACTGATTCGTCAGTCGACGCCCTGACTTCGCTTCTTGATGTTTATGATCGTGACGACATTCTGGCTCGGGATCGGAGCGTAGGCTTTGGTACCGTCGGCGGTGACGGCCAGACTCCCAGAGCCGGGGATGTTAATGGTGCCGATCAGCGAGGTTGAGGGGGTCAGCAGCTGAAGCTGAGATCCCCCGAGCACGACGAAGGAATTATCGGGAGCGACGGTGACCCGGCCGGCAGCGGCGATCGATTGGACGAACGTGTCCGTGGAAGTCGATATCAGATTCACTACGCCCTGCGGCACCACGGGACAGCCAATGTTGTCGAATCTATGGCTGGAGCAACCATTTTCATCCGAGGTCCAAACTTGGCTACCATCCGGCGAAACCGTGATTTTCTCTCCAACGTTCGGAAAACCCGTTATCCCCTTAAGCAGAGTGTCGGTGGCGATGTCGAACTTTCCGACAGCGTCATGGCCCGAGTGGCCTCCCGGCCCATAGCACTGGTAGTTCACGTAGAGGAACTTGCCGTCAGGTGTAACCGCGACTCCCTCCGGACATTCAATGGTCGAGACGGTGCTGACGCTGTTGGTACTCGTATCAATCTTCTTTAGGCCCAAATATTCCATTGCCAGGTAGACTTTCGCGCCGTCTGGCGTGATCGCCAAGTCGCGGACCGGGCCGCCTGTAGCGATGGTCGTGACCTGCTTGGTGGCTGTGTCGATGACGCTGACATCCGCGACATTCTGGCCGACATAAACCTTGGTTCCGTCTGGCGAGACTGCGAGCGCATCGGGCTTTGCGCCCACAATCACGATGAGCGTGACCGCATCGGTTGCGGTGTCGATCACGGTGACACTCTTGCCGTTGCCGTTTGAGACGTACAGTTCAGAGCCATCCGGTGTCAGCAGGGCACTCAATGGCCGGTTACCGGCCCTGATCGACTTGGAAACAGTGAAGGTCTTGGCAGTCTGCGCAGCGCACGCGCTGACTGCAACCAGCAATAACAAGCAGGCGAAAATTCTACGAGCGTTGTCGATGACCATAACGGCTAACCTCCACGGACGCTCCTAAACCTTCGAGCAAGGCACGGCAGTATACAACGGAATCGATAGTTACTGACGGCTCCCTCCTGTTTGCCCCTTTCCACGCAATCAGTTACAAATGAAGCATCCCGATGGAGGACCAGAGCGCCCCGCCGCCGACGAAGTCAGCTGTCCTGAATTCCTATCGCCGCTGGTGGGCTACGGCGCGCACATCCTTTTTCTGGATTCTGCTGATCGCATTCTCGGTGCGTGTCGCCACCATCCTCATCAGCCACAGCTACAAGTTCCGTACCAATGATGACAACTTCAGCTTTGGTTGGGAGATGGGCCGCGTGGGACGTTCGCTGGCAGCGGGAGAGGGATTTAGCAGCCCCTTCAACCTGAAGACCGGGCCGACTGCCTGGGAGCCGCCGTTGTATCCGTTTCTGATCGCCGGAGTGTTCAAGATATTCGGCATCTATACGCGCGGATCCGCGCTAGTCTTGCTTCTCATCAATAGCGTCTTTTCTACGCTCACCTGCATTCCTGTATTTCTCATAGCCAGACGAATTTTCGGTGAGCGGGTGGGAGTCGCCTCTGTCTGGACCTGGGCTCTCCTGCCGTACGTAACCTACTGGTGTACGCGCTGGGTGTGGGAGACAAGTTTTTCGACGATGTTGCTCACCGTGCTGGTCTGGCTCACGCTGGTAATGGCGGAGCGTGAGGGATTCACGCAGTGGTTAGAATATGGAACGCTTTGGGGGATTGCTGCGTTAAGTAATACGTCGGTCCTGGCCTTCCTGCCGGTATCGGGTTTGTGGATCTGGTATCACCGTTGGAAACTCGGCAAACGATCACTCGGCGGCGTGGTGCTGGCGTCCGCAGTCTTCTTCGCGTTCATCACACCGTGGTTGTATCGCAACTACCGCACCTTTGACCAGGTCATTTTTCTCCGATCGAATTTCGGCGCTGAGCTTCGCCTTGGCAACGGGCCGGGTGCAGATGGAACATGGATGGAGTACTTGCATCCGACCCAAAACGTGCATGAGATGCGCCGCTACATGCAGATGGGCGAATTGGCATATGTGGCGACGCGCAAGAAAGAAGCGGAGGAGTTTATCCATGCCGACTTCATCCGCTTCTTGGGGCTGGATCTGAAGCGATTCATCTACTACTGGGCAGGGGCTCCGAGGCTTTCTAACATCCCGCAACTGGCGCAAGTGAAAAATTCGCTTTTTCTCACGACATCCATACTTTGTTTCTGGGGACTGGCGAGGGCGATCCGCAAGGGAAAGCCGGGAGCCTGGCTGCTGTTTCTGCTTTTGCTCTTCTATCCGCTGGTGTACTACATCACCTTTCCGCATCCGCGATACCGTCACCCTATCGATCCTGAGATCGGGATGATAGGGATCTATCTGCTGTCTGAGGCTGAAGTTCGGAAACGCGGACTCGGTAAAGGGTAGTCTGCACCAACCGTTGGTCGATCTTTCCTCTAGAACCGGCTCGGCCGGTGTTTCCGAGACTCACAATTTCAGCCCTGCCCCGTCTAAGCCATGACGACGGAGGAAACCATGAATTCCCGACGCAGAATCTCCACTTGGGCTGGGGCAATCCTAGGATCTCTATGTGCACTGGTCCTGGTTGGACAGTTGCACGCAGTCGAACATCCGGGACAGTTGACGGAAGAATTTCATCAGACCTATCCGTTGGCGCCGAATGGTCGCGTGAGCTTGGAGAATATCAACGGTCCAGTCCACATCAATGCCTGGGATCGCAATGAAGTGAAGGTCGACGCGGTCAAATACGCGCACACCAAAGAGCGTCTCGACGAGGCAAAAATAAGAGTGGAAGCGCAAAGTGATAGCGTCCACATTCACACGGAATATCCTCATCAAACCCAGACGTTCACCGATGACGATCGCGACAATCCCGCCAGCGTGGAATACACGTTGACCGTGCCGCGGAAAACCGAATTGGACAATATTGAATTGATTAACGGAGCTCTGGATGTGAACGGTACTACGGGCGAGGTGCGAGCTTCGTGCATCAATGGACGATTGCGCGCAGGGGGCCTGGGGGGACGAGTGAAACTCTCCACGGTGAATGGTCCGCTGGATGTGGCGTTTGCCTCACTCGAGGGGACGTCGATTGATCTGGAATCAGTGAATGGAAGTTTGCGCCTAACGTTGCCTTCCGATGCCAAGGCTGAAATCGAGGCTTCAACTGTGCACGGCGGGATCGAGAACGATTTTGGATTGAGAGTAGTGAATCACCGGTATGTTGGCCACGATCTCGACGGGCAGCTTGGCGGTGGTGGTACACGCATTCGACTGAACAACGTGAATGGGAGAATTGAAGTCCGCCACGCAAACGATAACCGAGCCTTGAGTCCTGCTACGAATACGAGTAGCCATCGCGATGATGATCGCGATGACGATGACAACGATGATGGAGACTCGATCTAATAGATCGTGTATCCCGGGGCGGCGTTGCGCACATCGGGTTTTGAGGCCATGAGCAACAGCGCTCCGGTGAGCTTGAAGGCTTTCAAGTCCTGGATTGTGTCAAAAGACTTTGTCTTGTAATCATCCGGCGTGGGCGTGTCGTCAGGAATCTGCACGGCCTCAACTTTCTCGAACGCGTGCTTCTTCAGCAATTCGACGTACTCTGCAGACGAGCGCACATGGACCGGGACCTTGAGCTTATCGACCCACTGCAGCGAGTATGGGTTGTCCTTGTAGAGGTTAATCAGGATATGCAGGCGTCCACGAGGAGCCATCACTCGAAATAACTCGGCCAGTGCTCGGTCCTGATCGGCATAGTAATAGAAGGATTCGACGGAAAGGACCTTGTCAAAGAAGTTTTCTTCCCAGGGAATCTGCTGCGCGGAACCCCAAACGTACAGAATGTTCTCAAAGTCCTTGGATAGGACCCGGGCCTGGCGGATCATCTCATCCGAAATGTCAATCCCAACCACCTGTCCAAAACCTTCGGGACCTTCAGCAACCAACCGCGCAAGCAGTCGTGTGGCCCATCCTGACCCGCATCCGAGGTCCAGCACGCGTTCTCCGGGACGCAGGTCCATTCGGCGAATGGTCTTCGAGGTAATGTCGAGATGATGTTGCTCCATCTTCTCGCCCTCGCCGGCCTCAGCCCAGCGATTGAATTCCTGTTGCAGCCGGTCGTCGGGAGTCTCGGATTTGTTAGGCATATCCGAATTTTATCGCGAGTTATCGGTTCGATGGCGAGGGCGCGGCAGAGTGCCACGAAAACAGAGCGATATGCTACAGTTGGGCCTTCCTCATGGGCCCAGATCCACAGAAAGCGTCAGCCAGCCCAAAGCCTGACGTGCTGTACTGTCCCCGCTGCGCCCAGGAAGTGATCGATCCGCTCACCTGCGGCGATTGTTCGGCGGTGATTTGCCGGCGCTGCGGAAGCGTGCTCGAATCTCCTGACGAACTTGGGATGGGATAATTCATGGACATTCTGGCTACTAATGAAAGTGCCAGCGATACCAAGCCAAGCCTAATACGTGGGCTCTCTCTTCTTGATTCCGTCTTGCTATTGGTGAGCGGGATCATCGGCTCATCGATTTTTCTCACTGCCAAGGACATCGCATCGCCCCTCCCGAATCCCGTTCTGTTCTTTCTGGTGTGGATACTGGGTGCGCTGATTTCGATGTTCGCCTGCTTCGCCTTCGCGGAGCTGGGATCGATGTTTCCCGACTCAGGCGGGCAGTACGTTTATTTACGCGAGGCGTACGGCGACCTTACGGCTTTTCTGTATGGCTGGATGCTGTTCAGCGTGGCCAATGGTGGCACCATTGCCGCGCTTGCGGTGGCTTCAGCGGCGTACATGGGACAAATCATCCCGTTCGTTTCGCAAGAACACATCCTGTTCACGTTTGCCGGCAACAACTTCACGAGGGCACACCTGCTCGGCCTGGTTCTGATCGTCGTCTTGACCTACGTCAACGTGGTGGGACTGCGCTGGGGCGCATTGCTACAGAATCTTTCGACCTGGACGAAATTTACGGCAATGGCGGCGTTTGTCCTGCTTGGTTTTGCCATTGGCAAGGGAGATTGGATTCACTTCAGTCAGTCAACCGCTGGGGGACTGAGCATGGGTCTCAGCCCCGGCGCTCTGATTTCTGCGCTGGGTGTTGGCTTGATCGCGGTCTTCTGGGCGTACGACGGTTGGGTGTACATCACGTGGGTGGCGGGCGAGGTGAAAGATCCACGGCGTAATGTGCCGATGGCCATGGTGCTAGGGGTCTTGGCGGTGGCAGCTATTTATCTGGCAATGAACGTAGCTTATGTATATGCCCTGCCGCTGTCCGAAGTAGCAAAACACGAGACCATCGCTCACGCGGCGGCGGCACAGCTTTTCTCTCCGCAAGCAGCAATATGGCTTTCTGCCATGATCGCGCTTTCATGCTTCAGCGCGGCGGCGACCTGCACGCTATCCGGCGCGCGCGTTTACATGGCCATGGCGCAGCATGGAATCTTCTTTCGCAAGATGGGAGAGATTCATCCGAAGTGGCGGACACCAGCGTTCAGCCTGATTGGTCAAGGCATCTGGGCCGCGCTGCTCACGGTGAGCGGACGCTACGATCAGCTGTACACATACGTCATTTTCGGAATGGTGCTGTCGTATACGCTGACCGTGATTGCTTTATTCGTGCTGCGTTGGAAGCGCCCTGATGTGCCTCGCCCTTATCGCTGCACGGGATACCCATGGCTGCCGGCGCTCTATGTTTTGATTGGTGCAGGCTGGACCCTGAACACGATCATCACTCGTCCTGCTGAGACCCTGGCAGGCATAGGAATTATCCTCGCGGGAGTGCCGGGCTTCCTTTACTGGAAGCGGGCGAATCGAAAGCAAGCCTCTGCGGAGTAGCCGATGTTCGAGCGTTACACGGAAAAAGCGCGGCGGGTAATCTTCTTTGCGCGCTATGAAGCCATCCAGTTGGGATCGAATTTTATTGAGACAGAGCATTTGCTGCTCGGATTTCTGAGAGAGAATCAAGCGTTCATCACACGTTTTCTCCCGAACCTTAGATATGATTCCATCCGCAAGGAAATTGAAGAACGATCAATTAAAGCACCCAGCATATCTCCGTCCGTAGATCTTCCTTTAAGCGACGAATCGAAGCGAGTCTTAGCCTATGCAGCGGAAGAGGCGGAGCGACTCGCACATCGTCACATCGGCAGCGAGCACCTGGTTCTAGGATTGCTTCGCGAACAACGCTGCTACGCTAGCCAATTGCTGCAGCGTCACGGCGCTCACTTGGATACTCTGAGACTGAGGCTGGGCTCCGACCAGACGCAAGACGTGATAGTCATTCATAACGCAGAATACGAGCCCAATTATGTTGAATCAGCAGTGGCTGAATGCCGGCGCTTCGTATGGCAAAAAAAGAATTTTGCGGCTCCAGATGTAGTTCTCCGTCGGAGCGACGGGACAATCTCCTTCGATATGAGCCTAGCGCAGGATCCGACAACGTACGAAATACTGAAGGGAGGCTGGCAGGAGACTGAATGCATGGTTTGCCACTGGTCGCTAGACGAGTCCGAAGACCACGAACACAACACTGGCTATACCAACGGCCGCAATTGGCTCTGCACGGAATGCTATGACAAGTTCATGAAACCCCCAGACCAACCCTCGCCCACCCCAACGAGCACCTAGCCGCTGCGTTGAACTGCTATTCTCTTGGCAAGCACATGATGAACTCTGAATCCATCCCCCATTGGAGATGACCCACATGCCTGAGCCCCTCCTCATCGCAAAATCCGACGAAGAACTCTACCTGCTCCCAGCGATGGCCAATCGCCATGGACTCGTGGCGGGGGCGACTGGCACCGGGAAAACAGTCACGCTGCAGGTGATGGCGCAGGCTTTCAGCAATATCGGCGTGCCCGTGTTCGCGGCAGATGTTAAGGGCGATCTGTCAGGTGTTAGCCAGCCAGGGATATCGAGCCCCAAGTTGCAGGAGAGAGTGAAGAAACTAGGCCTGGGCAATATCTCATTCTCGGGCGCGCCCGTCGTTTTCTGGGATGTGTTTGGAGAAGAGGGCCACCCAGTACGCGCCACCGTTTCCGAGATGGGTCCGCTGCTGTTCAGCCGCATCCTGGGCTTGAACGACACGCAAACCGGTGTGCTCACGCTGGCATTCAAGATCGCCGACGACCAGGGTCTACTCCTCATGGATCTCAAAGACCTGCAGGCCATGCTGCAACATGTCGGAGAGAAGGCAAAGGATCTGCAAACTGAATACGGGAATATCTCGGCGGCCAGTATCGGCACAATCCAAAGGAACCTCGTAGCGCTCCAGCAGCAAGGAGGCGACAAGTTTTTTGCCGAGCCAGCGTTGAATCTTGATGACTTGATCCAGACTCAAGGCTCTCGCGGAATGGTCAACATTCTGGCGGCAGATAAGCTGATGGAGCAGCCACAACTTTATGCGACATTCCTGCTGTGGTTGCTCTCTGAACTCTTCGAGAACTTGCCGGAAGTTGGCGATCAGGACAAACCCAAACTGGTTTTCTTCTTCGATGAAGCGCACCTGTTGTTCAACGACTTACCCCAGAGTCTGCAGAGCAAGATCGAGCAGGTGATTCGACTGGTGCGGTCGAAGGGTGTGGGCGTCTATTTTGTGACGCAGAATCCAACTGACATTCCCGATGTCATCCTTGGACAGCTGGGAAACCGGATCCAGCATGCTTTGCGCGCGTTCAGCCCGAAGGATCAGAAAGCTGTACGCGCCGCCGCACAGACGTTCCGCTCGAATCCGAAGCTGGACGTAGAGAAGGTAATCACTGAACTCGAGGTTGGAGAAGCATTGGTCTCGTTCCTCGACGAGAAAGGCGCGCCTGGTATCGTGCAGCGCGCTACGATTTGCCCGCCGGTCAGCCAGATCGGTGCCATCACTCCGCAGCAGCGCCAAGAGATCATGCAGAATTCTCCTGTTGCCGGGGTCTACGAGAAGACTGTCGATCGTGAGTCTGCCTATGAACGTTTGAAAGGTAAAGCGCAACAGCCAGTTTCAAACGTGCAAGTAGAACAGCATCAACAGCAGGAGCAAAACCAGCCGTGGTATGCCGATTTAGGCAAACTGGCAGGTGGACTCGCGATGGGAACCGGCGCGGGCCGAGGCCGCGGGGGTGACAGCCTGGCGGAAGCCATGATGAAGAGCGCGGCGCGTTCCATGGGCAGCTCCGTGGGTCGCCAGATCATCCGCGGAGTGATGGGTTCGCTGCTAGGGGGCAGCAATCGCAGCAGGTACTGAGAATTTAATTGCTCTTGGCTTCGTATCGGTGTTATCTGTGGCTGGCTCGCATGCGCTGAACTGACCCGAGATCACTTTCTTGTCCACCGACCAACCTCCTGGCGCGCACACCACCAGTCTCCTCGGCCCAGGCGTGTCCATTGCACAAGCGCAAGATCCCGACGAGCCACGTCGGGTCATGGGATTTCGTGATCTCGTCCTGTTTTATGTCGTCACGGGCGTCAGCCTGCGCTGGATCGCTACGGCCGCCTCGGCGGGTCCTAGTTCCATCATCATTTGGATCGGCGCGTGGCTTGCTTTTTACACCCCACTGGCTCTGTCGGTGATTGAGTTGTCGTCACGATATCCCGATGAGGGGGGCATCTACGTATGGAGCAAGAAAGCGTTCGGGGACTTCGCCGGCTTCATCACTGCATGGACCTATTGGGGCTGCAATCTACCGTACTTCCCTGCTGTTCTCTACTTCGCGGCAAGTAACGCCTTGTACATCCGGCACGATGCATGGGGACATCTCTCGAGCAGCACAACGTTCTTCGTCGTGTTCTCGCTTGTCGCTCTTGGGGTGGCTACTCTTCTGAACCTCGTGGGGCTGGACGTTGGCACGTGGCTGCATAACTTGGGCGCGATTGCCATGTGGATTCCCGCCATGATCATCATCATCATGGGTGGGATTGCCTTCACCCGTTTCGGGTCAGCTACGACTTTTGATGTCCACACCATGACACCGGCTGTCGGATTGAAGGACATCGTGTTCTGGTCGGTTCTCACCTATGCGTTCGCCGGAAGCGAAACCGCTTCCCTCATGGGCGGTGAGATTAAGAATGCCCGCCGCGCGATCCCTTGGGCATTGTTCATCGGAGGTGTAACGGTCACGTTCTGCTACATCGTCGGCACGATCGGTGTTCTGCTCGCGCTGCCACCCGCAGAAGTGAGCAATCTGCAGGGCTTGATGCAAGCCATTTCCAGCACAGCCCACAAGATCGACTGGGGAGGCGTGATCCCCATAGCCGCGTTCCTGATTGCGCTGAGCAATGTTGGCGCTGCAGGAGCCTATCTGGCTGCGGTTGCCCGGTTGCCGTTTGTTGCCGGCATCGACCGCTTCTTGCCACCGGTGTTCGGCGCGCTGCACTCTCGCTGGAAGACACCTTGGATGGGCTTACTTACGCAGTTTATCTTTGGAGCCCTTTTCATTTTTCTTGGCCAGGCCGGCACCAGCATCAAGGGTGCTTACGACGTTCTGGTCAGCATGGGAGTAATTACTTACTTCATTCCGTACTTGTATCTCTTCGCGGCGATGTACAAACTACAAAGCCAGCCTGCAGCACCGGGAGTCATTCGCGTCCCAGGAGGCAAGCCGGTCGCGCGACTGGTAGCAATCGTTGGCCTGTGTACGACCATCGTGACGATTGCGATTTCCGTGATCCCTCCTCCGGACGAACCGAATAAACCGCTTGCAGTGATCAAGGTCGTAGGGTTATCGGGATTGATGGTACTCATCGGGGCATGGATTTATTTAGCGGGAAAAAGAAAAGCTCAGCAGGGCTGAGCTTTCTTGCCGCTTTGCCAAATTCCCTAGACCGGGGTGGCAGTCTTCCGTGCCGGATTGAAGAACGGCAGCTTCACGACCTTGGCGGTAACCTTTTGCCGCATGGCTTCGATCGTAATCTCGATCTGAAGCTTGCTTCCTTCTTTGGCGTGAGCTGTTTCAATACTCCCCAGTGCAATCAGTTTCTTGAGTAGCGGAGAGAATGCAGTCGTAGTCGCCCTTCCAACGTGCTTGTCTCCGGAATAGACGGGCACGGCGACGCGCGAAGCCTGCGTGGGTGCAGCTGGCGTGAGCCCATATTTCTCATGCAACTCTTCCACTTCCACCCAGTCGACTTCGAGCCCGACCAACTGCCGCGGCACACCCTGCCTTGCATCTCGCGCCAGCGCTGCTTTACCAACGAAGTTTTCCTTGTCGAGATGGACCATTTTGCCGAAGCCCAGCTCGTACGGCGAATATTTCTGCGACGGGATCAGCGCCTTCTTGCTGCTGATGTAATCGACTTCAATCAGCAAGAGTCCGGCCTCAACCCTCGCGACGTCGAGTGCGAGCATTCCGGCGGCGTGGATGTCGAACTGCTTTCCTTTTTCCATCAAAGCGTCCCAAACTGTGACGGCCTGTTTCCAGGGAATCCAGACCTCGTAACCGAGGTCGCCGGTGTACCCAGTGCGCGAGATGTCCACCGGGACTCCGGCAATCTTGCCGCTGGTCACGCGGAAATACTTCAAGTTCGCGATATCTGCCTCGGCAACCGACTTCAACAGCTTGCCGGAAGTAGGACCCTGCAGAGCGAGAGCGGCAACTTCTTCGGAAATGTCTTCGACCTGGACGTTCATGTTCAGACCGTTCTGGCGGAACCAGCGCAGGCTAGGATCGGCGGCCGTCCAGCGATACTTATGTTCTTCCAGCCGGGTGATGGTGCCATCGTCGATCACCTTGCCCTGCTCGTCGCACCAGCAGCAATAGATGACCTGACCGACTTTCACTTTGTTGATATCGCGCGTAATGACCCGGTTTACAAGCTTGGTCGCATCCGGACCTGTGATCAGGTACTTGTAGAGTGGCGAGATATCAATAAGGGCCGAAGCATTACGAATGGCGTTGTATTCGTGCTCGTGATGAACCTCGTACACGCTGACGGTGTAATACCCCGACCACTCTCGGTAGTTCAGACTGTGGCAAAGTGGAAAGGTTCTCTCGTGAAAGGCAGTTCCGACTGGCACGAAGGCTCCCCTAGGAATGAAATCGAGCTAAAAGACGAAACGCAACGCAACAGGAAAAACACCCGACGCCGGATTATAAAGAGCGGGCACTCGTCTCAGCAAATCTTGAAGTGTCCACACATTGCGATGGAGTTTCTTGTACTGTGCCCCCTGGCCTTCGCATCGGCGTGAATTGATCCACAAACGCATGG
>DATBFG010000118.1:0-33494 GCA_036558645.1 Terriglobales bacterium
CACGGAGATGGTGATGCCTGGGGACAACGTGGCGCTGGTGATCGAGCTGATCACGCCGGTGGCGATGGAGAAGGGCTTGCGCTTCGCTATCCGCGAAGGCGGCCACACGGTGGGCGCGGGAACGATTAGCGAGATTATTCAATAACAGTCGTTGGTCGTTCGTCGTTGGCCAACACGAAAAACCAAGAGCTAGAAGCTAACAGCTAGGAGCGGTTTGAAATGCCCCGAGAGATTATTACGATGCAGTGCGGTGATTGCAAGGAGCGGAACTATTCCACCACCAAGAACCGGAAAACAACTCCGGATCGGTTGGAGATGAAGAAGTTCTGCAAACGTTGCCGGAAGCATACGCCGCACAAAGAGGTCAAGTAATTGACGGATTGTGCAACTTACGGATTGTCGAATTTCAATTCGTCAATCCAGCAATCCGACAATTCTGAAATGGATACAGGGGCGTAAGCTCAACGGTTAAACTGTCGGTCTCCAAAACCGAACTTGGGGGTTCGAATCCCTCCGCCCCTGCCAGGGTCAAGTGATTTAGGAGTTAGGAATGGCCGTAGAGGCAAAGCGAATGGACAAATTACCGGCACCGAGTGCGAGGAGCGATAGCTTCTTCGGCCGCGTAACTGCTTGGGTAAAGGATCTCTTGGAGCGCACAAAGACTTTTTACAACGATGTGCGCACCGAGATGAAAAAGGTGACCACGCCGTCCCTGAAGGAAGTGCAATCGACCACGGCGGTGGTCATCATCACGGTGTTCCTCTTTGGCCTGTATTTCTGGATCATCGACGGGATCATCGGGAAGAGTATTGACTACACCTTGAGGACGTTATCGCGCTAATGGCAAGGAAGGAAGCTGGGGTACTCCAGCAAGATATGCAGGAACAAGAAAACAACGGAACCGTTGGACCGGGCGGCCCAGACGACGGAATGCCATCGGGGGAGCCTCCGCGCAATCCGAACATGAAGTGGTACATCATCCACTCCTACTCGGGATTCGAGCGCAAGGTCAAAGAATCGCTGGAGTCGCGCGTGCAGGCATTCGGCCTGCAGGAAAAAATCGGCAAAGTGCTGATCCCGACCGAGGCAGTCACCGAGGTTCGCGGAGGCAAGAAGTACACCAGCGAACGCATGTTTTATCCCGGGTATGTCCTGGTTGAGATGGACATGGATGATCACGTCTGGCATGTGGTGAAGTCCACGCCGCGCGTCACCGGGTTCGTCGGCACTGGACAGCAGCCTACGCCGCTTTCGGACGAAGAAGTTCAGCACATCGTCTACCGCGTGGGCGAGGCGAAAGACAAGCCGAAGCTCAAGGTCAAGTTTGAGAAGAACGAAACTGTGCGCATTATCGAAGGCCCGTTCGCGAGTTTCACCGGCATCGTGGACGAAGTAAACGAAGATCGTGAAACCCTCAAAGTGATGGTAACGATTTTCGGACGTTCGACGCCGGTTGAGTTGGAGTTTGGCCAGGTAGAGAAGCAGGCAACGTAAGACAGCGAGTTTCGATTGCCTGAGCCGAAAATCCTAGACTCAGGAATTGGGACGGAAGAGAGATCATGGCAAAGAAAGCAACAGGTTCTGTAAAGCTTCAGATCGCGGCGGGCAAAGCGACTCCTGCGCCGCCAGTTGGCCCGGCCCTCGGTCAGGCCCAAATCAATATCATGGAGTTCTGTAAGCAGTTCAACGCGAAGACCAGCGCGAAAGAGCTCGAAGGACTCATTATTCCGGTCGTAGTGACGGTGTACAGCGATCGCTCGTTCACCTTTATTACCAAGACGCCGCCAGCGGCGATCTTGCTGAAGCGCGCAGCCGGAATCGCCAAGGGCTCCGGAACTCCGAACAAAGATAAGGTCGGCAAGGTCACGGCGAAGCAGGTCGAAGAGATCGCGCGCCAGAAAATGCCCGACCTGAACGCCGCTTCGATTGAGACGGCGATGAAGAGCGTGCGCGGCACCGCGCGCTCCATGGGAATTGAAGTCATCGGGTAGTGAGTTGTGTGCGGATGGATTTCGGCAATTTAAGTCAATAAGACTACGGCTCAGTAGTCCAGCGCTGGGCGGTGGGAGACGAGGAAAGCAATGAGAAAACCGGGCAAGAACATTACGAAGGCACGCACCGCAGTAGAAGCGCGTCCTTACGCGCTGCAGGATGCAGTTGCACTCTTGCAGAAAGTCAAGTACGCGAAGTTCGACGAAACAGTTGAAGTCACGCTGCGGCTGGGTGTGGATCCCAAGCATGCCGACCAGATGGTGCGCGGGACCGTAGTTCTGCCGCACGGCCTGGGCAAATCGAAAAAAGTCTTGGTAATTGCTACGGGCGAGAAGGTGAAAGAAGCCGAGCAGGCAGGTGCTGACTTCGTTGGCGGCGAAGATATGGTCGAGAAGATCACGAAAGAAAACTGGACCGACTTCGATGCCCTGATCGCCACGCCTGACATGATGAAGTCTGTCGGTCGTTTAGGAAAAGTCCTTGGTCCCAAGGGCCTCATGCCTAACCCGAAGACCGGCACTGTGACTTTCGACGTAGGCAAAGCCGTGCAGGAAGTGAAGGCTGGCAAGGTCGAATTCCGTACCGATAAGACGGCGCTGGTTCACGTACCAGTGGGGAAGATTTCGTTTACGCCAGACAAGCTGGTGGACAACGCCACCGTCGTCATCACCAGCGTCGTCAAGGCGAAGCCCGCGGTCGCCAAGGGTAAATACGTTAAGGGCTGCTATTTAAGCTCGAGCATGGGGCCTGGGATCCTGATCGATACCGCCCCCGTAGAAGCCGCCGCAAAGGCATAGGCGTCGATTAGCTCGGACGGCCTGCGCGGCTGTCCTACGAAGACATTCGAAAGGGAATCGAACATGGCAGTCTCGAAAGCGAAAAAGATTGAACAAGTCGCCGAGCTGGAGCAGGAGCTCAAAGACGTAAAGAGTGTGATTGTAGCGACGTACAGCAAGCTGACTGTCGCAAAAGACTACGAACTCCGCAAGACAGTGCGCGACGCGGGCGGCAAGTATCGCGTGGTGAAGAACACGCTTGCAGCACGGGCTGCGAAGGGCAGTTCAGCTGAACAAGCGCTACAGAACCTGGAAGGCGTGACCTCGATTGCGTATACGCAGGGCGATCCAGTCTCGCTGGCGAAGGTTCTCTCGAAGTACGCGAAGGACAATCCCGAGTTTACCTTCAAGGTCGGCGTGGTCGAAGGTCGAGTGATCTCGATCAACGAGATTCAGGCTCTCGCCACAATGCCGTCGAAGGAAGAGATTCACTCTAAGCTGCTGTTCCTGATCAACGCCCCGGCTCAACGCCTGGTGACCGTCATGAACGCAGTCGGACGCGATATCGCAGTTGTGCTGAACCAGGGCGTCGAAAAGCAGAAGTTCGCCAACGACGCTCCGGCAGGAGCGTAGGCATTACGAATTTCGGGCAGCGAAGCTGTCCGAGCAAGTTTGGTTATCGGCTTTCAGGGGTTGCGCCGCTTAATCCGTTGCGTTGTCTGGCGCGATGGGAACGGCAGGCGCACTGGAAACCTGGCCGCAGATAGCTTGAGCAGGAAAAATCCGAGACGCAAATCGTCTCTATAACGGAAATTGGAGAAACAGACATGGCGGATCTGCAGCAAATCGAAGAATCAATCGTAGGGCTGTCGTTGCTTGAAGCGGCGCAGCTGGTGAAGAAGCTGGAAGAAAGGCTTGGCGTCTCGGCAGCAGCCGCAGCCCCGGTTGTCGTAGCGGGCGGAGCTGGCGCAGGTGCCGCAGCGGCTCCGGCGGAGGAAAAGACCGAATTCAGTGTCATCCTGAAAGACGTTGGTGCAAATAAGATCAATGTAATCAAAGCAGTACGCGAAGTCACCAGCCTCGGACTGAAGGAAGCCAAAGACTTGGTCGATGGCGCTCCCAAGCCGATTAAGGAAGGCGTCGGCAAGGAAGAAGCCGAGACCATTAAGAAGAAGTTTGCCGAGGCAGGCGCTACTGTCGAAGTGAAGTAGCTTTACGACTGAACCGGGCGGAAACGCCCGGCGCTCCACAATAAAAACCGGTGAAGCGTTGGAAGTGGTGTTAGCATCTATATAAACACTGCTTTCCAAGAAAAAACTTGTGGCGACCTGAAACTCAGCGATGGGGCGGGATCGCCGACACGATTGGCAACTGTTCCGCGGGCGGCGGAACGGGAACAGGCCTGAGAACTGGCGCGGAAAGATACATTTAAACCAAGATTGTGCGCCCCTGGCGGCGCCTGCGGGGAGTCATGTCCTCACGGGCGCGCGTGTCTTTTTGCAGGTTCTCCTGGTTCATAGTGCCGCGGCGCCTTGACGCGCTTCCATCCGCGGTTTTGTCGCAGCCAGCGGCTGCGCTGAAGTTTTGGAGTCTTCTGAATGCCGATGAATAACAACAACCATATCTACCGTAAACGATTCGACTTTTCCAAAATCCCCGCAACCATCCAGATCCCAAATCTGATCGAAGTGCAGAAGCGTTCCTATGACCGCTTCCTTCAGATGGATCGCCTGCCCAGCGAGCGCGACGACGCCGGCTTGCAGGCCGTGTTTCAGTCAGTATTTCCGATCACTGACTTCCGCAACGTATCACAACTTGAGTTTGTGGATTACGCCATTGGTAACTGGGAGTGCAAATGTGGTCACCTCAAGGGACTCCACCACCTGCGGACAACGTGTAAGAGCTGCGGATCCACGGTAATTACCGATCCCTTCCATCCCGGTGATGTTCTCTGTCAGAAGTGCGGAACCTACAACGCGAACACTCCCGACTTCTGCAACAAGTGCGGCGACCCTGTCGGCTTGCAACTGAAGTATGACGTGAGCGAGTGCGAGGAGCGAGGCATGACTTACTCCGCCCCGCTCAAGGTCACCATGCGTCTCACCATCTTTGAAAAGGACGCTGAAACGGGGAACCGCTCGATCCGCGACATCAAAGAACAGGAAGTCTTCTTCGGCGATGTGCCGCTAATGACGCAGAACGGCACGTTCATTGTGAACGGTACCGAGCGAGTTATCGTTAGCCAGTTGCACCGCTCTCCCGGCGTGTTTTTTGAAACTGCTAACAACCGCACGTACTTCCTCGGCAAGATCATTCCTTACCGCGGATCATGGGTCGAGTTCGAGTACGACCAGAAGAACGTTCTGTATGTTCGGATCGACCGAAAGCGCAAGTTCCTGGGTACGATTTTCTTGCGAGCGTTGGGTCTGCGAGCGGGTGAAGACATCCTGCGTACGTTCTATACCGTGGATCGTCTGACCATCCGCGACAAGAAGCTCTTCTGGACGCTTGATCCCAGCAGCGACAAGCCGACGAACCTTCTCGGCATGAAGCTCGCTCATAGCATCAAGAACAAATCCGGAGAGGAAATCGCACACTCGGGACGCAAGATCAACTCAGCGACGCTAAAGGAAATCCAGAAAGCGAAGATCGGTGAAATCGAGGTCGATGTCACGGATCTTGAAGGCGCTTGGGTTGCAGGCGATGTTGTTGACACCACAACCGGCGAAGTGTTGCTCGAAGCCAACTCCGAACTCACCGCTGATAAAGTTGCGAAGATTCTCGATTCAACTGGTGTTGTCGAGTTGACCGTGTTCTTCCCCGAGCGCGACGATGTAGGCACAGTCATCAGCCAGACGTTGAAGCGCGATGCGGTGAAGACTCCGCAAGAAGCCCTGATCGAAATTTACCGCAAACTCCGTCCCGGAGATCCGCCAACCCTTGATACGGCCACTGCGTTGTTCCACGGGATGTTCTTCGACCCGCGTAAGTATGACTTTTCGCGCGTCGGCCGGTTGAAGTTCAATATCAAGCTGTTTGAGAACCAGGATGCGACGAATCTCGATAACCGCACCCTGGAACCCGAGGACTTCTACGCGACCATCCGCTACCTGCTGAAGCTTCGCAAGAACCTCGGTGCCGTGGACGACATCGATCACCTCGGCAACCGCCGTGTGCGTGCGGTTGGTGAACTACTGGAGAACCAGTTCCGTATCGGCCTGGTTCGTATGGAACGCGCCATTAAGGAAAAAATGAGCGTGTACCAGGAGATGTCGACAGCCATGCCCCACGACTTGGTAAACGCCAAGCCAGTGATGGCGGCGATCCGCGAGTTCTTCGGATCGTCACAGTTGTCGCAGTTCATGGATCAGACCAACCCGCTGTCGGAAATCACGCACAAGCGGCGACTTTCGGCTCTTGGGCCGGGCGGTCTCTCGCGTGAACGTGCCGGATTCGAAGTCCGCGACGTTCACCCGACGCATTACGGCCGTATATGCCCGATTGAAACTCCAGAAGGTCCGAACATCGGCCTTATCTCTTCACTGAGCTGCTATGCGCGGATCAACGATTACGGCTTTATCGAATCGCCGTATCGCCGCGTAAAGAACGGCCGCGTGCTCGATTACGAGAACATCGTCAATGCAGGGGATAGCGATTACAAGGTCGGCGATCACGTCGAGAAGCACGAGGCGGAAAAGGTCAACGCTGATCTGAAAGATCGCCGTAAGCGCCCCGCTGAGTACGAGCCTTACTCGTTCTACCTGTCTGCGTGGGAAGAAGACCGTCACGTGATTGCCCAGGCGAACGTTGAACTTGACGACAAGGGACGTTTGGTCGCCGAGTTGGTGAACGCCCGCAAGGCAGGCAACTTCGTCCTAGTCAACCGGGACGAAGTGGACTACATCGACGTCAGCCCGAAACAGCTCGTTTCGGTCGCCGCATCGCTCGTGCCGTTCCTGGAACACGACGACGCGAACCGCGCGCTGATGGGTGCCAACATGCAACGCCAGTCGGTTCCCTTGCTGCGAGCGGAAGCCCCGATCGTGGGAACGGGAATGGAAGGCGTCACCGCGCGGGACTCGGGTGCTGTGATTCTGGCCAAGCGCAACGGCATCATCGATTCGGTCGATTCGGAACGAATCATCGTTCGCGTCGAGGGTGAACACCATCCTGGGCAGCTGTCACGCGAAGTTGGTAGCGACATCTACCAGCTCACCAAGTTCAAGCGGTCGAACCAGAACACATGTATTAACCAGAAACCTACTGTCTCGAAAGGACAGCGTGTGATGAAAGGGCAGGTGATTGCCGACGGTCCTTGCACGGATCATGGCGAGCTGGCCCTGGGACGCAACGTGTTGGTGGCCTTCATGCCCTGGCGCGGCTACAACTTTGAAGACGCGATTCTCGTTTCCGAGAAGCTGGTGAAGGAGGACTATTACACCTCGGTTCACATCGAGGAGTACGAGATCGAAGCCCGCGATACGAAGCTGGGGCCGGAAGAAGTCACTCGTGACATCCCGAACGTCAGTGAATCGATGCTGCGGAACCTGGATGAAGCCGGCGTAATTCGCATCGGCGCCACGATCAAGCAGGGCGACATTCTGGTCGGCAAGGTCACGCCGAAGGGCGAGACTCAGCTCACCCCGGAAGAAAAGCTGCTCCGCGCGATCTTCGGCGAAAAAGCGGGGGACGTTCGCGACGCATCGCTCTACTGTCCGCCTGGCATCGAGGGCGTCATCGTCGACGTCAAGATCTTCTCCCGAAAGGGACAAGAAAAGGACGAGCGCGCCAAGTCCATCGAAGCCGCGCAGATCGCGAAGTTGGAAAAGAATCTTTCGGACGAAATCCGAATTCTTACCGACGAGCGGTTGAAGCGTCTCGATAACATCCTGGGCGGCAAGGAAGTGCAAGCCGACTTGCACGACGAGCGCACGAACAAGCGTCTGCTGACCAAGGGAAACATTCTCGATCGCGACACGATTGAGCGCATTTCCACGAGAAACCTGAAGCGCATTAAGTATGCGGACAAGGATCCTCGCGTGAATGAGCAGATCGATGAGATCGAAGAGATGACCTCGCGTCAGATCGACGTGCTCAAAAAGATCGTCAACGAGAAGAAAGAGAAACTCACCAAGGGTGACGAACTGCCGCCGGGAGTGATCAAGCTGGTCAAGGTCTACATCGCTATGAAGCGCAAGCTGAGCGTTGGCGACAAGATGGCCGGACGTCACGGTAACAAGGGCGTCATCGCCCGAATCCTGCCGGAAGAGGATATGCCTTACCTCGAGGACGGCACGCCGGTTGAAATCGTGCTCAATCCTCTCGGCGTTCCCTCCCGTATGAACGTGGGGCAGATTCTTGAGACGCACCTCGGTTGGGCCGGCTACAAGATGGGTGAAAAAGTCAGCAAACTGCTGGCCGAGAATAGCAGGGAAGACGCGGTCCGCCGCGAACTCAAGTCGCTGTTCAAAGATAGCGCGCTTGCGGATACCATCTCTGAACTCGGTGATGACGAATTGCCCGCTGTGGCAGAAAGCTTGACCCGCGGCGCATTCATGGGCTCTCCGGTGTTTGACGGTGCCCGCGAAGGCGAAATCAAGGCGCTGTTGCGACAGTCCGGATTGCCGGAGTCGGGTAAGACCTACCTGTACGACGGCATGTCAGGAAACAAGTTCGAACAGCCCGTCACTGTCGGCTACATCTACATGCTGAAGCTCTCGCACCTGGTCGACGACAAGATTCACGCTCGCTCGATCGGTCCGTACTCCCTGATCACTCAGCAGCCGCTGGGAGGCAAGGCGCAGTTCGGAGGCCAGCGATTCGGAGAAATGGAAGTGTGGGCGCTCGAAGCCTATGGCGCCGCGTTCATTCTCCAGGAGCTGCTGACTGCGAAGTCCGACGACGTTTATGGCCGCACCAAGATTTACGAGGCCATCGTTAAGGGCGAGGCTGCCATGGAGCCGGGAGTGCCAGAATCGTTCAACGTGCTCATCCGCGAGTTGCAGTCGCTGTGCCTGGATGTGGAACTCATCAAGGCCGGGGATCGCAAGCCGGCCGCGGTAGCAGCAGATTGACAGTCAATGGCTAGTGACTACTGGTTAGTCGCTAGCCTCGGCGACAGAATGCTTATTTAGGAAACGGGTGCCGGGCTTGCTCCTTACCTGGTACCGATCAGCGGTGGTTTTGACTAGAGATTGATCACTAGCGACTAGCCACTGTTCAGGAGCCGCGAGCGGAAGCGTAACAGCCGCAGGAAGTGGAGGACCACCTTGTATCGTTCGAGCCCCTTTGACATGGCGAATCCGATTGCCGATTTCGATGCGATCCGCATCAGCCTGGCATCTCCGGAAAAAATCCGGAGCTGGTCGCATGGTGAAGTCACGAAGCCCGAAACCATCAACTACCGTACGTTCAAGCCCGAGCGCGACGGCCTGTTTTGCGCGCGTATCTTTGGTCCTGTTACCGATTGGGAGTGTCTCTGCGGCAAGTACAAGCGGATGAAGCACCGCGGTGTGATCTGCGACAAGTGCGGTGTGGAAGTCACGCTCTCAAAAGTCCGCCGTGAACGATTAGGCCACATCGAGTTGGCATCCCCCTGCTCGCACGTGTGGTTCTTCAAGGGACTGCCCAGCCGTATCGGCCACCTGCTCGACATCTCCCTCCGGGATCTCGAATCTGTTCTCTACTTTGAAGCTTACGTTGTCGTTGAACCGGGCGACGCCACCGTTAAAGAGCGTGAGGTCATCAAGGACGAAGCCAAGTTCCGCGAGCTTGATCAGCAATACCGTCCTACCGGCTTCAAGGCCATGATGGGTGCGGAAGCGATCAAGGAACTGCTCAAGCGTGTGGACGTCGAAAACCTCGCCACCGAACTGCGCGAGAAGATGAAGAACGAAAGCTCGCTGCAGAAGCGGCTTAAGTATGCCAAGCGCTTGAAGGTGGTCGAGGCATTCCGTCGCAGCGGCAACAAGCCGAACTGGATGATTCTGGATGTCATCCCGGTCATCCCTCCGGAGCTTCGACCCTTAGTCCCACTCGATGGTGGACGCTTCGCTACCTCAGACTTGAACGATCTCTACCGCCGCGTGATCAACCGTAACAACCGGTTGAAGAAGCTGATGGATCTGCACGCGCCCGAGGTCATTGTCCGCAACGAAAAGCGCATGTTGCAGGAAGCAGTCGATGCGCTCTTCGATAACGGACGCCGTGGCCGCGTGCTGCGCGGTGCCAACAACCGTCCGCTGAAGTCGCTGTCCGACACACTCAAAGGCAAGCAGGGACGCTTCCGCCAGAATCTGCTCGGCAAGCGTGTGGACTACTCCGGGCGTTCCGTCATCGTGGTCGGACCCGAGTTGAAACTGCATCAGTGCGGCCTCCCTAAGAAGATGGCTCTGGAGCTGTTCAAGCCGTTCATCTATCACCGGCTTGAGCAGACCGGACACTGCACCACTATCAAGCAAGCCAAGGAGATGGTGGAGCAGCAGGAGTCCGTGGTTTGGGACATCCTGGAAGAGGTCATTAAAGACCATCCAGTGCTTCTCAACCGCGCTCCAACTCTCCATCGGTTGGGAATTCAGGCGTTTGAACCGGTACTGGTGGAAGGCAAGGCCATTAAGATCCACCCGCTGGTTTGCACAGCGTTCAATGCCGACTTCGACGGCGACCAGATGGCGGTGCACATTCCGCTGTCACCGGAAGCTCAGGTCGAAGCCAGCGTGCTGATGTTGTCCTCGCACAACATCCTATCGCCGGCCTCCGGCCAGCCGATCACCGTTCCTACCCAGGACATGGTGCTTGGTCTGTACTACCTGACCAAGGGCAAGCCGGGCGCGAAGGGTGAAGGCCGCGCGTTCGCGAACATCGATGAAGTCTTGCTCGCGCTCGATGCGGGTGAAGTCGAGACGCTGTCACCCATCCGTCTGCGCTACACCGGTGACCTGATCGATCTGACCACCGCGTATGATGATCAGGATGTAACCCACACCGAGCCGATTCACGTGGAGCGCACGTTCCTGAACACCACCGTGGGACGCGCCATCTTGAACGATCACCTTCCCGAGGGCATGCCGTACATCAACGGCTTGCTGAAGAAGAAGGGTATCGGACAGTTGGTAACGTACGGCTACCTGCGATTCGGTCTTGAGACTACGGTCAAGATGCTCGACGAGGTCAAAGAGCTAGGGTTCCGTTATGCGACCCGCGCTGGACTGTCGATCGGCATCGACGACATGGTCATCCCGGACAACAAGAAGATCCTTGTCCGCGACGGCGAAAAGCAGGCGGTCAACGTTCAGCAGCAGTATCTGGACGGCGCCATCACCAACGGTGAGCGCTACAACAAGGTCATCGAAATCTGGTCGGCCATCACCGAAAGAGTCGCTGATGAGATGTTCGGTGAGATGCAGAAGAAGGACAAAGAAGGTTTCATCAATCCGATTTACGTAATGGCCGACTCGGGCGCTCGCGGATCGAAACAGCAGATTCGTCAGCTCTCGGGTATGCGCGGATTGATGGCCAAGCCATCGGGCGAAATTATCGAAAGTCCGATCACGGCGAACTTCCGTGAAGGACTGACCGTGCTCGAGTACTTCATCTCGACTCACGGCGCACGCAAGGGATTGGCCGATACCGCTCTGAAGACAGCCGACTCCGGTTACCTCACTCGTCGTCTCGTTGACGTCGCGCAGGACGTCATTATCAGCGAATACGACTGCGGAACTGTGGACGGCATCTACGTCGCGGGTATCGTCGAAGCCGGAGAAATCATCGAGCCGCTGCGCGACCGTATCGTAGGCCGCGTATCGCTCGAAAAGCTGAAGGATTACGACGGCAATGTCGTGGTCGATCTCAACCAGGAAATCACCGAAGAAGTCGCGGGAGCGATTCAGGCTGCCGGTATCGAACGGGTGAAGATCCGCTCGGTGCTCACGTGCGAATCGAAGCGTGGCGTCTGCGTGATGTGCTACGGCCGCAACCTGGCTTCCGGGCGCCTCGTCGAACTCGGCGAAGCCACCGGCGTCATCGCGGCACAGTCCATCGGCGAACCTGGAACCCAGCTTACGATGCGTACCTTCCACATCGGAGGTACGGCGTCGCGAGTTTCCGAACAGTCGCGCCTCGACGCCAAGACTAATGGCACGGTTCGCTTTATCGGTCTCCAAACCGTTAAGGCGAAGTCCGGAGACCTGGTGGTCATGAACCGTCAGGGCTCAATTGCTGTGGTCGATGATAAGGGTCGTGAACGCGAGCGCTATGCGGTCGTTTACGGCGCCAAGGTCAAAGTCAACGAAGGTGATCCGGTCACGCTTGGTCAGATCATGGTTGAATGGGATCCGTATACCTTCTCGATCTTGACTGAAATCGGCGGCACCGTGCAGTTCAAAGACTTGCAGGAAGGCATCACGTTGCACGAAGAAGTGGACGAAGTGACCGGACTCTCGCGTCACGTCGTCGCCGATTCGCCCGACGAGAAGCGCCAGCCGGCCATCGTGGTCAAAGGTGCTAAGGGCAGCAAGCGTTACCTGATGCCCTCCCGTGCTCACCTGATGGTGCAGGATGGTGATGCGACCTTCCCGGGCGATGTGCTCGCGAAGATTCCTCGCGAAACCACCAAGACCAAGGACATCACCGGCGGTCTGCCACGCGTGGTGGAATTGTTCGAAGCCCGTAAGCCGCACGAGACCGCAGTCATCAGCGAAATTGATGGCACGGTCAAATTCGGCGAAGTCTCGAAGGGCCAGCGCAAGATGTACGTGGTCGCTGACAACGGAACCGAAAAGGAATACTCGGTGCCGCGCGGCGTTCACATCAACGTGCAGGAAGGCGAACGCGTCCGGGCGGGCGAACCGCTCATGGATGGACCGCTCAACCCGCACGACATCCTGGCCGTGCTCGGTGAGAAGGAGCTGCAGGCTTACTTGGTAAACGAAATCCAGGAAGTCTACCGGCTGCAGGGCGTCAACATCAGCGACAAACACATCGAAGTCATCGTTCGTCAGATGATGCGTTGGCGCAAGGTGGAGGATGTCGGCGATACCAGCTTCCTGCTGGAGCAGCAAGTCGACAAGTTCCGCTTCGCGGAAGAGAACGACCGCGTGATCAAAGAGGGTGGACGTCCGGCAACCGGACGGCCTTTGCTCCTCGGCATCACCAAGGCATCGCTCTCTACCGACTCGTTCATCTCGGCGGCGTCGTTCCAGGAGACCACGCGCGTGCTCACCGAAGCTTCCATCCAGGGAGCCGTGGACCACCTGCGCGGTCTGAAAGAGAACGTCATCGTCGGACGCCTCATCCCTGCTGGCACCGGCATGGAGTACTACCGCAACGTGCGCCTCTCGCCAGAGATGGAAGAGGCCGCAGCCAAGGTACAAGAGGAAGTCTCGGCCGCGTACGAGGAAGCCGAGCGCGCGCTCGAGTTGATGCGTCACGAAGGCGAGACCGAGGAACTGACAGCGGAGTAAACTACTCAGGAACAGCGTGGGGCGGGGAAACCCGCCCTTTCGCTTTTCTGATCACTGAATGAACGCGAACCCACAACAATTACCCAAGCGGGAACCAGTCGCTATTTATCAGTTGCCTCCCGCGCGCACCACAAATAATCTGTGGCCTGGCATGCTTCGCTTCTTGCGTCTGCTGCGGCTTGCGATCTGGCGCGCGTTTCAGCACGACGCGTTTGCGATCGCCAAGGCCTCGGCCTACTCGTCCATTTTGACTTTTTTCCCCGCACTGTTGGTTGTGGGATCGGTCCTCGCAGCCTCTCATAAGACCGAGGCTTACCTGCGCGAGATCTCGTATGCTATTGGTCGGATTCTTCCCGCTGGCAGTGCGACTGCCCTGAATTATCTGAAGGGATCGACCCAGCGTTCGCTCGGTCTGCTCATTACCGCGTCCCTGATTACTCTGTGGACAGCCTCTGGTGTGATGGTCTCCTGGATGGAGGGCTTCCGCCATGCGTACCAATTGCCCAAGGCCTGGGGACTTCTCAAAGAACGAATGATCGCTTTCTCATTGGTGATCTGGGCAGGTATTCCCCTCACCTTTTCAACCGTGCTGGTGGCCTTTGGTACAACTATTGAGACGCGTGTACTCTTTCACCTGAATCACGAATTTGGGTTTTATATTTTGTTGCTCTGGACAGCGATTCGCTGGCTGATTGCGACTCTTACCAGCATCGCCGTGATTGCGCTGATCTATCACAACGCCGTGCCACGGACGCAACCCTGGCACAGCGTGTTACCTGGAGCAACGCTCGCCACGGTGATGTGGTTCGTAGCCACCGCAGTCTTTGGCTGGTATCTCCAGCACTACGCTGACTACAGCGTGCTGTACGGTTCTCTGGGTTTCGGCATTGCCTTACTGGTGTGGATGTACATGATCTCTCTCGTGATTCTCGTCGGCGCTGAGTTCAATGCTATGCTCTTTCCGCGGGCATTTCTGGGACGGGAATTGCAGGATCTGAGCACCCCGACAGCCACCAATTAAGACGCATCGATAGGCACGGCCTCACCAAAGAACAGGCGCAGGACTGCTTCGAAGAGCGCGCTCTGAACGGTCGAACCAGGGCTTGGTGATTCCTAAGGAGGACTTCACGTTTGGGAAAGTTGGACCTGGTCTTAGGCGATATCGCAGAGTATAGCTCCCCAAATCGAGCAGCTCTCGAGACTCGCTGCGCAAAAATCATCTGTACCATCGGTCCCGCTTGCAACACCGAATCTGCCATCCGCGACCTCATGCGCATGGGCATGGACGTGGCGCGCCTGAATTTTTCACACGGCACGCATGAGGAGCATGCGCGCACCATCACCCGACTGCGCGATTCAGCCAGGAAAGAACGCCGCACGATTTGCATCCTTCAGGATCTCCAAGGTCCCAAGATCCGTACGGGACGCCTGAAAGGGCAAAAACCTGTTCTCATGAAGGCTGGTAGCTCCATCGTCATCACTCCCGATGACGTTGAAGGCACCTCCAAGCTCATCTCCACGACCTTCGCTGAGCTGGCCAGTGAACTACATCCTGGTGCGCGCGTGCTGCTGTCGGATGGTCTCATCGAACTGAAGGTCACCCGCATTCGAGGCCACGAAGTTGAAGCCGAGGTGATAAACGGTGGCCTGCTGGGCCAGCATCAGGGCATTAATCTTCCGGGAGTTGCACTGAGCATTCCGGCCCTGACCGAAAAGGATCGCAAAGATCTGCAATTTGGGTTGAAGCACGAGGTCGATGTCGTAGCTCTTTCCTTTGTCCGCTCTGCGGCGGATGTTCATGGGATCAAACAGGTCATTCTCGAAGAAGGCGCGACCACCCCAGTGATTGCCAAGCTGGAGAAGCCCCAAGCGCTCGAGCACCTCGACGAAATTTTCGAGGCTGCCACTGGAGTCATGGTGGCGCGCGGCGACTTAGGCGTAGAGATGCCGCCTGAAAAGGTGCCGATCATCCAGAAACACATCATCCGCAAGGCCTCCGAGTGGCGAAAACCCGTCATTACTGCCACTCAGATGCTCGAGTCGATGATCGAAAACCCACGCCCCACGCGGGCTGAGGCCAGTGACGTAGCGAATGCGATCTTTGATGGCACCGACGCCGTCATGCTCTCGGGGGAAACCGCCAACGGCAAATATCCTAGAGAAGCTGTCTCGATGATGTCGCGAATTGTCGTAGAAGCCGAGAGCAGGATGGCGGAATACACGCAGCCGAGACGCCGGCGTGATCACCGTGCGCTCACCATCTCGGAAACAATCTGTGAGTCGATCGCCCACGCAGCGGAAGACCTTCATATGGCTGCCATCGCAGTCTTCACCGAGACCGGCAATACCGGGCGTCTGGTCTCAAAGCACCGCCCCAAGTCTCGTATTTACGCCTTCAGCCGCAGCCTCGCAGTCTGCAATCGCATGAACCTGCTCTGGGGAGTGCGTCCCGTTCACCATCAGCAATCGGCCTCGTCAGACGAAATGGTTTCCGCCGCCGAGCGCGAATTGCTTTCGCGCGGATCCGTCAAAGTAGGCGACGTATTGGGTGTGGTAGCGGGAACCCAGATGGCCTCCGGCTCAACCAACTTCATGAGGCTGCATGTCGTTACCGCCGAGGACGCCGAGACCCTGGGCCAATCTGCGCGACCGCGCCGCCGGCGCCAGTGAGTTCTTATGGCAGATATATCAGTAGAGCAATTTGTAAGCACCTCGCAAGATCCGCCGGTTCGAGGGTTCTTGCATCGGCCTGATGCACCGAACCACCAAGGCCTGGTGCTCACCCACGGCGCAGGCGGAAACGCAAAAATGTCTCTCCTGGTTGCACTAGGAGAAACATTTGCGGCTGCAGGATATACGGTCTTGCGGATCGACCTGCCATTTCGGCAGGACAAGAGCTTTGGTCCACCCCGTCCAACCGGGGCGGTGCGCGACCGTGCTGGCTTAAGAAACGCAGTTTCCGAGATGCGAAAGCTAGTTTCCGGGCGAGTATTCCTGGGTGGACAATCCTACGGCGGCCGCCAGGCGACGATGCTTTGTGCGGAGGACCCAAAGCTCGCGGATGGACTTCTGCTGACGTCGTATCCGCTGCACCCGCCAGGAAAACCGAATCAACTGAGGGTAGAGCACTTTCCCAACCTGCAAGTGCCGGCCTTGTTCATCAGCGGGAGCAAAGATCCCTTCGGCTCGATCGAAGAATTATCCTCGGCGCTCAAACTGATTCCCGCCAAAACGAAGTTCGTGCCAGTGGAAGGTGTCGGTCATGACCTGGGATTCAGGGGTAAGTCAAAATCAGGAGACGCGATCGGCGAGATTTTGGAGGAGTTTCAGAGTCTATTCGGCTGATTAGGAATTTATCGCCTTCGGAAAATCGGCAATCTAAAATCTGCAATCTGCATTCGGTTCAGTTCACCCATCCCGACTTCGACCCGCCGTTCTTTTTGTCGCTATCTTCCGGAGGGATGAAGTTTCCGTGTTCATCGAAGCTGACTTTCTGATTATGTTCTTTCCGCATGTAGACTTCGAATTTTCGCGCCGCCCGTCGCCGCTTCCAACGGTAATAGGAATTACGTATGCCGAAGTATTGTTCGCTCGCGCCCAACGCCAACCCGCGCTTCGGAACAAGCTTCACGTACAGAAAGCCAAATAGTAGTCCGCCAAGATGTGCCGAATACGCGATAGCCTCACCGTTGCCCGGCGCAGAGGCACTCACCGCGCTGGCGAGTGCGATGAAGGCCAATCCGGCCACGAAATACTTTGCCTTGATGCTGATTGGAATTGGGAACAGCATGATCTCATTGTCCCCATACAACAATCCAAACGCCATCAGTACACCGTAGATGCCGCCCGACGCGCCCACTGTAATGGTTCCCGGATTCACCCCGCCAATGCCGGTGTAAGCCACAGCCACTGTCGTGATCGCTGCTCCGACCACGCAGAACATGTAAAACTCGACGAAGTGTTTGAAACCCCAATCAATCTCCAATTGTGCGCCGAACATCCACAGCGCGAGCATGTTGAACAGGAGGTGAAAGAGCCCGTTATGGAGAAAGGAGTAAGTGCCCAACTGCCAGACAAAAAAGCTGTGCGTTACAAGGCTCGGGACCAAACCAAAGAGAGTGAAAATCAACCGCCCAAGGCTTCCATCAACCGCGTCCAGCAGAATCTTTAAGAAATAAACGCCAGCATTGATCAGAATGAGCCACTTCACTGCCTTGGTGAAGGGCGGCAAGCTTAACGAAAACGTGCGTTGGGATGCCATGGTGCAGTAGATAATTTTACCAGCTTACCTGCTTACCGCTCGGGCGTTGGCACCACCGCCAAACTGCGGTGTCCTTCGCTATCCACGGCCCGCACGGCAAAGATCACATTATCCTTCGATTGTTGAATTTTGATGCGAGTCGCGGTTCCCGCTGACTGCATGTGTTCCCAGAACGGGCTTGAGGTCGCCCGCCACAACACCTCGTATGTGGTAGCTGGCGAACCTGTCTCCCACGTCAGTGTGGAGTCATTCTCCAATTCCTTGGTCAGCAATCGAACTTTCTTTGGTGGCGCTGGACCGGCCGCCAACGAGGCCAAGGTCGCCGCATTGATTCGGGCCACTGCGCCAACGTAGTCAAAGTTCACGAACCTTGGCAAATCTCCGTACTCGATTCCGTTTTCTGTGCGGATATTCTGATGTTGCCGGTTGTAGTCTTCCCGAAACTCCGTAAACCGCACTGCCGCGAATCCTTGCTGGTTGAACGAGTAATGATCGCCTCCGCGAAGGTACCGGTCCAGGCGAAACTCCAGTAGCGGTTTTACGCCAGGATTGTAAGTCGTTGCGACATCGCTGATGAATCGTGCCACTTGTCGCGATGCCGAATCGTTTTCGCCACCAAGGCCTCGTATGAGCTTCAGTTCGGTATCCGTAGCGGCGGCCGGAACGCCTTCAGAGAACACTCGCACAACGCTCGGATCCTGCTGTGGATCGCGATTTCCGCCGACGATGTCGTTGTTCAAAGCCGCCTCGATGTTCCAACCCTCCTGCTTCGCCATCTGCGCGAAGTGCTTGCTCCCGTTCAGACCCTGCTCTTCTCCTGCAACGGTCAAAAAAATAATTGTTCCCGGAAATTTCAACTTGCTTAGAACGCGCGCACATTCCAGACTTACCGCGGTTCCACTGGCATCGTCGTTCGCTCCTGGAGCTTCTCCTTTTACGTCGAAGGTGTCGCCATTGCGAGAGTCGTAGTGACCTGTAACCAAAACGATCTTCGTGGCTCTGTCAGGATCTGTGCCTTTCAGCACTGCATAGACATTGGTAATGACCGTGGGGCTAGGAATACGATCAGCAGGACCCTCAGTGAAACTGTCAGTTTTGACATCCAGACAGCCACCGCAGTCTTTCGAATAGCGTTCAAACTCGGACTTTATCCATTCCCGTGCTGCGCCAATGCCACGCCCCGCGGCGATCGACGCCGGATCCTGCGCGGATAGCGTCAATCGCGTATGAAAGCTAACCAACTTCTCGATATTTGCCTGTATCTTTTGTGCGGACACCTCTTTTAGCGCTGCTGCAATCTGAGGATCGGCAGGAGCGATGCTCGGAGCATCCTGGGCAAATCCACGAACGAGGGAGCAGAAGCAGACGCTCAACCAGAGCGCCAAAGAAACAGCAAATCTGCGAAAATTCCTACAAGGGAAGTAGACCGTTCTCAAATGTGAGTTCCTTGAGGGCTGAGTAGCCGGAATTAAGGGACGTTCGTCCCAAGCGTGGCCAATTGATTCGCGAAACACTTGACCTACGACCCCGGAGAATCTAAATATTATCAAGGGAATCTTATAGGATGGAGGCAATTATGGTTTTGTGTCCGGAATGTGATACCGATCTCGATATCGAAGAAGATGAAGTTGACGAGGGCGAAATCGTCTCCTGCCCCGAGTGTGGGACGGACTTCGAGGTCGTAACGGCGAATCCGGTAGAGCTCAAACCGGTGGAAGAAGAAGATGAGGAGACCGAGGAGGATGAGGAAACTGACGGTGACTACTCCTAAGTCATCCGACTCACCTTCCCTCCTTCTACTCTCCTTTTCCCGCTGTTTCAGACTGATCACGTTTGGCGTTCTCTTCCTCGGGGTATGTTTTCATCACCAAGCAGCGGGCCAGCAACAGAGTTCTTCGCAAGAAAAATCAAAAGAAAAGCCCTACGCGCTCTTGTTCGGTACGGTCTGGGGTCCCGATAAGCGGCCTCTCTACGGCGTGAAGGTGAAGATCAGGCGGTCAGACCAGAAAAAGCCGAAGTGGGAACTGATTTCCGACCACAGTGGCGAGTTTGCCCAGAGGTTACCTGCGGGTACTGCCGATTACTTCGTTCAGGCCGACGTGAAGTCCTTTAAATCATTGACAGGTAAAGAGTTAAAACAAGATCAAGAGGTTAAGGTCCACATCGACAATGACGAGCGAGTGGACATCGGCTTGCATCTAAAATAACAGGAACTTTGGAAATCTTAAGGCGAGCTCTGCTTGGGGAGGACACTCGTGAAAAGGTATCTTGCTATTGTCCTAACGCTGAGTTTGTTCATCTGCGCCGCAGCGGCAGTTCCTTCGTTCGCTAAGGACAAGAATGAGCCGGGTCGCTTACTGACGGGCAAGGTGCTCGATCAACAAGACACTCCATTGCCCAATGCAGTGGTCTATCTATCAAATCCCCGCACGCGAGCCCCTATCAAGACTTACATTGTAGGTTCCGACGGCATTTATCGCTTTCCAGCCCTGTCGCCAAATATCGATTACGAGGTCTACGCTCAATTCAAGGGCAAGCGCAGCGACACGAAAACCGTCAGCCAATTTGACAATCGCCAGCAGGTCAACATCGTTCTAAAAATCGATGTGAAGTGATCGCACCACGAGCAAAAGAGAAGCCGCCTAGATTGGCGGCTTTTTTTATACTACTTCGGCTTCGCTAGTTCTGATCGTTTCCGGCGCGCTTCCAATTCATCAGCTCGCCAATGGTGGATCCCGTGCTCGAAGCCGGATGCTTGTAAGCCTCTACCTCTGAACGTGAGGCCTCTTCGCCTACCGCTTTGATGCTCAACCCGACTTTCTTCTCATCCGGATTCATCTTGATGATCTTAAAGTCGTGCTCGATTCCCGGCTCGAGATGAATCGGCTGGCCGTTGCCGTCCACCGCTTCGGAGTTGTGGCACAGTCCTTCCACGCCTTCGGCAATCTCAACAAACGCGCCAAAGCTCGCCACACGCAAAACCTTGCCCTTGAGAACATCTCCAATGTGATGCTGCTCGAAGAACGTCTCCCATACATCAGGCTGAAGTTGCTTTACGCCCAGTGAGAGCCGGCGCTTATCCGGTTCGATGGCCAGAACCACGGCTTTTACGCGATCGCCCTTCTTTAGCACTTCCGACGGATGCTTCACCCGCTTGGTCCAACTCAGGTTGCTGACGTGAACCAAGCCATCGATCCCATCCTCAATTTCGATGAAGGCACCGAAGTCAGTCAGATTTCGAACCCGCCCTTCCACGGTAGCACCCACTGGATACTTCTCGTGCAGGGCATCCCATGGATTTGTTGCGAGCTGCCGCATGCCGAGCGAAATGCGCCGCTCTGTCGGATTCACATTCAGGACCACGCATTCCACATGGTCACCGACGTTCACTAGTTTCGACGGATGCTTCATCCGCTTCGACCAGGTCATCTCGCTGACGTGAACGAGGCCTTCGATCCCCTGCTCGAGCTCGACAAATGCACCGTAGTCGGTCACGCTGATGACTCTCCCGCTGACGTGAGCGCCCACAGGGTAACGTTGCGCAGCGTCCAGCCAGGGATCAGGCGTAAGCTGCTTGAAGCCGAGTGATACACGCTGCTTGTCCTTATCGAACTTGAGCACCTTCACCTGGATTTGGTCGCCCACGTTGACCAGGTCGCGGGGATGCGTCAGACGCCCCCAGGACATATCGGTGATGTGAAGCAATCCATCGATGCCGCCCATGTCGACGAATGCTCCGTACTCGGTCAGATTCTTGACTACACCCGTGAGTACCGCATCTTCCTCTAGGTGCTCCATAGTCTTGGAGCGTTTGGCGTTCTGATCCTCTTCGAGAATCTGCTTGCGCGAGACGACGATATTGCCGCGCTTCTTGTTCAGCTTGATGACCGCAACTTCCAGCGGCTGTCCCTTCAAGGCATCGAGGTTGCGTACTGGACGCAGGTCGGCTTGCGAGCCTGGCAGAAAGGCACGCGCGCCAAGGATGTCGACCGTGAGGCCGCCCTTGATTCTCTCCACCACATGCGCCTGAATCGGACGCTTCTCGTTGTATGCCTTCTCAATCTCGTCCCATGCGCGCAGGCGTTGCGCCTTCTGATGCGAGAGGTTGATATAACCTTCCTCGGTCTCGCCCTTCTCGCGCATGACATCGATTTCGTCGCCAGGCTGGAACTTCACCTTGCCTTCGTGATCCGTGACTTCCGACAGCGGCAACATACCTTCGGATTTCGCGCCGATATCGACCACCACGTGCGTGGGAGTCAACTTCAGCACCGTGCCTTTGATCACGTTATCGTCACCCGAGATTTCTTCCGTCTCGGTGGTGAAGTTCTCCAGCGCCTGTGCAAAATCTTCGCTGGAATTGGTTGTAGGTTTCTCGTCCTGAGCCGCCATGGTTTGGTTCGACTCGAGCGCTTCGGATTCGGGGAGGGGAGAGCCCTCAGAGGATGGCGCGGGATGCTCAGCTACGGAAGTTGAGGTCGCGGAATCCAGATTGTGGGCGGTGTTATCGTCAGGCAAGATCATAGCCTCTCTGGGTATGCTTTCGCGCTCCAGCCGGGGGACATATTGGGCTTTCTCGTGCGGACTGCTGGCGTGAGTCTTCGGTTGTGTTGAGCTCGTTCTGGCGAACGAACTTGGACAATCCCAGCGGCCGGACTGCTAAAGCAACCCCGCTCTAAAGGCGATCTCTTCGACTATAGCAACCTGCTGCAAACAGTGTCAAACGCCACCATACTGTGAAGTACCTTCCCCCGCCATGAAGTTGCGTCTCGCTTCTCCTATGCGAAAAACTTCTGCAATAGAAGTCATCGAATTGCGCCATCGATCTTCGATTTTGGGCGCGACAAAGGGCGCTGGCAGCGGTTTTAAGGGGAACTTGCTTCTCGCTCATGTGAGCCGGGTTTCTGCTGCTTCGCAATGTATGAATTTGAACTTGTTGCGAAAGGAATTTACCAAAAATTCACAAGTCGATTGCCCGGTTTTCGTTACTCGCTTTTATCTGCTAACCTCCCCGCCATGGATTATCTCTGGTCCCCTTGGCGCTACGCCTATGTCACTGCCGCAGAAAAGATCTCGGGCTGCATATTCTGCGATCTCCCCAAGATTGGAGACGACGTCAAAGCGCGGATCGTCCAACGGGCCACGCATTGTTATGTTGTCCTGAATACGTACCCATACACTCCCGGGCACGTGATGGTGGTTCCATTCGCTCATCTCGATCAGCTTCAGAAACTCCCTGCGGAGGCCGCTCACGAAATGGTCGACTTATCGCAGCGCATGGAGAGGATCCTGCGCCAGCTGTATACACCAGATGGAATCAACCTGGGAATGAACATCGGAAAGGCAGCTGGCGCCGGAGTGGCTGGCCACATCCATATGCACGTCCTTCCTCGCTGGGTGGCTGATGCCAATTTCGTTTCGGTGATCGGGGAAACCCGTGTGCTTCCTGAATCACTGGACCTGACCTACCAGCGGATCAAGGGCGCGTTGGACTCCACGATGTAGTTGTCAGACTCTTTGACTGAAATGTCCAAAGGCCTAACTGCCCGATCCGCCCGGTGCTGGCGGCGCGGCGTCGTTCGGCTTCATACACTTATTGGCCCCGCAGCAGCCACTGCCTTCACTCTTTGCCATCTTTGCGCAGCAACCCATCCCGTGTTCCATCATGCCTGACTCGTGTGAGTCGGACATCATGGCGACCATGCCTTCCATGTGCTTGACCATTGCTTGCCACAGATCCACGTCGGCCTGGGATTGCTCCATCAAGGCGGGGTCCTTGATTTTGACGAGGTTGGCTTTCATCTTATCCAGCGTAGCCCGCATTGTTTCGACCTGTGCCTTCATCTCCTGCATGTGCTGGTCAGGCATTCCAGCCATTCCATGCTCGTGCCGAGCCGGAGTTTGTTGAGACCAGGCAGCGGTCATTGCAACTAACAACATGAGTGGAATCAAAACTGAGCGCATGAGTTCTCCTTCGTATCAACAACTTCGGTTTGATGGTATCGGCGGGTTAACACAGTGGTCTGTGACACAAATCACAACGCTATCGTGATGCACTCGCTCCTGAAGGTCAGCGGCTCGGCTCCATCAGCAACGTCCAGCGCTGCTATAATCAAGGTTTACCCTCATGAGCAAGAAGCGTTTAATACGTTCCACCACAGTCCTTTGTGTCCGCCGAAATGGAAGCGTCGTAATGGCCGGGGATGGCCAGGTCACTCTGGGCGAGGGTGTCATCAAACACTCCGCCAAGAAGATTCGCCGTCTGTATCAGGATAAGATTCTCGCCGGCTTTGCAGGATCGACAGCTGACGCCTTTTCCCTCTTCAGCCGCTTTGAATCCAAGCTGGAGCAATACCATGGAAATCTCGGACGTGGAGCGGTCGAATTAGCCAAGGATTGGCGGACCGACAAGTTCTTGCGCCACTTGGAGGCCCTGCTGCTGGTTTCCGATAGGGAACAGACGTTCTTGCTCAGCGGCCAAGGGGACGTGATTGAGCCCGACGGCGGCATTGCTGCCATCGGCAGCGGAGGCCCCTATGCCCAGGCAGCGGCGCAAGCCTTAGCCCAGCATACACAGCTCTCGGCCCGGCAGATTGCCGAAGAAGCGATGAAGATTGCGGGCTCCATGTGCATCTATACCAATGACAAGGTAACGATTGAGGAACTCTAGGCAGTCATTAGCCGGTAGTCGTTAGTCGTTGGCCAAACACAAACCCTAACGACCAAGGACAAACGACTAGCGACCAACGACCAAAACTATGGCTATTTACCTACCCGGAACCGTTGACGAAGAACAAATCGCTCTTGACGAGCTCACGCCCCGAGAAATTGTGGGTGAGCTGGACAAATATGTGGTCGGCCAGAAGGACGCTAAGCGCGCCGTGGCCATCGCTCTGCGCAACCGCATGCGGCGCCAAAAGCTCGCACCCGAGCTCGCAGAAGAGGTCATCCCTAAGAACATCATCATGATCGGTCCCACGGGCGTGGGAAAGACGGAGATTGCGCGTCGTCTTGCGAAGCTGGCCAATTCGCCATTTCTAAAGGTCGAGGCCTCGAAATTTACCGAAGTCGGCTATGTCGGCCGTGATGTTGAGTCCATGATTCGCGATTTGGTCGA
This sequence comes from Terriglobales bacterium, assembly GCA_036558645.1. Taxonomy (GTDB): domain Bacteria; phylum Acidobacteriota; class Terriglobia; order Terriglobales; family Acidobacteriaceae; genus DATBFG01. Next base: position 24,607 of record DATBFG010000118.1, read on the forward strand.
GATCGCGATCGACATGGTTCGCGAAGAAAAGCTAGAGGACGTATCCGATAAAGCTGAGTTGAACGCCGAAGAGCGCCTCTTGGATGTTTTGCTTCCGCCCGTTACACCACCGCGCCAGGAGCCCACAGCCGGGTTCGCTTTGGAAGGCACGACCAGCAGCAGTGAATCACACAGTCGCACGCGCGAAAAGTTGCGCCAGCAATTGCGAGAAGGCAAGCTCGACGACCGCACGGTTGAAATTGACGTCCGCGAAAAATCGTTCCCCGCGTTTGAAATCATTTCCAATCAGGGCGTCGAGGAGATGGACGTCAACATCAAAGACATGCTGCCGAACTTGTTCGGACAGCGGACCAAGAAGCGCAAGATGAAGGTGAACGAAGCCTTCGAGTACCTGATCCAGGAAGAAGAACAGCGCCTCATCGATATGGATCAGGTCACTCGCGTCGCCATCGACCGCGTCGAGGATTCCGGCATCGTTTTCCTCGATGAAATAGACAAGATCGCCGGACGCGAAAGCGGTCATGGTCCGGATGTCTCACGCGAAGGCGTTCAGCGCGACATCCTGCCGATCGTCGAAGGTACGACCGTCAACACGCGGTACGGAATGGTTCGTACCGACCACATTCTCTTTGTGGCCGCAGGTGCCTTCCACGTTTCAAAGCCCAGCGACCTGATCCCCGAGTTGCAAGGCCGTTTCCCGATCCGCGTGGAGCTGCAATCGCTCACCATGGATGACTTTATCCGCATCCTAAAAGAGCCAAAGTCCTCTCTGGTGAAGCAATACACAGCCCTTCTCGAAACCGAGGGCGTCACGCTGGAATTTACGAACGACTCATTGGAAGAGATCGCCCGCTTTGCCTTCCGTGTAAACGAAGGCACTGAAAACATCGGCGCCCGGCGCTTGCACACGATCATGGAGCGCGTGCTGGACCAGATCAGCTTTGATGCTCCAGAGAAAAAAGGCGAGCACATCAAGATCGATGCAGACTATGTCCGCCAGACCTTGGCCGACATCGTCAAAGATCAGGATCTGAGCCGCTATATCTTGTAGGAATACTTCGTGGTATCGAATGCATAAGGATCGCGAGGGAGGCCTATTTCTGATCTAGACCTGCTTTGGGTTCCTTCGTGTCATCTGTATTCAGGCTTTCTGCACATACGTCCGTGTGCTCGGTCTCCCCTGCAATCATTTCTTTCAATTTGCATCCCTTGTCTATGCTGTTCGCCCATGCAAGTGTGTCCATTCGTCAGTTGCTAAGGTCATCGCCTACCGCTTAGACTCCCTTCCGACATGCCCACCATCGACCGCAGCCGCCTTGCATCGCTCATGCAGCGCGAGCAGAAACGCTTCGTAGACGACCGCCCGAAGTCCAAGGCTCTATACGAGCGAGCCGCAAAATCCCTGCTCGGCGGCGTGCCAATGAACTGGATGCTCCGCTGGGCTGGCGCCTTTCCACCCTTTGTCCGCGAGGCTCAAGGTGCACACTTCTTCGATGTGGACGGCAATCGGTATGTTGATTTCTGCCTCGGGGACACCGGTGCCATGACGGGCCATTCCCCTTCGGCATTGATCTCCGCGGTCGAACAACAGATTCGCCGGGGCGCCACCCTCATGTTGCCCAGCGAAGATGGTGTGTGGGTGGGAGAGGAATTACAAAAGCGCTTTAAGCTTCCCTACTGGCAGTTTGCCTTGACTGCGACCGATGCCAACCGTTTTTCTATCCGTCTGGCGCGCCAGATCACCCATCGCCCAAAGATTCTCGTATTCAACTGGTGCTATCACGGCACAGTGGACGAAAGCTTCATCATCTTGAATGATGGCGTACCAAAGTCCCGCCGAGGAAATGTCGGCCCGCCGATCGATCCAACTGTGACCACAAAAGTAGTCGAGTTTAATGACCTGGCTGGCCTGGAACAGGCTCTGGGCTCACAGGATGTTGCCTGCGTGCTGGCTGAGCCAGTTATGACGAACGTCGGTATCGTTCATCCGGACCCGGGATATCACCAGGTCCTGCGCGAACTCACGCGCAAGCATGGCACCTTGCTGATCATCGATGAGACTCACACCATCTGTGCTGGTCCGGGTGGATACACCCGTGCCGAAAATCTCGATCCCGATTTCTTTGTCTTTGGAAAGGCCATCGCCGGCGGCGTCCCGGGTGCAGTTTACGGATTCACCGACGAAATCGCGAAGAGAATCGTTGAGAGCCAGAACATCGAGGACGTTGACACGGGCGGCATCGGCGGTACGCTCGCCGGAAACGCGCTTTCCCTCGCTGCCATGCGGGCGACTCTCTCAAAAGTCCTGACGCAGGAAGCCTTCGACTACATGATTCCGCTGGCCGAACGTTGGACTGCCGGTGTGCAGAAGGTGATCGCCGAATTCAATGTGAGTTGGCAAGTCACTCGACTTGGGTGCCGCGCCGAATACATGTTTTCTCCCGCAGTGCCCAAGAATGGGTCGGACGCACGGGCAGCCATGGATTTCGAACTGGAGAACTTCCTTCATCTATACGCCATGAATCGTGGCATTCTCCTGACGCCCTTCCACAACATGGCGCTCATGGCGCCGACGACCTCAAAGGAAGATGTCGACCATCACAGTCGTGTTTTCCGCGAGGCCGTGAAGGAACTTGTGGGATGAGCCAGCCGTTTGGTCGTTGATCTTGGCCCAGAAATTCTGACTCGTTTCTGTCTTTTTAGCCTGCGAGAATCCGACGCCGGCCAAGCCATGCATGTTTGCTATCTTTAAGACAGCATTCCGCACCATATTTTTGAAGTCATCCAAATGTTCACGCGAGGGACCAACGACTAACGACCAACGACTAACGACGGTCAGCGTTCTCGCGTTGGCTGTTGCACTCTGGACGTCGTGCGGCGCTCCCGGCGTGCCCTTACCTCCCTCACTCGAGCTAGCCAAGCCAGTGAGCGATCTACGGGCGGTCCGTAAAGGCGACAAGGTCTATCTTGCTTGGACGGTGCCTATGCGGACCACCGACCGCCAGAACATCCGACATTTCGGAAATACCGCCGTCTGTCGCAGCTTGGATCCTTCCCTCACGACCTGTGGAACATTGGTCGGCGAAGTACCTCCTCAGACTCCCCCTCCCACAGGTCAGAGTGTTACTTCACCCTCACAAGCCACGTTTGTGGATACCCTCCCCGACTCCCTCGGAAATCAAGACCCCACGGCACAGGTCACTTACGCGATTTCGGTGATGAATACGAGTCGGCGAAGTGCGGGCTTCTCAAACCGCGTTCAGGTTCCTTCCGCTCCGACGTTACCGCCGCCAGCGGACTTTAAGGTGAAAGTCGGCCCTGACGGTGTAATGCTCAACTGGACTCCCATCCCGGAGACACCCGTCCAGGGCATCTCACATTTCTATCGTGCCTACAGACGTGAAGAAGGAAGCACGAACGAGACACAAATTGGATCGGCGCAACTAGCCACATCATCCCTCAATGACCCTAATTTCGACTGGGAGAAAACCTATAACTATCGGATGACTGTTGTAACCACAATTTCTAGCCAAGGGCAAACTCTTCAGATAGAAGGCGATGACACAGCTATCGTACGGGTCGCAACGCACGACGTCTTTCCGCCGGCTGTGCCTTCCGGTCTGCAGGCAGTCGCGTCTGGCGCCGGTCAGGCATCATCTGTTGATCTGATCTGGTCTCCTGATACGGAATCTGATCTCGCCGGATACAACATCTATCGCCACGAAGAAGGAACGACTTCGGTGAAGGTTAACCAGCAACTGGTCACCACGCCCGCATATCGCGATTCAAACCTCACATCAGGGAAGACATATTCTTACTCTGTCTCAGCTGTTGATCTGCGTGGCAATGAAAGTGAAAAGTCGGAGGAAACGAGTGAAGCCGTACAGTGACGTCAGGAAGCAGCCCTACGAGATGATCGTCCGGTCTCCCTAAACAATCCACATCACGATCAGCGCAATCGTCGCTGAAAATACGGCCGCCGTCGTGATCCATCCCAGCACATTGATGGCAGGCCCATTCACCCAGCGCCCCATGATGCGGCGGTTATTGGTAATGAACATTACGATGAGGAGGAGAAAGGGTGTTGAAAAGCCCTGGACGATACCAGCCCAGACCAGTGCCTTCATCGGATTGAGGCCGAGGAAATTGATCCCCATCGCGATAAGTGTCACTGCTACGATCGATGCGTAAAAAGGCTTCGCTTCGTGAACTTTGGCATGCAGACCATGCTTCCAGCCGAATGTCTGACAGAGGTCGTACGCTGCGCCCATCGTCATGATCGGGACAGCCAAAAATCCAACCGCAACAACTCCAATTGCGAATAGAGTCCCGGCGGCGTTTCCTGCAAGCGGCCGTAACGCCTGTGCAGCTTCGGCGGCAGTATTGATCTCGGTATGTCCTGTCTTGAACAGGGTCGCTGCCGTCGAAAGAATAATGAAGTACATCACCAGGTTCGAGAAGAACATGCCAAACCCGATGTCCTGAGCTGAGTGCGTCAGCTCTTCCTTCGTCGTTCCCATGCGGTCGGTCAGGCGCCTCCGTCCCATTGAAATGTCCTCTTCCACGTCCTGATTCGACTGCCAGGTGTACAGATACGCCGACAGGCTAGTCCCGATAACCGCCACTAGCATGGAAAGAGACTCGCGATTCCAGTGAATACTAGGAATAAACGTAGCCTTGAGAATAGGCCACCAGTCCGGTTTGGCAAGTACCGCTGAACCAATGTATGCCGCAAGGGCCAATGCTAACCAGCGAAACACATCGCGAATCAGCGTATAGGAGCAATAGACCTGCAATAAGAGGAGGGTAAGGCCTATGAAAATAACGATCCAGCCGATTGGGATCGGTACCATTAGGTTAAGCGCTGCAGCCATCCCCCCAAGATCGGCTCCCGCCTCAATCGTGTTCCCGATTAAGACCCCTACGAGAAACGTATACAACAACCATCGCGGATAGTGTTCACGTATGACCGCGAACAAGCCCTTACCCGATACTTGGCCTACCTTCGACGACAGGTAGACCACAGTAAACATCATGGGAAAGATCGCCGGAACAGCACAAAGGAAAGAAGGCCCAAACGAGGCTCCCGCTGCAGCATAGGTCCCGATGGCCGAGGGATCATCATCTGCTGCGCCGGTGATCAGCCCGAGCCCCATCGAGCGGAACACTCCATGCGGCGGTGGCTTCGGGCGGCCCTTCTGGCGTTCTTCGAAGTGCGGATCATGCTTGCGGCGTTCGCCCGGCGCTCCAGACGCATATCCCCGAAGAGCTGCTTCGGCGTGCCCCAATGCATCAATGTTGCCAAAGCTCTCGTTTTGTTCCGGATTCGGAGAAGTGGCCATTCGTTCACCGCACCAATATCAGAGCAGTCTAGGATGCTCATAACACAGCTCGGTTTGTGTGCTGCTGGGCGATCTCCATTCCGGGATCAAATTTTTTCGATTAGGCCGCTGCACAAACTTTGATCGAATAAAAACACATCCTCACCGTTCTTTGTGATTAGATAGTCGCCATGAGATATTGCCGGTTCTTACTCGCGGGACAAGAGCAGTATGGCTTGGTCGAGTCGTCCGCAGGCCAGGACGAAATTAGCCGCATACTGCTGACTCCTCCCGAGAGCGTCGATGGGGACATGGACGAGTTACGCACCAGGCGCATGGAACGCCTGCCGCTCAACGATGCCAAATTGTTACCGCCCGTTGTACCCACAAAGATCGTTTGCGTAGGGCGCAATTATCGCGAACACGCTGAAGAACTGGGCAATGAAGTTCCTGCGGAGCCACTTTTATTTCTTAAACCGCCTTCCTCGCTCATTGCCAGTGGCCAAACCATTCGCCGTCCGAAAATCTCCGAGCGCGTCGACCATGAAGGTGAACTCGGAGTCGTGATTGGTAAGCGCTGCTACAAGCTCGGCAGCAATGAGGATGCTCGCCCATACATTCTTGGATATACCTGCGTCAACGATGTCACCGCGCGCGATCTCCAGAATAAGGACGGTCAATGGACTCGCGCGAAAGGTTTCGATACCTTCTGTCCGGTCGGCCCCTTGGTTTCCAGCGAGATCGATCCATGGTCCGGGGTCTCCGTCGAGGCGCATGTCAACGGCGAACTTCGCCAGGAAGGCAATACTAAAGATTTCATTTTCTCCATCGGGAATATCATCCGCTACATCTGTCAGGCGATAACCTTAATGCCGGGAGACCTGATCGCGACTGGAACTCCCAAGGGCGTTGGGCCGCTCAATAGCGGCGACACTGTGCAGGTGACAGTGCAGGGAATCGGCACGTTAGTGAATCCGGTCGCAGATGAACAATAATTCTTGCTGCTGACCTTCGTAACACGCAGACTCTTTCCAACCAGGTTGCTTCTTGCTTATGCTGATACTTCAGGGATTCCGGTTCCCAGTCACGGTTTTCCTGATTGACCTCATGATCCCACTTCATTTGTACCCTGTGATCATCGGCGCCGCTGGCGCGCTGCTGGCGGCATACTACTTGCTTCGGCCAAAACGCAAGACCGCGGCAGAAATCGAACGCGAACGCCGGCAATGGCTCGACAACATCGGTCGCATCACCGATGGGACCGTCATCGATGTCCAGGAGTTGCAAGGCGAAGATCACAAGCCGCAGACGCTCTTAATTTTCCAATACGATGTCGCCGGTGTCTCTTACGAGGCTTCGCAGGATGTCACCTATCTTCGCCAGAGAATCAATCTGCATTCATGCAGGTTGGGATTGCCCACTTCGGTGCGCTACGATCCTCAAAACCCTGGCAACTCCATTGTTGTGTCGGAACGTTGGATGGGATTGCGTCAGTAAGAATTCGAGCGAGTGTTTAACTCAGTTGTCGCTGCACGATTGTTGCTAGACGTGTTTCTACAGTTCGGTGATCCGTAATTGCGAGCCGGGTGGCAGGTAGCTCTTCCGTCGAAACCAATCTTCCATAGCTTCTTTCAGTTCGACGATTTTCACCTGGCTTCCCACTTCCATGCTTCCATCGGCGACCGGCAGTGTGTCGTCGAAAACCCGTGCATTCGTAAAGTTGCGCATGGAAAAGCTATCGAGCCACTTCAGCGGGCAGGGAACGCATTGACCCTTGTCCTGGTACTCAACGTGAATCTTGCGCGCGAACATATTTACGATTTAAGCACATTTTTCCCCCGCCGATTTGACGGCAGATTTCAATAAGCGTACCTTCCGCCACAGTCCCCAAATCAGCATTGGAATCGACTGTGGTCGCGCTCGGGAGGCAATCATGTTTCTAGTCTGGATGATTATCGTGGGGCTGATCGCCGGATGGGCCACCGGCAAGATCATGAAAGGCTCTGGCTACGGGGTGTTCACCGACATCCTGCTCGGCATCGTCGGCGCTCTCGTGGGCGGACGCCTGATGGCTCTTCTTGGTTTCTATACCACCGGAGGTCTAATCCCGAGCATCATCGTCGCAATCATTGGGGCCGTTGTCGTGGTCGCAGTGGTTCGAGCGCTTAAGAAGGTTTGAGGCGAACAAGGAAAATTCCTACTGTCGTCCCCTCGAGTTATCGAATGATCGTCGAGACGCTCAGCCCATTCGACGCGTGCAAGCGATAAAATTAATACGCGAGCACGCGAACAAATCCGAAACGCCGGGATGCATCAGACCATCTCATCAGAACTGCTTTCCACGAAGAGGGTATAAAAACATGACGCCGAAGAACACCATTTGCCTCTGGTTCGACAAGGACGCGCTCGATGCCGCGCGCTTTTACGCCGCCACTTTCCCGGATAGTAAAGTAACCGCCGTTCACAAGGCGCCTGGTGACTATCCGAGCGGTCAGGAGGGTGACGTGCTGACCGTGGACTTCACCGTTATGGGCATTCCCTGTCTCGGCCTCAACGGCGGTCCGACGTTCAAGCACAGCGAGGCCTTTTCCTTCCAGATCGCGACGGAGAATCAGGAGGAAACGGACCGCTACTGGAATGCGATCGTCGGCAATGGCGGAATGGAGAGCGAGTGCGGTTGGTGTAAGGACCGCTGGGGCCTTTCCTGGCAAATTACCCCGCGCACGCTAACCGACGCGCTCGCGGCGGGTGGGGATGAGGCAAAGCGCGCATTCGCGGCTATGATGACGATGAAGAAGATCGATGTCGCCAAAATCGACGCAGCGCGGCGAGGCTGATTGTCACGAAGTCATTTCTTCGGAAAGTTCGGGTCGTTCTTGATTTCGCGAATCTGCTGGATGTGGCGCTCCGCGTGGGTGGAGATCTCCAGCATCCATTGCCAGCAATCGATTACCTCTTGATCTCCGAAGCTGTGGGCTCACATGTCGTCGTTCGTGGTCTTGATGTATTCGATCATGGTGGCGCGTAGAGCCTGAAACTTCCCGAGTGCCTCGCCTAGGTCCTTGTAGGTGTCGACTTTCTCATGTCCACCGCCGGTCTTGGTATGAACCACACGATCGATGCCGTACCAAAGGATGTCGGCGTCTGTGTTAGCTGATTTCTTCTCCTTCATGTCCGGGGCGGCCTTGAGCGCTTTTTGCAAGTCGCGCCAATAATCCGGTTCAGCCACGGCCAGATGTGAAACGACTTCGCGAATGCTCCAGCGATCGGGCGAAGCTTTGTACTCCAATTGCGCCGGCGATAAACCACGCACCTGCTCGGCCACCATTTGCGTAGTCATTTCGAAGTGCACAAGCAGGTGTTCCCGGTCGTCTTTGGCCATGGGCGCAGCGAACAGAGGCGCAACCAATAGACAGACTGTCAATGTCAAAATCGTCCAACGTCGGAGCAGGTGCGTTTGGAGTGTGTTCATAGGGAATGTGAGTGCGGGCTATTTCTGAATACCATCACTTGGACGATTAGCGGAGAGGAAGGTCATCACGCATAAATTGATCGCATGGGAGGTCA
>DATBFG010000119.1:0-11634 GCA_036558645.1 Terriglobales bacterium
AAAACTAAATCTAAAGCAAGTCGGGAGTAGCGAACGTGAAAAAATTCGTGCTGTTCCTGCTGTTGGCACAGGGGCTGCGAGCGCAAGAGCGGCAGACAGACCCCACATGGCTGCATCGCTACGTTCCAAACCTTGCCGAGATCAAAGCGGATCTCTCCTCTCCAACTTGCCACTATCGAGCTATCTTCGGCGAGGGAGACAAAGAGAACCGATCTCTCCAAACCGTCAATCGTTTCGGCGAAGTCTCTTTGGATCGGAATGGCAATTGCCAAACCGTCTCCTACGAGCGCCAGGAGGAAATTTATTTCGTCGAGGAAGGGACGGGGGTGCTGCACTACCAAGGCCAGGCTCAAGCATTGCACAAGCATGACTTCACGTACTTGCCTCCGGGCGCGAAACATTCGATTTCCAACGATTCTGACCAGCCTCTGCGTGTGCTGGTGATGGGATTCAAAATTCCGGCATCGATTTCTGTTGCAGCACCGATGGCGCATGCGAAAGTCGCGAACCTCGCAGAGTCCGAGGAACAGACGGTCAGCGGCCACCCGAAATCAGTTCTGTACAAACTTCTGATCGGGTTGCACACCGGGAAGCGAGACTTGATCGATGAAGCCTATGTGATGGATAGCTTTTTCTGGATGGATTTTGCGCCCGGAGGCACGAACTGGCCTCACCACCACCCGGCCGCGGAAGAAATCTATCTAGTCATGGACGGGCAGGGCGAGATTGTGGCCGGCTCTGGGGAGAACGGCGTCGAAGGCCGCCATGCCGCCAAAGCAGGAGATGCCTACTATTTTCGTCCCAACTGCACGGTGGGCTTTTACAACCAGGACAAACCGGACACCAAGGCCTATATCTTGGCCGTCCGATCGCGCGTTCCACTGCAGGAGGATGAAGAATAGTTATTTGATCTCGGAGGTGAGGAAACTGCAGTTGCGCTATAGCGAAAACTCGCCATTACACTTACGGATGCTCAATGAGTGAAATCGGCTGGTTTCGTCCGCGGAGTCATCCGCAGGTGAACTGCTAAAGCAAGTAAAGGTAAGTGGGCAGGCTACAACTTGGACCTGGGTCTGCGTAGACTCAGAGTATTCGGATGAAAGCAAAACCACTAAACAGTCCCGCTAATTCGGGATTTTCTCGCCACCAGTCCCCTTCAACTGTGTGGCTCACAACTTTGCTTGCCTGCGCCGGTTGCCTTGGATGTTGAGGGGTTCAAGTATGCGTCCAACTCTCGCACCTTGTACTTCATTCCCATCGATAGGAAGCGACCCCGCGCCATAACCCAGAAAGACCGAGCGAGGGAGGTATCCCCGCGGGCGTTATAGACTAGGCCAAGATCGCGTTGGTCCCCTGCGATACCTTCGATCCGACCGAGGCGCTCATTGAGTGCCAGTGATTTGTTTAGCCAGGTCTCGGCTTCGTCGAGTTTGCCACGCGTTAAGTACAGCAGGCCGATGTTCCCGCATTGAATAGCTTCTCCCTCAAGATTCCCAAGTCTGCGGTCGATGGCAAGCGAGCGCCTGTGCATTTCGTCGGCAGCATCTGGATTACCCTTCAGACGATAGATGATTCCCAGATTTCCGCACACGATTGCAATGCCTAATTCCTGATGCAGACTTTCATTGATCTGAAGCGCCTGTTGCAGGTAGTGCAGCGCCGTATCAAGATCGCCCTTTCTTCGATGCACCTGGGCAAGATCGCCGTAATCGACCGCCGTCCCAGCCAAGTTCTTGGTTTCCAGGTTGAGACTTAAGGCTTTGCGGTGTGCCTCCTCAGCTTGGTCTAGGTGGTCCCAGCGACGATAGATACGACCGAGTTTGCCGTATTGGACTGCCATCCCCTCTTTCCTGCCGAGGCGCTCGTCCATCGCGAGCGCCTTTTTGTGCATTTCTTCCGCACGTTCCAAATCACCCAGAGTGCGATAGAGCTGCCCGAGATTGCCGAACGCTATGCTCTTCCACTTCTCATCAATCTCCGAGCCCATCTTAACGACCTGCTCGTAGATCTCCCTGGCCTGGGAAAGACGACCAACGCGCTGAAGGAAACTCCCATACGAATTGAGTGCGTCACCATCCTTGCTGTTGATAGCTGCCCGCGCAAAGGCGTTTTCGGCGTCAGTAAGATTGCCGGAGTCCGCGAGTTGTTCGGCCTTGAGGAGCAGCGGGTTTCGCTCAGGCTCCGGAACGGATGCCCGCACCTGTGTAGAAGGGTTCACCGGGGTGAGCGCGGGAGCAGCATCCGCCTTCCGCCGAGCGATGGTTCGGGGCTTCTTGGTTAGTTTCTGTTCGTGATTGCGGATCCACTGCGCCAGGTGCTTGCGCAGCAGGGACTGGAACCGCGAGATGTCGTCGAAATCGGAGATCAGGTAGTCCTTCTTGATCTCCCGTTCTCGGCGGAATGCCAGGACCTTGCTGAGCTGCTCGCCTGGGTCGGCGCGGCGCTCAGGAGGCACCGCCTTGAACAAGATGACCATCTGCAGCATGGACTCGTTCGGATCATTTAGGCAGCGTTCAGCAACGTGGAACTCTTCTTCTGTGCCCGAGGTGAAGGCCCCCGCGCCACTGACGGCCGGTGGGGAACCCCATCGGTCCCATACCACCAGGACGAAGTAGTCACAGTTCGTCAGATCCTGATTGATGATGCCTTGCGGACGGCCAGCTCCGGATAGGGTATCTTCCCAGCCCGTCGGAATGAACAAGACGCCGCGCTGAATGGCGTCAGTCTCGTTGTAGTCGTAAACAGTTGCCCTAAAAGCCTCCCGCTCTTCCCGCAGTCCACCAGGACTAGCTATAAATATGCGGTAGGCAGTGATTCTAAAGGACATCGTGTCCACATTATACCGGGCGGAAACGGGCAACACGCACCAACCTGGGCTTTAGCGAACAAATGGCGCAAGCTTGTGCTAACGCCTGATTTCAACAGCCATGCTGTGCCAAGCTCGGTAGGGTGCTGGTAAACTCGGCAGCAAATGGAGATTGAGCGCCATCAAGTCACGCGCTTCGTAGTCATGTTCGGCCTTGTGTTTCTGATGGCCAGCATGTTCAATCCGCCATCGAGGGCTTCGCTGCTGATGTGGTTCTCGTCTGGCAAAGTCGATGGATCAATTACACGGGAAGCTGACCCGAGCAACCACAACTACCTCTCTTACGAATACACCGTGCTGGGGAAGACCTACTCTGGCACAGGCTATGGCCCCTATCATGCAGGTTTACAGCGAGGGCAATCCGTCGCAGTGTATTACTTTCCCCCCGCGCCCTCAGAGTCGGTGCTGGTTGGAGAGGAGGAACAGAGAGGGTATGCGGCGTGGGGTCTTCTCTCAGCGGCCATAATGGGAGCATTCGTTGGACTTGGCGATTATTGGAATGGCAAAAGACAGTTGCGTCAGCGTTCCTTACCGATGGCAGGATGATTGGCGTCACAACCGACGTTTACATTCACTGACCATCAAATCGGCTAGCATTTCGACTTCCGTGGCCCATTCGGGGGCGCGGTAGCATGTTCACTATAGCGTTCTCCGCAATGGTGATATTGGCTCTCGTTAGCAGCACCTTCTATTTTGTGATGAGAGTCCGCTTGATGAGAGTGGATTCCGCGAGAGACAGAGTTGAATGGCTGAGTTTCCGCAGTAGTGACGACGTGTTGGCTACTTACGAGGCACTGTTTCCTCGGAGTGTGTTGCCACGTTTTTGCCGCTCAGTGTTCTGGGCGACAATCCTCTTCGCCGCCGTTATCCTGTGCCACACAATCGCTACGATTGTATTAGCCCGGTAGTTGGCGATAAATCCCGATAACGCTCATTGACCTTCACTCAATGACCAGTTCTGCGGACTCACCCGTTCGCCGACGGCTAGGCATACGCCGCCCTGAATTCCCGCATCACAAGCCTGCCAGAGACAGCCTTAAAAAGGCATACGAATGAGTCTGTCCCGGAGGGCATTCCATGATGCGTCGCGGGTTCTCGTTGTTGGCATGTATGATCGTGCTGGCCGCCGCAGTGCAGGCGCAGCAGTACACCAAGGCCACGATCTACAACTTCAAGGGTAGTCCCGATGGTACGGAACCCCTGTTCTCTGGAGTCGCGCGCGACGCCAACGGCAACTTTTACGGGACCACTTACAGTGGCGGTGCTTACCATCAAGGAATGGTCTTCAAGATCTCGCCCGACGGCAAAGAAACCGTGCTCCACAGTTTCCGTGGAGCAGACGGTAGCCTGCCGGATGCAGGCGTAGTCCTCGACAGTGCGGGTAACCTTTATGGCACAACCTCGCAAGGCGGAACGCGCGCGGCGCAATGCAATAAAGGATGTGGAGTGGTGTATAAGGTCGATCCGTTCGGCAACGAAACCGTGGTCTATCGCTTCCATGGTGGCGTGGACGGAGGCTTCCCCGTCGCGGGTGTAATCCGCGACAGCGTCGGCAATCTGTATGGCACGACCCAGATTGGCGGAGCGCAATCGCTGGGAGCGGTGTACAAGGTGGACAACAGCGGCAACGAGACAGTGCTGCATAGCTTTGCTGGCGGCAACGACGGCGCGTTCCCCTTCGCCTGCCTAATTCGCGATGGCGCCGGAAACTTCTACGGGACGACCACCGAAGGCGGCCCTTCCAATACCGGGACAGTGTTCAAACTCGATCCGAGCGGCAACGAAACCGTGCTCTACAGCTTTGGCCCCACCTCGGGCTCGGACGCTCAAGGACCACGCTCCCCCGTTTACCGTGATGCCGCGGGAAACTTGTACGGCACGTCCTTCTTCGGAGGAACTCGCCTGGGCGGTGCTGTCTATAAGATCGACGCCAACGGCCATGAGACGGTGCTGCACAGCTTCGACGGTAACGACGGGCTGTATCCCGAATCTCCGCTGATCGCCGATGCCCAAGGCGATCTCTACGGCACTACCATCCAGGGAGGCCCAGCCGGCAACAACGGAGGAGTTGTCTTCAAGATCACTCCCGACGGCGCCCTCACCGCCATCTATCAATTTCTAGGCGGCAACGACGGACAAAATCCGGCTGCTGGCTTACTGAAGGGAGCAGGCAGGAAGTTGATCGGGACGGCGTCGATGGGCGGCACGAGCAACAACGGAACCGTTTACGAACTCGTGCCATAACCAAAGTTGGCGAGAAATCGCAATTTCACTCATCGATCAAGTCGGCGTCGCACCCGGCTGTTTCGAGTTGATGGCTCCCACACGCTATGATGTTCCCCTTAATTGAAGAGGCCAAATGCTAACGAAGTTAAGTGGATTATTTGTGGTTTGCCTCCTCTACGCCGGTGTTTCCTCCGCACAGGCCGCGGAACCTTCCCACGAACATCCGAGTGGTGTCAAAGGAACGGTCGTTTATGCTTCTGACCACATGGTGATTCGTAATCCCTTCGTGGTGGCGCACAAAGACGGAAGCGAGACTGTAAGAGTTGCCCAAGGCGGCGACGACGGATATTACTCTTTAGAGTTAACGCCAGGGATCTACGATGTGTGCGTCATGGCTCGTGCGTCCTCTCCCACTTGTCGCAAGATTGAAGTGACGCCCGATGGAATGATGATCTTCAACGCAGTCTTGGAGTTCAGTTCCGTCGGTATGCAGGACAACTGACGATCTACCGGTGGGTAAGTGTCCATAAATCCCGATTACACTCATCAACTTCTTTTTCAAAACTGAGTGAGGCGGTTTGGCTCGTTCTCACTCTCCTCGGGAAGCATGTCGCCTTCTACCGAACTCGGCTCCTCCGATCCCGGCGTGGATCGCAATTCAGGGAATTTTCGTCGGAATTGGACACCTTCCGGACACTAGAAACCCAACTCGAGGACGATTCGTTATTGTGAAAGCGGGGCTAACTCTTTGAAAGGAAAAAGCTGGCGGAGAGGGAGGGATTCGAACCCTCGGTGCAGGTTTTAGCCCGTACAACGGTTTAGCAATTGTTATCATTAATATAATGTCACGCGACGTCTACATCTTGCAGTCGTCCTGGCTCCCGTAAGACTACCTAATGTGACCTCATTCGGCAGTTTCTGGACACTGCTCCGGACACCAAAATCCTGCTCAAGGAAGCTCAATGAGTGTAGTCGGGAATATTACGACAGTTGTCCCACGTGATTACTCTGAGACGAAGAGCCGAAAAGCTCGTTACTGATTCCACACGCCTTCAATTCATCAAGCGAGACCCTAAAACGGCCTCTCCACTATGACCCTCATCAAACTACGATCGCTTCGGCTTGAGGAGGTATGTCGTTCCCGCAAAATTGTCTGCCAGCGTTTCTTCCCCTCTTGCAATGCCGATTTAGATTCATTGCAGCCCAGCCGTCAACAACAATGTCGAACATATTCCTGCCGAAACAGTAGAGAAGGTTAAATTTTAGGAGGGCTCACCATGCCGAGGAAGATGCACCATCAGAACTCCCGCGCACCGATCTCCAAGCTGCGCACGCAAGCCCCTCACTCTCGCGGTATGGTCCGTGATCCTAGTGATCGCGGCGTGGATCAACCATCACTGCATGCGACCGACCTTAAAGGTGATTCACAACTTCGCAAAATCAGTAGATGGACCGAACCATGCGGGTTGATTCGTGACAATGGGGTAACTTTTATGGAACAACTGCCTTAGTCGGACGTGAGGTCACGTGAGTGCGATGATCACATATGTGATCATCGCGTCACAGATCGTAAAATGATCTTGCAAATCGTTTTAGTCCGCGATCACGGGCAACGACGTCGAGGTGAATGGATGTCCAGTCGGCCAATAAGATGCGCTCGCTTCCTTCGCCATTGTAGGTCTTGATATAGCCTCGACACTCTTCGCAGTAGTCGATCCGCAGGCCTGATTGTCCTTCAACTGCTAGCACGGCGAGCTTGTGATTATCTATATTTTCACAGAATGGGCATGCAGTCCTCCGATATCGCCACCGAGTTTCGCAACGGCCGCAAGATAGCATACGTAAACGTCCAGGCTCGGTGCCAGCCAGCTGCGCCATTGCTGGCGATGCACCGCAAGTCGGACAGTAGTTGCGAAGCCATCGCTCCTCATCTCGCCAGCAATTGAACGCGCCCACAACCGGATGCAGATAACGAGCCAGCACGCTCCAACCTAAGTATTGAAGGAGTGCTTGGGGCTCTGACACAGTGATCCCCTTATCGAGCAACCGATGAAGTGCATGCCGTGGGGCATCCGGTGTACTTAGCAACTCCGAGTGAAAAGCCCGGCATTCTTCCGCTAAGCTTCCCGGCAAGGCTCTCAAAGATAGACCCTGAGCCAGCGCGACTAAGCTAGCCCCGACACTCTCCAGGTCCACCGTTATCGCCGAGCTGTGGAGAAGCGGCACCCCTGAATGAAAATCGTCCGTGTATTCATTCCAGCTTGGAATGTCGGCACGAACGATCACAACCTCGGCCATGACGGAGTCGACTGCAGCGCGAAGATCCGCTAAGGGCTGAAGATAAGGATGTGTGGCGAGCCAGCGATCTCGAGTCACGGGATCACTTGCCTTCAGTCACCATCGGTTTTGGAAGGAGCGGCATAAGCCTCGCACACCATCCGAAGAGAAAGATAGTCGCGGCTATTAGTCCAATCGAGATGCCCCACTCAAAAATCGATGGAGAGTAAGCCTCAGGAGCAGCCTGTGGCATGGCTCCTTTCAAGGCCATGGCGAACAGGACCACGTTCATGCGATTGAAGACCACGCCAAGTGCGGTGAGAAGCGCGCCCCAGAAGAGGATGCCAGGACGGGTCCGTAATTGCGTGGTGGCAAGCAAGAGCAATGGAACAATGCCTCCTCCCAGGATCTCAATGGCAAAAAGTAGACCCACCCTTCCAGAGAATGCGCTCGAAAGCTGTCCCCGAACCACCATGTCACCAATTCGAAATCCCAAATACCCCAACAATGCCCAGAAGGTGATCTTTCCCATCGCGGAGAGCTGTTCTGTTTGCAGCCGCCTGTTCCATGCCTTTGCGATCCACATTTCAACCAGAATCACAACTGCGGTTCCGGCTGCAATCGAGGAGATGAAGAAGGAGACGGGCATGACTGGAGACCACCATTGCGGAGCGAGCTTGTCTGGCATTAGCAAGAACAATGATCCCAGCGAACTCTGGTGCATCGTGGACAGTGTTACGGCGGCAATCGCCAGCATGATCGGCTCAGCCTTTTGGCCTCTCGCGCGGAAGGACCATGCAAGGAACGAGAAGAGGACGGCAGCAGCCGCGGCGTAAACCAAGTTACGCGAGAGCAGGTAAACAAACAGGGTCACTGCGAATGCAACGTATGCGCCCGACCAGCGCTTCCACGTCTCCATCGCTTTTTGCAGACCCCAACGTTCGAATGGGATGGGAAGGAATTCGAGTAGCAGAATCGTCACGTAGAGTCCGACGCACCACGACACTTCAAACATCGCGGACTGGGCGGGTGCCCGCAAACCAAGCTGATAGAAATTCCATGGCAAACCGAGGTCTGCAACGAGCGTGACCGTCACAAAGGAATAACTCAATAGTCCCATCAGCACGGCCGAACGGCCGAATGAATACAGGTCCTTTCGCTGAAAAACGTAGATCAGGCCCGCCGTTGCAAACGCTCCGGCTGCCACTGCGATCCACACGAGATCAAAAAGAATCCATAGTCCCCAGGCGTAAGTGTTGGATAAGTGTGTGCTCCCTCCTAAGCCCAGAGCGAACCTTGCCAGAAGCGAGATTGCGCCAAAAGCCATCAGCACGAGAAGCATCTTGTTCAAGGGAGTCATGAGCTTGTAAGAAATAGATTCGAACTCGACATGCGATTGGCTCTCTGCCGCCGCCGCCCCAGCCATCGCTAAGCGCCGCCGCTTCAAGAATGCGTAGATGCCGCCCAACATAGCGCCAACAGCTAACACGGCCGGAGGTACAGCGTGTAAGGCAAATCCGGAAAGTCCTGGGTATGACTTCGTTCCCACATCAGGAAAGCCTAACTTCTCGAAAGGTACAGAGGACAGGTAGAGCACGCTCGTACCGCCCGCCTCCTTCTCTCCGTAAATATGATCAACGTACCTGTCGGGCCTATTTGCAATCCGATTGCGAGCTTCCTGAAGTAAGTCATCGCGCGTTCCGAATTTCAGTGCGTCCGCAGGGCACGCCTTAACGCAGGCGGGAACGACAATGTTGTCCCGGTAAAGATTGCCTTCCTCGGAAGTGAGCGTTTGTCCGTTACGCGCTATTGGGAGCGGCTGATCATGACGGTCGGCACAGTGGGTACACTTTTGAATCTTTGGCGCTAGAGAATCCCATTCAGCCGTGGGGACGCCCCATGGACAGGCCCAGATGCAGTAACGGCAGCCGATGCATTGATTAGGATCATAACTAACCGGTCCGTCTGATTGCCTTTCCAAAGCAGTTGTCGGGCATGCTGAGGCACATGCCGGCTCAAGGCAGTGCAGGCAACGCCGCATGGTAAAGAGATAGTTCAACCCTCCAGGCGCCTTATCATCAGGCAACTCGTGAAACGTAATTAACGTCAGGGTCTTTGCGCTGAGAGTGGCAGGGTTTTGGAGACCCATGTGCCATTGCAGCTCGGTTTCTTCTCCGTCGCGGTCATTCCATTGTTTGCAGGCCACCTGGCATGCTCGGCAACCAATGCATTTAGTAATGTCAATCAGAGTCGACTTGATGGGGGTAGCCGTTGTCTGCTCCGTCATGATCTTGTCCTTCGCGACCGATACCCCGCCGCAACTGCGTCATGTGCCTTAGTAACATTCACCAGACAAGCTTTCGTCTCCTGCGTGCCCGCGCCGGGATCGACGGCATCAATCGTCAGATGGTTCACACTGGGGCCGGTCGAGAGTCCCCTGAATCCCCAGTTGTATGGCATCCAGACGATGATGATTTCGCTTCCATTGATTTTGAGCGTCTGCATCCTCGGTGTGACAACCGCACGCACAACAACTTCTCCCCTGGCCGAGGATACTTTTACCAAGTCTCCAGTCTTCACGGTCAACTTGCGCGCCAGTGCATCGGGCATCTCCAGCATCGGTTCGGGAACCAGTTCGTTCAGCCAAGGAATGTTTCTTGTTGTCGAACCGCCACACCAATGCTCGGCCACGGTCGAAGTCATCAGCACGTAAGGAAACTCCTGAACTGTGCCAATCGGCTGGTGACTCTTGACGCGGGGATATTTCAACGTAGGGTTGGATCCCACTTGCGGATGCAGTACATTCTCGACGGGGCTTTCCACTGGCTCATACATCTCCGGCAGCGGACCGTCCTTCGGTACATAGGCCACATCGCGCGGATAACCCGGATGCTTCTCATCTGGGTCGGAGTAGACAGCCGCAAAGAGGCGCCCGACGCCCTCGGCGCCTAGGTGGAAGGCCCGCTGACCATTCGGCGTAGAGGGACCGTCGGTCGGGACAGGAACATCCGGTACGTCATATCCCGCCCATCGTTTGGCTTTCTCGTCCCACCAGATAATGGGCAATGAGCCAGGATATGGTTTGCCGTGCCGATCGCAGGACGCTCGGTTGTAGAGGATGCGCATGTTATTGGGCCAAGTCCAGCCGAAGCCCGGATAGAGGCCGAGACCACCTGGATCCGTTTGCGAGTCGCGACGCTTCGATAGATTTTGGTTGTTGGCAAAGACACCCGCGTAAATCCATGCGCCGGACGACGTCGAGCCGTCGGATCGAAGATCACTTACCTTGCGGACGAGATCGCCCGCCTTTAGGCCAGTCTCGGGGTTGTCGCGTAGGGCGTACCCGTTGATCTCGCGCAAAACGTCCTCTGCCGTGGTGTAAGTCCAGAAGGCTTTTTGGATGATCTCGTCCCTTGGTTCCTTCGAATCTTTGACCAGATCGCGAACCTTGCGGAAGATGAGGTCCACGATCGCGCCGTCTGGCTTGGCTTGCCCCGGAGGCTCGACGGCAGCGTTGCGCCATTGCACCATACCTCCAGAGTTGCTGATGGTGCCGTTCTTTTCCATGAAAAATGCAGCAGGTAGCAGGAACACCTCGGTAGAGATCGACTTCGGGTCGACGCCGGGCCGCCGCCAGAACGCCGCGGTCTCGGTCTCCCAGATCTCTTGGACCACGAGCGTCTCGAGATTCGCCATCGCGTCGAATGTCAGCTTGAGGTTCGGTACGGTGACGGCGGGATTCTGCCCGACGATCCAAAGCAGCTTGAGCTTCCCCGCGAGAGCATCCTCGAACATCGGAAGGGTGCCGTAATCCTTGGACGCATTCCGCTTCGGCAGCCACCCATAGGCGTAATCGTTCTCGGCGGTGGCCGCGTCACCGAAGAACGCCTTGAGCGTGTTGACGAGATACCGGCTGTCGGCGATCCCGTTCTTGCGCACGTAGTCGTAAATGGTCGGCTCGGCGTTCGATGGAGAGTTGAGATAGCCCGGCATGTAGTTGTAGAGCACCGCCATGTCGCACGCGCCCTGCACGTTTGGCTCGCCGCGCAGCGCGTTGACGCCGCCGCCGGGTTTGCCGATGTTGCCGAGAAGCAGTTGAAGGATCGTGAACGATCGAATTCCCTGCACACCGGTCGTGTGCTGGGTCATGCCCAGGGCGTAGAGGATCGAGCCCGGTCGGTTCTTGGCCATCGTCTCGGCGATCAGCTTGATCTGATCGGCCGGGACGCCGGTGATCTGTTCGCCCATTTCCAGCGTGTAGCGGG
>DATBFG010000120.1:0-111314 GCA_036558645.1 Terriglobales bacterium
ATGAAATGCGAATTTTGCCACTCTTATGTATGCCTCGAACTGAACGATGACTGATAGCCGCCAACCTGATTCCAAGGAAATGATCGAATATCTGCTCGGGGAAATGCCCGACGAGCAGAAGATTATTTTCGAACAGGCCTGTCTGGAAGATGATCAGCTTTTTGAAGAGTTGCTGGCCGTCGAAGCTGAGCTCACCGACGATTATGCGCGAGGCGCACTGGCGGGGAGCAAGCGCGAAGCCTTCGAGCATCGCCTCCTGAATTCTCCCGGCAGCACTGAACAACTCCAGCTTTCCCGGCTGTTGACACAAAAATCGGTAAACACCGTCAGCGACGACAAGAGTGCGAGGGTAAGCACGCACTTCCGCGATTGGTTCGACTTCAGCCAGTTTTTCGTGCAGAGGCCGGCATTGGGCTGGATTGCCGCTGTCGCTTTGCTGGCCCTCGCAGTTGGACTGGGGCTGCTCTGGCGAAATGCCTCCGGACCCGAGCGCACGGCACAGATTCCAAATCCGCCAAGACAGGAGACTGGCCCGTCCCCCGAGCAGAAAGTGTCGCCCTCTCCTCCGCAAGCGATGGTTGCGACGTTCGTGCTAACAGCAGGTAGTGAGCGAGATGCCGGAGCGGCAAATGACATCCGAGTTCGCCCGGGAACCGAGCGCATCCGGTTGGTCGTCCCTCTTGAGAGTCTGCACGAAGCCACAAACTACAGTGCGGTCGCTAGACGCGTTGAAGGAGAGACAGTTCTAACGTTGCCCAACATCCAAGCCACTCGCTCCAGCACCGGATATCAACTTGCAATGGAGTTCCCTGCGCAATCCCTACCCCTCGGCGACTACATCCTGACAGTTTCTGAAGTCATCGGCGGGAACCCTGAAGTCGTCGGTAGATATTTCCTGCGTCGCCTGCGCTAGAAAGCCCACTCGAAAACTTTTTTTGTTCTCCGATGTAATTTTCCGCGGCGAGCCGCCACGTATATGTGAACACCGCGAAATGTGGGGTTCGGTCCTTTAACGAAATGTGCCGACGCGAGCACCGAGCGAACCGTGGCCAGCACCTGCAGCGCGAACTTGCTGCCGTGGGACACCAAAAATGAAAAGGAGACATATCATGACCCGACGAATGATTGCTGTGATTACCCTTCTCTTCGTATCGCTGGCGGCGATTCCGTCCCCGGCAGCGATCAAAGCCGCAAACAGCAGAACAAACTTTGTCATCTTCAGCGACGAACTGGCACACCTGATCCCGCTTGACAACAGCGGAGCAACCAGCATCAACTTCAGCACAACCGCCCCAAACCAGGGCGTTGTCATCACCTATAACGCTGAATGCTCCGTTGCCGGAACCGACAATCAGACCTGGTTGGACATCGACATAATGTTGGATGGCGTGATCGTCTCCCCATCCGATAGCGATAATGCGTTTTGTACCGACAATGGAACGGGCGCACTTACAAATTGGGTCAGCGCTGTGATAGTGGTTGCGACCAAAGTTCCACTGGCTGGACCACACACGGTTGAAGTCCGCGGTGGTCTCAAGGTCTTCGATGCTGGAGACCAGTTCAGGCTGGACGATTCCACGATCCTGGTAACGCAATAGACGAAATGCCGGGACAGGCGAATCGCGTCCTGTCCCGGATCACTCTCATAGTGGCCGCTACTCGGCTGGTATCGCCCTGGCTGTCAAGCTCGCTGGAAATGCCTCAAGTTCGCAGAAGTGGTTTAAAATAAGACGACCACAATGTCGGGGCGTAGCGCAGCCTGGTAGCGCACCTGCCTTGGGCGCAGGGGGTCCGCGGTTCAAATCCGCGCGCCCCGACCAAAATCTCCAGTAGTGTCAACAAATCCTCGAAACCGAAGTTGTCGAAAAATCGCAACTTGGGTCCGATGTGGGTCCAATCAAAAGAGATTCCAGTTTTTCTACCGCCGCCCGCCTGTCCTCGGTGAGCGAATGCAAATAGACCTGACGCGTGATCTCGCTCGATGAATGACCGAGAAGCGCCTGCACTGTGCCCAGAGGAGTAGCGATCGAGTCATGCAGAGTAGCATTCGAGTGGCGTAGCAGATGCCAGTTCACGTTACTTAACCAGTGAATGATAAAGACGTTATCATTCATAATGAGACGCTGTGGGCGCTTTACCAAAGGGGTCATTGTATGAAGGTCACTCGCAAGTGGTTTCCCCTATCGCGAGTCGGACCCGCGGGTGCAGCGATAACGGCCGCTCCGAAAACGAAGAGGTTCCCAATCGATCCGCTTACGGGGCCGAAGCAGGCGCTGAGGGGACGTGTGGTGACGATGGATGACGCATTCACGGTGCGGGCCGACGCGATCGTTTACATCGAACAGGGCTGCGTCATCGCGGTCCAGGATCGCGGCCAGCCCGTCCCAACGGGTTTCGACGGCGTGAACGTGGTCGAGACCGGTGGCACGCTCTTCCCCGGTCTCATCGACTTGCACAATCATCTCAGCTACAATGCGCTCCCGCTTTGGTCGCCGGTGCCCAAGCGCTTCGTGCACCGAGACCAGTGGTCCGTTCACAAGGACTACCGCCCGCTGATCAGCGGCCCGATGACCGTCATCGGCGAGTATCGTGATTCGAGCGGCCAGCCTGCGCTCCTCCCGGCGCTGGTGCGCTACGTGGAATGCAAGTGCCTGCTCGGCGGTGTTACCACGAGCCAGGGGATCAAGCTCAACAGCAATGCCGGCATCACGCATTTTTACCGCGGGCTTGTCCGTAACGTGGAGCAAACCGATGACCCCGCTCTGTCAGTCGCGCAGGCCCGCATCGCAGATGTGGATGCAAAGGATGCCAAGGGTTTCCTGAAGAGACTCAATAAGGAAGACAGCTGCTTTCTGCTGCACCTTAGCGAGGGCGTGACCGACGCGAGCCGGCCCAACGACTCTGTGGCCCGAAAGCACTTTCTCGCCCTTGAGGTCGCGCCGGGTGAGTGGGCCCTCAACGACAGGTTTGCCGGAATCCATGCTGCCGGCCTGCTGCCCGAGGATTTCGACGTGCTCGGGCCGAAGGGATCAATGGTCTGGTCCCCACTCAGCAACTTGCTGCTCTATGGTGGAACTGCACGCGTTGACGCTGCCCGCGCTGCGCGAGTCAAGATTGGGCTGGGCAGTGACTGGTCGCCTACGGGAAGCAAGAACCTGCTCGGCGAGCTAAAAGTCGCGTGGCTCTATAGCCTGCACGTACTCAGTGGCCTGCTCAGCGCACGGGATTTGGTGGCCATGGCCACCACTGAGGCGGCGCGCATCTTGAAGTGGGACGGCGCGGTAGGAACGATCGCGCCCGGCGCACGCGCTGACCTGCTGGTGATCGATGAAAAGACGGGAGACCCATACGACGCGCTCATCCGCGCCAAGGAAACCAATATCCACCTGGTGATGATCAACGGCGTGGCGCGCTACGGGACGCCCGGGCTGATGACGGCGCTGGCGCCAGACGATCAGACGGTGCGCGTCGGTGGCCACTCGCGAAAGCTATATTTGAAGCAGGAGACGGCCGATCCATACGTCGACGCTGTGTCGCTGAGCACCGCCCGCAAACAGTTGCGCGACGCCCTTCTCAACATTGCCAAGCTGGCAAAACAGGCTGAGAAACCTAAGCCAGCACCCGCGAAGAGAGCCGCCAGGCTTGATGCGCCTGCGCGCCCGATCTGGTCGCTAGCGCTGGACGAGATTCAAGATCGGGGAGTGGACCTGCGTCCACGTCTGCCATTCAACGGACCGCGTGACCTTACCGGTCCCAAGCGTGCTGCCTTAGCAGCGGCAGCGGCGCCGCCGCTGTCGGTGATCTTGAAGCCCGTCCACCTTGACCCCTTGACGGTTGCCGATGACGAGGACTTTCTGGACGCAATCGAGCAACAGCCCAATGTACCGGAGCCGATCAAGACCGGCCTCCGGGCTCTCTACTAATAAGAGAGCCCGCCGCGCTGGCCAACCCCGTGGCAAGCGTGCACAGGGGAACGGGCAGCGAGCACACCGGGATAGTGCTCGACACGTCGGAGGGCGAGCGGCTGATTCTCGTTCGGCTTGGTGCCAACCCGTTCGATGACGAGGAGACTCGGAAACTTGACGGGCATAGCCTCGAAGTCGATGGTTACCGGGTCGGCAACGAACTGCGCTACGTCTCAATTCGGGAGACCGGGTGAGGATCGATCCGGCGGGCGTGGAGTAACCACAGGAATCCGGCGTGAAAGTCCCATTCGCGGCACGTGGACGGGAGACGTGCCACTGAGCAATTCACTGTCAAAGGCGGCTGGCCGATGTCCCGTTCCGTCAGCCGCTGGTAAGCGGTTCGATCTGATCGAAGCGCAGGTTGCTGCTGCCCTGGCCACGTCCGGTCTCGCGGGAGCGCCCGATCCAAACATAGGTTTGTCCATTGAACCACCGGGTCCGCTGCCAAGTACGCATCAATAGCGTTCCGGAATACGGCACCTCCTCCTCGTTCACATAATAAGGAGGCGGCACTTCGTTCAGGATGACGCCCTTGGCTTTGATCACATCCTTCGGCGGGGAACCGAGCTTGGGCATGGCTGCACGCTGGAACTGAATATCCTGCACACTGCCCGGCTTGTGTACTGGCAGGAAAGGAATCCAGTTCTCCGGAACCGCTGTACCCAGCACGTAACGAATGCTGGCCGTGGAACCGACAATGGGGGGCGGCACGACGCCGGTCTTATCGGCCGCGTCATTGCCGTTGATTCCCACATCCGTCGCGTCGGGAATGAAGTCTTCGACGGCCCAGACCATGTTCACCATCTCGTCGCGCAGGAAGTTCACTTGCTCGATCGGCTCACTCTCGAGCGTCTGCGTCAGCGCCGCTGGCAGGAAGAACTGGCGATTATAACTACCGACATCATTCCTGTTGCTCAGGTTGAACATGCTCCAATGCTGCCAGTTATTGTCTTCGCCTTCATCAGCGGCCTGCACCAGCGTGCGCTCCCCGAAGACATCGGTGATCACAAGGCCCTTGATTTCGCAAAGAGTGTTCACCTGCATGGCATACGGAATGACGAACCAGTCATTGCCGTAGATGAGACCCAGCTCGGCAAACACAAGCAGCAATTGATCGGTAGTCTTCGCGTTGAGCTTGCCAAAATTTACCTGCTGGTCCTCCATCTCCCAGAAGCGCGGACTGGGCATCCCTTTGAAGCTGGCTGCCACCGGCAGAAAGGAGATTGGAGCCTCAAATGGTTTCGCCGGCGCTGCATCGCCATCGGAAATCTGCTGACCGTTTGGGTCGAGCTCAAACGAATACCAGTCGAGCCTTTGCCCGTGATAGCGGCTCGCGTCCAGCACCATCTGGCCTTCTCCAGCCAGTGGAGCCGCGGCGGTAAATTCATAGGTCAACTGCTGCGGATCCCACGCGCTGTCCCCGACGCCTTCCGGCTGCGCATACTGCCGCTGCAACCACTGCTTGAGCTGATCGGCATACCCGGCAACGGCGGGCTGATCGCCAGGGGCGATGCCGGCATCCGCGTTCAACGTGCCGTTATTGATAGAGGCCAACAACTGCTGCCCATCAAAATCGCGGCCCTTGGTCGCGGTATAGAGGTTCAGACCGTCTACCTGTCCGCGAAAATCGTCTTCGTGGCCCTGGGCAAATGGAAACGCCGCCATGTACTTCGGCAGATAGGTGGTGCGCAAGCCAGGCGTGTGTAGCTTCAGGAAGTAATGTCCGATCTTCACCTTCAGTGCATGCGTAAAGGGGACCGTCTCCCGTTCGACAATCGTTTCCAGTGGGGTGTCCAGGCTATACGAACGCCCAGTACCATTGCGCAGCGAGATGCGATCGACGTGGAACTGCGAAGTCAACAGCCGCGCGTCGATGGCCGATCCGGCGTCCTCAGCCTCGAATTCGCCCATCTGCCACTGGCGCGTCAACATCCACATCGCATCCCGAACCTCGGCACGCAGGCTGCGGGTAAAGTCCTCGGTGCGGGCACGGGGCTCGAGCCGGTTGTACGCCGTGACTGCTGGATCGCGGTAGAACTGCAGAAACAGATCGCTGGCCTGAAAGACGTTCTGCAACAGTGTGGGCATACGGTTATTCCTTGAGAGCTGCGCTTGAGAGGGTTGTCACCATCTCGGCTACATATTGAATATTGAACAGGTAGTCGAGCGAAATTCCGTTGCGGCTGGTGCTGAACTCGGAGATCGTAGCTGGCAGCAGCGTACTGAATGCGCCCAGGGTATCGATGATGTCGGGCTCAACGGCTCGCAATTTGGCGCGCTCGAAGGTGTCGAGCACAGTGGCGGCGAGATCATCCCACATCCAGTGGCCGGTAATCGTCGGGGACACAGCGAGCAGGATCGCTGACGGGGGCGCGCTGTTGGGCTGGTCGAAGTTGAAGGTGATTCCCGAGACCTCTTCCTTCTGCGGCAGGGTCTCAGTCCACTCATCAATCAGCAGCCCACTCTGAATGCCCGCGGATTGGAAGCCTTGCGGCAGGCACTGCAGCATGGCGATCGTGTCATGAACAATAGTCGTCCCTTCGTCAAATTCAATACTCAGCCAGGTATCGTTCGCCCGGTAGGGTAGCTGCAGGGGGCGGCAAGGCTGGGGCGTCTGGTTGAAGGTCTCGCCCAGCATCAGGACAGTAGCAAAAGTATGCATGTTGCGCCGCACCAGCGAGACTCCGTGTAGCCACTCCTCCACCGGCAGTGGCACTTTCATCGTGGTCAACGCGTATTGCAGAAGCCGGTCGCGGTCGGCATCGGCAAGGCTGACGTCGGCAGGATTGCTCAACGTGAATTGCGGCATCAGAACAAAGTCTTCACCTAGGAATGCTCTGGTCATCGCCGTGAGCTGCGTCAGTTGTTGCGGCGGCTTAGTGGCGGCGTCATTCACCTTCGCCAGGCTCTCATCGTAGGCGGTCTTCACCGTCTCGTAACGATCGTGGAGCGATTTGCTCTGGTTCAGCAGCGAGTTTCGCTCGATGTCGCCGAACCCCGTCGACGAAAACGGGAAGGCGTGCGGAACTCCGGCAGTCGCAATGTCGAGTAGCTTCTGCCGCAACGTTTCAACCGCGCCTTGCGTCTTGAGGGTATCGGCATCAGCGGCAGCTGTGTCTAGGCTCGAGAATAGGCCGTCGAACTCGGTGCGTATTCCTGCAACCCGCGACTTTAGCTCGGCGATGTCGAGGTTGCCCGGATTGTCCGAAGCTGTGGTCACGGTCTTTGACGCCGACGCAAAATCCTGCGCCTGCAGCGGTCGCGCCTTCCCCGCCATCTCGCGGATGGCATCGGCGAAGGGCAGAATCTCCGCGAAGGAACGGTCTGGGGGTGCGCCTCCGCTGTTGGCAAACTCGATCTGCACGATGGTTGTATCCGGCAGACCGTTCTTTGCCGCAAAGGCGTAACGTACCCGACTCTCGATCTCGGAATAGCCGGTGGCATCCACCTTCTTGCGTATGAGGTACACGAAATCCAGCGCCTGCACCTGCAGATCGACTAGCGAAACCAAGTCCTGAATCGGATTGCCGTCGCCGTCGAGCAAGACATTGCCGCTTGCATCTAACGCCCGGGCGGTGCACTTGATCGCCGCAGGATCGCCGATCATAGTGCCGGCCCAGTTGTTAAAGGCTGTCTCGGTTCGCGCACGCCGCGTCATGGAAATCGCGGGCCACGGGTTAGCGGTGACGCCGGGATCAAATTGCAAGGTCACGCGGTTGGTGAAACCCAGGTCGGTGCCCCGCGAGGAATTGATAACCTCAACCTCAACCGGCAGGTCGCCGCCCGAAATCGCCTGCATCACCGCCGCAGCGCGATCGAAGTTCCCCAGTGCCAGTTGGTACGCAGACTCGGCGGTGAGTACATCGCGCAAAGCATCGAGAGCGTTCTCCAGATTGCTCTTCTCGGTTTTGACGGCGGCGATCTGCATATTGTCGAGCACCGGCATGTTGGTGATGCCATAGGGAAAGTCGGCCGTTGTGTTAGCCAGGTCAAGACCGTTGGTGACAGAGAAATCGTCAATGACTTCGGCAGGTTCGGAGTCGAAGCCTTGCCGTGGGATCTTGGTTCGCTTGACTGGAAACGCCGCGCGGAAAAGCGGCTTGAGTTGATCCAGTATCACCGGCGCCACCGGTCGCGTGGTCCAGTCATGAAGCCCACGCTCGAAGAGGTAGCCCAGCAAAACCTCGAGCGGTTGACCGTTGCGTACTCCTTCGATCAGGTCCTTGGCCCGGCGCACACGATTAGACGACAAGTTGACCGCCAGCTTCTGACGATCCACCGGTGAACTGTGCGTCAGGTATCCATTGCGCAGGATCGCCGCAGCCGTTGCATGATTCAACGATGGGGTGTGGACGTAACCGCCGCTCTGCGCGTCGAGATAAAGATCGTTGCGGCCCTCGCGCAGCGGTGCCGGCAACACATCTTCTGGAATGTTCTGGCGCCGGCCCTGGGCGGGCCGCACGTTTTCCAGGTATCCATACGAACCCAGGTAGATGCCGGTGCGGCGCTCGCTATCGGCACCCAATGCTCGCTGCCAACGAAGCCGCCGGTCAAAGAGCGCAGTCTGCCATGTATCCAGCCGATAATTGAGCGTGTCGATATGTTCAGCAAAAACGCGCTCCAGCCGCGCCGTCGGAAGCGTGCTGAGAGTCGTAAGTGCATCCCGAATCTGATCGAGATACCTGCCAACATCCACACCCTTGAAGCGGTCCAGCTGAACATAATTGAGCAACGGCCGCTGGGAAACCTCGCCCGAGATAATCAGGTTGGCTGGTGCGCGGAAGGCTTCCCAGTGCGAGATATCAGGCTGGCTGCTCATGTTCATGAACTTGCGGCTGCGCACCAGTTCATCGGCGACGATGTCCTGGCTGGCGAGCAGGTAGTAGACGCTGTTCCCTGCCTCCACCAGCAGCGCATTTCGCAGCATGAGGTACAGCAGCGCATTGGGCTTCGTGATGCCCGTACCGAAGTCTTGCTGCTCCAGGTTGTCGACGTTGGACATGTTGTCGAACAGCCAATCGATGTAGTTCTTGCCCGTACCGGGGTCGTAGGGCTTGATGCCGCGGTCCTCGGCGAGCGGCAGGTTGTCGATCAGGTTCTGGTTGTCGAGTCGCGTCTGGTAGTGCTGATAGATGAGCTGAAACAGCAGCGGCGTGGGCTTCAGGCTGCCGTCTGCGCGGTGTGTCTGATAGCCGAAGCTGGCCAAAATCTGCCGTCCGGCAACGCCCTCCAGCATGGTCGCGATCACATCGCCAAAGTATTTCCCGCCCAGCTCGAACTGCTCCAGGTTGCGGAGATAGTCATAGCTGTATCCGACGCGTTGATAATAATCGGCGGAGGTCGGTTGCAGCCCCAGCACCTTCATCAGATTGTCGCTCGCATTACCGCTCTTGCTGATGTGGCTGAGCCCCGCCTTGACCGTCTCCCATTGCCCTTGCAGGTAAAAGAGAACCTTCCTCACCTGCTCATCAAATGGCGCCGTGCGCTTCAGGATGATATCGGACGGATAGGCCCATCCAGAGAAGTTGCTGGTTAGCAACATCCCATACGGCTGATTGCCCACCCGAATCGTCGCAATCGGTCCTCTGCCGGTCACGTAGTCGGTGTAGAACTCGCGTAGTTCCTGCATTGCCGAAAGGCTCATCACTTCATTGAGCATGCTGTTCAGGTAGTAGCCGAGGGTGCCCGCATACAGCGCGCGATTCATCGCTATCGCCTCAGAGTGATCGGTGGCGTCCGCATTGTTGATATGTTGCAACGGCGCGTAGCTGATTCCCAGGTACTCGGCGAGGCGTTGCCCGTCCGTCGCCTTGTTGGCGTCCGGCACCGGGGTAAACAGTGGATCCCCGACCTCGACGAAATAGCTGGCCCCGTGCATCCAGTCGCTGCTGCTGAACGTTGCATCGTGTCCGTCGGTATTATTCGTGGCTGTCCCCTGTTTAACCAGGCTGAAACCCTTTGACGAGTAATGATGATTGTCGATGAGGTTCTCGATTGACTGCTGACCGTCAGAGTCGTCGGTTGTCAGCTTCAACCCGAGCACGAGAAGCTGATCGAAACCCGTCTGCGCATCGGTCGCATCCAGACTTAAGGTGAAGCCCAATCCCTTCGAGACCGCGGTGGGAAAATCAATGAGCCACTGGAGATCGGCGCCGTATTGCAAGCG
The DNA here is from genome assembly GCA_036558645.1 of Terriglobales bacterium. GTDB lineage: Bacteria > Acidobacteriota > Terriglobia > Terriglobales > Acidobacteriaceae > DATBFG01. The sequence goes on from DATBFG010000120.1 coordinate 10,132, forward strand.
GTTGTCCGAAGGATTGCGCGTGATCGACGGATTGCCCTCATCCTCTACCGGCGCGGGCCCTACGATCAGTTTGTCGTCGATGCGCTGGCCCACCTGTGAATGAATCAGGGTGCCGCCCCGGTAAAGCATGAGGACAAAGCGATCCGGCATGACGACGCTATGGGGCGCTTCGGTCCAGTTGTCCGGCTTGGTGGTTGTGATGACTGGAAAGTCCAGATCATCGTCACTGGCAGGCGGAGGCGTGCTCCAGTTCAACGGCTTGGTCTGCAGCGCGACCCAAGCCGCGCGATTCGCGCCAAACTTGTCGGCAAGCGTGCGCCAGGCATTCGCACGTGCCGTATCGTCGGCAGCGTCGCGCAGCGCCTTCCAGTAGACGATGCCCAGCTCCACTTCGCGGTCGGTCAGGATCTTTTCATGCGTAGTTACCGCGACCTCGTCGGGATAAACGCGAACCCATAGCTGCTTTCCCTGATCCACATCTTTGAACTTGGTCTCCACTCGCAGCGGCAGCAACATGATTGGAGTTGCATCGCTCCAATTCTCAATCAAAATCTGCGGCGTCAACTCGACGAAGAATCGGTTGATCAGGGCGCTGACCGCGCTCTCTCGTGCATTCAGTTCCAGGCGCTGTCCCGCGATCTGCTGGCGCACCTGGTCGAGTTGCTCTCGGGGATCACCGATTGACTGCCCGGACTTCGCCAACCGATCGATGCCCGCCTGAGCCTGCACAATCTCACCCTGAAGGCTTTCTGCCTGATGTTGAAGTTGTGCTTTGCGTTCCTGGCTCGCCCCAACCTGGCGTTCAAGTCCGGCAATCTGCTCTTCCAGTTGCGCGATACGCGTGGTTAGAGCGTCGCCCTGCGCCTTCAGGCCCGCAAGTTGGGTCTGAAGCGCTGCCTCCTGCTCCGGCGGAAGATTGGGATTCTCCAATTCAGTATTGACCGCCGCGATCTGCTTACGCAGTGCACTCTGATCGGCGAGCAGCGTCTGCAGCAGGCTCTGGGCTTGCGCGAGGTTGTTCTCCAGCCCCGTGATCGTGGCCAGGTCGTCGTGCACACCACGCAGCTTGCCGGAATCCGCAGCGATGGCGGCACGCAACGAGGCAATCTGCGCCAAAGTTGCGGGATCGTCAGCGGTTTCCTTGCTCTCCGCCTTGCGCTGCGTGCGCAGCAGCTTCAGCTGCTCAATCAACTGCGTATATAGCCCATCGCGAGCCTGGTCGCGGCCCGCCCTTGCTGCCCGGATTGCCTTTACCTGATCGTCGTAGGAACTCATCGTGTCATCCCTAAACGTTTGCCAGCATTTCTTTGGCGTGGACCGCGATCATAACCGGCTTCTGGTAGAGCACGAATGCCATGTCGGCTGAATGGCTGCCCCATTGCGCCCTCTCCGCCGCCGTGAGCTGATTCATGAACGACGGCTGCGGCTGCAAAGCCGTGCTCACAAAAGGCATTCCAGCATCAAAGTTGCTCCACGCGAGATCATCCCACGTGATCGGCGTGTCCGGGTCGTCGTCGGGTGAGAACGTTACATCCATACCGAAACGCGGTTCGCCCGGAATTTGCTGCAGGATGAAGTACCAGCCCCAGTCGTCGCTCTCGACCTTCGGATTGTCCGCACCCTTGGCCTCTGCGATCGTCATCTCAAAGCCAATGAAGCGGAAGTCGGGCTGAATCTCGGCGCGGAAGATGGGAAACCGCACCTCAGTCGCCATATCGCCCTCCGTCTTGACCTCCAGCACGATGGGATCCTTGGACGGGTCGGCGACCCCGTGCGAATCCTTAAAAATGTGCGCCTTCTGCGCGTAGATGATGGTATTGGGATATTTCTTGAGCAGTTCGCCGCGCACCATCAGCACCAATTCCTCGCCTTGTGGCCGCTTCTTGTTGCGATGCGTCCCCAGTGCGGAGGCGGTTAGCCATTGATCGATCGGATCAATGTCCTTGTACATATCCGCGATCTCTTCGGGCTTGAGTGTCGTGGTGGTCTCGCTGATGATGCCCTTCACGTCCCAGAATTGCCGGAAGTAGCTCCCGCGCTCGTCGGTCGGATACTCGCGCCACAACAGCTCGCGTCCAAACTCATGGTTGAGTCCCAGCATGTAGGACTCGATGAATGCAGGATTCGTCTTCAGCAGCGAAATGGTGTTCGGCGGAATCAGCTGCAGGTTGGGGAGAAAGAGCTCGCTAGAAATATCGCGCAGGTCTTCATACATCGGATCCGGAAAGTCGGGATAGGCCATTGCCGGAATCAAGTGTTCCGGTTGCAGAAGCCAGGAAGGGTCAAACGTGAAACGGACTTGCGCGGCTACGAGCCTGGTGAAAGCCGTCCCCGGTGCGATGGCTGCCGAGAGCTTGGCCCCGGCATTGACCATGTCAAACTGCGTCACCACGCGCTCAGGCGCCCGTATAGCAAGGCGCTGGTTCAACTGAATGGCGGCATTGCGGAAATTGTTGGCTTCCAGGCTGTCGGCTCCGCTGCCCGTCGGCGTGTGCATGATAACGTCGCTGAACTGCAAGGCTTGTGGCGATGAGGACGACTTGGTCGTCGTGGTACTGACCTGGGTTGAGCCCGCCGCCGCGATCGGAACCACCGGATCGCTCACCGTGAACGAAAACGCCGGCTGGGGTGGCGTGTTCTTGATGTCGTCAGCCAGTTTCCGCGGATCTTGCAGGGCCGTGACGATTTCAATCCGGCTGGCGATCCGTCCCGCGTAGACGTAAGCAGCGATCGCTACTGCAGCGATCACCGCCAGAACCAGCCAGCCTCCTGTGAGCAGCGCCAGCACCAGCAGAACAATCAGCAGCACAATCAGAATCACCAGGCGGTTCTTGATTAGCCACAGAAGCCAACCTGGCAGCTTGGATTCCGGCAGCTTGTCTGCAAGCCCCTGGTCCGTAACAAGCTCCGGCGGTACCTGCTTGGGAGGAGCCGCGCTCACCTTGCCATCATTTAGATCGGTGATCAGGTTGGCCTGGCTGAAATTCGGATCGGCCTTAAGCAGCCGCTTCCCGTAGGTTCCACGCGGCCGGATGAGCCGACGCATCCCGCTGTCGACTGCCGCCGTCGGCACCGTACTGTTTTCAAGCTGGTTGTACAGCGTGGTGGGCGATCCCTTTACCTTCTTCAACACCGGAGAAAACAGGGTCAGCTTCTCCGGCACGGTGAGGTGGTTAACGAAGTTGCTCTGGATTGCCTTGACCGTAGTCATGGCGAAGACCGTCAGGCGAATGCGTATGTTTGCATCCAGAATCTTCTTCACTTGCGCCCACGCGCGGGCGACGTAATCCTCCTGCGTCTTCTGAATCACGTTGACGCCGAATCCCGACGGGACCCGGTTGCGCGGATCGCGATTCACCTCATGCAGCCATCCCGATGCGGTGACGTCAATCGTGTGCTGCAGTGCGTGATTCTCCCCGTAGATCGGCGGACAAACCACGGGATCGGTTGCGGTATTGCTCGAAGCCTGCCACGTTGCGGGAAAGTTGAGAATGTCTTGCAGTTCGTGGAAGAAGGGCTTCGATGTGTCGATGGTCTCCGGCTTCGAGGTGGTCTGAGGCGACTTCAGCGCGCCCTCGAGGCCGATGATCATCTGATTTTCGGTGAGCGGCAGAATCGGTCCCAGGTCCGTGCCGTTGATCATGCCGAAACTGGGTTGCGAGCCGTCCATGTCGCGGCGCCCCACCCGGGCATCCACCGGATTCGGGACCAGCAGTTTGACGAGCGATTCAAAGTCCTCGTCCTCGCCGGTCCGGAAACTCCACTCGTAATAGATCGGCAGTTCCAGATTGCCCGCGCCCTCGACCCACGACGCCTGCTGTGCGGGGATGTTCGTAACATCCTGGCCCAGCCCCGCCAGTCGTCCGGTCTCAAATGCGGGGACAACAAACGCTCTGTACGCCTGGTTCGCCTGCAGCTGCCGCGGATTCATCAGCCGGCAGATGATCTTGTCGGCGTTCGGATTATTGAGGTCATGAAGTGCCAGCAGAAATTGCTCAAACTCCGTCGCGTTGTTATAGCCCTCGTTGATGTGGACGTGTGCCCAGGCCCAGCTCTGATCGTGAGGTGGAAGGCTGTCGCCGCTCTTCACCGTCACCGTGGCCACGGGCAAGCGGTTCACATTCTTCGTGAACTCTGCTTTGTCAGGCGTATCGGCGTCTTTCAGAACCAATAGCACCACCCATGGCCGCAAACGCTTGTCGTTCGCGCCTGCCGGGGTATAGCGCCACAGAAAGTCTTCCTCGTAGAACTCGACAAACGTCAGGTAATTCGGTTCGAAGTTCGTAATCCAGTGCAGTGGCTCGGTGCGTACCACGACCGCGGGGTTGATCCCGATGATGTCTCCGGGCCCGATCAGCGAAAAGTCCTTGTGCAAGCCTGCGCCATTCAAGACCACATCGATCGGAATGGCCGCGCGCTCCTTGGTAGCGGTGGCGCCCGCACCCAGGTTGTCCGGTTCGATGATCCTGTTGCCGATTCCCCTTCGCAACCAGGAACTGAATGTGTAATTTGCAACCGTGATCGCCATAGTTAGTCCACTTCGTGGCTGGAAACCACCATAACCTTCCCCCGCAGTGCAGGATCGCCCGCAAGAAGTTGATCCTGGATCGCGTATGCTTCGGTCGAGGTTTTGGCTACCAGCCCGGCAGCATACAGCGAAAGGTCGCTGGCATTCACCACCATGTATTGCGGATCGCCCGTCTCAATGGCCGCTGGAGGAGTCGCGCCGTTGTACTTGCTTACCGAGTAAGTGTTCTTAGTGATTGCGCTCGCCTTTGCGAACATCGAAAACATGGAGCCCAGAATGCCGAACCTGCCCCCCTTGGTAGTCGTATTCTTCGTCCGATGGACATAGCTGAGCTCGTAGTCCACCTCTTTTGCAACATTGGCACCATACTTTGAGCTGTCACTCTCGGAGAAGCTCAGGCCGCTCCGCAGGCTCTCAAAAGATTTTCGCGAGAGTTTGTCGCTGTCGCTCAGCGTGAGGAAATTCGCCATTGCGAACTCCTCGCGAACTTCGCTGGTACCGCTGTCCGCAAATGTCAGATCGAAATTCGTAGCCCCGGTCGGCTTCTGGTTCCCGAACTTGTTGATCTCGATTCCCAGCGGGACAATCTTCTGGCTGACTGCCAACACACCGAACGGATGCAGCAAAACCTTATCCGCCGGCTCATTCGTGGTGCGCAGCGTGACGGTTGCATGGGTGTTGGCAGGAATGGTCGCCACCCAATTGCGATCATCTTGCACTGCGGCCGTGACCAGCGGCAGCACATCGACCGTCTGCTCGATCTGGGTCGGGCCCTCATCGCCCCAAGTGGCGTCGAAATCGACTGAGATCGAGAAGAAAAACAGGTCGAGACTTGCGGAACCGTGCGCATGCCACGGAGTCGGCCCCGACAACTGCCCCCTCAAACTGATGCCGCAGATTTCGCTTGTCCCGTGGCGCAGCGCCACGCCGGCGCCTATGTCGGCAATGAAATGGAACGGATTGAACTGGACGAGCAGGTCGTAGCCGAGAAACCCATAGATGTTAAAGCCGGCCGCTTCAGCATAGAGCTCTACCCGCGCGCCCGACTGCACCGAGTTCGAGGTCACCGCGAAGTAGGTCTGCACCGTGAGCCGCGGATTGTCGCCCGACAGCAGTGAAATGCTCATCCGCTTCATGCTGCGCAGATCGGGAGGTATCTCGTTGAACGCAGGATGGAAGCCGCCCACCGAGAGCACAAAGATGGTTTGCGTTCCCCAACCGATCCTAAGCGCCATGTCGCCGGTCAACGTATAGATCAGCAGACGCGAATCGAACAGGCTGGCGTCAAACCAGATCAGCCCCTCGCTGAAATCGATTCCACCTGCGAAGTTCACCTGCAACTGAAGAATCGCTGCGTCTTCTGACGGCAACTGGCACCGCAGCACACCGAGGATGACAAACATCGGCTGCGGAATATCGAGGATGACGCCGATCTCCAGCGAGATCAGTGTGGGTGTGCCCCAGCCCAACTCGCCCATCGGCCCGATCACAAAGTGGCCCTCGGCGATGGGGAAAACTGTCTTCAGGTCGCTGATGATCTTGCTGATGTTGGCGACGATATCCTGCGGGAAGAGAATGCTGTTGACTGCCCCTGTCCTCACCCCAGTGCGCAGCGCTTCCGTATCAAGCGAACGGTTCAGCGCGAGCAGCCCGCCAACCCCGATCAGCGTAAAGCCAAAACCTAGTTGAATCGGCGTGAATTCGGCGGTGACGAGGATCAGCAACGCAAAACCTTTGCTGCCATCCGGCATCTTAGTGTTGATAATGCCGACCGCCTTGAGCGTGATCACGTCCTGAAACGACAGTTCCAGCGCGCCAAAGTACTCGCCGGCATCGAAGTTCAGCGAGAGAAATCCGCCACCCTTAATCACCCCCGTATCGATCGATAGTCCAACACCGTCAGGCGGTTTGAAGCCAATGTCAAACTGCAGTGGGCCGAGGTTGCCGCTGTTGTTGGGCGGGAAGGAGAAGGTCGCAGTCACGCCCATGTTCTGCACCACACCGGTCATCGGGCCCAACGCTGCCTTAATGTCGGCGCCCACGCTGATCGGAATCTTGCCACTGTCGAGCTTAGCGCCCAGCGTCAACGCTTCTATCGCAACCGGGCCGAGGTCGATGTGCGCGGGCAGCCGCACCTGGAGCGCGCTGCTTCCGCTGAAGTAGAACCCGCGCGAAGTCGACACACCCACTTGGATGGTGAAGTCGCCTTCCATCTTGGTTGATGGCAGAATCTTCGAGAGGAAGCCATCGCCAGAGGTGGTATCGATAACGATCTTCATCGCGTCGGCATCTGCTTGCAGCAGAAAGTCGCCGTTCGCTCTGCTCCCGTCCCACGTCAGCTTGGCGCCGGTGGTCAGGGTGAACTTTCCCATCTCGAGACGGCTCGCTCCGGTCTGCCCAAACAGGATGAATGGTTCTGGCGGATCGGTACGCTGCGCAATTACCTGGAGAGTGAACGCTCCGCTGATCGGAGTTCCCGACGACGGTGGCTGAAAAACAACGTGACCATCCGGCGTTATCGCGAGGCCGGTATTGCCTGGTGTTGACGCATCGATGGCGAGCACCAGTTGCGCGTCACTGCCGAGCGGAATCGTCTGCGGCCCCGAGGAAATATTGCTCTTGATCACCACTTGCAGCCCGTGTGGAGTTACGTCTGTCTTGGGTGTGATCTGGACAATGACTACGTCGAGTCTCGGGACTGCCGGATTGGAATCGTCGAATACAACCGGCGCGCCCGTGCGGGCGACGATCTGCTGGATCTTGGCAAACAGCTCTTTGCCGGTAAAGTCGTTGTTGCCCCAGCCGTAGAGCGACTTGATTTGTCCTGACGGCTCAGAGAACCAGTTCCCGATCTGATCGTAGTGATAAGTCGTCACTGTGAAGGGAGGATTGGCGGGATCAACCGAGTCCTCGTTATGGTCTTCGCGCTCGAGCAGTCCGAGCAGTTCGAGCATGTCATTGAAACCCTGCGCGCCTTCCAAATAACGGAAGAGCAGGAAGTCGAAGACCCGCCGCGCCACCTCGGAGCCCGAAATGCCGACATGCACTGCGATCTGATTGCTCAGCGGCTTGATGTTGTTCAGGATGTCGGCAATCTTCTGGATGCTGGCAATCCCCTTAGAAGCAATGGTGCCGACATCCTCTGCTTCGATTGCCTGGATCACGTCCTCGACAATGCCGATCAGCGCGCTTACGTCGGTTGCGACTGCGGTGATCTCGCCCGAGATACTCCCGACTTGCCCATCGTCGAGCACAAACCCCATACTGGCCAAGAATGGCTTCGCCTGACCCGGTGACGCCAGCTCGTCTTCGAGCGGCCGGAGCAGCTTCGAGAGCTCAATCGCAATCAGTTCGAGGGTGCCGGGCGCTGCGCTCATGGATGGAGACTTTCCTCGCTTACGCCCACGCGCAGGAAGGCGATGCAGTCCTCAGCGTTGCGAATCATGGGAGCCGCCTCGGCAAGCTCGGCTCCAAATTGCTCGATGGCGCGCCGCAGCGAATCCTGGCCGTGCACCTTCAGCAGCTCGCTCATGCGGAGCAGCAAGATCTGGAGCGTAACTCCCTGGACCTCGTTCGGTATCTCAGCGGTGTGGCCTTTAAGGTGGTTCAGCACATGCGCCAGAAATGCAGGACCCTGGTTGCGGTGCCACGCAACCTTGACCGGCCTGCAATTGCGAACCAAGTAGCCGATCTCGCGCCGCACATCGCGGAAGGCACGGTGCAACTCGCGGCCGCGTTCCGTCTCGCGCAACTTGGCCAGGAGCTCCCGCATGTGCACTTCCTCTTCCTCGGAGAGCGGCGCTGGAACCGGAAAGGCGAGTGGTCCTACCTCTTCTTCTGTTACGTCGGCTTGCGACACAAACACGATGCTGTGATCTGGAATCACGAAGTCGCCGAGTTCCAGGGGTATTGGGTTGAGCCCGCTGCCGTCGGTGGCCTTGCTGCTGCCATGAGACGTCCCGGTGGTACACGGAATGCAAATGTTGAGGTAGTCCAAGATGGGAACGATGTGGCAGGAATGCGATGGGATTAGAACGAGCGGTGCTTGTGCGACACCACGATGAGTATGCAACCCGATGACCCTGTTGTTCGCATCTACCACGATGGAACCCGAATCTCCAGCGTCGGTAAAACGAGCCTGGTGATGGCAGTTCAGCCCGTTGGGAGTAGAGGCCACGTCGAACTCAATGTAGATCGTGTTCTCCCCCGCGACGCCGGGAGCCCCCACCTGATCCGGTGGCGGATCGGCATCGAGGTGCGCATTTACCACCCTCACGATTCCGGCCGTCTTGCCAGTGCTTCTTCCAACCTTAAAAACCTGGGGGTGCAGCACGATGTCGGGATCGTTTCTCACATCCCTGACATCAGCAATGGTGTTCACGCCGTTCAACTGTAAGTCCACAATCGAAGTCTCGGCTACCGTGGTGGTGTCGTGAGAACAGGTACAGCCACTACACACGCTGTCGAGGTTGATCCGGGCGATCGCCGCATCGATGAAGTAGGTTGGAGACGCAGGGTTATCAGGAGGGTGAGGAAAGCTTCCATAAAGGCCACCCGGCTGCACCGGTCCGAGGCTGTCATCATCTTTCGTCGGATGCTTCACGTCGGCCCCAGCGCCTTTGGTTGGCGAATACAACACGTGCTTGTTGGTCAGCAGATATACGTTCTCGCGTCCGCGGTCGTTACGCCTCTTGACGATGCAGCCCAACGTTCCGGCAGCGTCGGTGCCCTCGACCATGATCTGGATTCCACCCTGGATTTCGTCGTACTTCGTCTGGTTGTCGCAGACCTCAGCCACCCCTTTCTCCACTACGCGAACATCTGTGGGGTAACCCTCAAAGGACGGCGGTATGCGCTGCTCGGGTGGAAGTTCTTCTTCCTTTTTCTTTTCCCGGACGAAGATCACGAAGGCGATGTTGTCCTTGTAGTCCACGCCGACTCGCTTGTTGCCAAAACCAACGCCTGCTACCCCTGGGAATTTTCTGAAGTACTCGGAGGCGCGATGATACGCCTGGCGAAAATCGTTCGGGTTCGCCTCCACGAAAGCTTTGTCTTTGAGTGGCTCCGTCATTCGGCTGTACCTCGGGCAACAGAAGTCAGTTGCGGGCTGCAGGCCAGGCGATTCATCAGTTCGTTCAGGTCGCTGCAGTTGCGGAAAACGTCCACTACACCCAGATCGATCGAATTCAACGCATCGCTTAGTTCACTGCTCCCGTACTGGATCAGCACATCTCTCATTCGCAACAGAAGCTCGTGAGGCGCGACTCCGTTAATCCTTTCCGGCAACCGATAGTGGCCGTCCCGCACTGCGCCCATCACCGTCGCCAACAATGCCGGCCCCTGATGGCGGTGCCAGGCAACCATCACCGGACGACAATGGTTGACCAGAAACGTGACCTCTTCCTCATGCTTTTGCCCGATTGCCAGCAGCCCGGCCGTCACCTCGTTGGCCTCAAGGCGCGAGCGAAACTCGCGATACGGCTCCGGAATCGGCGCCTCGAAGACCTCTTCCGGCATAGCGGCGAGGGTCGCCCCCGAGGTCACCTTGATGTCCTGCGAGTAAGCGATACGGATCTTGAGTGCAGTGAAGACATCGCTGATATGGTTTGCCAGGGAGACAAACGGCTGCTCGATGCCAGCGACAGTGATATTCCTGCCGGTCGCAAAGAGCAGGCCCACAATCTTGTTGTTGGAATTGATGATCACCGACCCCGAATCGCCGTGCGCGCTGAAGGGCTCCAGCGGATTGGAATTCTGAATAGCAACCTGTCCCGTGAAGGTGAAGTCCGTCCCGCCGCGGTGAATGGTAAACGAGGCATAGTTGTCGTCTACCACCACGCCTTCAGTCCTTCCGGTCGACTTTCCGACCTTGAACACATGCATACCGCTAGTCGCTCGCTCGTCGCCAACAATCGTGCTCCGCGGCGGGTTCCCCCCCACACTCAGGCCGCTGATCTCATTGGAGAAGTGAATGCCGCAGCAGTGGCAGCAGGATGAGACGTCGATGGCAGCAATGGCTCCGTCCACGCTGGCGGTGATGGCCGACCGTCGCAGCACTGCAATTTTGTCGATGTTATCGCTGGGCCGCAGCGGCACGACTGCAAGATTGGTCGGGGGCACCGAGGTTGGTGGAGGCTGAAAAATCTTGTCGCCTTTGCGGCCTGAATTCGCAAACATCACGTGCCAGTTGCCCAGGATCACCGGCGCATTATCCGTGGTGTCAATCGCCACACAGCCTAGGGTTCCACGAGAGAGCTGGGTGCCAGTACCGGCGTCGTTCACATCGATGATGCGATTGGTGATCTGAATTCCGCCCTTGATGGGCCGGTAGCGGGTGTTGTCTTCACTGAACTCAAAGCTGCCGACGACATTTACGTCGGTCGGTACTCCGCTGATCTTTGCCGGAACTGCCTCAGTCGCCGCCAATTGCTCGCGCGCCTTCTTCTGTTTCACGTACACGCGAACGCAGAGCTGATCGCTGAGTTTGCCGCCCGTCTCCTTAAGTCCGACGCTCACGTGCAGGACATTGGGCAGCGCAAGCAGTCGCTGTTCCGCTCCCTGAACGAGCATGTCGCGAATAGCGCGGTTCTCGGCTCTTAGCTGTTCGGTTGTCTTCATCAGAAGGATCAAGCCCCGTGAAGTTCTGGCCAGAAGAACGAAGTGCCGGCAACTTTAGACCGGACGGCAATATTCAGGGCAAACAGGATCGGGGCAATCGGGGTCACCACCGCCTCGCCATTAGCTCGTGTGCCCCACAATAGTCCCACCGCATGCTGCGAAGCGTCCACCACCAGCGCGCCCGAGTCTCCCTCGATCGCGAAAGGTGCACCGTGATCACAAGAGTGTACAAGCAACTGCCGTTCGGTGAGACACTTCCTTCCATTCAGAAGAATCGTATCCGAGTAATTCGCATCAACCACTATGCCGTGCGTCACGCCGCTGGCAGCACCCGCTTTTATCACCCGGCTCCGAGGTTCCACGCTGCCACATACGCCCAACGGCCACGCCGACTCTTCCGTTTCGTGGCCCGGTACCGGCGTCTTATAGGAAGCGACCGCGCAATCCACGTAGTAGGTCTGGCCCCCGTATCCCACATTGCCGCGCTTGCCGTACAAGGTTTTTCCCACTTCCGCAAAGCCATACCCAGGCTTATCCAGGAACACAGGACTGTCCGCGGCAGCGTGATTGCCGAAAAGCACATGCCACGTGCTCAGCAGCACCGGCCGACCAATATGAACGGCGCAGACCACGCATCCCAAGGTGCCCGGAACACCCTTCGCGTTCAGAATTCGCGATCCGAGCCTCGGTTTTTCCACGTCGTGGCTTAATGACTCTTGCGGAGGGGACCACATTGAATCACCCTCGATCTCCCAGTGACGTGGGCGCTGCAGGAACGTTCAATATTGGCACTCTTCTCCAACGAGAATCGTGGGCCGTTTTTCAAAATGGCTCAACTGTAAGAACAGGCAATTGCGAGATGCTCAGCAGCCAAGGCAGCCTCAACTGAGCACTCAAGCGTTCTGGCCAACAAACATCAGTGCCCTCTTTGACGTAATGCAGCTTGACCACTATGGCCGGCAGCACGCAGTTCCAGAGCAGTGGCATTCTCTGAGTCCAAGGCCATCGGCGTATCTGCGGTCCCGATTCTTTGTCCTGCTCGGATCGGTGTGTTGGGCTCGGTTTCGTAAGCCCAGCCACTAAACTTGGCTTTGAATCCGGGATCCCCGATTGTCTTGGCAAAGCCGATCCAGCCATAATGAACCTCGCCGTCTATGATGAGCCTGACGCCCAAGTATCGCTCAGTCACATTAAGCCAGGAGCCGTAATATCTACCCGACGAGTTACCCTCCATGTATAATCCGCCGAAAATATCATTCGGACGTCCGATGTGGTTTCCCCGAACTAGAGCCGACTCTTTGCGATTGCCCACAACCGCATTGCCTGAGGCGCCGGTTACGCCCCAGTATTCAAAGCAACTATGGCTCTGTGAACCGCAGCCGTCGAAGGCAGTTTGCATGATAAAGTCAAATTTGCCGTCATTGTCTAAGTCGATGTTGATTCTTGACCCGGTGAACTGAAGGTTGCTGGGCGTAAAGACTACCTCTGCTCGTGCCTGGTGACCGGCGGCGAGTGTTGCTGCAGCGGCCAAGGTATACAGTGCCAAGTTTCGTTCGAGCTTAGATTCAGAAGCTTTCGACATGCTGTCTCCTCCCTTCCTAAGTTATCTCGTGTAGCCTCAAGGTAAGCGTCCTTCGGCGCAAGATACACGCACTCTTAGAATTGCAGTCTGAAAATGACGCCATCGGTGTACAGGCCGCCAAACGAAGTTGTGCCGAATAGGGTCCCATCAGGGCTAAGAAGCAGAGGGGCGGTTGGCCGCTCCCCATCGGTTTCATTAAACTCGTGCAGAATGGTTTCTGTCCCAGAAGGGTCAATCTTGAACACAGTGCCCCAATCGAAACTGCCTCCTGCGTACGTGGTGCCGTACAGGTTTCCAGCCATATCGATGGCAAGACCTCCTATCGGCTGGTAACCATCAGAAGCAACGTCGAAGACATGTAAAACCGTTTCCACACCTGTTGGGTCTATCTTGAAAACAGTGCCGGGGTATCCGCTACAGCCTGAGCTGGTTGTCCCATATAAATTTCCAAGAGAATCAAGAATGACTCCTCCCGATGGTAAAGCCCCATCGGGTGGGCCTGTGAAGCTATGGAGGACCGTTTCAGTTCCGTCCGGTGCGACTTTGAAGACAGTGCCTAGGTTTAGCTCGCCTCCATAATAAGTTGTGCCATAAAGGTTGCCCGCAGCGTCCCTCGCCAAGCCGCGATCGTCTCTGGCCAGTCCATTGATTGACACCCCGTCTGGTCCTCTGAAGTGGTGAAGCACCGTGTAAGTCCGAGCTCCTGCCAAGTGGCACCGGGTCAGAACTATCCCCAGCGGCGAGGAAGATAGTCGACGGACCAGTTTTACCAGAACTATACAAGTTGCCTCCTTGGCTTATGCTTCGAGGAATAACAACCGGTCAAGCTAGATGGGCCGGGGCGGATGAGTAAGGGGCCGAGGTTCATTCAACCTATTAATGTGCGATTTTCTGGACTCTTGACCGCCAGTTCTGGGCAGCAGAGTGACCTTTCGCCAGCATACCTAGCGAAGTGGGTTGCGTGAGATCTATTGATTCTGTTCCAAGTGTGCCCATGTCTCCGGCGCGGATAGGGGTGTCGAGTTGGGTCTCATAGGCCCAGCCTCCTAAGGTAGCGACAAAATCCTGTACGCTGCGGAAGCCGACCCACCCATAGTGGACTTCGCCGTTGATCACAAGTTTCACGCCAATGTAGCGATTGAAGCAATGGAAGAAGTAGCCTGCCGTGCTCCCGTCGGATACCGAGACCTCTGCCATCACACCGAAGGGCGAAAAGTTGTGATCTCCGCTGCCAATGAGCTCTCCCTTTTTGAGAGCTGCGGCTGCGGTCCTGCGGATCCCGACTTGATTTGGCGGGGCTCCGTTGAGTTCGAGGGCCCAACTCAGTTCTCCATATGTAGACGTGCCGCCGAAAACGTAGCCTTCACTGAGAGTGAAATCAGTTACTCCGTCGTGATCCATGTCGATTGCAAGAGCACCGGAATTACCAGTAACCACCGCGTTGCTACGGGTGAAGAGAACTTCTGCGTTTGCGGGGAGAGAGCACGCGATCGTTGCTCCCGCCGCCAACGTGTATAGCAAAAGCCTGCGCTCCAGCTGCGGTTGAAGTACTGTTTCGGTTCGCTTACTTACATTGGAAAGAGATTGCTGTGACATCTAACTCTCCATGTGGTGCGGGGCTAGGCCCGGGGAGGAAGAGCAACGCTAGGACGGGGGAGGTGTAACAATTGCGGCTGAAACACTATGTTTTTTGGGGCAGCAAGTCAATCCAAAAGCACAACAACACAGGTAAAGTTTTGTAATGCGTTTTCTGAGTAGAGCCGCTGAACACCCCAGACAAGTCACAGCGGACGAAAGACACGGTTCATCAGTTGTCGATATAAGCCGGAACGAGCCAGAGCGACACGCAGTCCACGATATTCGTTGAGGAAGAAACTGCTTACTGTGACGAAAGGGTCTCTAGTTCTCTCTGGACCAGCAGAGCGACCGTCGAACCTGCTGTCGTGACACCGCCGCGTAAGAGCGGATCGCAGACCCGGTCAACAATTTCCATCGCCGATTCCACCTGCGATATGGCTCCCAGGATCAGGGCTGCCATGGGTAGCGACAGACTCTTCTGTGTTTCAGGTGTAATTAACGCTTGCGCTATTTCTAGGGAGGACATCGGAAAACTCCTGCAACCTGAGTGATCGTCTTACATGGTTAGATTTTGCAGCTGGACACATGGCCGCTTCAATACCGCACATTCCTAATTACGAAAGGACAGTGTCCTGTCGGGAATGATGCGAGCGTGTCAGGAGTGCTCAACGATCCCGCGCTGGCTAGTGATGGCACCACGGTACCGTTCGCTCACTTGTATTCTGCGTGGAGGTTTGCGCCCTCGTCCCCACTTTCAGGGGGGCGGCTCCAGGCGGGTGCTCGACTCGACGTCTGCTCTGGTATAGCTGGTCGCGGGGACGACCCAGGCCATGGTCGCCAGAAACTCCAGAGTCTTACTCGCTGCGCCTGACAGCCACACCGCCCTGCCGGCAAAGGTGGTCCCCCCGAGGGCCCTGTGCCCCCCTGCCCCACTCATGGTTAAACGGGCCCCAATGACTGTGCCCAATTTTGTGCCCACTACCAAACCAGACTGCGTGGTACTGAGTTGTTCTCCTCAACGATAAGTGCTGGAGTTGGCTCAACGATGCCGCTTGGGGTCACTCAGGCCAACTCCGTGCAAGTTGTTGAATGTTCGTGCGACCTGCCTTGGGCGCAGGGGGTCCGCGGTTCAAATCCGCGCGCCCCGACCAATTTCTTCAGCTTTTCTTCAGCGACTTGCGGTCAATACCCATTTCCCACTGTTTGAACCCAGATGCAGGTCGATGCCGTCTTCGAGAGTTAAGCTTTGTGATGCCGGTCGGCTACAAAAGGCTTAAGCGCCGCTTCCAGTTCCTCGAGTGGAGTGAGACCAGCGATGCGTAGGTTGAAGTAGGCTTTTGGGCGATAAAGAATCATCCATCGTCCCGAACGGTCGATTGTCATATCAGGTTGCGATAACGGGCCAAGAACCTTGTCAATGCCTTCCACTGCTACTACGGTGCGCCTCCAGCTACCCTTGCCCACGCCAACCCGACAGTCAAAAGCCATGATTCGGGTTCCGCGTGGCTCTCCATCGATTACATTCCAGACTTTTGAGATGCGAGAGAACGGCGTTCCTTCCAGGGTCAGGGACTTCGGTAGGGCATCTCCGAGATAGTGCATACCTGAACGAATCGCTAGAGCTTGAATTCCCCGCGCTCGATATCGCTCGGAAGAATAGAGTACGTAGAGCACGAACAATCCCAAACCCACCATCGGGATGAGAGAAATAACATTCATCAGCAGAAGTTTAAATTAACGTGGGCTCGCGACCCCGCAACTCCACCTGTTTTTCCTCCTAGAGAGTCACGTTCGGTTTAAACGGTTTGTGCTGCAAAACCTCTACGGCAAGCGTGAAAGAGGAGAATCCGGTCGAACCACGGAACCAGGGCCGACCAATTTATCCCTACGCTTTCTTTCAGAACCCGCTCAGGACCTGCCGTTCGAAGCTTGATCCAGTTTGAAAAACAGTAACGTTGGTTTCCTGAGCAACTACACCAACGATTGTCTGATACGTACAACAGACCAATGAACCCTTGCCCAAATCATTCGATTTCAGTTGTTTGAGCATGACTTGCCATTCTTCGAATCCCTTCCAAATTCGGGAAACACCCCGCGATCGGGAATCCCATTACCTGGGTAATGGTTGCTCTCCTAAAGTTTTCCTAGATACTCGCTTCAGCCCGGTAGTTCACCAGAACTGACCGGCAGTTGATCAAGACCAATCCAAGGGGAGTACAGGGGACCAGATTATGGGGAAACATAGTTTCTTGAAAGTAGTCGTGCTCGGCTTGTTCATCGCTACAGCGGTGGCGTTTTCATCCGCTCAGGCGATTAACTCGGGCGCACAACCGATCGCGTTGAATGCAACGCTGGGCGAATCGCTCACCGTCAACCTTTCCGCCGCTGCCGTCAATTTTACTTTGACCGCGGGCAGCGCAGCCAACCCGGGAAGCACCACTATTACGGCAACCACGGCGTGGGTTCTGAAACCGGGACGTACCGCGATGACTGTTGACGCTTACTTTGCCAGCGCGGCTGCAGCTCTTACCGACGGCGCAGGAAACAACATTCCGTCTTCCGCGTTCTTCATCTCCGATAACGGTGGTGCCTCGGCCGCCCTCGTCAACACCGTAGCTTTCGGTGGCGCGAACGCCGGCCTTCGCTTGGCGAATGTTGCCATCGGCGGTGGAAACCGCGCTGGGAGCCGCACCGACCTCATGGCTTACAACATCAACCTGACGGGCGGCACACTGCCGAACCTGCCTGCCGGAACTTACACCGGTACCCTGAACATCCAGGCGCAGGCAACTCCGTAATTTGTTGAGGTCCTTTGCTCCAGGCATTGGGGGCTGTCTGCACGAGGCCCCCTCTGTCGCAAGTCACACGGAGACTTCAGAGTCCAGGTTCATGTTCGAGAAGAATAAAATTCGGACTTTCCTGAGTTGTGCGGCACTCGTGGTGCTTGCCGTCGCAGGCTGCTCAGCGCAAGTCATTAACTCAGCAGCGCGGCCGATCTCGTTGAACGCTACGCTTCAGGAGGCGGTCACAGTCACGCTTTCCGCGAACGCCGTGAACTTCACGTTAACTCGGGGCAGCGCGAACAATCCAGGCAGCACCGCCATCACGGCAACTACACAGTGGACGCTGCGCCCTAGAATTGGCTTTGTCTCCGTATACGCTTTTTTTTCAACATCGGCAGCTGCTCTGACGGATGGTGCCGGGAACAACATCCCTTCCTCGGCCTTTTCCATTTCCAACAATGGCGGTGCATTTCAGCCGCTGACCAATACTGTGCCGTTCGGTGGCGCAAACGCGGGTTTGATGCTGTCCAGATGGTTAATTCTGGGCTTCAACCGGACTGGAACCCATAACGACGTAATGGATTTCAATATTAATTTGACTGGCTCGCCGAATCTGCCGCCCGGCACTTATACCGGAACACTCACGATTCAGGCTCAAGCCATCTAGTTGCCGGCGAGATTGCCCTCGCCACTTTTAGATAGATTTTCGTGCACTAGCGCGGTTTCTCCGTCAAGGCACGTTTCGAGACAAACCATGCATTCAAGCAGTCAGATGAAGAAGACTTCGGGCAACGGATGCCTCCGCGCTCTCCTATCGAGTTTATTTTTCGGGCTGGCCTGCGCGACTCTTTATCCAGCCACCGCAAACGCTCAAACTGTTCGCCCGCTGATCGATGAATTGGGAAACCCTGGCAAGGGCCGTATCGAGTACGTCAACGACGGTTTGACTCCCCTCAACGTAATCCTTCAGCCGAAAAGCTTCACCGTAAGCGAGACCGGCGAAATCTCCTACCGCCCTCTCGATTCGAATGTTCACCTGAAGCTTTCCGTGACTAGCTTCCGAATCCAGCCACAACAGACGTACTACGTCTTCTACGAGGCTAGCTCCGACACACTGCCCTCCTGGTTTGTTGTCTATGCCCTTTTTTCGGGATATCCCTTTCGCGGCGCCAATGGAATGAATGTGCAGCTGCAGCTGCCTCACACCATCTACCTTTTGCCGAAGCAGGAGCTCGACAAGTCAGAAGTTCACATCAGTCGCGCGGATGTCGACCGTGACAAAAAACAGATGGTACTCGAGGTAGAAAATACCGGCGATAACTTCGGCAGGATCCTACAGACTCAGCTCAGCTACTCGCACAACAAGCAGGAAGCTCCCGGCTTTCCCATCTTTCCCCACAGCCGCCGCATCCTCGAAGTCCCCCTCGAGGCCGATGACACACCCAAAGATCTGGTATTGCATTTTCAGAATTTCAAGATAGAGCAGAAGATCTCGCTCCGGAGTCCGTAGTGCCGTTTCGCTCACGAACCCTGCGGCGCCCGCTTTTGATCGCAGCATCGCTGCTTGTTGCGTCCCTTGCCCACAGTCAGGTATTTCGTGTGCAGGGTGGTGTTTCCACCATGTTCAACGCGGATGGTGCGTCCGTGGATATCAAGGGTCCGAACTACGACGCCAACATGGGGCTGGGTTTCTTTGACGGACAGTTCGAATTCGGCGGTTTTGTTCGCTCGAAGATCGCCGGATACACAGTCACCACCGGCGACGACAACGTGCCCTTCGATCTGCCCACCGACATCTTTGATTCGACCCACTATTTCTCGGCACGCGGATTGGGAATCTCTCAAGAGAAAAAGCAACGCAGCTTCTACGCATTTGGCGGGATGACTTCGACATGGTTCGGCACCGCGTTTTTTCAGGCCGCCCATGCCGAAACTCCCGTTGGTATTCTGTTCTTCAATGAGAAGCTGAAACCAGACCTGAAGTTCTGTTCCCGTAACATCGTTTCTAGCAGGCAGACGTCTCTGCAAGCGCTGGAATGGCAGCCGGAGAAGTGGCTCACGACCTCTTTCACCGCAGGTCTCGGATCGAACCAGGCCTACGTCGGAACCGGAGCGACAATTCAAACGGAAAAGATGATGTTGAAGCTCGGGTACATCGCTGCAGGCACCGAATTCCGTCGGGTCACGGTTGTGAGTCCCCTCAACCCTGAGGTCGAACGCGAGAATATTGAACTCACGTACCGCCCGAACTCTGTGATAAGCATCGTGGCCGGACATCACAACCTTTTGCAGCCCATCGATTTCAAAAGTCCTATGGTTGAAGTCACAGTCAACGAGGCCGTGGCGAACTTCAATGTCTCGAAGCTTTACTTCGGCGTGGGAGCGTTCAACTCCCGGTTCATGGACCGCAATACGGTTGGGACAAATCTTTACGCCGGGCGCCGCTTCGGACAACGCTTCGACACCAGCGTCAACTTTTTCGAAAGCCGCACGGACCAACAATCTAAGACTGCAATTGTGACGCTCGCCCTTCGCGAACGACTCCTCCAGCGCCTCAGCCTGTTACAACTGATTTCGCGCTCGGAAGGCCAAACGACAGCCGCATTCGGGGGCGAAGTGGTTACCAATCGTTTTCACGTACAAGTCGATTATCAGAACGTTTATCTGCCCCTTCGCCCTGATCATCCTTTTCAGCAGGCGCTTGCCCTCAACGCAGCCATTCGCATTTTCGGCCCGCTGCAGATGACAGCAGCCTCGAACATCGCGCCTGATGGCCGCATGCGATACGCGTTCGGCCTCGCCACCTTCCTCTACCGATACCAGGGGATGGTGTCGTGGGGATCGCAAGATACTTATTCATTCCCAAAGTATGTGATTCAAGGGACAGTCAAAGACGTCCAGGGAAACCCGATCCAAGGTGCCGCTCTGCGTATCGGGAATGACGTCGTTTATTCCGACGATACCGGCCATTTCTTGCTACGCCTGCGGAAAAAGCAGGAGTGCGCCTTGCAAGTCGCGCCGGACGAGTTCATGACCAACGATTATTTTGAAGTGGTGAAGGCGCCCGTGAGTGTGTGGCCGGAACTGGAGAGCGAGGCAAGTCTCGTTGACATCGTGCTCCGCAAGGTGCCCTATCCTCGCGATCAACGAACGGCTACGTCGGCACCCTCGGTGCACTAACATATCCCCAACAGTTAGGGCACAGCTTCCGCCGCGCAGCGATCCGCATTTGCATTGACGTACGTGTTCTGGAATGCATGGCGCTTCCACCCTTCCGGGGATCGACTCCAGACCGAAGTCCATTGTGAGTGCGTAATCTTTCCGTCGTTCTTGCGAGTGTACTTCCAATGCCCAGTCACAATCGCCATATCTCCATAGAGCCGAACCCGTACGTTATCGGTATCAACCTCTAGATCGGACTTGCGATTCTTCACGAATGCCAACCACGCTTCTTTGTCGAGCACTCCTCCGCGAACATCCGTCTGCACATAATCATCGGCGGTAAGGCGTTTCAGCCTCTCCAGATCACGGGACGCATATGCGTTACCCGCTTCCGTGGCGAGTTTCGTCAATTGCGCAATCTGTTCCCTCTCGTCCCCACTGGGGGACGCTCTCCCAATCGTGCCCCGAATTGTGCTCGCTTGGTGCAATTCGTCGCCTGGATCAGCAATAGCAAGCGTCTGAGTCATTGTCGTTCCTGTCCGGCTAAAGACTTCGTGCCATGCCTGTCTTTTGCCTAGGTATTCCCACTCTCCAGTCAGCACAACACTCTTACCTTGAAGTGTCACGGTGAACCCGCTGCATCCCTCATCATTAATCGTCGGGTCACACCAGATTCCACGGATGCTATGTGCTTTGGCGTCCCACCACATGGCTGCATAGTCTTCACTTGACTGGCCATGCACCTTCGAGCGGTTTTCTTCGACAAATGCGCTTTCGCCAGGCGCGAACTTCCAGATCTCTTCCCCTTCTCCAATTACCTTCCCGTCCTTCCCGATCCATGTAATAGCCCAGTTGCCTGCGAGAGTGTCCGCGATCGAGCGCATCTGCGCCAGGGATGATCCGCCCAGTTCGGAAGGCAGCGTCCCGGTCGATGGCACTTGTTGTGCCCTCAGCGGGCTTGTAATAAGCATGATGGAAACTGCCAGCGTTATTCTCACGTTTTCACCCCGCGACAGCGAGGGTATTGTAGATGGCCGCGCTTTGGCAAAGATGAATAATGCTACGATTTTTGCTCTCGCGCCGCGATCATTCCTGAGCCTGAACACTAAGCAAGGAGCAAATGGATGGTGTCTACAAAGGATGTTCTCGATCATCACCTGAAATGTTTCGGTGAATGCAATCTGGAAGCCACGCTAGCGGATTACTCATCAGACGCGGTTCTGTTTATCCCTTCGGGGGTGTTGAAAGGCCACAGTGCGATCAAGGCTGTCTTCCAGGCATTCTTTGCAGAATTTCGGAAGCCCGGTACCTCGTTCACCATGCAGCATGAGTGGGTCGAAGGAGATTACGCCTACATCTTGTGGACCGCACAAACTGCGCAGAATCACTATGACGCAGCGACCGACACATTTGTGATTCGAGATGGGAAAATTGTGGCGCAGTCCTTCAATGCGAAGATAACACCGAAATAGTAAGCGGTTGGTACTTGGCGCCAAGTAAGCGGTAGTCGCGCTTTCACGTTAAGGATGATTCAGGCAAGTTCGCGCAGCGATGGAAACGTGGTTAACCGATCCTCTAAATCACTCGCCTGGCTTGGAATTGCGGCGCTGTTCAAGCCGGTTCACTACGCTCTCCATGTCGGGATATCCGGCTCCGAACTGCCGCGTGAGCCAGTTCCCGCCTCTCTCGGCAATCTTTTCACCGTCGGCGATCACGTCAAACTGACCCGTTCTTCCGGCTGTAACCACGGGGGCAATGCCCAGACGCTTGCTGATGAGGGCTGCGAGACCCGCAACCTTAGATTTATTGTTGCCTCAGGTTGGGCAAGAAATAATCTCGATTTTCATTCCGTGCTCCATTGAATCGTTTGCCGGACCAATCCCTCAAGATTTTGGCAGGGATGCGCTTGGAGGGTCAATGAGTGAGATCGGGATGTTACGCCAGGCGCCAACGTTGGCTTTGGCGGAACAACACGCGCAGCCCGCCAGCATTCTATCCGGACCACCAAAGACAGGATCCGATGCGGACTTGACGGTCAAGCCATCTTCGGTGCAAGATGCTGGCCGCGCTTCGGGACTCGGAAGCCGATGGTTGAAATTCTTAGAGGTGTCATGATCTCCTTCCGCGCCATCTCTCTCGTCATCGTCGTGACTTCATGCTTTGTCCATTCAGCCCCTGCCGTAACTTGGCAGACAATCGATGTTCCTGGAGCAGACTCCACGACTGTCACAGGCACCAATCTCAACCGGGATGTGGTCGGCGCTTATCAAGTCGGTAACACCACCACTGCGTTCGCGCTGAAGAACGGCGTTCTCAGCGGTATCGATTTCCCCGGAGCCGATCTGACGGGACCTTTGGCCATCAACGATCATGGCGATGTAGCCGGTTACTACTTTGTGCAGGCCGAGGGGCGGCAGCATGGCTTTCTTCTGCAGGGTGGCACCTTCACTACCATCGACTTTCCGGGGGCGGCTAATACGACCCTTTACGGACTGAACAACCTGGGAGATATAGCCGGTACCTATATCGATCCTGCGGGCATCTTCCACGGGTTCACGCTTGTGGGCGGCGTCTTCACCACGATTGACGTACCCAATGCCAGCATTACATTCATTACTGGCATCAACGACACGGGGGACCTCGTGGGAATAACGTACTTGGCGGACAACCTGGCCCGCTCCTTTGTCCGGACACATGGGCACTTGCAGCACATAGCCGTACCGGGGGCCAGTGAGACGTCTTCCGCAGGAATTAACAACCGCAAGCAGTTAGTGGGAGTCGCGGTCTTCCAGAATGGCACCCAGCCAGGATTTGCTTTCTCCAACGGCCAGTACATGATCCTGACCAGGCCGAATACTGTGGTCAGACCCTGGGATGTTAATGACAACGGAGACATCTCCGGAACCTATACGGATGCTCAGCAAAGAAGTCATGGCTTTCTGAGGATCCGCTAGGCGGGAGTTGCTTCTTGCAGAGTTTGAAGCAGGGATCCGGCCGAGCACATGCAGCGGCGAAATCAGTACGAGCGCTAAGTCCGGCGATGGATCCGGGTTCCCAGCGCATCAGTGCCACAGCGGCATATCGCGGCAAGACCTTCGCGCGCTCTATTTTGTCGGCTGCTCTTGCGCTGCGAGGACTCGTAGGCGGGCGGCGGCCAGGATCGTGGCGAACCTCGGGTCTCCATGCAGGGATTGGAGATCGCCGTCGTTTTCCATGCGCTTGAAGTCGTCGGTCGAATCTGTGGACTCCGTAAATGCCCGCAAGTAGACGAAGGCCTCATCCCGTTTGCCCTCCAGAGCAAGGACGCGAGCCAATTTGTAGGCTGCGCCTGCTGTGACTTCATGCGAGGGACCGAGAGTGTGTCGCATCCCGTCCAACGCCTCTCGCAAAACCTTTTCCGCCTCAGAGTACTTTTTTTCTTCGATCAGGACGAAACCCAGATTCCCCATGGTGTATAGAGTGCGGGCATGTTTCGGACCCAGGGTCTGCTGTTCCGTCTCGAGCACCTCGCGGTCCAATTTCTCCGCTTCGGCGAAACGCTTTTCGTCGCCCAGAAGCTCCGCCAGGTTCGCCATCGCCGTCAGCGTACCTGGATGCTGGGGCCCTAGCACCCGCCGAGCGGACCCAATCAGTTCTTTAAACACTTCTTCTGCGTCGGCGTAATGCCGCTCCTCAGTCAGAATACCTGCGAGATTGAACATATCTCTCAACACCGACGGATGATCAGAGCCAAGCACGCGGCGATCGGTTTCGAGCGCCTCTCGAGCTGCCTTCTCTGCCTCTGGGTACTTCTCCTCGTGAGTAAGGGTGTCCGCCAGAAGCGACAATGCTGTGGCAGTCAAACTGTCTTGCGGCTCAAATTTTCGCCTCAGCACGTCAAGGGCTTTGCGATCCAATTCTTCCGCTTCCGCGTAATGTCCTTCATATCCAAGAATAGTGGCCAGCAGCACGGTGGAATCCAGCGTGTCATGATGCTCGGGGCCAAGTACCTGGGCGCGACTCTCCATCGTCTCCCGGCACAACTTCTCTGCCTCTGGGTAGTGACTCCCTGCCAGCACTGCGACGGAAAGATCACTCTCCGATTTCAGCGTATCCGGGTTCCTGGCGCCGAGAATACGGCGCCGAATTTCAAAGGAGTGCCGCAGCAGAGGCTCTGACTTTGAGGCGAGCCCTAGGCTTTCATAGACATTGCCCATGACGTTCATCATCTGCGCCTGTAACTCCGGGTCGTTAGCCAGACCTGTTTCGATCTCTTTGGCCGACTTATCCAGAATCTCGCGCGCCCGGATATCATTGCCTCGTGCTTCGCTGGGGTTTGAAACTTTGAACATGCCGGTCATGAACGCAGTGACGCGATCGGCACGATCGCGCTCCCGCGTGATGCGCCGCAACTGCACCGCCTGCATCACCGCGAAAGCAATGAGCAGCAGGGCCATGACCATCGCCGCCGCGACTCCAAATTTGTGACGCTGAACATACTTTTTTGTCCTGTATGCCTTGCTAGCGGGGCGTGCCAGTACAGGCTCGTTCCGGAGATACCGGTTGACATCGGCACTCAGTTCCGAAGGAGTGTCATACCTGCGGGCGCGGTCTTTTTCCAAAGCTTTCAGGGCGATCCAGTCCAAGTCACCTCGCAGGAGGCTTGCCAGTTGCCTCGAATCCGTGTTCCGTCGTTGCGCGGCGGTCGTCGAAGTCGGGTCATGGCTGATTCTCGTGCTCGGACTTGGCGGATCCTCTTCGTGCAGCTGGCGCAAGACCTCATGAAACGGTTTGGTCTTCCACTGCTTGGTATCAAAAGGCAATACGCCGGTAAGAAGTTCATATAGCAAAGCACCAAGCGAATAAACGTCGGTGCGAGTATCTATATCCGGAACGCTGGGATCCGCCTGCTCCGGGCTCATATATCCGGGTGTACCCACCATCCCTCCAACACGCGTTAGCAGCGTCTCGTCCTCGCCTTGTGGCGAGATGCCCTTCGCGATGCCGAAGTCAATAATGCGCGGCATGGGCTTGCCATCGACTTCAACCACCAAGATGTTGGAAGGCTTCAGGTCACGATGCATAATCGCTTTCTGATGCGCATGTTGCACACCTTCACAAACCCTGATGAAAAGGGCTAGCCGCTCTCGGACCGAGAGGTGCTTCTGGTCGCAGTATGTATTGAGGGGTAATCCCGGTACATACTCCATCACAAAGTAAGGCTGACCGTCGGCGGTCGATCCCGCATCGAAAACCTTGGCGATGGCAGGATGATCCATGATCGCCAGCGTCTGCCTCTCGACGTTGAAGCGCAGCAAGGCGGAATCGTCGTAGCGCCCCGCTTTGATGATTTTTAGCGCAACTTGCCGTTTGACCGGCGCAGCTTGTTCGGCCAGCCACACCTGCCCCATCCCTCCTTCTCCGAGTTTTCTGATTAGCCGATGAGGCCCGATCGAGCCTAAATCCGGGGCAGGTACGCCAATTGATTCATCCGCCAAGTCGAGAGTGGGTTCGAAATAGGAGCTATTGTCTGAATCATTACGGGTTAACTTGGCTGGCCGGTCGATCACGCTTCCCTCGCTCGAAGAAGGTGGTAATCGGAGGCCAAGTCTAGCACCCCACGCGCAGTAGTACCACTCACTTCGCGCAACGTGGATAGCCGAAATTGCGTGACCTTGACAATGAACGCCATGTCCGCAAAATCGTAGTGACCCGTCTCTCCGACGACCTTTGAAGGTTTTTTCCCCAAAATGACGTTACCAGGCGTTCTCGCAAGTACGCGCTTTCTGTTCGCCTTTTTCTCGTGTCAATGAGCGCTATCGAGATGTTAAGCCAACGTTAGTGGCGGAACATGATCCGATCTGAAAACACCCCGTCGTGGTCACCTTACGGTGTTGGATAGTCCCAAACATCAGGCGGCAGCTTATCCTTGAGCGCTGCATACATGGCGTCTCGGAATAGTTTCAGAGCCGGATAGGGCCGGAGGGCAATGGTGCGTTCCGCAATGAGCCCTTGATCGTTGTCCACGATGACCTCCAAGCTCTCGAACTTGTGACCATCCATGGTACCCACCCAGCGCAAGAAGGTGGTGTGCTCATCGAGCTTAAACTCGGCTGTATAAGTACCGGAACCACGCGTATGGCTCGATTGAGTGAATATCGGCGCGATGAGTTCCCGCCCCTGGATGGGCCGTGCCAGGATTGGGCTGTTGAATACGATGTTCTCGGCAAGCAGCTCGCTAATCTGGGCGAGTGTCGGCTTACCGGATTCCCGTAGTCTGCGTAAAGGATGCATTGTGACTCCTCCTATGCTGTGCTATCTGCTTGCTGAAAATCGAGCACAGCCTCGCCCTTGAGCACAGCTTTCATCGCGGACAGCGTTTTAGACTCTTCATCGAGGATGATGCGGATTGCGCGTGAACCGACTATGCTGCACCCGCCTCTTTTTCAACAGCGTTGCGGGCTTCGATAGCTTTGACTGAGTTTTCAAACGCTTTTTCCAAAACCCCCTTGCCGATCGTCCCGACCACCAAGCCGAGCAGCTTTCCCTTCAGATTCTTTCCGTCACGCACGACGACCAGGTCGATGTCGGTCGAACCGTCGGGACGACGCGAAAAGGTGTACGTATGGCCGGATGCGCCTCCCCAAAGGTTGGAGTCCGTCGTCGTCAGGACAACGTGGTTCGGATCAGACCAGTCGTAGTGCAGGCGTTCCCAGATACCTCTAGAGCCTTCCGTGACATCGGCCTGCGAGGGACCACGGCTATGCACCTTCAAGTATTCGTCGGTGCTGTTGCCAAAAAGCTTTGCGCGGCCAGGTCCGAAGTCAGTGAGCCCGGTGATGTACTGTCCAGGCGTCAAGGTGGTTGTCCTGTGTAGGTGGATGGTAGACATTCATGCCTCCTTCGCTGAGCGGATTCCCGAGATTCTGCGTCTAGCTCTGATTTTCCGGCCACTACGATTCATACTGTCCCCCGGGCTAGGCGGCGACGACCTGCTGTCCGCCGTCGATATCGTAAGTTGCGCCCGTCAGAGCGGTGTTGGCCATGATGTGTACAGCCAGTGCAGCAACGTCGGCCGGTTCCACGACGCGCCGGATGGGTAGCGTGGCGCGAAGCTGCTGGCGGCGGTTTTCCAGTTGATCGCCGAGAAGCTCCGCCGATAACGGAGTATCCACGAAACCGGCGGCGATGAGGTTGACGCGGATGGGCGCAAGCTCGAGCGCAAGGTTCTTCGTCATGGCCGGCATTGCAGCTGTAAGAGCCGAGATGAGAGCGAATCCCTTGGCCGTGCTACGGCCGCCCGTGCCACCCATGAAGAGCAGGGTTCCGCCAGGGCGAACCTTGCCTCTGGCGTTCCGGGCAATCTGCAGCGGCAGCAACAGATGCGATTCGATATCGCGGCGTGCCCTATCGAAATCGAAATCCGACAGCGGGGCATAGTAGGGGCCAGGGCCGGTTAACAATACGTGGTCCACCGGTTCCGGTAAGTCGTTGAAGAATTTTTCGAGAAGTTCAAACTTAGTGGCATCAAAGGCTGCAGTGCTCAGCGCATCGACCTCCGTCGCAGCGCGGTGCAGGCGGTCAGGATCCCGACCAGTCAAGATCACCTTTGCTCCCTCGGCGCGTGCTCTTCGGGCGGTTTCGAATCCGATTCCCAAGCTGCCCCCGATCAGGACGACGATCTGCCCGAAAAGTTCTGGTTGTCGCTCAATTCGAGAAATGGTAGTTGCCCTGCTCATGTTTCCTCCCTGTCGTTCAAACTTCTATCCTGGAGTCGAGGATCGTTTCGCACCTGATGCGGCAGCCGCGAACCTGGGTCACTCGAAGGCGAAGATTATGCCTTTGACCCTCGGGAATGCCAACTGGTGAGGCAGCAGTTGTTGTTCAGTAGGTGACAGCAGTTACAAACCCACTCATTCAAAGGAATCCCATCCAGCCCAGCCCACCCTCCGTGCCCCTACGCCCTTAAGTCGGTGTTTCGTTTGAGAGCGTAGTTTATCCTTGTCATCTTGTGGCATGGGATAATCTCACCCGCAACTTCTGTCCTTTAGGAACCTCATGAAGCATCGCATCATTATTGGTGTCCTACTGGTAATCGTACTCGCGCTGATTATTCTCCACTTCGTTGGCGGGCGGTCGTTATTACAACAATCGGCCACGAAAATCCTTGTGGTAAAGAGCGATCACGAACTCCTACTCCTCGACGATAAAAACCACATCATTCGCACTTACAAGATCGCTATTGGTAGAGGAGGTCTGGAGGCTAAGCAACGTCAGGGCGACCACAGAACCCCTGAAGGACTTTACATCATAGATCGACACAAAAAGGATAGTCGCTTCCATCGGGCACTTCATGTCTCATACCCAAACGAGGCCGATCAGGAACGGAGCCGGAAGCTGGGCGTCGACCCTGGCGGAGACATTATGATCCACGGTATTCAGAATGGTTTGGGATGGATCGGCCCCTTACATCGAATCGCGGACTGGACAGACGGTTGTGTAGCAGTCACTGATTCCGAAATAGAAGAAATCTGGTCAGCAGCCCCCGACGGTACACCGGTCGAGATACGTCGCTGAGAAGCATAACGCTCCTCCGCTCCCCCACGCTGTGTGTACCCTGTGCCCTTCAGTGAGATAATCTCCCCCGCACGTCTTCCTGAACCCATGAAGCGCCACGTCCTGATCTATGGAATCATCGGCGGGATTCTCATTACCGTGCTGCAATGGACGCAATATCGGTTCCTGATCATCGAGCACTCCGTCGAAATCTATAGCGCTTTGATCGCAGCCCTTTTTGCCATCTTGGGCATTTGGTTGGGTCTCAAGCTGACTAAAACCCAGGAAAAGATCGTTGTGAAGGAAGTCCCAGTACCCGCCGTGGATCCATTCGTACCCAACGAGCAAAAGCGAGAAGATCTTGGAATCACTAGGCGGGAACTTGACGTCCTGGAACTGATCGCTCAGGGCATGAGCAACCGCGAGATCGCGGAAAAGCTTTACGTGAGCGAGAACACGGTCAAGACTCATTCCAGCCGAGTGTTCGATAAGCTAGGCGCCCAACGCCGCACTCAAGCAGTTCAACTGGGCAAAGAGCTGGGTCTGCTCCCCTGAATGGGTCGCCCGAACGTATGATTTTGCCCTTTCGCAGCCAAAATCACCCGAAAGGATGACGACAGAATCTGCTTCCAGGCAGTAACTTGCAGCCTGTCTGGATTTATTATTCCCGGTCGGGCCGTAGCACAACCGGGCTATTCGACAGACAAGGAGCAAGCATGGAACTGGGCAATTTTTCCATCAGCCTGGCGGTCAAAGATATTCAGGCCTCACAGGCGTTCTATGAGAAGTTGGGGTTCAAGGTCTTCATGGGCAATGCCGCCCAGGGCTGGCTGATTATGAAGAACGGTCCCCACGCAATTGGTCTCTTCCAAGGCATGTTCGAGAAGAACGTGCTCACTTTCAACCCAGGTTGGGACAGCGATGCCCGCAAACTCGAGAGTTTTACCGACGTTCGTGATATCCAGCGCGCATTGAAGGCCCATGGTGTACAACTGACCACCGAAGCGAATGAGACGTCAACGGGGCCGGCCAGCTTTTTGATCGTCGACCCTGACGGGAACCCGATTCTGGTCGATCAGCACGTCTGATTTTGGGGGAGGAACAGATGAAGAAGACAATTCTCGTATTCGGACTGATCTCCGGCGCAATTTCATCGTTCATGATGAGCGGCAGCATTCTTTTTGCCGACCGGATTGGACTGGATCACAGCTATTGGCTTGGGTACACGATCATTGTGCTCTCTTTCTTGCTCGTGTACTTCGGAATCCGCTCGTACCGCGACAACGTGGGCGACGGCCAGATCACCTTCGCCAAGGCCTTTACCGTCGGCATTTGCATCACGCTGATCTCTTGTGTGTGCTATGTAGTGACGTGGGAGGTGTTGTACTTCTTCTTCGTGCCCGATTTCATCGACAAGTACAGCGCCCACATTGTGCAGAAGTTGCAGGCGGTCGGAACGAGCGCGGCAGAAATCCAGTCAAAACTTGAACAGTTAAAGCAATACAAACGAATTTACGACAACCCCGTTACCAACGCAGGAATCACCTTTCTGGAGCCGTTTCCAGTTGGCCTCGTCATCACGCTGATTTCTGCGGCAATCCTGCGAAAAAAGCCACAATCGCAGTCCTCGCAGGCGTCCGTGGCAGCAACGTAAGCCAGTGGCCGAGGGCTGGTTTGTGTCTAAAGATGCTCTACGCAATTCCGCAAATCGCCGATGGCTCAACGCTGGGAATTGAACGCTTTAAGAACTTTATCCTCGTGGGTATCGCAGAGAAACTTGCAAAAGTCTCGGGAGGAGTGAAATGAACTTTCGGAGGCGCCAAGTACTTGAAATTCTGTCATGTGCTTTCGGGGCAAGCTTCATTCTGCCGCAGAATGCATTCGCGATGGCAGCACAGAGCCCCGCGCAGCCGGCGAGTACTGCTCCGTCTGCAAAAGCAGCTGCTAAACATGAATCGGGAGGAATAGAAATGGAAAAAGTAGCCGGAATCGGAGGATTTTTTTTTCGAGCTCATGATCCAAAGGCGTTGGCGAACTGGTACGAGCAACACCTCGGGATCGCGCTCACACCAACGAGTGAGGGCGGAACCGTTTGGCAGCAAGAGGCCGGACCGACTTCCTTCACACCCTTTCCCGAAACCACTAAATATTTCGGAGATCCTAACAAGGCCTTTATGGTGAACTTTCGAGTTCACGACCTCGACAAAATGGTAGCCCAGCTACGAAAAGCAGGAATTGAGGTCAAAGACCCGGAATCTTATCCGAATGTTGGGCGCTTCACTCGTATCCATGACCCTGAGGGAAATCCCATCGAATTATGGCAGCCCGCATAATTCGAGCGTCCCGCATCAAGGGCTTCCAATACAGAACCTTGGCCACACCGTTAAGACAGGACTGGGATTGGGTGGGAATCCGCGCCGTTTGGCCGATAACCAGTCAGGGGCCAGTTGATTACAGGTTAAGGAATGAGCCGAAGGCGTCCGTTCTTCTTCCCTTCGAGATAATGAAAGTAGAACGCGCGTTCCATCTGGCGACGAAATCCCAACGTCTGGGTGGATTCGAATTGCACTTGGCGGAGCGGATCTGCGGAAAGGCTAGTTTCGTGCCGTAAGCGATGAATGCGTGCAACGGCACGGTCAACAACCTGGGCGAGTTCACAGCCATCTTCTCGAGACCGGTCGTCCTTGAGGCGACGCTTGGCTTTCCCTGTGGAAAACCAGGTCGGAAATCGCTTCGACTCTTTGGGAGAGGTCAAAGCAAGAACTTCGCACAGGTGAGCGCTGGTCAGGCACGAACCACGACTGCGCCGGCCATTTCCTGCACCCTGAACTCCGCGATAGTGTGCGAAAGGCTCTTCTTCAATACACCCATGGACGCCAGCCTCTTCAAACGCCTCGAGGGCGGCCGTTTGCGAATAGGTCAGCCCCTGTTCGGCGCCGCCTTTGGGAAAGGTCCATCGTCCTCCACGCGTCTTCACCAGGAGAAATTCCAGACCGCGTGTCGTGATGCGGTAACAGATGGCTGCGACCTGGACGCAAACGGGGTGCTGCTTGGCCTGAGGATTGCGCGATGCAGGCTGCCGTCCCGATCGATGGGCTGGACGAATGGCCAAACGAGTGTGTCCGTTTCTGATAGATGTTGCACGCATCGAATTAGCTTGCGCGAAGCTGTCAGCGCTGCCTAGACACCAGTATGGTTCTAGCAGACCTTTGAAGCGGAAAATCTCATGGGAAACTCTTTACATACTTGCGAATCCTGCACCGCACAGACAGTATTTTTGAGGTGAACCAACTGGCTTTCGGAAAGGCTGGCCCTTGGACCATCTCTACTGCCTGCGTTGTAACCGTGAAATCATGCAGGGGCAAAAATCAGTAGCGGTTTACATGTTTGCTCAAACCGTGGGCGTGCGCCCGCGACAGAAGTCCGGAGCCAGGCGAGTATGTTTCTGTCCGCAGTGCTCGGTATCTCTGGCCATGGGTCCACCACCGGAAGGCGCGCTGAACGTCGCCGCTTGGATCATGATTCGGGAAGTCGTCGGGGCCGATCCGGCCCTTACCGAAGCGGCTTGGGAAGGCCTGCGTGGACTTGTGGGCATGCTGCCCGCCAATGATCATGACGCGCCCCCGCTGACCGGTACCGGCGGCTATTTCGAGTTTTAAGGACGTTCGGCGACCGCGGATCAGTTTCCGCTTCGCTTGCCATAAGTCGCTCCATCCACAACTCCTTGGCACACTTGTAGGTTTCTGGTAGCCGGCCTCTTTCCCCATGACCGGGACCCGGCATTTTGCATCTATATGGCTGCTGGCTTACCTTGTTGGTTTATGCCGTTGTGTTTCAGAAAATGCAAGACCCCCAGACGATGAAGCTGCGATTGCAAGATTTAGGAGCACACATCGCCGTAACAATTGCTCTCCTCCTGCCCTTGGGCGGATGGAGCAACCTTCAGGCTTACGCGCAGAGCATGGGATATCCGGACGCCGCCTCCGCAGGACAGCAGTCAGGAAGCCCGCCCACGTTGTCGATCAGCCAGCAAAGTCCATTCTCCGGCAGCGTTCCCGAAGGCAAGGTCACGCCAACTGTTCTTCCGCTTTCATTCAAGGATGCTCTTGACCGTGCCTTGCGCAACAACCTTGGTGTGCTGCTGAGCAACGACAACACCTTGAGCGCGCGTGGCCAACGCTGGCACGAACTCAGTGATCTGCTTCCGCATGTCAGTGCAGGCGTCAGTGAGACGGCCGCCCAGGCCAGTTTGGCTCAGTTTGGATTCAAGCTTCCCGGGCTCCCGACGATCATTGGCCCGTATGCTTTTTTCGATGTGCGCGGGTACGTCAGCGAGGAATTGAGTTACAGTTCCTACCTGCGCACGAAGGGTGCACGGAAAAACGAGGAGGCGGCACAGCACAGCTATAAGGATGCCCGAGACCTGGTCGCTCTTGCTACCGGAAACGCCTACCTGCAAGTGCTCGCGGGGGCGGCGCGCGTCGACACCGCGCTGGCCCAAGTCCAGACCGCTCAGGCACTCTATACAAAGGCGGCGGATCAGCAGAAAGCCGGGGTCACTCCTGCCATCGATACTTTGCGCGCCCAGGTGGAGCATCAATCCCGCCAGCAACAGCTGATCGTTGTCCGCAACAATTACGCCAAGGAAAAGCTGGCCCTGGCGCGCATCATTGGCCTGCCACCCGGACAGGAGTTTACGCTGACTGATATCGCACCCTTCGAGCAGCTCACTACTCTCGGAATCGAGGAGAGTGTCAGTCGGGCCTACGCGACACGTTCTGATTATCAGGCGGCCATTCAGAGAGTGCGAGCCGCCGAGCGCTTTCGAAATGCGGCTACGGCTGAGCACTATCCGAGCTTTAGTTTTTCGGCGAACTATGGAGATCTTGGCGTTACTCCAGGTCACTCCAATGGAACGTTCGAAGTTGTTGGCACGCTCAACATACCGATTTTCAAGGGCGGAGAGATTCATGCGAATGTGCTGCAAACCGAGGCTGACCTCCGGGGCATGCAGCAACAACTCGATAATCTGCGTGGACAGATTGACTATGAAGTACGCACCGCTCTGCTGGACCTCGCAGCGGCAGCGGAACAGGTTTCGGTCGCACAAAGCTCGGTAGACTTGGCGGATCAGACGCTGACCCAGGCCCGGGACCGTTTTGCCGCAGGAGTTACCGATAACCTGGAAGTCGTGCAGGCACAGGAATCGGTGGCCTCGGCCAATGAAAACTACATCTCCAGCTTGTATGCTCATAACCTGGCCAAGGTGCAGTTGGCTCGGGCCATGGGTTATGCAGAAGAGGGAGTAAAGCAATATTGGAAGAGCAAGTAAACAATGGCAGATCCAATTCACATACACGAACCGCAAGCGCGGACTGAGGTGCACGAACCGCATCAGGTGGAGGAAAGCAAGCCTCTACCCGTCTCCGATCGCGACCTCAGATGGAAGCAATTGGCGAAGCGAAATCCGCGCTTTCGCATGTTCCTGATCGTTGCGCTAGTGATACTGGCTCTGGTCGGGATTATCCTGTGGCGCTATTTCGGTAGCTACGAGTCCACTGACGATGCGCAGATTGATGGGCATTTGAATTCTATAAGCCCAAGGGTGCCAGGACACGTTCTGAAGCTGCTGGTAAATGATAACGATTACGTCCAGGCCGGAACTCCGCTGGTGATTATCGATCCCGCCGACTATCAGGTTGCTGCCAACCGGGCACGCGCAAACTATGAAGACGCCTTGGCACAGGCGAGAGCAGCGCAAGTGAATGTTCCGATCACGTCGGTGAACACTTCGAGTCAGTTGTCGTCGGCCAATGCGGACATAGAAAGTGCTCGAGCCGGTATCGCTGCAGCACGTCAAAGCCATCAGGCAGCCATCGCACAGCAGGCTCAAGCAGAAGCCAACAATGTAAAGGCACAGAGCGACCTCGAACGCTACGCGCAACTGGTTAAGAAAGAGGAAATCTCGCAACAACAATATGACCAAGCGATCGCGGCGGCCAAAGCTTCGGCAGCGTCGGTTGATGCGGCACACGCAAATGTCAGTGCAGCGTCTGCACAAGTCAATCAGGCGCAAAGCAAGCTTGCGCAAGCTCAGGCAGGTCTGCGCTACGCGCAAACCGCGCCACAACAAGTCAGTGCCATCCGCTCACGGGCCGAATCCGCTCAGGCGAATGTGGATCGGATGAAGGCAGAAATGGACCAGGCGCAGTTGAACCTGCAATACACCACGATCGTTGCGCCCGTCAGCGGGATCGTCACTGCCCGAACCGTAGAGGTCGGACAGAACGTCCAGGCAGGACAGGAACTGCTGCGAGTCATCAACCTCGATGACATCTGGGTTACTGCAAACTTCAAGGAAACCCAATTGCGCGGAATGAAGGTCGGCCAGGCTGTCACCATCGAGGTGGATGCCAATGGAAAAAAATACAAAGCTCACGTACAAAGCCTGGCAGGAGCTAGTGGCTCAGTCCTCAGCGTTCTTCCTCCTGAGAACGCCACGGGAAACTACGTGAAGGTGGTACAACGCATTCCGGTCAAGATCACCTTCGATCCGGGTGAGACGAAGGAGCACGTTTTAAGACCAGGGATGTCAGTGATCCCCAAGGTCTGGATTCGCTAGCGGCCCTATGTACCGCCTGATTACAGTGGAACGGGAATTCGGATGCGGAGCTGGGGACATTGCCCGCAAAATTGCCGACCGGTTGGGCTGGAACCTCTGGGATCAGTCGTTGACGCAGGAGATCGCCAAACTGGCAAATGTTGACTGCTCCTGCGTGCAGCGCTGCGATGAGCGCGTTGATAGCACGCTCTCGAGGCTAGCCAAGGTCTTCTGGCGTGGTAGTCACGAAAGCAGTCTTCCCCTGGCCCAGACCTTTGACGCAGACGTAATGGTCGAACTCGCTGGACGAGTCGTGAAGGAAGCCGCGCGTTGCGGACACTGCGTGATTGTCGGTCGAGGCGCGCCGTACTACTTGCGTGAACGCCCGGATGCATTTCATGTCTTCATGTACGCGCCTCGAGCCGAGAAGCTCAGGCGTCTGCGAGCCCTCGGCAAGAGTGAACAGGAAGCCGAAGATTTGCTCGACACCATTGACCGCGACCGCATTGCCTTCGTAAAGCATTATTTCGGCGCGGACTGGCCCACGCGTTCCCTCTATCACATGATGATCAACACGGCCATGGGCGATGAGAATGTCATTTCTACCATCCTGGGCACGATACATGACCTAGATCGGGCACCCACCACCGTAAAAACAGCGTTTTAAGCCGATTGGGGTTTCGCAGGTGCCCTTAGACGTAACCTCTTGGTAATGTCCAAACTGCACCTTTTTCGCTGCAAATTTAACACTGGTGAAACATCTGCGGGTTATGATTGCCTCAGGAGTTAGCTGATGCCGTCAGGACGCATGTCCAGACATACTCTGCCATTGCAGGTCGCTGCGATTTGTTATCGCAAGAAAGGCACCTCTGTCGAATTCTTGCTAGTGAATACCAATGGTGGCGGGAAGTGGACCTTTCCTAAGGGTGATCCTGAAGCCGGCATGTCCCACAGTAAGGCGGCTGAGCGCGAGGCATGGGAGGAAGCAGGAGCCCGCGGCATGGTCGAACCTCATCACTTTCACGTCTACATTCACTCGAAGGGTGTTTTCTGGAAGCCTCCGGGAGTACAGGAATACGTCATCAAGGCTTTCCTCCTGGAAGTAAAGCAGACGTTCCAGCCGCTTGAAAACATGCGTAATCCCACCTGGTTTGGACCGGACAAGGCC
Organism: Terriglobales bacterium; assembly: GCA_036558645.1. Lineage (GTDB taxonomy): Bacteria > Acidobacteriota > Terriglobia > Terriglobales > Acidobacteriaceae > DATBFG01. The sequence continues at coordinate 46,687 of DATBFG010000120.1, forward strand.
CGCGTTATCCTGGCCAAGGGCCGCGAGATCAAGTATGCGCGCGAGATGCAAACGGTGGTCGACCGAGCCATGCAGCAGATTCTCGGACACCAAGTGTTACTTTCCAAGCCGCGCAGCGAGATGGTCGCGAATCCCTAGCACGTCATTTCCTTTCCTGAAATCCACGACACTTCGTCTTCTCTACGCGGAACTGCGTCTCGTGAGACGATACATAAGGCATGATTCAGCTATCCACTGCGGGAAAACGTTTTGGCCACAAGCTTCTTTTTGAGGGAGCCGACTGGCTGATCACGAACCACGACCGCGTTGGCCTGGTGGGTGCAAATGGCACCGGCAAGTCCACCTTGCTGAAAATCCTCGGTGGCCTGGAAACGCTTGACTATGGATCGATCACAGTCGCCCGCGGCATTAGTGCCGGCTACCTCCCTCAAGATGGACTGACTCTGTCGGGCAAGACTGTATTCTCCGAATGCGTGTCGGTCTTCGAAGATCTCCGTGCCATGGAGCAGGAGATGGAGGATCTGACGCGCAAGATGTCAGAACTCGATCATGCTTCCGGTGAATACTCACAGGTCGCCGACCGCTATCACCGCCTCGAGCACGAATTCCAGACGCGGGATGGCTACGCGGTTGAAGCCAAGGTTGGTACGGTCCTGGCCGGGTTGGGCTTTGGAAAAGACGATTGGCACCGCGCGACCAGCGAGTTCTCCGGAGGCTGGCAGATGCGAATTGCCCTTGCCAAACTCCTGCTGCAACAACCCAATCTTCTACTGTTGGACGAGCCCACAAACCATCTGGATCTCGAGGCACGCAATTGGCTGGAAGAATATCTCGCCGATTACCCGCATTCTTTTGTTCTAATTTCGCATGATCGGTACTTTCTCGATGTAACCGTCACCAAAATTGTCGAGATCTGGAACAAGAAGGTTCACTTTTATCCGGGCAACTACGATAAGTACCTGGCAACCAAGACCCAACGGCTTGAGCAACTGGAAGCAGCTTATCGAAATCAGCGCGAACGGATCGAGCAACTCGAAGTTTTCATCAACCGCTTCCGCTACACCGCTACAAAGGCAAAGCAGGTACAGAGCCGGATCAAAGAACTGGAGAAGATGGAGCGTATCGAGATTCCCCAGGAAGAACGTACCATCCACTTCTCCTTTCCGCAGCCGAAGGCCAGCGGCAGGATCGTCGCTGAGTTCGCAGATGTATCCAAGTCCTACGGCGAGAAACAAGTATTTAGCAATGCAAGTTTCATGATCGAGCGTGGGGACCGAATCGCGTTAGTCGGCGTCAACGGCGCAGGAAAATCGACGCTCATCAAGCTACTGGCACACCAGGAACTGCCGACGGGCGGTGAATATCGCGAAGGTCACAATGTCCAGGCCGACTACTTCGCCCAGGATCAATATAAGGAATTGAATCCTGACAAGCGGATGATCGACGACATAGGCGAGTTCTCTCCCCGCTCGACGGAAACCGAGCTTCGTGGCCTGTTGGGTTGTTTTCTATTCTCTGCGGACGAGGTCTACAAGCGGATTGGAGTGCTTTCCGGTGGCGAACGTAACCGTTACGCCCTTTTGCGCATGCTGCTACACCCCTCGAATTTCCTATTGCTCGATGAGCCTACGAACCACCTAGATATGCGGGCAAAGGACGTCCTCCTTGACGCTCTCTCCTCATATAACGGCACCGTGGTTTTCGTCTCACACGATCGGTACTTTATCGACAAGCTGGCAACGCGGGTATTTGAGATCGGTGCCGGCCGGGTCGAGGTTTATCCGGGAAATTACGAAGACTATATGTGGCGAAAACAGGGCGGCGCGGAAGCGCTTCAAGCCACAGTGTCCCAATCTCAGCCAACTATCCCTGGTAACGGCACACAGGGCGAGACCGCCGCTGAATCCAGCGCGAAATCAAAGCGGTTGAATCCCATCAAGCGCAAACAGATGGAGGATCGCTTCGCGGAATTGGAACAAAATATCTCCGAACTCGAGACCGTGATCGTCCAATGCGAAGGTGCTTTGCAAACTTTCGTCAGTGCCGAAGAGACCCAGCGCCTGACCCAAGATCTGGCGAACCATCGCGCCAAAATGCAGGAACAACTAGAGGAATGGGAAGAATTGGGGCAAACCTTGCAGGCTTGAACAACGCGTTTCCGGCCGTACACGCTCTTCCGTAACCTGCTTTTCCCTAAAGTACGTGCGATATTCAGCTTGGCCACGGCCAAAGAACTCGGCCGAAGCGAAGATTTACCGCACGCGTGCCGTTTTCCCCGGCCGCTCGGAAACTCAAGGAAGGGCGAAGCGATGCTGCAGCCTTCAGATAACACCAAGTCTCAGTTTTCCCCGAATCCCAACACCTACACTCCAGTCAAGACGGTTGCGCCTCCGCTCGAACAGGCCACTATTGGTCGTTCGCTCGTCATCAAGGGCGAAGTGACCGGCGCCGAGTCGCTTTATGTGGACGGCCGCATCGAGGGCACTATCACATTGACGGATAACCGCGTTACCATTGGCCGGAATGGCAATGTTGCCGCCAACATCTCCGCCCGCGAAGTCGTGATCATGGGCAAAGTCACGGGCAACATCCAGTGCAGCGATCGGGTTGATATTCGCAGCGAAGGATCGCTGACCGGTGACGTCGTGACGCAACGCATCAGCGTCGAAGACGGAGCCGTACTCAAGGGCAGCGTTCAAGTTCAGGCTTCTGGCCAGAAGAACGAAAAGCCCCAGGCGCAAAATCAGCCCAAGCCGGTCACAATTGACCAGCCCAAGGCCGCTGCCGCTACTGCGGGAGCTAATTAGAGTTTCATGAGTTAGACTAGGGCGCTCGGAATGAGCGCCCTTTCTTTATTGGACTATTTCTTGTCCCGCTCCAGGTCGAGCGACGCGGAATTCATGCAATAACGCAGCCCGGTGGGAGCTGGTCCATCCTCGAAAACATGGCCTAGGTGCGCGTCACAACGCGAGCAGCGAACCTCCGTCCGCACCATCCCATAGGTGCCATCGGTGTGGGAATTCACTGCACTCTCTTCGACCGGCTGGGTAAAGCTGGGCCAGCCAGTCCCGGAATTGAATTTGGTTTCCGAACTGAAGAGTGGCTGGCCGCAGCAAACGCAGTTGTAAACGCCGTGCTCTTTTGAATTCCAATACTTGCCGGTAAAGGCTGGTTCGGTGCCGGCTTCGCGCGTTACGTGATATTGATCTGGGGACAGTTGTTTTCGCCAATCCTCTTCCGATTTCGTAACCTTCTCTGCCATAAAAAATTACCCCTTACTCGTCGTTGACCTCTCGTGGCTGGCCTCAGGCCATGTGCCTTGATCATTGCTAACAACTAACGACCACCGACGAATGACTAGATGTCAATAATCATATCTTCTAGGCGTGTCGGATACTTGTTGATGATCTCGCCCTTGTCCTTGCGAACAACAACCGTATCCGAGTGTCGAAAGCCACCCCAGTCAGGATCGTACACTCCGGGTTCGCAACTGAAAGTCATTCCCTCACGAAGAACCGTTTTATCACCCTCGGCGATCCAGGGCGACTCGTGTCCCTCTAATCCGATTCCGTGCCCTGTACGATGTTTCAGGAATTTTTCAAATCCCGCCTTGCGAATCTGATCAAGGCTCATTTTGTCCACGTCTTCGGCAACGGCTCCATCTTTCAGGTTATCCGCCGCAATATCGTGAGCGGCAAGCATGGCATCGTAGAGGCGCTTGGCATAGTCGGTTGGTTTGCCGACACAGAAGGAACGCTCGCATTCGACCGTGTAGCCACCCACCTGCGCTCCGAGACTCAGGATCAGGGCATCGCCGCTCTTCAAGCGGTCGCTACTAGGAATGGAGTGGGGAAAGGCGGAGCGTTTACCAAACGGAACCAGGCCACCGAACGGTGGATCTACTCCCACGCCAACTACATCCTTCAACTCCTTTGCCATTTTGTCGGCGACTGCGTCAGCCGTTGCCTTCAGTATCTCGTTCTCGCTGGCGTTTCCGTTTTTCTGGACGAACTCGCGTCCAGCTTGCACGGTGAAATCGGCAAAGTACATGGCCCTCCGCATGACGTTGATTTCATCTTCGTCTTTGATCCAGCGCAGCTGTTCAATCATGTCGCCAGAGTTGACCAGGGTCGCCTTAGGAGCGCCGAGTTTGATCTGGCTCATACGCGCGGGGGTTGGCTCTTCGATCCCAATGCGTCCGCTGCCGAAGCCACGCTTCGCCACCCGCTCGAAGATCCAGCGGACTCGGTTCACGGGGCCGGGGAAGTCGAAATAGGACTCGTAATCCTTCACCCACCACAGCTTCACCTGATCCGACTCCAGTTCGGGGATGAATAACACAGGCTCGCCCGACTCCGGAATCAGCGCAGCAAGAGGCCGTTCCGTGGGAACGTGAAAATAACCTGTCGTATAGATGACGTTGGTGGCGTTCAGCAGTAGGAGGGCGTTCAGCTTCCGCTTCTTCATCTCTTGCTGGACCTGCTGAATCTTCCGACGATACCAATCCGGCTGCAGTCGATCGTGCGCCGCAACGTCAGGCACAGCAGCAGCGATGTTAAGCCTCCGAGTTTTTCCAAAGCTGCTGACACCCGCTGTCACGCTCAGTGCTGCCGCTCCAGCTGCCGTGCGCAAGAATTGCCGTCGATTTGCCATAGGGTCTCCCGCCTACCTTAGGTGAATAAATGCAAAGCGGATTATCTTAACCTAAGCGGCAAAGCTGTTGCGTGGGATCGGCCGGCATTCCAAAAGCCGCCTACACGCAGGCAGTGCCCGGCCTGGCGTTCTAGACAACTGGCGCACGCCTCAATAAACTTTTGAAAGCTGCTTCGTGCACTCTTATGAAACTCGTCACATTTGAAACTGCCTCGCGTCAATCTTCGATCGGCGCTGTCACGTCGGATGGCAAGATTATCGATCTGCACGCCGCCTGCGCACTTTACCTGCGGGATGTGGAGAACGAAAACGCCTTCAATCGTCTAGCCGACGCGCTGGTTCCAGCCAACATGCTGGCATTATTCGAAGGCGGGGACACCAGTCTTGAAGCCGCCCACAAGGCTCTCGATTACGTATTACATCAGGGGCAGAGCACCATGGGGGCACGGGGCGAGACCATCTTCTATGGAATTGACGAAGTCGCGCTAAAGGCGCCGATCATTCCAAAGAAGTTCTTCCATACTGCCGGAAATTTCCGCGAGCACCACGAAGAAGCCACCAAGGCGGGCTTTTCCCACCCTGTCATGCCGTGGATTGTGTTCTTTCAGAACGTCGATGCCATCATCGGGCACGAAGACGCCGTGATCTATCCCGAGCATCTGACCTCGGAACTGGATTACGAACTGGAACTCGCTGTAGTTTTAAAGAAGTCGGGCAAACACTTCACGCCGGAGGACGCTTCTGACTACATCGGCGGATACGTCATCTTTAATGACATCACGGCCCGTGACATTCAACGGCGCGAAATGAAGTCCGGCGTATTCAGCTTCTGCAAGGGAATCGACACATTCTGTCCCTTGGGCCCTTGGATCGTGACCGCGGATGAGATTCCTGACCCACATAACCTGGCGATGGAATTGCGGGTCAACGGCGAGTCTCGCCAGCGCTCACACTCTGGCAAGATGTCGGTGAAGATTCCGGAGATTCTGTCGCACTATTCACCAATGGGATACAGCGCCGGAGACGTGGTTTCAACGGGAACGGTTTCCGGTGTGGCAGCCTTCAGCGGCGATCCTAAGGCTTGGTACTTGAAACCAGGGGATGTGATGGAATGTGAGATAGAACAAATCGGCGTTCTAAGAAACCGTGTCATCTCCTGGAAGGAAGCCTACGGCCGTGAGCCAGCAGCCATGGCGACGCAGGAAGCGTTGAAGTAGATTTTACAAATTTATTTGGATTAGATGATGCAATGAGCAACAACTCCAAAATCTGGGTAAGTGAACTGAATGCACGGCCCGACATTCGCTCTGCCTTTCCTTCACAAACGGTTCGCTTTTATGACACGACCCTCCGCGATGGCGAGCAGACCGTGGGAGTGGTCCTCTCGCCAAAGCAAAAGCTCGAGATTGCCCTCAAGCTCGATGGACTTGGGGTAAGCCGCATTGAGGCAGGCTTTCCGCGTGTGTCTCCTGAAGATGCAGAAGCCATTCAACTGATGCAGAAGGCCGGCATTAAAGCCGAACTCTGGGGCTTCTCGCGAGCCGTGAAAGCGGATGTTGACGAGCTCGTCCGGCTGGGACTCAAGTTTTCCGTTATCGAAGCGCCCACCAGCGATATCAAGATGAAGGCCTATGGATTGTCGCGCGAAGAGGTGCTCCGCCGTGTCACTGATGCCGTGTCAGCCGCGCGACAGAATGGCATCAGAGTGGCCTTTTTTGCTGTCGACGGAACCCGCACAGACCTTGGCTTCCTGAAACAGATTTACCTCGCGGCGATCGAGGCAGGAGCGGCTGAAATTGTTGTGGTGGATACGATCGGTGCCTGCGGCCCGGAGGCCGTCGAATTCCTGGTGCGTGAAGTCTGCGCATGGGTCGGCCGAAACGTTCCTGTGCACTATCACGGCCACAATGATTTTGGGATGGCCACTGCCTGCGCCGTCGCAGCAGTAAGAGGCGGCGCATCCTGGATACAGGGAACCATCAACGGAATGGGCGAACGAGCAGGCAATGCTGATATTTGCGAGATCGCATTAGCTTTGAGATGTCTCTACAACGTTCCGGTGGCTCTTGAGCTCACTAAAGTGCGTGAAGTCTCACAGGCCGTGTGTCAGGCTGCAGGGTACTCCGTCGACGCGTGGAAGCCCTTAGTGGGCGACAACCTGTTCATGCGTGAGAGTGGCGCTGTCGCTAGCCAATTTCACATTCCGGAAGCGATTGAGCCCTATTCGTCTGAGTTGGTGAATGCGCGTCGCAGCATTGTGCTAGGCAAGAAGAGCGGCCTCGACAGCATCGCGCTCAAAGCAAAGGAACTGAATCTTGCAGTCAACCAGGAACAACGTGCTCCCATTCTTGCCGCTGTCAAGAAGCGGGCTACCGCTAAACGTGGACTGCTCAGCGATGACGAATTTCGGCAGATCGTCGCGGAACTTGCCTAGTAGCCGCCACGGCATTCGCGGCGACCAAAATACTTCCTCTACCGAAAGTGCGGCAGCACTGCGTCGCCAAACAATTTCGCCTGACCGGTGCGATCGTCTCCCCATATCTCCAGCATGATGTGCGTACACCCTGCATCGCGGTATTCCTGAATGCGCGCAACGCACTCGTCCGGCGTCCCGGCAATCGGACAAACTTTCCGCAGAATGTCATCAGTGACGGCCTTGGCGGCAGCTTTACGGCCACCCTTTTCCATGGCCTCGGCAATCGGACGCAATTCATCAAAGGTCAGCCCCGCAGACTCTAGCAACACATTGGCAGACCCCTTGATGTTCTGAACTTTGTTTGCCAGGTACATCGCAGCCTGTTCTCGGGCGCCTTCCTTGCCTGCTTTCGAATCACGCCCAATGCTGCCAACAATCACTGAGCCAACGGCAAGTGAGGAAGGATCCTTCCCTGCCTTCTTTGCTCCCTCTTCCATGTTCTTCTTCGAATAGCGGACAAATGCGGGAGTAGTGATACTCGCTGTGAGCAACCCATCGCTGATTGCGCCCGACATCTTTTGCATGACTGGGCCGGTGCCTGCAACGTAGATGGGAGGCACGCCTCGGGGAGTATGTGCGTCCGCCTTCAGCGCTGGAACGTCGGCGACAAAAACTTTTCCTTGGTAACGAAAAGCCTCACCAGAGAGCACGCCACGCACCACATCGATACTTTCGCGCATAACGGTTGCAGGGCCGACTTTTTCGCCCTCGCCTTCACCAATCTCCTTCATGAAGATTTTCGACGCTCCGAGACCGAGCAGGAATCGATCTCCAGCCAGATCCTGCATGACGCGCGCCTCCATGGCGATCTGCACGGGATGGCGCGTGTATGGAGAGATAATTCCCCAGCCGAGTTGAATGCGCTGTGTCGCCGCGGCAATCACCGCCAATACTGCCGTCGAAGAACGAGCTTCGAAGGAATGCTTACGCCACCATGGATAAGCCTCGGCAATCCAGAACGCATCAAACCCCGCCTGCTCGCAGGCCTTTGCCATGGCAACGGTTTCGTGGACAGGCTCCATGCTGAGTTGCAAGACACCGATGTTAAAAGGAATGGTCATGATTTCTCGCCGTTCGAAAAAACTAGATTGATTTTTTGGCACCTTCCGCAAGCTGACCGCGGATGGTTATTCAGGATCTTTCCACGAATGTTCCAGTCCTTTGACCAACTCGTATAGAGCCTTATTCAGAGGTGTAGGCACGCCCACTTTTTCTCCCCATTGCACGATAGCGCCGTTCATAAAGTCGACTTCCGTCTGTCGCTTGGCCATTACATCCTGCAACATGCTGGCACGGTGCTTGCCGGGAGCGTTCGCACCTTTCGCCACCATTTGTCTGGGATCGCCGTGCAGCGTGATGCCGAGCTTCTGTGCGACCGATTCGCCTTCAGCAATCAGGTCTTCGAATAATTGCCCGGTAGGGGCAAACCGCGCTGCGGCACCGTGATGCAACAGGGTCAGAGCGCCTACCGGATTGCTGGAAGCGTTGAAGATCAACTTCGTCCACTGTGCGCCACGCGCATCTTCCAATGCGATCGTGTTCATTCCTGAGCGCGTCATAAATCCCGCGAGTTCCTCGACTCGCTCCATCGGCGTATTGGTAGGCTCAAATGGACCAATCCACGTGTCTCCAGCAATGTCGTAACCAATGTGCCCGGGTGCAATCGGATGGCCTGCCGGGAAGGTCGTCCCGCGGATCACGAACTTCACGTGCTCCGCGATGATCTCTTCGTTTCCGACTCCGTTTTGAACGGAGCAGACGGCGCTTTTGTCTCCGAAAACGTGAGCGACTTGCGCGATCGCGTTTCGGGTGTGAATTGCCTTGGTCGCGACGATACCGTATTCGCACTGCGGCAATTCTTTCGGATTGCTGGTCGCATTCAGTTTCGCGGTGAACTCAGCGGCGCCGGAGAGCCTGAGTCCATGAGTTCGGATCGCGTCTGTATGTTCTTTCCAGACATCGTAGGCCCACACCTCAACTTGGCCAGCTTTCGCCAGGTGTGCGGCGAAAAGGCTGCCGACAGCTCCACATCCGATTACGCAGATTCGCATGAATTCTTACTAAGAAGTTAAGAGCTAGAATGCAGAAGCGAAAGGCAGGCTGCAAATCGTCGTCTGCACTCTCACTTATCACTCTGCATCTACATTTTTACTTTCGTATGGCCGACACTTCTTCGCGAGTTTCGGCCCCGGTATAGAACTTCCACGGCACATCGGCCAGGCATTCCGCCTCTGACTTTCCGATTCGATAGGTATCCTGCGTATACAGGCAGACCTTGCCGTCCTGATCGACCACCTGCGGATGCAGTGAAAAAATCATGTTTTCCTGCAACTCCACTTCGCTTTTCGCCCCGATAGCGGGGTACTCAATCATGGTGGACCCAATACTATGGCCCGAGAGATGGCCTAATGCAAAACCGTGCTTCGCAAAAATCTCGCTGACAGTCCGGTGGACATTGCTTGCCACTTCGCCCGCCCGCATCTGCTTGCGAGCTGACTCCATCGCGTGTGGATACGCATCGGCCATCGCCTGGGTGCGCCGGCTGATCTTGCCCCGAATGAGCGGGCGCGAGAACTCGACCCAATATCCGCCTGCACCGGTGATCTCGAGCGAGTAGAGCAGCAGGTCGTCTTCCTTTACAACGCGATTACCCGGCACTTTGAATGCCGCCTCGGCTTCGCCACCTGTGCCCGATAGGAGAATGTTCATCATGCGAGGGCCCGCACCGCGAGAGAAAAATCGCTCAACTGCAGGCGCCATGATCTGCGCCTCAGTCTTACCCGGTTCATATGCGGCCACCAGATCCCAGAAACCATCGACGATAATTTCCATTGCATCGCGAACTTCAGCGAGTTCCTCCTCGCTCTTAACTGCTCGCGTCATGTCGAATTGAAAGTCGAATGGAACCAGTTCAGGTCCGCCATTGGCCAACTCACGGTAGTCCCGTACCGCCATTACAAAGTTCATTCCATAAACGCCGAGGCGTTTCCAACCCTTCGTTTGGGCGCGTTCGCGAAGCCATTGTCCAGGAACGTCGGGCCATACCTGATCTTTAATCCATGGACGAGCTTTGTCGCCGATCCAGCGCGCCTCGCGCGGAAAGACCAGTGTGGGTTCGCCACTCAAAGGGATCAGAACGTAAACATAGCGATGAACAATCTCGAATCCCGATGTGTAAAACACTGCGCCTTCGAATCCGGCGTATTGGTTGCCGCAGACCAGAAGAGCATCCAGGTTCTCGCGGACCATAGCGGCACGAATGTTCTTGTAGCGACGGTCGATTTCCGCTTGGCTCGGCAAAACCTGCTCCTTAGGAGTTCGTCAGAATTATTCCTGCACGCCGCACAACTCGGCAGCAGTCAGTGCATAAATTTTGGTGATATCCACCAGCGTTTGGATGGAGACTTTCTCTCCCTCATGATCGCGGGGACCGCTGGACGGCCCGTAATTCACTGTCTCAACCCCGTACCGCGTCAACACGCTTGCATCGGAGCACCAGGTCACAATTTCCCGGGTTGGGGTTTTGCCAGTGACGCGTTGATGATTCGCGTCAATTGCGCGGATCATCTCATGATCTTCGCTGATTCGGGCTCCCGGAACCGACACATAGGTTTCAAACTCCAGTCCCCAGTCCGGATGTGCCTTCTCCATCTCGAAAAACACTTTCTGGATGTCACGTCGTGCGTCACTCATTGTGATCGTTGGAGGCACGCGGATATCGAGAAACAGGTCGGTGCGTTCCGGCGTACGGCTGGCACGCCATGCATGTCCGCCACGAATCCCGCCGAGATTCACGAGCGCTTTCTTGCCGCCATACGCTGCTTTCCTTTCCCACTCGGCAATCCATTGCATCACCCGGTCCATGAGTTCATACATGCGCCGAATGGAATTCATCTCTTCGCGTCCCTCACAGAACGCCGTGTGCACATAGATACCCTTGCAGGAGATGCGCACCCACATGGATCCAAAATGCTCGAGCACAACATGCATGTCGGTGGGCTCGCCCAAGATGCACATGTCTGGCAGAACACCGTGATTGACGAGGTAATGCGTTCCGAAGCCATATCCCCGATATTCTTTGCCCTTGAACTCACCCCACTGTGTCTTCTCGATTTCACCGGCGACGGCGGCGACCACCAGATCGCCTTTTAGCTTTACTCCCGCGCGCTGCAATGCCTTGACTGCGTTCGTGTAGCAGACCAGCGCACCCTTCATGTTGTAGATGCCCAGGCCATAAATCATGCCGTTCTTCACGACTGCATGAGGCTTGTATCCGACACCGGTGAGAAACTCTTCATCGCCGGTGTTCGACGTATCCATGTGCCCGTTGAACATCAGGTTCTTACCGCCGCCCGAGCCAATCCATCGCCCAACCACATTAGCCCTGGACTCTTCCACCTCCTGCCAAGTCACATGCAGACCAAGCTTCTGAAGCGCACTGCGCATGTACTCCGCCATATGCAATTCGTTGCCAGTCGGGCTGGGAATGTTGATAACATCGCAGCTCATCGCCACGATCTCGTCTTCCTTCACTTCGGCAATGATTCTCTCGATCAGCTTGGGATCGAGAGCAGTCGCGGACTGTGTCATCGTTCTGTGCACTTTTCAGCTTTTTTGCTTCGCGGGGCGGAAGTCATCCGGATCTGTACATAATTTTTCGCTTCCGCTCGCGGTAATTAAGAAATTATCTTCGACGCGCAACCCTCCGCCGCCGGGCCAGTAAATTCCAGGCTCAATCGCCAGCACCATCCCCTTCTTGATCGTGCCGCCACCGGCTTGGTGGGCATACGGCGGCTCATGGGCACGCGCGCCAACGCCGTGGCAAATGGGATGCGAAGGCTGACCGGGGTAGCCACCTTCCGCAATCCTCGCTCGAATCATCCGATCCAACTCCGGAAACGCCGCTCCATCGCGGACAAACCCGGCAGCTTCATCAAAAACTTTCAGCAGAAGATCAAGCAGCTTGTGATACTCGGGTGTCAGCTCTCCCGGGCAGGCGTTCTTGGTCAGATCGGTCCAGTAGCCGTCTGCGCAAACCCAAATCTCAATCAGGGTCGGTTCGTTCTTCTGGATCGGTCGATCTCCCGTGGCCGTAAAAGTCGCGATTCCCTTTCCCGACCAGACCAGCGTGAAGGCTCGCGCCATCTCGACCTTGCCCTGATATCCCACGCCAAGGCCGTGCACGAAACCCTCGTACATGCCTCCCACTTCGCTCTCTTTCATGCCGGGACGCATGTGCTCACGCGTATATTCCATCGCGAGTGCTGCCAACTCATTGGCTAAGCGCATCCGCTCAATCTCCTGCGGCGTCTTAATCGCACGCGCCTCGTTCAGCAGCGGAGTGGCATCGATCACCTCACGCGATACTTTTCGGAAAGCATCGAAGTATGTCTGCGTCGGGGTCGTGGGCTCGCCAACCATGCGGTCAGCCGACTGCGTGCCCATGTTCAATTCGATTGCAACTCTTTCCGTCAAGCCGCTGCTCTTTAACACTTCAAGCGCGATGTCGAGCGCGCGATACTGTGGCGGACGGGGATCAGCTTCGTGATATCCCTTAAAGAAACGGACTTGTTTGGTCCAGGAGTTCCGCTCCACGTCGGCCACCTGCGGTTCGAGCGCGATGAGCGTAGGTTCACCGTCACGTGGAAAGACAACCGCGTCGTATCCCTTCATGCACCAGTAGTTGGTAAGATAAAGAACATTGTCCGGCGCGCGCACCACCAGTGCGCTCACGTCCTGGTCCTTCATTAGGGACCGTACACGACTCAGTTTCGCGTTATCAATCGGCCACGCCATAAAAATTAGTGATTGCCTGCCGGCTCGTGCACCGTTACTTCCTGATTCTCATCCTTAAACGACCACGACGCTTCTCTGCCCTTGATCAATCTATAGACCGCCGTATGCAGAGGCGCTGGAACAGCAGCTCGTTCTGCCTCACGTGCAATCGCGCCGCTCAGAAAGTCAACTTCCGTGGGCAATTGATGCCGGACGTCATATAACATCGACGTCGGATGATTGGTCATTGCGCCGATCTTGTTCATCGCCCAAGGGTCCTCATGTAACTCCACCCCAACCGCCGCCGCAATGGTCTTCCCCTCTTCGATCAACGCGTGCAGCAGGTGACCCAGACTGTAGGGTTCCGATTCATCGGCAAAGTGCGGGGAGTGCGGCAAGCCAGTCAAGGCAGACACTCCATTCACCGAGGCATTAAAGATGAGCTTCGACCACTGTGCTGGACGCGCATCTTCGAGAGCCTCCGCCTTTAGTCCACCGGCAATGATTAACTTGGCGGCATCCCTCACTAGCGCGTAGGGCGTACTGCGCGGCTCGAAAGGCCCCAACCATGTCGCGGTATCGAGTTCATACTGAACGTGAGTATCGCTGTGCCGCGTGCCACTCATGAAGGTAGTCCCTCGAATAATCTGTCCACGTGTGTGCCTGGCGATAATCTCTTCGCTACCCAATCCATTTTGCGCGGAGATGACCGCGCCCTGATCGAAGTGTCGACCAACTTCCTCGAACGAGTCTTCCACTTGCGTAGCCTTCGTGGCGACAATGCCAAGGTCGCAATCAGGGAACTCATCAGCTCGCGTTGTGGCCTTCAGCCGGACATGGAATTCGTGCTTTCCTGAGACGTGCAGCCCCTCGTGATTGAGTGCCTCGGCATGATCTTTGCGCCGCACGAATGCCCAGACTTCTGCAACCCGCGCCAGGTGTGCTGCGTAAAGGCTGCCGATTGCGCCACATCCAACTATGCCGATTCGTTTCATTCGTTGGAACAATTCCTCATACCCGCCGCTCCATCTTCACCAGATCCTTGGCCTGCGCATTCTCTTTCTGCACTATCGCTCGAAAGATGCTATCGGCGTTGTTAAATGAATCGTCGATGAAGATTCCGTTCTCGAACAGCGCATCCTGCAGAGCCGCAGAAATCGTGTGTACCGGAGCGGCGCCACCCTCGCCCATTCCCTTTGCCCCGCTGTAACTGTGTGGAGACGGAGTCTCAGTATGACCATACTTCACAGTCGGCATGTTCACAGCGGTGATGGGAACATAATCGCTGAACGTGCTGGTCAGCATGTTGCCGACGGCATCGTAAACACAGGTTTCCATCAGCGCCGCGCCGATTCCATGCGCTGTAGCGCCGTACACCTGGCCTTCGACAATCGGAGGGTTGATGACGGTTCCACAATCATCGACCGCGACATAGTCCAGAATCCGAGGAATATACGTCTCGCGATCAATCTCAATGACAGCGATATGAAGTTGTGCAGCGTACGTCAGTGTGAGTCGTCCGTACTTTTTAACTTTATCCGGAACCTGGAACGGCGCACGCCAGATATAGCGGCAGTTCAGCGTAATCTCGTGCATTTCGGTCGGAAGAACCGCACTATTCACATTGACGATATTCGCCAGGCCCCAGTAGTTGACTGACTTGCCGGAGCTCTTTGCGCGAACCTCGGGTCCTTGCTTGCCCATTCCGAACTCAACGTCATCCTCTTTTGTATCGAGCAGATAAGCACCGAGACGCTTCATCTCGGCTCGCAGTTTTTGCGCCGCCCCGTGAACAGCCGACAGACCTGATACTGCAAACTGGCTGGCGTAGGTTCCCGAAAAGCCAGTATGAACGTTGCGTTCGGTGTCGAAGCCTGTCCTCACCGTAATCAAATCCGGATGGATGTTCAGCACATCGGCAACAACTTGCGCCGCTGTCGTCTCATGTCCCTGGCCCTGTGGACAAGATCCGACGGCAACCACGACTTCACCGTAGATATCTAGTTTGCAATTTGCGCCTTGCGAGTTGCCGGAAAATGGCGCATGCGGATTGATGATCTGGGACTGCCCGAAGTTATTGGTCCCCGAGTCAAGTGTAGTTCCAATGCCAATGCCAAGCAGTCGACCCTCTTTCCTCGCTGCGGTCTGCTTTTGCTTCCATGCGTCCCACCCAATCAGTCCCTTGGCCACCTGCAACATCTTGGGATAGTCGCCCGAGTCATACAGATTCCCATTTGGCGTCGTGTAGGGGAACTCTTCCGGACGGATGTAGTTCCGGAGGCGCATCTCATCGGGCGGAATACCAAGTTCATGTGCGCAGATGTCAACGACTCGCTCTAGAAACCACAAATGCTGCATTCGCGAATACCCGCGGTTGGGGCCCACGGGACACTTGTTTGTCATCGCCTGGCTGAAGTCAATGCGCGCATTCTCGAAGCGATAGACACCTGGAAACACCTGGGCCCAGATCACGCAGCCCAGCGGCTCATAGCGCGGATAGGCGCCGCAATCGTCAATGTGACGGGACACAATCGCCGTGATCACCCCATTCTTGTCCAGGGCAACTCTTGTATCTCGAAACGTACGCTCGTTTCCATGGGCGCTGGAGATGATGTGTTCGGTTCGCGTCTCAACCCACTTCACGGGCCGGCCGCCGCATTTTTTTGACGCCAGGGCGCAAACCGCCATCTGCGGATAGCTGGTGATTTTGATTCCGAAGCTTCCGCCAATGTCAGCCGTTTGAACGCGGATACGATCGATATGAACATTCAAATGCGCGGATAAAAACTGAATGGCAAATGAGGGAAAAGAATTGTTGCAGGAGTAATAGATCCGTTCGTCCTTCGGATCCCACTGCGCGATGATGACATTGTTTTCGAGAGGCGTGCTCGAGAAGCGATGGAAGTGCATCTTGTCGATGTTCACGACATACGCGGCCTCGGCGAGAGCCTTTGCCACGTCCCCATATTCGAAGACGCCGTTCCACACGCGATTTGTGCCGGCATCTTCGTGAAGTATGCTCTTGTCCTTCAACGCCTCCTCTGCATCGACAACGGGATCCAGAGCTTCGTATTCAACCTGAACCAACTCCGCGGCATCGTCCGCCAGGCTCGGAGATTCTGCGATCACCGCAGCGACCGGCTCCCCCTGGTAGCGCACCTTGCCGACCGCCAACGCATAGTCCTTGATCTTCGCGGCGGGATCCGGACCAATTTGGATAAACGGCTGAACATGCGGCGCGAGTTCCGATCCGGTCAAGCTGGCAGCCACACCGGGCAGCGCTTCGGCGGCTGAGACATCGATGCTGACGATTTTCGCGTGCGCAAACGGAGATCGCACAAAGCGCAGGTAGAGCGTGTCGCGCATCTTGATGTCGTCGGCGAACTTTCCTCTGCCACGCAGCAGCCGCTGCTCCTCTTTGCGTGGAAGCGGTTTGCCAACCCAGTTGTCGCCGTTATTGCTCTTGCTCACCCTGCCATCTCCGATGCCGGTGTCAACGCTTTCTGCAGGCCGTCAATCAGCTTCTGCACTTGCTTCTTGCCGAGAGGCTCTAGTAATCCTCCCGCAACTGATGTGAGCCGTCCAAAAATCTGCGCCTCACCTTGCCATCCTACAGTCGTGCCGCCACCATTCGGCTTCAGATCAAAACCGGCAACAAGCGACACGTTTCCTCCTGCGACACTTCCCTGCCCCTTGTACTGCGCGCGGTTGGGCCGCTCCGCCTGCGCAAGTTCCATCTTCACTTCTGCGACCCCCTTGATATAGGAGATTCCGACGTTCACCTTCACCGTGAAGTGAGTGGCATCTTGCACCGACATTCCCTGGTAATCGGGCAGCAGCGGGGCAAACTTTGCCGGATCGGTGAGAAAGTCATACGCTTCTTCGGGAGTGCGCTTGACTTTGAACTCGCCGGAAAACTTGATCGCCATTCTCTAGGCTCCCTTCAAGCTCTCTGCCGCTCTTTGGATTGCTTTGAAGATATTCTGATAGCCCGTGCAGCGGCAGGTATTGCCGGCAATGGCTTTGCGGATCTCTTTTTCGCTGGGCTTGCCGTTCCGCGCCAGCAACTGTATCGCTGATAGCATGAATCCCGGAGTGCAGTAACCGCATTGCAATCCATAACAATCGCCAAATGCCTTCTGCATGGGATGCAGCGCTCCGTCTTTCTCCAATCCCTCTACGGTGGTGATTTCGGCGCCATCTGCCTGCACGGCGAACATCGTGCACGATTTCACTGCCTTGCCATTCAGCAATACAGTGCACGCGCCACAATACGTCGTGTCGCACCCCACGTGCGTTCCCGTCAGGTCGAGATGTTCGCGCAAAAGCTCAACCAGCAGGATGCGAGGTTCGACCTTCAGGGAGTACGCCTTCCCATTGACTGAGATTTGAATCGCAACTCTCTCCATCACATCAAGCATAGATGTGGCTGACCTCGACTTGTTCTCCTTTGGCCCGTCGTATTGCGTAATTTGTCGCCCGTTTCACCAGCGCACCAACAAGTCGTCGCTTGTATTCCGCCGATCCGCGCATGTCAGGCTGTGGGTCTGCGGCAGCGCTCGCAGCTTCCATTGCAATGTTCAATATCTTGTCGTTCACCGGCTGTCCACGCAGAGCATCTTCGGCCGCTGTTGCTTTGATTGCTGTCAGGCCCACACAGCCGAGCGAGATCGCAGCTTCCTTACAGATATCTCCATCCATCGTGATCTGCACCGCGGCGCTTGCCGTCGGATAGACCGGCGCGGAACGCTTAAAAGCCATGTAGGCGCCGCCGCTGCCCTTCGGCGGAATCTTCACTAAGACTTCCGTGAGCAGCTCGTCGTGAGCCAGGTCCGTTGTATATGCATCCTTAATGAATTTCGGTAATACGATAGTTCGCTCTCCGTTCTGACCTAGCGCACGTACCTCCGTTTCCAATGTCATTAGGACGGTGGCCCAGTCGCCGCTTGGATCAGCCTCAGCGAGCGATCCACCAATGGTTCCACGATTGCGCACCTGCACATCCGCGATGCCGGTCGCACAGTCATGCAATATGGGAATTTTCGCTGCGATCTGTGATGCTTCGATTTCTGCGTGGCGGGTCAACGCACCGAACCGAAGCGTGCCGCCCTCTTCTTTGATGTAGGAAGTTTCCGAGATGAAGTTCAGATCGACCAGGTGGCTTGGATTCGCAAAGCGAAGCTTCATCAGCGGGATGAGGCTTTGGCCGCCCGCCAGGAGCTTGGCATCCTCGCCAAGCTGCGACAACATCGTAGAGGCTTCCTTGAATGAGGCAGCGCGATGATAGTGAAAAGCCCGTGGATACATCCTCTGGTCGTCCCTTCC
The DNA here is from genome assembly GCA_036558645.1 of Terriglobales bacterium. Taxonomy (GTDB): domain Bacteria; phylum Acidobacteriota; class Terriglobia; order Terriglobales; family Acidobacteriaceae; genus DATBFG01. The sequence continues at coordinate 64,916 of DATBFG010000120.1, forward strand.
CGCCTTTCAACAAAGTTGTTGCTTCAACGCAATTCGATCTAGTCCGCTGCTTTCGCGTCCGATTTCCCACGGAAGGCGGGCATCACATGTTTCGAGAACAGATGCTGCGTTTTGATGCTCTTCCAATGCTCGAGCCCACCAAAGTTAGAAACAATCGCCAGTTCACCAATTCCGCCCTTTTGCTGCAAAGCTCGAATCTGGGAGATCACTTTCTCCGGCGTACCAATGTAACCGATTTCCTGCTCGACGATTTGCTCGTATGTGAGTTTTGTTAGCGATTCCAGGGCTCCGCTAGCGTAGAAGCCATAGCCCTTTGCATTTAGTTCAGCTTTCTTTTCCGGACTCTGGATGGACTCGACCGGCGACGCATTGAACGCCAAGAAATTCAGTAGGGCCTGTTCGACTTCCTTACGAATCTGCCTTTCGTCTTCGTCGATGTACACCGGACGAATGTAAACGATATCTGGGTCGTGGCCGCTTTCTGTGCACGCCTTCTTATAGATGTTCAGCGGGCCTTCGAGTACTTTCCACGGCAACAAGGGAGGAACAAAGATTCCCCAGCCTTTCTGTCCAGCGGTCTGATATGTGATGTCACTCGTGCCACCGGTATAAAACTTGGGATAAGGCTTCTGGACGGGGCGCGGCACAACCGTCACGTCGTTCACCGAATAGAACTTTCCCTGATACGAGAATTTGTCTTTCGTGAATGCCAGTTCAAGGATGTCGACGGCTTCATTGTAGCGAGGGCGGCTCTCTTCGAGTGGCATGGCTGATGGACCAAAGAGCCAGGCGTGACCGCGTCCCAACCCTACTTCGAGTCGTCCATTTGTCAGGATATCGGCTTCCGCAATCATACCTGCAAGCCGCATCGGATTTTCAAGAGGCAGCGTGTGCAGCGCCGTACGAAATCGAATTCGCTCGGTGCGCTGGGCCGCAGCGGCGAACATTGCCAAGGGATTTGCCGAGATGGAGAACTTCTGAAAGAAATGATGATCGATGACTGAGTAAACATCGAATCCTGATTGGTCCGCGTGCTCGATCTGACGCATGATTTCCCAGGTCATGTCGTAGTACGATTTGCCTGGCGGCGTCTGCATTTCACAATAAATTCCGAAACGCATGTTTCCCCCATCATTCTCGGTGCGGTTCTGATTTTTGGTTCGCCGTCTTTTCCGTCGCTTGCGCCTCTGCCGCCGCCTGCTGGATGCTTCGATACTTCCCTCGGAAAAACAGCAGCGGATTCCCCTCGCGAACTACAACGTCTTCCACTTCTGCGATAAAGATCGTGTGATCTCCGGCATCCTGTGCCGAGTGTAAGCGGCATTCAAGATAGGCCAGCGCTCCGTGAAGCACCGGAGTTCCGTGTGCAGTCCGGTCGAAACGGGCACCAGCTTCGATTTCCGCCCTCTCATGTGTCCGGTCGGCCCGCGCATAGTATTCCGAGGCTCTCCTCTGATCCTCCGCGAGAACGTTCACTCCGAATCGCTTTCTCGCGTGCAGCTGCGCATGCGTACGAGCCTTATTAGCGACACATACAAGCACCAGCAAGGGATCGATCGACACCGAAGTAAACGCATTCGCAGTCATTCCATGCACTTCGCCTTCATAGTCGACTGTAATGACAGTAACGCCCGTAGCAAAGCAACCCATGGCCTTGCGAAAGTCTGGCTGGGTGACACTCATAAGACGGGCCCATGCCCAAATATCAGATTCGGTGGAGTGACCCGCGCCACCCCACCCTTCAGAAGTTTTACCATGTAAAGCGCAAGGCAAGTTGAACCTGACGCGGATTAAAAATGGCCCGAGGTGTTCCGTAAGAGGGATTGGGGGAACCCTCGCGCAGCCCTGTCGGCGTGGCCGGGCAACCCGAGGCCACTGGATCCACGGCAAAGGGGCAGAAATCTGCCGCCCCATACGCTGTGTTGAAGAAGCGGATATTCAGGGTGTTGAAAAGATTGAACGCTTCCGCCAATGCTTGCAGTCTGACCCTTTCGGTCAAGCTGAAAGTACGCGACACGCGCATGTCTACGCTCTGGTAGCCGTCGCCCTTAAATGAGTTGCGTGGCTCGACGCCGACACGGTCGTTGTTGCCGAAGATGTCGCCATTGGCGTCAAAGCCAGCGAACTTGGTGAAGTAGTGAGGCGTTTCGAGGCTCACAATCGTCGATAGTTCCCAGTTATTCAGCAAGCGATTAAGGTTCGTTGGAGAAGTCAGAGTTGCGTTCCCTACAAATCGGTGCGCCACATAATCCGCAGAAACGGCGCGCTCACGGTCGAAGCAGCAACTATCCTGTGGGATGAGGACAAAACTCGGGTTTGGACCGTTGTCGATACCCTTCGACCAGGTATAACTCACGCCAAACCCAATATGGTGGGTAGTTCGCTTGTTCAGGTTCACCAGCAGGCCATCCCAGACTGAATCCCACTTGGAGTCAGCTTCGAAATCTACCGCAAACGGAAATGTACGGATATTGGGCAATACCCCGAATGCCGTCCCCGGCAGGCAATCTGTAGGATTCGTGGGTCCCGGATCGGCGCAATAGTAGTTCTTTACGCCTGCGCCTCCTTGCGAGTTGTGGACGATGTGCGTCGCAGCTTCGGTGCCCGTATTGTAGAAAGTATTCGCGTCGGGCTGATTCACGTTATAGAAGCTTCCCAGGTGAATGCCCCTCACATGCATCCCTGTAATACTGAGGGCTGTATCTTTCATGGGCTGGAACTCGATGCCCAGGCTGATCTGCGCTCCGTACGGCGGCTTGTGGTCCTTGACAAAACGTACGATCACCGCATCGAGTGCGTTGCTGGGATAAGTCGCCGTGCCCAGGCCCGGAGAAACCATATTGGCTAATGCGGCCGCCATAGAAAAGGGATCCGAGCCGAACGCCGATAGTCTCGTCTTCGCATTGAGATCATCCTGTATGTTTTCCCGTCCAGGATACTTTTGTAATCCACCGCACGACGGAATCTGACACATCAGCAACGGCGACGGGATCGTGCCATGGAACAGGCCGCCGCCCCCGCGAATCACCAGATTTCGATAGCCGCCAGGCGCATAGGCAAAACCCACACGGGGATCGAAGTTCTTTAATGGGTTGTTGATGGCCGCGCTGGGCCAGGTCTCACCTTCCCACCGCAAACCGTAATTAAGAGTCAGCTTCGTGCTGGCACGCCACTTGTCCTGGATGTACAGCCCTTCATAAGTATGGCCTAGCTCTCCCTTTGCCTGATTCCGCACAGCCGACGAAATCGCGGTTCCCTGGTAAACAGAAGTGTTAAATGTAGGCTCATTGAATCCTGAGGCAGTGTCAAAGCGTTCGAAGAAGATAACGAACGGATGCGGGGCACCAACAAAATCACTTCCCAGGAACGCGTCGAGGCTGCCAAAGTCAGCCTCAAATGGATAGAACAACGGGAAGGATTCTGTCGTGTTCACGTGGTTGAAATCGCCGCCAAACGAAATCGTGTGATTGCCGATGGTTTTTGTAACGTCATCGACGATCTCAAAGCGGCCTTCTTCATAAAAGTCTGGATTCCCGCGGTTCACCCCCAACGTAAACACATTCGACACTTCCAGGTGAGGCTGTGTGCTAGTTGTTGGGAAGTCAAAAAAGCGGTGAGCGTACTGAACACGAACTTCATTCACCAGTGAAGGAGAGAACACCGATACCAGGTTGCCGACTACCGACTGATCGCGGAAATCGTTATTCTTGAAACCTGACGGCAAATCGAAGCCATCGTTCAAGGGAGACAAATTGGTCGACCGTTGGTCATTGAAGAAATACCGAGCGAAGAACGAGTGATGCTCGGAGAATGAGTGATCTAATTTCACCAGAAAGTCGTCATAGTCAATGTCGCGGTTGACGTGCAGATTCTCAGCCGGCAAACCCCAGGTATTCACTTTCACGGCATTGATAGCCGTCAGGTTGTCGAGCACGGTGGAGTTATAGAAGGGCGACTCCACGTGCCGCTGTCCTTCATAGTTCGCGAAATAGAAGGTCCTGTCTTTTATGAGCGGCCCGCCTAGCGTGGCGCCGAACTGGTTCTGCCGCAGCTTGTTGAATCCCTGTCCTGCCAGCGGGCTCTTGGCATCCATCGCGTCATTTCGAAAGTATTCGTACGCCGAGCCATGGAGTGTGTTCGATCCGCTCTTGGTGATGACATTGACAATGCCGCCTACCGCGCGTCCAAACTCGGTTGTGTAGCTGCTATTGATGACGCGGAACTCCTGCACTGCTTCTTGTGACGGCGTGGTCTTCTGAATGCCTGATGCCGTCGACATGTTGTCGGCACCATCCACTGCCACAAAGTTGTAGTGGATATTCTGTCCGGCAAACGAGAGCTTGGTTACCGGCTCAATGATCACGTCGGTGCTGCCCGACGTCGTGTCGCCAATCGTCACGCCTGGAGCCAACAATGCGAAATCGATGAATTGCCGCCCGTTGACGGGCAATTGTTCGATCTTTTGCTGGTCAATGACAGAGCTGACCATGGTGCGGGTAGGCTCAGCCACCGGCCCGACATCCTGTACTGTCACCTGCTGGCTGATTTGGCCCACGGGAAGGTTGAAATCCAGGCTCCCGCTGGCACCCAGATCCAGGTGGATCTTTTTCGCCTGGGTCTGGAAACCATTTTTTTCTGCGGTAACCGTGTAATCTCCCGGAGGAAGCGAAGGAATCTGGTAATCGCCGGTGGCGCTGGCCACTGTGTTACGCGACAATCCGGTCGCGGCATTCACGGCCGTGACGTTAGCCTGAGAGATCGCAGCTCCGGTAGTGTCATAAATTCTTCCTTGGATGGAGACGGTAACAACCTGGGCGTTCAACAGGACGCTGGCAACCGATAGCAGACACACGCAAGTAAGCCCTCGCAGCACCTGTAAAGTCGAGCATTTTCCAACGAGATTCATTTGCGTTCTCCCCTTTTTTCTACGCATCACGAGGCAGTCCCAATATGATGATTTCTGTCTCCATCACTTCGTCCTCTTGGCGGGATGACTGCTGCCGATTACCTGCGACAGTCGCAACTCCGAATCGTCCAGATGCTGCGACAGCACGGCAGCGCAGTCTTTGAGTTTTCCCGATGACAAGAGTTGATAGATTTTTCGATGAACCGGAATCAGGGCGCCAGGATCGTCATGCCGGCGATCGACGAGAACCATCCCCATGCGCAATTCCCCAATGAGCGTCTGGTAGAAATTCTCCAGCCGCCGGTTTTGATGAAAGCGGATGAGCAAGCTGTGGAATTGTAAGTCGAAACTCACGGCTTGTGCCCAATCGCGAGCCCGCACACAACGCTCGTAACCTTCAAGCGCGCCGCGGAGCTCCGGCAGGACATCTTCATGCCTGGATTTCGCACTGAGTACAGCCGGAATCTCCAGCATCCGGCGGAGGTGGTAGATCTCTTTCACGTCTTTGAGGGAGAGCTGCGAGACCGCCACCCCCCTGTGGATGCTGCGCTTCAGCAGCCCTTCCAGTGAGAGAATCCGCATAGCCTCGCGCATGGTATTGCGCGACACACCCAGTGAACTGGCCAGGGGCACTTCCTGCAGGGCTGTTCCCGGACGCAACTCGCCATTCAGAATTCTCTGCCGCAGGATCGATGCTGCCTGATCCGCCACACTCACGCGATGAATCTGCGATCGATCCATTCAGAACCGGACCAGAAACCGGAGCGAAGTTGCGCGAAATCTTGAACCGAGTTGTTCAACTTGTCAAGTGTTGAACAATTCAACGATGGATGGCTGAAACTGACGCTTCATTCTTCGAGTGTCATGTTGGGTGAAAGCTCTGAGACCTGCCTTTCACCCCGGTTTTTCTTGCGTTTTCGGCGTGAGTACCGCACGATTAAAGCCCGTCCGGCTTCATGTATCATCTCCTCTGTGGGGCAAGCCTCTTGAGCAGCACGATGGCAGGACGAACACACTCGTATAGCCTTCCAGACGCCGTACCAGCGGAAATTCCAGTACCGCTCACACGAGAGGACGCCTGCAATTGGATCCGATGCTCTGAGGAAGATCTGCCCGCCTTGCTGGCAGCCGCCGCGGCTGCGCGTGATCGATTTAAGCCGGGCGTGATTACCTACTCGCGAAAAGTTTTCATCCCTTTGACCAACCTATGCCGTGATTACTGTGGCTACTGCACCTTTCGACGAGACCCCCAGCAGCCCGGCGCCCACACCATGACTCCAGATGAGGTTATGGAAGTTGTGCGGTCTGGAGAAAAACTCGGCTGCACCGAGGCACTGTTCAGCCTGGGCGACAAGCCAGAGTTACTGTTTCCCGAGATGCGTGAAACGCTCCGTCATTTCGGATACAACTCAACCTTGCAGTACCTGGAAGCCATGTGCGACGTGGTTCTGCAGAAGTCCTCTCTGCTGCCGCACCCGAATCCCGGATTGTTGAGCGCAGAATGGATCACCCGTCTGGCGGCAGTTTCACCCAGCATGGGGCTGATGCTGGAAACCACAAACACATCCTTGATGGGCCCTGGCGCAGCGCACGACAACGCTCCAGATAAGGTTCCCGCCCGCCGTTTGCGCACCATCGAAGAAGCTGGCAAGCAAGGTATCCCCTTTACTACCGGCTTGCTGATCGGCATCGGCGAAGGTCCCGATGATCGCGTAGATACTTTGCTCGCGATTCGCCGACTCCACGAGCGTTATGGACATATCCAGGAAGTGATTGTGCAGAATTTTCGGGTTAAGCCAGACATCCCGATGTCCTCCTGGCCGGAACCCACGCAAGGCGACATGATGCGAACCGTCGCGGTCGCCCGTCTTCTCATGCCAAATGTAAATATTCAGGCACCGCCAAATTTGTCCGCGCCGCATTATGACGATTTGATCGATGCCGGCATCAACGATTGGGGTGGAGTTTCGCCACTGACACCCGATTTCATCAACCCGGAGCGCCCTTGGCCCCACCTCGAGCAGCTCAAAATCAGAACCGAAGCTAAGGGCTTCGCGTTGCGGCAGCGCCTGCCGGTGTACCCTGAATTCCTTTCTAAGGTCATCTCAAGCCCCGGCTTGCTTTCGCAAAAGACGGGTGCTGCCGCGGATCCATTCGGATTCGCTCGGAGCGATTCATGATCGTGGTCCTGACCGGTGGGACCGGTGGCGCCAAGTTTGTCGATGGCCTAAGGCAGGTGGTTCCGCCCGAAGAGCTGACCATCGTGGTCAACACCGGAGACGACCTTGTTTGGTGGGGACTTTACCTCTCGCCGGACATTGATTCCATCACCTACGTCCTTGCTGGACTGCTGAGCAAAGAGCGCGGTTGGGGCGTCAAGGGCGATACCTTTTATTGCCTGCAAGCTATGGGACAGTTGGGACAGCCGAACTGGTTCCATGTGGGTGATCACGATCTTGCTATCCACCTGACGCGCACACAACTTCTGGCGGAAAAGAAGACTCTCTCGGAGGCGACGAGAGAGATTTGTACGAAGCTCGGCGTGCAAGCGCGCATCCTGCCCATGAGTGACTCGCGAGTGGAGACGCGTGTTCTTACTCCTGTAGGCGAGCTCAGCTTCGAAGAATATTTCGTGCAGCGCTGGTATCAGGATCCAGTCGAGTCGGTGCGTTTCGCCGGCGCCGCGGAGTCAAAGCCTGCACCGTTCGTAGTCGAGGCTATTCGCAATGCGGATCTGGTATTGCTTGCTCCTAGCAATCCGATCACAAGCATTGGACCAATATTGGCCGTTCCTGGCATCCGTGAGGCGTTGCTCGCAAGCCGCGCTCCTGTCGGGGCCATCAGCCCGATTGTGGGCGGAACCGCTGTCTCCGGTCCTGCCGGAATCTTGATGGCAGCCCAGGAACTACCAGTTTCGATCGCCGGCGTCGCACAGGCTTATCATGATTTCCTTGATGTATTGATCGTCGACGATCGCGATGCAGAGGCTGCGGCGCAGCTACGTGGCTCTGGCTTCCGCGTACATTGCACGAGGACAATCATGCGCAGCGCGGAAAACAAAGTTGCCTTGGCTCGTGCCGTTCTTTCGTTCATGTCGGCAGAGAAAAATTCGCGCGCCGCGTCGGAAACGCCATGATTATCATCCCAGTCAAGAACCTGCAGACCGCCAAGCAGCGACTGGCGCCGCTCCTCGATCAACCCAGCCGCACCGAGCTGGCACAAGCCATGTTGCTCGACGTTGCCGAGGCCATTGCAGCATGGAGCGAAAGACCATCTGTGGCCCTCGTCACAAGCGACGCGTTCGCAGTTGATTTGGCAAAGGAATTACAGTTCGACATCATTCCAGACTCAGCCAACACGGGCGAGAGCGATGCTATCTCCATGGCGACACAAGTCTGTGTATCTCGCGGTGTAGATTTCACTCTCGTGATTCCCGGAGATATCCCTTTGCTGCATCATCGCGAGCTGCAGGCGATTCTTGAAGGAGCTCCAGAACATGGCTCTGTGCTGGTACCCGCCGCCGATGGTCGCGGCAGCAACGCCGTGTTTCGCCGCCCCGCCGATCTGTTTCCGCTGAGATTCGGCAACGATAGTTTCAAGCCACATGTCGCGGCGGCGAGAGCAACTCAACAGCCGTGCGTCGTTCTCTCGTTTCCCGGCATTGCGCTCGACGTAGACAATGCCGCGGACCTCCGGCGTCTTGTCTCTCTCCCCGGAGACACGCGTTCGCAGCGCCTCGCGCGTGAGTGGGACTTGTCCGAATTGCCGATGGCAGCGAGTGAGTAAATGTCCGGCAGAGCTGGTCCTCGGGAACTGACGATCATCTCTATTCCCCTTGCTGACGAGGTGTTGCCTGGCGATTCCCTGGCAGCAAAACTTCTCGCCGCGTTCCGGCATCAGAAACTACGCCTCAAGCAAGGCGACATCGTGGTAATCAAGCACAAGATCGTTTCAAAAGCGGAGGGGTGCCTGGTGGATTTGTCGTCGGTTCAACCGTCGACGAGCTCAATGACATGGGCCCGCAAGCACAAGCTTGACGCCCGAGTAACAGAGGTTGCGTTGTCTCAAAGCAAGCGCATTGTGCGCCGCAGATCGGGCGTGCTCATCACCGAGACTTCACATGGATTCGTCTGCGCCAACAGTGGCGTGGATGTCTCCAACGTCGATGGGGGCCGTCATGCTCTGCTCCTACCAGAAGATCCGGATCGATCAGCCCGCCAACTTTACCGCTACATCAAGAAACACCTGCAACTTTCCATTCCCGTCATCATCACAGATACTTTCGGCAGGCCATGGCGCGAAGGATTGACCGAGGTTGCAATTGGTGTTGCGGGCATGCAGGCTTTGCACGATGATCGTGGCCGGCAGGATCCCCATGGCTACAAGCTGCGAGTAAGCATCGAGGCCGTTGCCGACGAACTAGCTTGCGCAGCAGGCCTTGTATGCGGCAAGCTAGCTCGCACACCGGCATGTATCATCCGGGGATTTCAGTACAAACCCGGAGCAGGCACAGCGCGCGATCTGATTCGCCCCGCTGCCAACGATTTGTTTCGGTAGCGCGCAAGGAGAAAGTATGGTCCGGCCACTAACACCCTCTGAACTGGAGGCCTTCCCTACACTGGAATGGCCTGATGTAGCGCCGCTTTTGACGCCAGACACTCGCAGTGCGCTTGAACGCGTGCTCGAAGCTGGGGATGGTGGAATCCTCAGTCGCGATGAATGCCTGAGTCTAGGTGCCGTCGAGGGCGACGACTTGCTTGGATTGTTGGTGGCTGCCGACGCTCTGCGGAGGGAGCTTGTCGGAAATCTGGTCACCTACGTTGTGAACCGCAACATCAACTTCACTAATATCTGCTTCGTCGGTTGCAAATTCTGTGCGTTCAGCCGTGGCCCTCGTGAGGCAGACACCTATTTCCTAAGCCTCGATGAAGTGGCGCAAAAAGCAATTGAAGCCTGGTCAATCGGCGCCACCGAAGTTTGCATTCAAGGGGGACTCCCGCATGGGCTCCCGCCGTTTTACTATCGCGACATTTTGCGCGCGGTGAAGAATGCCGTTCCCCGCATGCATATCCATGCCTTCTCTCCAATGGAGATCATGTACGGAATCGAGCTTACCGGTATGCCATTGCCGGATTATCTGAAAATGTTGCGCGACAATGGACTAGATACCCTTCCCGGTACGGCCGCTGAAATCCTTGATGATGAAGTCCGTCACGTTCTCTCCCGCAACAAGCTGACTTCAGAACAATGGCAGCAGGTAGTCCGAACTGCGCACCAATGTGGCATACGCACCACGTCTACATTGATGTACGGACATATTGAAACTCCTGCGCATTGGGTGAACCAACTCCTGCTCTTCCGGGACATTCAAAGGGAAACTGGAGGCTTCACCGAATTCGTTCCGCTCGGCTTTGTTCACCAGAACACGCTTCTCTTTCATCAGGGGCTCGCCCGCAGCGGCCCGACCTTAGCCGAGCATCTCAAGATTCATGCTCTCAGCCGCGTTCTCCTGGCAGGATCGATCAACAATATTCAGGTTTCGTGGGTAAAGCTCAACCGCAAGCTGTCGCAGCTTTGCCTGCACGCTGGTGCCAATGACTACGGCGGAACGCTGATGGAGGAGAATATTTCGCGGGAAGCCGGCGCAACCGCCGGGCAGTACACGAGTCCCGATGATTTTCAGTCTCTCATCTTCGAGATTGGGAGAATTCCAGCCGTGCGCAATACCACGTACTCGCGAATCAAAATCCAGGCTCAGCATGACGACTTCGCGTACGAGCATCTTCTTCAGGCGGAATTCGCGTGAGCCGGGCGATCGCCGTACTCGGAGGCACAGGTCCGGAAGGGCTTGGTCTCGCCTTGCGTTGGGCGAAGGCTGGGGAAGTTGTCATCATCGGATCGCGCAACAAAAATCGTGCACAGCAGGCGGCAGAAAGGATTCAAGCGAAACTGGGCTCGCAAGCCCAGATCTCAGGTCAAGAGAACGCGGAAGCATGCGCCAATGCGGACGTTCTTGTCCTCACAGTGCCTTTCGAGGGGCACGCCGCGTTGTTGAAACAACTGAAGCCTGCAATTACTGAGGGGAGTATCGTAGTCGATGCCACCGTCCCCCTGGCGGCCAGTGTCGGAGGCCGCGCCTCGCGCACCCTGGGAGTTTGGCAGGGATCCGCGGCGCAAGAAACCGCTGAATTGGTACCCGCCGATGTCTCTGTCGTGGCGGCTTTTCACAACACATCCGCCGAAATTCTTAACGGTGACACCCCGGTCGATTGCGATGTCATTGTTTGCGGCGACGATCCGGAAGCCAATCAACTCGTGCGTTCCCTTGCTGCGAAGATTGAGGGCGTGCGCGCCATCGACGGTGGAAAGCTCGAGAATGCGCGCATCCTCGAGCAGATCACAGCGCTTCTGATCGGGCTGAATATTCGTCATAAGGGCCACTCGGGAATCCGTATCACAGGGCTGCCGCCTGCAGCCTACCAATAAATCAAATTGCTAACTCGCCAAGGGGATTTCGAATTCATCCATGAGCCAGTCCTCCGAGGTTCAACCGGCAATCGAATTCCGAGGCGTTTGTTATGAGCTCGGCAGTTCACGGGAACTCTTGCACAATCTCTCTTTTAGGGTTCTTCCCGGCGAAACCCTGGTCCTTCTCGGTCGCAGTGGTTCCGGTAAGACCACCACTCTCAAGTTGATCAATGTGCTGCTCGAACCAACAGCTGGTGAAATTCTTGTGAATGGAAAACCTCTGCGAGAGTGGGATCTAATCCGCCTTCGACGCAGTATCGGATATGCGATCCAGGAAGTCGGACTGTTCCCTCATTTCACCGTGGCGCGCAACATCGGCCTCGTGCCGCACATTGAAAGCTGGCCGGCCGATCGCATTCAAAAGCGGGTGCAGGAACTACTACGCTTGGTGGGTCTTGATGAAAATCTAGCAATGCGCTATCCGCGCGAACTCTCCGGTGGACAGCGCCAGAGGGTGGGCGTTGCTCGAGCGCTAGCCGCTGATCCTCCAATTCTGTTGATGGACGAACCTTTCGGTGCTCTGGATCCCATCACACGCGTTGAGTTGCAGCGCGAATTCCTCGCATTGCAGGATCGCCTGAAGAAGACCGTCGTCTTCGTGACACACGATCTACGGGAGGCTCTTCTACTGGGCACCCGAATTGCCCTAATCGACGGCGGAAAGTTGGCAGCGATGCATACGCCAAGAGAATTTCTGCGCTCCTCGGATCCCTTGGTAAAAGCATACGTTAACGCGTTCGGCGCCGAACTTCGCGATCGCGACGACCCCACTCCAAATAGAGGTGCCTCATGAACTTCTGGCAATTTATGTCGCACAACCGGGCTGAAGTTCTTGAGGCTACCGCACAGCACTTGTGGCTGGTGGCTGCTTCGATCGCACTGGCGGCGTTGATTGGCATACCACTCGGAATTCTTATCACGCGAAGAGCAGTGCTGAGCAAGCCCGTGCTTGGCGCTGCAAACATTATTCAAACTATTCCCAGCCTCGCGCTATTCGGATTTCTTCTGCCCGCCCCCTGGATAGGCGAGCGTGCGGATCGCCTTGCGATTTTGGCTCTGACCCTGTATTCGCTCCTTCCACTTATTCGCAACACCTACACCGGCATCAAGGGTGTCGATCGCGCTGTGATCGAAGCCGGACGCGGCATGGGGATGACAGATCGCCAATTGCTCTGGCAAGTGGAACTGCCTCTTGCTCTAGGGGTCATTATTGCCGGAGTGCGAGTCGCCGCCGTGATCTCCGTCGGCTTGGCAACGATCGCTGCCGCGATTGGTGCCGGAGGGTTGGGCGAGTACATCTTTCGTGGATTGGCCATGGTGAACAACCCGGTCATCCTTGCGGGAGCAATTCCTGCTGCGATTCTCGCCATCGTGGCCGATGTCGGATTGGGTTGGCTTGAGAAGCGACTAAGCCCCGGATAATCCCGGCGAGGGCACACCAGTTCATGAAGCGCCGCATTCTCATATTGCTTTCTATATCGGCTCTCCTTACTTCCTGCGGACCCGGGCGAGAGAACCGCATCGTCGTCGGTTCAAAAAACTTTACTGAGCAACTGATCCTGGGAGAAATCATTGCGCAGCAGATTGAAAATAAGACCCACCTGCCTGTCGAGCGGAAGTTCTATCTAGCTGGAACCTACATTTGTCAGCAGGCTATTCTCGGCGGACGCATCGATATTTTTCCGGAATACACAGGCACGGCGCTGACCGCCATTCTCAAGGAGAATCCAGGCCGGAAACGAGAAGAGGTACTCACCCGTGTTCAGAGTGAATACGCGCGGCGTTTTCAGCTGGCAGTCGGCCCTGCACTTGGCTTCGACGACACCTTTGCCATCCAAATCAGGGGAGAAGATGCACGGAAGTTCTCACTGAAGACTCTCTCGCAGGCTGCTTCATACACGCCACATTGGCGCGCAGGGTTTGGATACGAATTTATGGAGCGTCCAGACGGCTATCAGGGCCTAGTGTCGATCTACGGTCTGCATTTTGCAGAAAAGCCACGCATCATGGATCTTGGCTTGCTCACGCGCGCTCTGAAAGACAAGCAGGTCGACCTGATTGCCGGAAACATGACGGATGGTCTCATTCCTGTACTCGATTTGTTCGTGCTCGAGGATGACAAGCACTACTTTCCTCCGTACGAAGCGGTTCCGATCGTCCGGCAAGAGTTGCTCAATAAGCACCCTGAAGTAAAAGCAGCTCTCGACGAACTGGCAGGAAAAATCTCAGACGACGACATGCGTCAACTCAACTACGCCGTCGACGGCCAGCACCAGGACGCCGCTGAAGTAGTGAAAGAGTTTCTAAGACGCAAAAACCTGTAGCCAGCAAATTCAATCCTTCGAAGACAGAGATTGCAAACTAGCAACTTGAAGGCTGACGACTGACAGCTAATAGCTGATTCCTTTACATCAACCACACCGCATCCACATCCACGATAATCTGTGTCCGAGGAATCTTCTGCGAGGCTGCGTACGACAGCATTGTGCGCAGCAGCATGTTCAGTTTCTCCCGGCTCGCCGACTTCAACACAAAATGATAGCGGTAGTCCCGCTTTAATCGCACAATTGGGGCCGCCGCCGGGCCCAGTACTCGCACGCCGTCGTGTCGTGTCTTTTCGAACCACTTGCCCAGAGTGCCCGACCACCGCATGGCCTCGTCGACCTTATCGCTGCGTACAAGCACGTTCGCAAGAGCGCTATAGGGCGGATAGTGCATCCAACTCCGAAAGCGCAGCTCTTTTTCGTAAAAGCCGAGGAAGTCATGCTGGGCCGCAAACTGAACTGCGTAGTGATCCGGGAAATATGTTTGAAGGACAACCTTTCCCTGAACTGGCCCTCGCCCCGCGCGTCCGGCAACTTGCGTTAGCAGCTGGAACGTACGTTCGGCAGCACGGAAATCCGGCAGTCCCAAAGCCATATCCGCTCCCACGACTCCAACTAGCGTGACTCCATGAATATCGTGGCCCTTCGCGATCATTTGCGTCCCAACCAGCAAGTCGAGTTCACCCTGGTCCAGCGCGTTCAGCGCGCGTTCGAAATCCTCCCGGCCACGCACCGTGTCTCTGTCGAGGCGTCCGACGCGGGCCTGCGGAAACATCCCGTGCAGCAACTCTTCCAGCTTCTCCGAACCCGTGCCCAGAAAATAGACATACTCACTTCCGCATTCAGGACACGCTTCCGGAACCGCGGCCATGTGTCCGCAGTAGTGGCAAACCATGCGGCGCGAACCTTTGTGATGTGTCATGGCAATCGCGCAATTTCTGCACTCAAGCGTCTTGCCGCAGCTTCGGCATAGAACTACCGGAGAGTAGCCCCTGCGGTTCAGCAGAACCATCGCTTGCTCTTTTCGATCGAGCCGTTCTTTGATCTCCTGCGCTAACTTTCGCGAGATAACGTGCTCGTGGCCGGTCTCCTGAAATTCCTGCCGCATGTCGATGATCTCGACGTCAGGCAGGGGACGTTTTTCCACCCGGTCGCGCAACTCCAGCAGCTTGTACTTATCCTTCTTGGCGTTGTAGTAGGACTCCAGTGACGGAGTCGCCGACCCTAGCACCACAACAGCATTCGCCATCTTGGCGCGCATCACCGCCACGTCGCGCGCGTGGTACCGCGGTGTTTCTTCTTGTTTGTAAGACGAATCCTGCTCTTCATCGACAATCATCAGCGCCAGATCGGCCACCGGAGCAAATACCGCCGATCGCGTGCCGACAACAACCCGCGCTTCGCCCCGCTTGATACGATGCCACTGCTCCGCGCGTTCTTCGTTGCTCAGAGCGGAATGCAAGATGGCGACTTCATCTCCGAAAACCTGATGCAAGTCGGCAGCGACGGCCGGAGTGAGTCCAATCTCGGGAACCAGCAGAATCGCAGAACGCCCGGCATCAAGAACGGCGCGCATCGCCGTGAGGTACACAGCCGTTTTGCCCGAGCCAGTAACTCCATGCATGAGGGCGCCGAAAAACTTACGAGATGCTACCGACTCTTGGATATGGGAGAGAGCGTCCTTCTGTGCTCTGTTCAATTCGAATTCCAGAGGTGAACGCCGTGCTCTCGCACCCGACACCTTGAACTCGGCTGGCTCTTCAACGATCTCTACCAAGCCCCGTTTCACCAGCGTTGCCAACGTGCTGCGCGGAATATCAAGTTCATTTAGAAACCCAGTCGCGATCTTTCCGCCCGCAGCCGCAAGAGTATCCACAATCGCCTGCTGATTGGCGTTCAGCTTCCCCTCGGCGCTCTTGAGCACGACGACTCTTACCGTTCGCGTGGCGTCGCGTTGACCGGAGACGTCCTCGCGTTCAATCCACTTCTTGCGCACCATCCCCGCAAGGACTGCTTTCGAAACTTTCAAAGACGACTTTAGGCTGGATTCGAATGCATCGTCTCGTTGCACCAGATAGTCGAGTACTCGTATCTCGGCGAGTTGCTCATCAGAAGATCGGCGGCTTCGCGTGTAACCGGCTGTGCTTGCCGTATGCAAGGCCGTGTGCCCGGTCTCGGTGATGCGATAGCTGACACTGCGCTTAAACTCCGCGCCCAGCGGCAACATCGTACGCAGCACTTCCCCGAGAGGAGCAAGGTAGTAGTCCGCTATCCATCGTCCTAAGCGCAAGAGCTGCTGGTCCAGTACTGGTTCATTATCGACAGCGCTGTGGAGGTTCTTCGCTTGAACGGGAGGCTTGCGGTCATGAAGTTCAACCACAATGCCCGACATCCGCTGCTGCCGGAACGGCACAAGCACCCTCCCCCCAACGACGGGATGCATGCCTTCTGGAATGCGGTAGGTGAAGGCGGCATCGAGGGGGACCGCAACCGCTACATCGCAGAATTCAGGCATGGAAGGTAACGCCTTCCTTGCTGCCCGTGGATTCACTGGAAATGAAAGTAGCGTCGGCGTTTCGCCGGCAGCGGTATTCGATCACGCAGTTATCTTAAAGGAAGGAACCAGTCTCGCAATCACGCCTCAACTATTCTGGACCACTCTTCTTCGGCACTTCCCAGCCCAGCTCTTTCATCACCATCTGCAGATCTTTCCACGCTTCCTTCTTCTGACGCGGATCACGCAACAGGAATGCAGGGTGGTAGGTCACTGCAAGCTTTGTGCCGCGAAAGTCGTACCAGTGTCCACGAAGCTCCGCCATAGGCGCATTGACTGCGAGCAGGGTCTTGGCCGCCACTGCGCCTAGCGCCACGATCACTTTAGGTTTGATCACTCCAATCTGCCGCATCAGAAACGGCGAACAGGTGTCGCACTCCTCGCGCTCCGGCGTGCGATTTCCGGGCGGACGGCACTTGATGATGTTCGCGATGTATACATCTTCACGCTGAATCCCCATCGCCTTGATCATGTTGTTCAGCAACTGACCGGCGCGCCCCACGAACGGCTCACCCTGAATATCCTCATCCGCTCCCGGCGCCTCACCGATAAACATCAACTCGGCCCGAGGATTCCCTACCCCAAACACAATCTGCTTGCGTCCCTGCTTGTGCAGTACGCAACGCGTGCAATCGCCGATATCTTCGCGGATCGCGCGCAGCGCCTGGACCGGATCGGAGATTTGCGACTCGGGACTCTTCCCCGATGGCTGAAGTACAGGTAAAGCCGCTTTTCGAGGCATAGGATCGGATTGCTCTTCATTAGCGATTTCAGGAGATTCGACTACGGGTGCATCTGCCGGCGAAACTTCGCGGCGATAGAAATCATAAATGCCAAGCTCGTTGTAGAAGCGAATACGCTCGGTGAGGGCGCGTTTGAGCTGCGGATCAAGTGTAGATGGCATGAACGAAAACTATTGTATCTTGCTTGCATCGTGGAAAAGCGGGTCAATCATTCGTCCACCAATGGTGCGACTCGAAATCGTAGGTAACCACGCCATGGAACATGGCCGCAAAATACAACCTTGGCGGCTCGCTAGCGTAGCCATATCGCCGGCCCATCCACGTGTAACTCGGGCGCGGCAGGGACGGCAGAAATTCCGGCACGAGCTGATCTAATGATCGAGGGTATACGCCGTTGCTCCTCCGAAACTCTTCGCAAGCCTTAATCACGGGGGCAGCTCGATTCTGTGCGACGTGCCAGTTGAACACAGACCACGACTGGCTTGCGGCGCCTAAAGCTCCAAAAACGAGCGCGACTCGAAGGAGATTGCGCGAAGGCGGCTTATCAAGGAAGTAAATAATGACACAAATGAGCGCTATGAAAAACCCCAACCCGCCGAGGATACCGACGCCGAGCACGAACTCGGAGGCTAACATGATTCCGGCGATGAGGAGCGATTGCCTTGTTGAGCTCACGAGGGAGCCGAGACGCGATGTTGCGTACGCAGTCTCGTCACTACATCCAGCACCCGCTGCGCCACGTCCCACTTCGTGGTTTCCGGCACCTCGACCACTTCGCTCTGCGTAATGATGGTGACGGCATTACGGTCGGAGTCGAAACCCACACCTTCGCGCGAGACGTCGTTAACTACGATGGCATCGAGCGATTTCGATTTCAATTTCTTGCGGGCGTTCTCCAGCACATCCTGAGTCTCCGCCGCGAAGCCTACCACGATCTGCGACTTCTTCACTCGCGAGATTTCCGCCAGGATGTCCGTTGTCGGCTCAAGTTCAAGCGACATCGAGGAGGTCCCGCGCTTAATCTTCTGATCCGCTGATTTTTTCGGCCGGTAATCGGAGACTGCCGCCGTCTTGATGACAATCGTCACGTCCGGCAAAAGCTTGAGGACAGCTTCCCGCATCTGTTCGGCAGTTTCGACAGAGGTCACTTCAGCGCCGCCGGGCGGAGTCACTGTCGTAAGGCCGCTTACCAAGAGCACACGGGCGCCTCGCCGCAAAGCAGCTTCGGCAATCGCATATCCCATCCGTCCACTCGATCGGTTCGTAATGTAGCGAACCGGATCGATCTTCTCCCGCGTGGGACCGGCTGTGATCAACACCGTCTCGCCCGCGAGTTCCTGCGATGCGCCAAGCGCCTTCATTACCGCTGCCACGATGCAATCGTTGTCCGCCAGGCGACCTGGACCCGTCATACCGCACGCCAGATATCCACTATCCGGCTCAACCATTGTGACACCCCGCTTTCTGAGAATTTCAAGGTTGGCCTGCGTGGCGGGATGATTCCACATGTTGACGTTCATGGCAGGAGCCACGACAACCGGCGCAGTGGTTGCCAGGTAAAGCGTCGTTAGGAAGTCGGATGAAATGCCCTGCGCAAATTGCGCCAGCACATTCGCTGTGGCTGGAACGACAACCAGCGCATCGATCGACTGCGCTACCGCGATGTGCTCCACGGCGGAATCGATGTTCGGCTGCTCATTTCCGGCAGAGAACATTTCTGTGATGACTTTTTCACCGGAGAGTGCTGCGAAGGTGAGTGGGCGTATGAATTCCTGCGCGGCATGTGTCATGACAACCTGCACACGAATGCGGCGGTCTTGTAGGAGCCGGACAATTTCCGCCGCCTTATAAGCCGCGATACCGCCCGACACGCCCAATGCAACTTTCATGTTGGCCTTCCGGACAGCCCGCTCCGATTATTCCTCAGGGGGCTTGTCCAGTATTTCAGGGGCAACTTCGGGGGACGATGCCGAACTCTCCGGAATCACCCACTTCACCTTGCCCGCTTTGATTTCGTCCTGAGCAATTCTGCAAGGCTTGCGTGAATGCGTATCGATGACCGGCGGCGCTCCCCCCTGTAACTGTCGCGCACGGCGTGCTGCCACCAGGATATAGCGATAGTTGCTATCAAATCCTTCAATCAGCTTCATCGTAGGCTCCCTGCCACTACCGGCCGCCTTGTGCTGCGCTGGTCGCAAACGACTCCAGAATCGGTTGCAACTCCTGACGCGCGTTCTCTAACCGGTAACGTTCCGCTCGGTTCAGGACCACGGTTTCGTCAGCCGTCGGCTCAACCCCAGCGCGCTTCAATCGAACTGCAAGCAGGATCGACTTCAGCGCTTCTATTGATTCTTCCAGGCGGTCGTTCACTAAAATATAGTCGTACTTATCGTAATTCTCAATCTCCCGACGGGCCGTGACCAATCGGCGCTGGATCACCTCTTCTGCATCCAGGCTCCGGTTCCGCAGTCGCTTTTCCAGGATCTCCCGGTTGGGCGGCAGGATGAAAATACTCACCGCATCCGGTAACGCACACTTGATTTGGGCGGCTCCTTGCACGTCGATGTCGAGCAGCAGGTCGTGATTTTTTTCCCGCGCGTCGCGCAGAAAACGTCGCGCGGTACCGTAGTAATTGCCAAAGACGTCCGCATGCTCCAAGAACGCGTCTCGCCGGATCATCTCTTCGAACTCATCCCTCGACACAAAGCAGTACTCACGCCCATTCTGCTCGTGGCCGCGCGGATTGCGTGTCGTATAAGAGACAGAGAAGTCGAGGCCGGGCACCCGCGCCCGCGCGCCATCCACGAGAGTGGACTTCCCTGAACCCGACGGTGCGGAAATAATGAAGACGTTGGTCATTCGATGTTCTGCACTTGTTCGCGCGCCTTCTCAATTTCAGCCTTCATAGCCAGGCCCATCTCGGTGATCTTTAGCGCTTCGCCCGCCAAGCCGGAAGTTTTCGAAAGCAAGGTATTCGCTTCGCGATTCATCTCCTGCAGGAGAAAGTCCATCTTCTTGCCCACTTCTCCGCTCTGGTCGATCAGGCCGATGAAGTGCTCCACATGCGTTTGCAACCGGACCAACTCCTCCTGCACATCGCTGCGGTCGACAAGCAGGGCCGCTTCCTGCAGGATGCGCTCAGGGTCTGCCTGTGAACCGATCAGTTCCTGCATACGGGTCTTCAATTTTTCGGCATAGGCTTGAATTACAGCCTGACGATGCCGGACCACGCCTTCCCCTGCCTTTTTGAGGTGATCCATACGCTGGCGCAATTCGCGTTCAATGCCGCGTCCTTCTTCCTCACGCATTTCCGTGAGGCGATTCAGAGCCTCATCCACCTTGGCGAGAACAGCCTTCTCAAGTTCGTCGCCCTCCGGAAGCGCAGCCGATTCAAGCACTCCCGGCATCCTCATGATGGCGTTCAGATCCAGTTCAGAGTTCACTTGAAACTCGGCCGCAGCCGCTCGAAAGGCCTGCACATAGCCGGAAACGATCTCGCGGTTAAAACCGAACTCCTCGTCTCCACTTCGTTCCAGACTGAGTGTTAGCTCGACGTGACCGCGAGCCAGCCTCTCCTTCAGGATGCGGCGGAGCTTCATCTCTAGCGCGTCACTGTCGGAGGGCATGCGGAAATGAACATCCAAGAACCTGTGATTGACCGACTTCAAGGTCAGCGTGAACCCCACATGGCCGTTGAGTCGGCCTTTGGCCTGCGCGAAACCGGTCATCGATCGAATTGCCATGTGGTTGGCTAGTGCCTCACTTCGGTCACCGTCGGTTTGGGTTGCTCAAGATCAACGAACTGAAGATCGTATAGCCGGCGATACGTCCCCAACTTCTTCATAAGGTCCTCATGGGCTCCCATATCCGCGACCGTCCCATTTTCCAGGACAACAATGCGATCGGCTCGCCGGACCGTCGATAAGCGATGAGCAATTACGACCACGGTGCGGCCAGCCATCAGGTTTTGCAGCGCCGATTGCACCAACGCCTCCGATTCGCTGTCGAGTGCAGATGTGGCTTCATCCAGGATGAGAATCGGGGCGTTCTTCAACAGCGCTCGGGCAATCGCGATCCGCTGGCGCTCTCCTCCAGAAAGACGCACGCCTCGTTCCCCGATGATGGTGTCATAACCGTTGGGCAATTCGACGATAAAGTCATGTGCCAGTGCTGCACTCGCGGCCCCTTCTACCAGCGACTGCGAAACGCTCGGCTGTCCGTATGCGATGTTATTGCGGAGGGTATCGTTGAACAACACTGTCTCTTGTGTCACGACTCCAATCTGCGCACGCAGCGATGCCAGCGTAACATCGCGAATGTCGTTCTCATCGATGAGCAACCGCCCCGCGTCTACGTCAAAGAATCGCGGAATCAGGTGCACCAGCGTGCTCTTTCCAGCTCCGCTCGACCCCACCACTGCCAACACTTCGCCAGCTTTTACCTCGAGGTTGATGTCCCGCAAAATCTCCCGCGCTTCTTCCCCGTTCCTCTCATAGGAAAATGAAACATTTTCGAAGCGGATGCTGCGCGAGAAGGCTGGCAATGGCTTGGCCGCCGGCTTCTCACGAACATCGTCCACCGTGTCCATGAACTTGAAGATCTCGGCGGAGGCCCCTCGGGCCTGCTGAAAATTGTTGTAGAAAAGCGCGAACTTGCGTACTGGATCGTAAAGCTTAAAGACCGCCACGATAAAAGCGAGGAACGTTCCGGGCGTGAACACATGATGGTTAATCCGGTCGCGTCCCAGCAGCAGGAGCATCGCAATCGCAGCCGAACCAAAAATATCCATCAGTGGAGAACTGATCGCTGCAGCCGCAACCGATCGAAGGTTCGCGCGGAACAATCGCGTCGCAGCCTGCCGGAACCGGACAATCTCCCAGTTCTCCATACTGAACGCCTTCACGATGCGATTGCCCGTGATGGTCTCGTGCAGGATGTTCTGAATGTCCGCCAGCTTGTCCTGCCCTCTCCTTGTTGTGTGTCGAACCCTGCGGCCAACCTTGCCGGCGGAATAAATGACGACCGGCACGAATAGAAGCAGCACCCAGGCCAGTTTTCCGCCGAGCAGAACAACAACGGCCGCGGTAAAAATCAAAGTAAACAGTTGCTGTAGGAATTCCGCCAGCACACTCGACATCGCGAACTGTACGCGCTCCACGTCGTTGACGATCGTCGACACCAGCGTTCCAGTCGTGTGCTTCTGGAAAAACGCCGCCGAACGGCGCAACACTGAGTTATATAGTGCGTTGCGTAGGTCCGTAATCATGCCGTAGCCGGCATAATTCACCAGGTAGGTCCCCGCATAATCGAAGATGCCTTTCGCGATTGTCGCCACAACCAACGCGAAAGCCACAACATTCCAGGGATTCTGAAAGTGCGACGGCACAAACTGCTGCAGCAGAACGCTCTTGTCGGTTCCAGGAATCCGGAAGAGTAGTAATTCGCGGGAAGGTGAACCCGGATTCAGTACCCGATCAAATATGGGTCCAATCAGCAGGACACGGAAGGCGTCGAGCAACCCCACAGCAGCCATCAGGATGACGGACGCCAGCAGTTGCCACCAGTAAGGGGCGACATAGCGCAAGAGACGCGTCACTTGGCGCATAGGGCGCTTTCTAGCCGGACACAGCCCGGTAAGGGTGGGGTGGGATGACTATGCAATCTCTTATTTTACTGAAAAATACAATCCTTAGTCTTAGCTCATTCAACTGTTGATTCAGCTGTTTAGCTCATTTCAGGACGAAACAGCGTCTACTTCGACCTAACTCGGGCTATCGCGATGTACGACTTTCACCCGATAGCCCGCCTTCTTCAGCCGCTTGGCAACATCCTCGGCAATCATGACTGAGCGGTGCTGGCCTCCCGTGCATCCGAAGGCGATGGTCAGATAGCTCTTTCCTTCTCTTATGTAGTGTGGCAGCAAGTAGACCAACAGCGACGAGATTCTTCCAATAAATTCCTGAGTTTGCGGAAACTGCTTTATGTAACGCGCGACCTTTGGATCTTTCCCTGTCAACGGCCGAAACTCGGAAATAAAGTGAGGATTTGGAAGAAAGCGCACATCGAATACCAGGTCCGCATCCTCCGGCACCCCATACTTAAATCCAAAGCTGACACATGAAAGAAGAATTGTTTGTCCTGACCGCTTCTTGCGGAACCGCTGGGTAATATAAGACCGCAACTCGTGGACGTTGAACTGCGACGTATCAATCACGAGGTCGGCAGCGGCACGTATCGACCGCAGGTGCTCCCGCTCCGCACGAAGCGAGGCCTTTACCGAATTATTCATCCCCAATGGGTGAGGCCGCCTGGTCTCGCTGTAGCGGCGCAGGATCACTGCATCCGATGCCTCCAGAAAAATCATCTTCGTAGGCAAGGTTCGCTTGACCGATTTGATGATGGCGGGAAGGCTTTCGAGTTGACTGCCCTCGCGCACATCGACCACCAGAGCCGTGCGGGTAATTTCCGCGGATTGTGCGACAAGTTCGGCAAATTGCGGGATGAGCCCCACCGGCAGGTTATCCACCGAGTAGTAGCCAAGGTCCTCAAAGGCCTTCAGAACCGAACCCTTGCCGGAGCCGCTCATCCCGGTGATAACAACAAATTCGCGTGCCGTCGATTTTGGGGAGCCGGTTTGCCGGCCAGCGTTGGCAGCTTTCTTTTTGGGTTTCGGAGTCGTTCTCCGCGGCGCCATTCAGTGGGATGTTAGCAGTTAGAATTCTGCGCTGCCAGTTGCTGGCTGTGGTCCGGGTGTGCTACCTGCCCAACGACGATAATCGATCTCTTTATCCACACCAGAGCTGCTGGCATACGGTAACAACTACTTCGGCCTACGGGAAACTCCCTATTTTGCAATCGTGACGCTTGCCGCACACTCCACGGTGTAGCTGGATGAGCCTGGACGGCGCCTCCCTGTAGCAGTATTCACAGAGATTCACTCGACTGTCCGTACCTGCCAATTCGTTTCTCTCCCGTTCTTCTGCTGGATGCCGTCCGGGCGACAGCCAGCCAACGTGCCAACCAATCGCCTACCGTCTTCTAGCGTCACGCCTCTATCCAGGAGGCCAATGCAACGTCCTTCCGCCAATCAGGTGCACATGGAGATGAAAGACGGACTGCCCCGCTTTCGGACCCACATTAAGGACGGTGCGGTACCCGTCCTCGATGCCGCGCTGCCGGGCGATCTGCGCGGCGACCAATTGACAGCGACCAATGATCTCAGCATCACTGGCGCTCGCCTCCTTTAATCCACGTATGTGCTTCTTGGGGATGACAAGAACATGCGCGGGCGCCTGTGGATTGATGTCCTCAAAGGCATAGGTATGCTCATCGTCGTGCACTTTCTTGCTGGGGATTTCACCGGCAATGATGCGGCAAAACAGGCAATCTTTCATGGCTCCTCAAGGTGGCGCAAGATGGGGCAAAGTATAACCGTTGCCGGCATTCGCGACTGACCATTGGCTAACAATCATTTTGCTACTGCCTAAACGGCCACAAGCTGACGACCGACGGCTGACGACCGTTGTTAGAGCATTTCTTCCTACACACAGAAATGACACATTCAGGACCATTCAATGTTATAGTTCCCCACCGTCAAGAGCACCGCAACCATCCGTATACCCAACCAGTTGCGGCGGAGGCAACGATGGAAGGCAGAATGGGCTCATTCAAGGGGAACGCTCTACGCATCTTCGCAGTCATCGCACTATTAGTCTGTGCCGCATGGGCGGCTCCCACCACGCAGGTGATCTACAGTTTCGCCGGAGATGAAGACGGCGAATACACGGACACCGATCTCATCCTCGACAGCGCGGGAAATATCTATGGCACTAGCGTCCTCGGTGGTGAATTCGGCACCGGCTCTGTGTTCCAGCTTTCTCCTTCAGGCAATACCTGGGTTCACACCGTGCTCTATAGTTTCACCGGACAGGCGGACGGGGGACAGCCTTACAAGGGCGTCACGATGGATGCCGCGGGCAATCTCTACGGTAGTGCTG
The DNA here is from genome assembly GCA_036558645.1 of Terriglobales bacterium. Classification (GTDB taxonomy): domain Bacteria; phylum Acidobacteriota; class Terriglobia; order Terriglobales; family Acidobacteriaceae; genus DATBFG01. Next base: position 89,968 of record DATBFG010000120.1, read on the forward strand.
TCATCGGCGGTAAGTTTGGAGCCTGCCCTGAGGACGGTTGCGGAGTCGTTTACAAGCTGACGAACAACGGCGGCTCGTGGACTCAGACTGTGATCCATGCTTTCAACGGCAATGACGGATATGGTCCAGGACAAGGTCTCACCTTCGATACTGCGGGAAACCTGTATGGCATGACTGCCACGGGCGGCCAGTATGGCCTGGGAGTGATCTACCAACTGCGTCCGCAACAGGACGGCACATGGAAGCTGCGTGTCATCCACCACTTCACCGGCGGCAATGATGGCTCATCCGGATCCGCGGGACGCCTGCTGCTCGATGCTTCCGGAAGTCTCTTCGGTGTGGCGACGACGGGTGGAGCAAACGGCAAAGGCACGGCTTTCCGTCTAACCCCGACGCAGAACGATCGTTGGAACTTCACCACACTGTATGCCTTCCAAGGTCAGCCGGACGCTGGTTTTCCATACGGCGCATTGGTTGGCGATCCAGCCGGAAATCTTTACGGCACCACCTACTGGGATGGCGCGAACAACCTGGGTTCGGTCTACCAGCTTTCACCCGGACCCGGCGGCAAGTGGCGTGAACGCGTTTTGTACAGCTTCAAGGGAGGACGTGACGGTAATAGTTCAATCAGTAATCTTGTGATCGATAAGCGTGGACGCCTCTACGGAACCACCAGTGAAGGCGGCGCAGGATGCAGTTGCGGCGTCATCTTCCGGGTTGCCAAAGATGCTAACGGGGTCTGGAAAGAGACCATCGCCTATCGCTTCCAAGGTGCTCCTGACGCGGGATTTGCTTATAACGGCATGGTCGCCGACTCCTCAGGAAACATGTTTGGTGCCACCGTTCACGGCGGCGACGACGACGAAGGTTCGATCTACAAATTCGTGCCGTAAGCTTGCTTGATAGATCTTGAAATTGTTACGTGTGCGGCGGGCGAAATCGCCCGCCGTTTCATATTGTGCGAAGTCCTCGCGCGATAGTGCCCCTACCGCGTTCATGGCGATCCTAATTTTCTCGACCGATCGACATTCACAGCTCGCAGGTGTGCAAACCAATCCTCTTGTGCCGAGCACAAAGTTTCGGCAATATTGCGCATCATGTTTTCTCCGTCAAATCTCCGGCGACTAGAAGTTGCATCCGTTCGCATCGGCTTGCTGAGCCTTTCTATTTTCGCCTGCGCGGTTCTTCTTGCTTGTGGGGGCGGCAGTAATACTACAAATACTGGCGGCGGTGGAGGAGGCGGAACTGGCGGAGGCCCTTTTGTAGCAAGCTGCGGAAATGGAACACCTGTTCCGGCTTCTAACCAGCCAGTGTGGGCGCAGTGGGGCTCCAACTCGCAGCATACCGGTGCTGTGAGCGTTGTCGCGCAGGGACTCGTCCACACCTATGCGGATATCACTTACGATCCCTTTGTCGAGCAGGAGAAGGCAGCGACTGCATCCGTGTATTTTGAACCACTTCTGACGGTTCATGAGCAAGTGCCCATCACCGATGGCAACGATGTCTACATGGAGATGAAGAAGGGCAGTTTCACGAAGTGCGATGCCTCCACTGGAGATTGGTCGAATGGTGGACAATGTGGTCCGAATGCATGGAACACCATGGGCTGGTGCGAGGCGCGCTTCACCTGGGTCGGCGACGCTCTAACGCAGCAGTGGAGTTTTGAAAGCGACTGGAAGCCTGAGCCGAACGGAGAATACAACGACGTTCCGGGCTACTCCTCCATGGGATTAGCGGCGTGGGAACCGGTCTTTCATCCAGCCTTGGCGAATAACTTCCTGTATGTGCCCGGCGCGGGTGGCACGGTATGGAAAGTCGACAAAAACACCGGCGCATCGGTCTCGCACATCAATCCACTTTCTGGGGTTGCCGGAATCATCGCCGCGAACACTTACGTCGCCGGACCACTTTCCGCAGACGCGAACGGCAGCATCTTTTATAACGCGATTCAATTCGCCGATCCCGCCTCTGGCAATGTCTGGGCCAAAAATGTCGTGAACTCCTGGTTGGTCACTGTCGCGCCTGACGACTCAACACGCGTCGTCACTTATGCGACGCTCGTACCCGGTGTTCCCACCAGCAACGGATCGCAACGTCCGGGCCTTAACATCGCGCCGGCGATCGCGCCGGATGGCACTCTGTATACCGCCAGCCGCGCCCACATGGACGGCACACAAACCTATCTGGTAAGCGTCAACTCGCAAACAATGACGGCCAATTGGGCTGTGTCACTCTCCGCTTCAGGAACGGCTGCGGTGGTTGACGAGGCCTCCTCTTCGCCGACGGTTCTTCCTGATGGTTCCGTGATCTATGGCGTTCTGAGCGGGCTCGGCTTTAATGGCGGGCACAGCGTTCACTTCGACGCAGCCGGAAATTTCCTGAATTCGTATAGCTTTGGCTGGGATGAGACACCCGCCGTGTGGGCTCACGATGGCACATATTCCATCGTCTTAAAAGACAACTCTCTGATCGGATTCTTCATGACGCAACTGGATGCGAATCTGAATGTCGAGTGGCGCTTTCAGAATACGACGATCGACGCGGAGCACCCGAATGGATATGAATGGTGCATCAACATGGCAGCGATCGACAGTAGCGGCAATGTCTATGTAAATAGCGAGGACGGAAACGTCTATGAAATACCGCAGGGACACACCGGAGTATTCACGGCTCCGACGGGAAAGATGTTTTTAAACGCATCGGTCGGAGCGGCCTACACTCCCCTCTCGATCGGCCAAGATGGCAAGATCTACACCCAGAACAATGGACACATGATTGTCGTGGGCAATTAGGCAGGAAGACGCGTCGGGCGAGCGCTCTCTCTTGCAAAGCGACGAATAAAAGTTCGGCGTAGAAATCCTAGCTAATCCTTGCTGCCCAGCGCGGCGAGCGGTGGAACGTTTCTCGCCCGATTGGTAAATTATCTTCGCGACGATTCGTTGTGACGCTAGTCCATCTGAGTTCAGGGCTATAATCCTGGGCATGAAATTCTCACATCTTAAAGTTTCGATCATCTTGTCTACGTTTCTAGTGGGCTTAATCATAGGGCAAGTCGCAACGGCGCAGGTGGCATCGTCCGGAGATCCACAAGCACTCGTGAAACAAGGGCAGAAGCTCAACAGCGAGGGCAAACAGGACGAGGCCCTCAAGCTGTACCAGAAGGCGCTCGAGAGCTCTCCGAACTTGTTCGAAGCACATTTGGAGTCGGGCATAGCGCTTGATCTGAAGGGCGACTACTCGGCTGCGCGCGAGCACCTGAAGAAAGCAATCGAAGTGGCTCTCGTTGACCAGAAGAATCGCGCATTACGAGTCATGGCATTCTCTTATGCTTTCGAGGGCAATTCCGACGAAGCGGAGAAGTACGAGAAGCAGGTCTTTGATGCACAGCTTGCGAAGCCGGACTACGAAGCAGCAGCCGGAGTCGCCAATGAACTGGCGCGCATCAAGCTCGAATCGGGAGATATCGACGGTGCCGCGAAGTGGTACAAAATTGGTTATGAGACAGCCTTGCGCAAGACCGACCTGAAGGATGCCGACAAGAACTTGTGGGCGTTCCGCTGGGCCCATGCCCAAGCCCGTATTGCGGCACGCCGTGGACAGCGCGACGAAGCCCAGAAGCAAGTCGTCGCGGCAAAAGCAGCACTCGAAAAGGCAAACAACCCTGACCAGGCAGTGTTCTTTCCATATCTCACCGGATACGTAGCTTTCTACGGCGGCGACTATAAAACGGCCATCACTGAACTAGGGAAGGCAAACCAGGAAGACCCGTTCATACTGGTGCTCCTCGCGGAATCATATGAGAAGGCGGGAGACTCTGCACGCGCGAAGGAATATTACGGCAAGGTCATGGCAAATAACGGACACGGCCCCACGAACGCTTTCGCGCGGCCGCTGGCAAGAAAGAAATTGGCGGGCTAATGTTCGACGTTCAGTTCGAATGCGATCGGAACCACGCAAGGTGTTCGTTTATCGCGTGCAAGAACGCATCCTGATTGGCTGGGTCTCGGACGTAATCTTTGAGCATATAAGCCAAGGACACGAGTTTGCCGGGCGTTGTTGCTGCACCGGGACACCAAGTCTTTCCCGCCATCGCGGGTATTCCTTTTTTCGAATAAGCAAAGTGGTAGCTCACGCCGTCGCAGCCACCCCAGGGTTCTTTTGGATAACGGGTCTGGGACAGGATACTTCTCCATACGTCGCAAATTTCTCCGCCGAGGTCTATGGCCAATTCGCTTTTCTTCATGGTGGGTGAGTGGTGTATTTCTACGCCACCCCTGGTTGAATACCAGATGTTTTGATCTGCTTCGGTCATTAAGACCCAGAAGCCTGCTCTCCGTTCCCCAACCACCCATAGCGCCCACTCTGGGTAAAAGGCAGGCGTACAAACTAGAGTCGCTATCTCTTCCCGTTCCCAGCTAGGTGCGAGAGACTGAGCCTCGAGCGCCAGCGCTCCCATAAGGTGCTCACCCACTGTCAGCCTGTATTCTTTGATCACGTTGAACATGGTTGGCGAGAAAAGCGAATCTTCGGGTTCAAGGTGCGGAGGCGACTCGAGGAGTTTGCCCTCTCCTATGCCTTTCAGGAGTTGCTCCATCGCTGATCTCATTGCTGACGTCTTGTCGTCTTGAGCCATTCTGAACTCCGGCACTCTTTAGAGCCAGCCCGATTGTACGCTCCATCACTCGCCATGGAATCAGGCGATAAATATCGTAAAGCAGCCATGAACACTTTCATCGACCTGAAGTGTATGGGACTATTTCCGACGCAGCTCGCTCGATGAATAGACTTTTTGGAAGTACGTTTGAAATGCGGAAACAGCGCGGTATTTCACCTGAATTTATCTAAGCCGCAACCGACCGCAGCTTCAGCACACCTTGTCCCGACTCTACAATTTCCACCGTTCGGCTAGGATGCCCCTCTTTCGCCAATGTCATTTGAAGCTTACCGGACGCAAGCATGGACCAATGCCCTGGCTCGGGCTGCTGTCGATCGGCAGGGCCGATGCGATATTCGGTGAAGCGACCATCCGGTGAGAACTCAATGCCGGCTCGGCCCCGAGCACGCGGAAAATTGTATTCAGTCGGACGGTAGACGTTCACGCCGCCGCTGTCTTCCTCAAATGAGTGTTGCCATCGGCGAAATAGTTCTTTGGGCAATTCAGGCATTTCCGGACCCTCGTCAGCTGCTGCGAAAAATTGCCCCCGGCTATTTGGGCCGGGGGCACGGTTCATGCCGCGGCTGCGGCCTTGCTCGGCGCAGGCCGTTCCGCAAACTCGGTGATGATCCCACCCATGTATTCCCAACCAGTGACAGACGGTCCCCAGTTCGCACCGTCCCACCACTTGTGATAGAGCGCGGAATCTTCTCCGGTCACGAAAAGATCGAGCCGATTGGGTCCCCAGGCTACCACATCAGGAGCACTGGAGCAGACGCCTCCCATGTACTCGTAATCGGTAATCGAAGGTCCCCAGTTCGCGCCATCCCACCACTTGTGATAGATGGCGGAATCGGTCCCGCGGACAAAGACATCGAGACGATTCTCCGACCATGAGACAGCCTCGGGCGTTCCCAAAATGACGCCGCCCATGTATTCGTAGTCGGTAAGCGATGGACCCCAATTCGCGCCATCCCACCACTTGTGATACAGCGCGTGATCGGTGCCTATGACGAAGATATCCAGGCGGTTTTGTCCCCAAGAGACTACCCTAGGTCGGCCCTCGATGACGCCGCCAAGATTCTCCCACCCGGTAACAGACGGTCCCCAATTCGCACCGTCCCACCACTTGTGATACAACGCGTGATCAGTTCCGATGACGAACAGGTCAAGCCGGTTTGGCCCCCAGGCCACGACCTCCGGTTGCGTCATGCAAATCCCGCCCATGTATTCGTAGTCGGTAATGGATGGTCCCCAGTTCGCACCATCCCACCACTTGTGATAAACGGCATGATCGGTACCAAGCACGAACACATCGAGACGGTTGGTATCCCACGCCGCGATCTTCGGTGGACTGGCACAAATACCGCCCATGTACTCGTAGTCGGTGATGGATGGTCCCCAATTCGCGCCATCCCACCACTTGTGATAGAGCGCCGAATCTGTGCCCAGCACAAATGCATCGAGCCGGTTGCTGCCCCAAGAAACGACTTCGGGAGGCGAACTGCAAATGCCACCCATGTATTCGTAACCTTGAACAGCCGGACCCCAGTTCGCCCCGTCCCACCACTTGTGATAGAGCGCTGAGTCAGTGCCCAATACAAATGCATCGAGCCGGTTGCTGCCCCAGGAGACAACCGGTCCTGACGGCGCATTCAAACGCTGATTGGTTTCGAACGAGACGCGCGGTCCATCGAGGCAAGCATCGACGCGCGCCAGTTGACCCTGCGTGAACATGACCATGGCCGCATCGTCGACGTAGTCCATGTAATCCATGAACAAGTCTCCGTTGGGTCCGTTGCTGCAAGTGACGTGCGGGAAAGTCGGAACGCCAAAGTTCGGTCCCGCTTGGTTTGGAGTGTCATCCACTTGATCGGATCCTGAGCATCCGGTCCCGTCATCTCCCCAAATGTGGAGCAGGTTCAGCCAGTGCCCGATCTCATGGGTTGCTGTGCGACCCAAATCGAAGGGAGCAGCGGCTGTACCATTCGTTCCGAAGCCCGTATGGGTAATGACCACTCCGTCGGTAGCGGCTGGTCCGCCTGGGAATTGCGCATAACCGAGTAAACCTCCGCTCAGTAGGCAGACCCAGACGTTCAGGTAGCGATCCGATGGCCACGGATCTGCCCCTCCGGTGGCTAACGACTTCACCTTGTCGTCATCAGTGAAGGATGTTGTCGCTGTCTGGTCTCGCGTAATCCCGTTAGTAGCAGCTCCGTTCGGATCAGTCGTGGCCAGGTAGAACTCCACCCGGCAATCCGCTATCAGGGGCTGAAACACAGCCGGAACTATAGAAATATCGGGATTCAGCGCCCGATAGTCCCGATTCAGGACATCGATCTGGCTCTGGATCTGCGCATCCGAAATATTCTCGTCGTTGGTATTCCATACAACGTGCACCACAACCGGGATACGAGTGACACCCGTGCGCGCTGCCTGTGCACGAATGCCACGCGTATGCTGCAAGGTGTGGGTCTCGATTTGGGCACGCGCCCGTCGATACTCCTCCGATTTGGCCAGCAACCTGTAGTGAACATTCATGGTGCCGCAGGTCCGGCGCGTCGGAGGCTCGGTGGTTTTGGAACCTCCATCACTCCCCCCACCGCCCATACCAGAGGCTGGAGTCCCACGCCCTGAGGCGCGCATACCTATGGCTCCGCCCGAACTGCGTGCGGCTTTCTTGCCACCGCGCGAGGCGGCGGCGACCGGTCGACTCATTCCGGGCAAAGTTGGTGTTGCTTCTTCACCCAAAACATTTGACATCGATGTGGTACCACTCATGGAGGGCGTGTTGCTCATCGAACGCCCCATTCCCGAACTTTTCATTGCGGATCCTGCCGTGGTCTCGACATTTTCCGCCTTACCCATTCCGGACTTGTTCATGCAATCCTCCATATGAATATGCACACCCCTGCTGACTGGAGCAGAGGGAAGTCCGCGTTACCGCGCGAAAAACGTGGCTGGTGACGCGGTATACGGCCAATGGTGGAGGTCGGCTAGATCACCCCAAGCGCTCCGGGGAGCAACACAAGTTGCGTGCCCGACGAGCACGTGAGCCTAGCGCCTAGTAAATAGTTAAATGAGGGAAAGTTTTGCCGGGCTGAGTGTTGGCATTAATTCATCCACCCTCCCCGCAGCATGGAAAGGCACGTACTGCCTCGTCCAACAACCGCGAATAAAAATTGGCTAGTGCAACATTGTGCCGATTCTTCGGGAATCGGCTCTAAGGGAAGTTACTGCTAGAGGTACTCCTCTCGGTAGGACGTGTCAATAGTAAAAACCTGTCAGGACGGATCATTCTGTCGCAAACCAGTTGCAATACGCGGAGGGATGCCAGGCGTGTTGTGAACATCGGTCACCGATTCTTACGAGTTTCGCGGAGCCAACGATTCGAGCGGGGGAATCGAAAAAGACTTGGTCAAGGAGTGTTCCGGAGGCTGACCTCCGTCCTGAATCGCTTTTGCCAAAATCTGCATTGCCTGTCCTGTAAGCGGCGGGATGTAGACCGTCGCCGTCAGCCATTTATCGCGTAACCACGCCTGGCCCGTACCAGGCTGACCATCACATCCGGTGAAGGGCAGGCTCAGCCATCGCGACCGCTCCGCTTCGATCGGGATCTCTTGAAACGCCTTGTGAGCGCCCATTGCCATCGAATCGTCCTGCGCGGCGACCAGGTTCACAGATGCACTTTGAGAGGTCGCCAGTCTCAGCCACGACCGCATCGCCCGCAAGGCGCTCTCCTCCGTCCAGTGGGCCTTCAGCATTTTCACTTGAATCTTGGCTGGCTTGGTCTCCAGCATCCCGGAGGTTCGTTCGCGGGCAGAAGTACTTTGAGAAGGCCCTTCAATGTACAGAATGGAACCGCCTGCAGGCAGTAACGCTGCAAATTGTTTTCCTTGAATCCGTCCAATCTCGTGATGATCGGAACTGACCGCAAAGATAGGCGTGGTTGCGTTCCTCCGGAGATCTGCCAGGTAATCCGGCCTGCGGTTCAACACTGCCCATGCGATTCCAGCCGCACTGGCCGCCTTGGCCACCTGGGGCAGCGCCGCACTTCCCACCGGTTCGACCACGATCGCATCAGGGCGCGACTCAGCCCCGCCTTGAATAGCCTTCAACAGTTGCGTACTTTGATTGACCGCATCGTTATCAGCAAAAACGATCTCCGCCTCGCCCCCGAGCTGGTGCGCGGTCTCTTGCGCATTTTCAGCCTGCGCCAATTGAAAATCGTTCTCGTTAGTATGAAGAGATACCAGGAAGCGGAGTTTCTTCATCGCTTTCAGTGTACCTGTTACCGGGCTACGCCGCGAAATTCTCAGAATGACTTTGGGACGTGGCTGCCCAAATCGGAGAGTTGTCGTTGAAATAGGACCACGCTCAACAAGCGAGATTGGCACCTTGGATCAGCACACCGCGAACCGACAAATGCCTCAGGTTATTGACAAGAATTCGTCGTCGATACTGAAGATTTTGCCGATCATTAAAACGCCATTCAAGAACGCCCTGGCTACAATCACCCGTGCTATTCCATCCACGATCTCCCCGTGCGGAGTCGCACGCACATGTATGGCCCACAGGATTAGCCAGCGAAATAGCCTGCTTTCCGATCGACGCCATTGGAATGGTCTTCCTTGGCGAATAGTAGCAGGCAGACACTTGAAGAACGAAGCCGCTTAGCGAACCGACAGCACGGACATCGAATTGACTTCATATCTTACTCACGCTAAACTCCCGCTCCTCTGCATCCCCGTTGTCGAGCCCTAAGCGTGGATCTTACGTCACTTACTCGTTTTCTGTGGGACTCGCCGGGAGCACTGGCTTGCCGAACACTCGGGTCTTCCACTCGCTCCACGAGAAACCTTTGAGTTCCGCGAGGTAAGAGTAAGCCACTGGAACGACTAGCAGAGTCAGCAGCAGGCAGAGAGTCTGCCCGCCGATGATCGTGACGGCAATCGAAGCGCGCTGTTCTGATCCGGCGCCCAGGCCAATGGCAACAGGAATCAATCCCGCGATGATCGAAAGAGTCGTCATCAGAATTGGGCGGAGTCGTACACGGTTGGCTTCGAGAATGGCTTCGCGTACGGGCATGCCATCTCCGACCAGGCGATTGGTGTAATCGACCTGGAGAATCCCATTCTTCTTAACGATCCCCAACAGTAGGAACATGCCCAGTGCGCTCCATAGGCTGAGAGCGCGCCCGGTGATCCACAATGAAAACAGCGCGAAAGGAATGCTCAACGGCAAGGTGAGCATGATGATGAACGGATAGGAAAAACTTTCAAACTGCGCCGCCAGCACCATGTACATGAAGACCGAGGCTAGCAACATCGCGAGCAGCAGGTTCCACGTGGTCTCCTCCAAAACTTTGACCTGGCCCGAGAAACGGTAGGAGTACCCGGCAGGAAGCCCAACGTCCTTAATCGACTGCACCGTATGCGCGGCTCCCACATCGAGCGGGTAGCCTGACGTGACATTGGCAAATACGCTGACTTGGAATTCGCGGTTGTAGCGCCACAATGATGCCGGGCCGTACCCCCGTCCAATCGATGCCACGTTCTCAAGTCTCACTTGACCGAGCTTCGAAGACGGCACCATCATGCGGTTCAGAACTTCAGGATTATCGCGTTGCTCCGGGAGCAACTGCATGGTGACGGGGTACTGCTCCGACCCCTCTTTGAATCGCGTGATCTCGTCCTCTCCTGAATAGAACAGGCGCACCGCGTCACTGATATCGGTCATGCGAACGCCCATATCTGCGGCGCGTTGCCGGTCGACTTTCACTTGGAGTTCCGGCGTATTCAGGTTGAGATTCGGATTCACGTCCACCAGGTCGGGATACTGCCGCATGCGATCAGCCGCCTTCTTGCTGATGTCCGCCAATTTGTTGAGATCCGGCCCGCGAATGATGGCTGCAATCGGAAAGTAAATCTCCCCTCCCAGAACCGACGGGAGCCTTACGTTCGACGTTACGTTTCGATAACCGGCCAGTATGCCACGAACTTTGGTGGCCATTTGCTGATGGGTGAATTTGCGTTGATTCCGCGGCACCAGGCCGATGAACAGGTGCGCATGATTCGTAGGTCCGTGGGTGTAACTCTGAACGAAAGACACCTCTGGAAGCGCTGCAATCTTATGAGAAATATCGGATGCCATCTCCGTAGTTTTCTGGAGTGATGTGCCTTCCGGAAGAGTAAAAGAACTCTGCAATTCTGCCTGGTCGTCCGCAGGTATCCAGTCGCGGCCCACCAGATAATAAAGACCAAAGGTGGAGAGAAAGGTCACGACACAAATAAGGACGATCGCACCGCGATGGGCCAAGGACCACCGCAGTATGTTGAGATAACCGTCCTCTATGGCGAGAATGATGCGTCCTGAATGCGATGTCTTGCCGCTCTCATTCAATTTCAAAAGTCGAGAACTCATCATCGGCGTGAGCGTGAACGCCACCAGCAGCGATACCAGGATGGCCATCGCCATGGTCCACCCAAACGAGTTCACGTATTTCCGGGCGTATCCAGTCATGAAAGCGATTGGCAAGAAGATGATGATTAGCGACAACGTCGTCGCCATAACGGCTAGTCCGATCTCGCGCGTTGCCTCAACCGCTGCCTGGACGCGGTCCTTACCCTTCTCTTCCATAAAGCGGAAGATGTTCTCCAGAACAATGATTGCGTCGTCAATTACAATGCCCACCGCCAGCGTCAGTGCCAGCAGCGTCATATTGTTGAGGGAGAAGTCCATTCCCCGCATCAGCGTGAATGTGGCAATCACGGACGCGGGAATGGCCACGGCTGCAATCAGCACTGCCCGCCAATTCCGCATGAAAAGCCATACGATCAGGCTGGCAAGAATGCTGCCGAGAATCAGGTGCTCGATGAGTGAGTGTACCGAGGCTTTGATGAAGTCAGAGATGTCATGGACAATGACAAGGTGAACACCCGGAGGCAACTGAGACTTGAGTTCCTCAACTTGTGCTCTGACGTTGTCAGCGACCTTCACGGTATTGGCGCCGGATTGGCGAAGGACCTGAATGCTGACGACATCCTGTCCGGGATTATTCTGACGGAAAAGGGCTGACCATGTGCGGAGTTCCTCCGCGCCATCTTCAACCTGTGCGACGTCACGGACCCGAATCGGAATTCCAGCGCGAGTCCCTATGACAACGTCGCTGAATTGGTCGGCCGATGTAACTCGTCCGAGGGTCCGAAGACCGAGTTCCTGGGGGCCAGTGATCATGCGGCCGCCGGGTGCCTCGATATTCTCCCGCTGCAGGGCCTCGCGGACATCAATCACGGTGAAGTTGTGCGAAGTCAGCTTTTGCGCGTCGAGCAGCACGCGAATTTGACGGCCCTGCCCGCCGTTGAGGTCAACACTCCCTACGCCATCGACAGTCTGGATCGCGCGGCGCACCTGCTTATCAGCAATCTCCGTCAATTCGCGGCGGCTCACCGGACCGCTCACAAGCAAAGTCATGATGGGATCGGATTGCGGATCTTCCTTGGTAATCACAGGAGGTAGAGTTTCCCGCGGAAGACGGTTGATTGCTGCCGCTACCTTCTCGCGAATATCCTGCGCCGCGGCTTCGATGTCGCGTTCCAGGACAAACGTGCAGGTGATTTGCGCCATTCCCTCCGACGAGTAGACGCTGATTTCATCAATGCCGCTAACCGAGGAGATCGCATCCTCCAGCGGGAGAACGACACCCGTAATCATTTCCTCCGGGGTCGCGCCCGGCAGGCTCACGCCGACATTCACCGTAGCCGGATCTGCTTTTGGAAAAAGATCGACCGCCAATCCGCGATAGGAAAACACCCCGAGCGTCACGAGGAATGCGATCAACATGACGGTGAAGACAGGATGCTTTACGCAGATTTCGGTGAGCTTCATGCGTAGAAAACTTCTTCGATCCTACTGAGCCACAGGCGTGCTGGTTTGTGCTTGTTCCTGAACCTTGTCGCCATCGTGCAAATCTCCGGAAAGAGGGGCCGCAACGCGATCTCCCGGTTTCAATCCCTCAGCGATTTCAAACCGGCGCCCACGGTTGTCTTCCGTTTGGCCCGCCGGACGAATCTGCCGTTCTGAAACCCGATCTCCATTCACCAGGAAAACCTTGTAGACGCCATAGCGGTAGTTGACCGCTGGTTCAGGCACAAAGATGGCCTTCTCTTCTTTCTCGCTGGGCATGGACGCTTGTACGAAAAAGCCTGGCTTCAGGCGATTGCCTTTGTTCTCGAGCAGGGCTTCGGCCTCGAAGGTGCGCGAATCCTGAGACACGGCCGGATTGATGCGGGTGATGCGCCCTTGAAAGCTCTCCCCGGGGAAGGCTTCCACATTCAAATCAACCATCGCGCCATCCTGAATCCATCCCGCCCATCGCTCCGGCACGGCTAACCGAGCCCGCAGTCGGTCGGTACGGACCAGAACCATGACCGCGCTTTGCACCTTCACATACTCGCCGGGATGCACATCTCGCGCCTTGATCGACCCGGCGAACGGAGCTCGAATTGTAGCGTCGTTAAGCTTTTTTTCGGCGAGTCGCTCCATGGCTTCGCTCGATACCAGCAGAGCCTTCAGCCGATTCACTTCTTGTAGCGACAGATCGTAGGTGGCCTTAGTGCTTTGGTAGCGGCTGGAGGCCTCGTCGAGCTGCTGTTGCGAGATCAGGTTGTCCTTGAAAAGTTCTTTGGCGCGATTGTACTTGCGCTCGGCATCAAACAGATCCGCTTGTGCGTGCTGAACGGACGCCATGCTCTGGGCATCCGCTGGCGGCGGGTCATTCGGCCCGATGCCGAGTTGGGCGCGAACCTGGCGAACCACTCCCTGCTGCCGATCCACTTCCAATCGCAGTTCCCTGTCGTCCAGTTGAATGAGGGGCTGCCCCTCACTGACGTTGTCCCCAACATCCACTAATACCTTCGCAACGATGCCGTCAACCTCGGCACTCAAGGTGCTCTCTTCGAAAGCGAACAGAGATCCGACAGCCTGCACTCTTCTTTTTGTAGTCTCTTCTGCAACTGTATAGATGTGGGCAGGAACAGCTTTCGACGCAGAGGCCGCAGCGCTGTTGGCATTTGAGTTCGAGCATCCGCCAGCGAAGAAAAGCGCGATCGCAATCAGCGAAATTCCAACCATCTTCGCCTCAGCGAAGCTCTGCCTTTGAAGATCGGCTGGAAGCATAGGGCGGGCCAAAAACATAAGGTCCCAATATTATAAGCCGACCGCCGGATTCCTCCTTAGCATTTGGCCTGTCATGGTTAACAGCTCGGTTGGGTCAATTTGCGAAACGGCAATTTGGTGCCGAGGCGAAGTTTCAAAAAGCGAAGAAACTGCCGATCTTCCTACCCTGGCGGGTTTCGCTTCCCTTTCCATGTGCGCCACAACCTCGGCAAGAAATCGACCGTAAAACCAAAGACAAAAACACAGAGGATTAATACGGCCAGGCCAACTGCCTTCCACTCAGTGGGGAGTAGCCATCGGATCTCCTGTATCAATGATGACGTTGACGACAACGGCCTACTACTTTGGCGGCCTTGCCTAGCCTGTCACGATTCGAGTGTCCTCACCCTTACCATTTCCCGGTAACATCAAGTTCACAATCGTACGGGCAATTTTGGCCCCGCCGATAGAAGACGGTTCGATCGGATTTGCATAGTCGGACACTGAGGAGCAAACAAATCGAAGATCGATGATCGGCAAGTGAAATTCAATCCCCACCCGCAGGATGACGTCGTTGAACACCATCAGCGCGGTCGAAGCCACCCGCTGCAATTCACCGTCAGGAAAACACCCGTTGTAGATCGTGCAAAGGGCCAATGGCAGTTTCAACTCTCTGCACTCGCCTACTGCTCTCCGATACTTCTCTTCAAACTGCTTCGATGCAAGCCCCAAGGCTCCTACGGCCTCCGCAGCAGAGCCGACAGGCATGTGGAGAATAGTGGAGTTCATCAGAACGTCATTTCCTCCAACGCTGAGCACCAGGTGCGAAGCATCGGACGGCATGCGTCGCAACTGGGCAGAGACATTTTCCGCTGTGGCTCCATCCACGGCCAACAGGGAAGCTTGCCACCCAGAAGGCAATAACTGACGAACTTGTGCGATAACGTCCGGACCGCCCAAGGTATAGCGGCCGTTGTCGAAGATCGAATCCCCAAGTAGGACGATGTGCGCCATATCACGAATATTTCAATACTCACGGCCAAACGGGAACCAGCGTAGCAGAAGCGGTGTCCATTCAAGAGATCGATACGGAGGCTCTTATGTTTTCCGCAAGATCCATGATCCGTCTCTTGTTAGCGTTCTGCTTGAGCGTGGCGACAATACTAGCTCACTCGCAAGCTGCCCCATCAAACGCAAGTAGGGCTGAAGATCAGGTCGCCCAACTGGAGCACGATTGGCTGACCGCAGACGCGCACGGAGATACGGATCGCTTACGCCAGATCATTGCCGATGACTTCATTGGCACCAGCTTCAATGGTACCGTGCTAAATAAGGATGACATCATTCCAGAAGGGACTGCGCCCGGCGGTTTCGCAGGGGCGGCGTCGGGTGAGACCAGCATACGAGTCTTCGGCGACACCGCTGTGCTGATGGGAGTGATCCTCAAGCCTGGACAGCCACAAGCGAATCAACTCCACGTCACGCTGGTTTGTCAGAAAAGGCTGCAAGGATGGAAGATCATCGCCGCCCAATTAACGCAATGATGAAATGCGCGTATCCGTGATTTCTGCCTGATGGCCGGACGATGCCTTGCCTACTTCACAGTTTCTTCGAGTGGCTGCATGGTTTCAGCCACTTGTTGGCAGACGGCGCCTTTGGCCTTGTACACAATAAGCATCACCGCGTCGAAGGTGTGGTGTTTCCCATCGCCTTTGTCGTCATAGGAGACATGCATGGTGCCGTGCTCATAAGCCATATCAGCGGCACGGGTTGCCACGATGCGGTGTTCGCCCGCCCATTCAAATTTCCGGTTTACGCGATCCGAGAAGCTCTTCTTGGCTGCTTCCTCTGTTGCGGCAGTGCCAGCCACTGGGTTGCCGTACGGCGGCATGTAAGAGAAGGCATCGTCGGAAAAGGGTAGGTTTCCCTGCTTGACCGCCTGCTCGGTGCATGGACCTGTTTGCGCTTGGGCAAGAGCGCAAACCACAAGAACAAAGAAAAACAATGGACGGAATCGCATCGAACTGACCTCCTCCTAATCGAGTCAAGTTTCGTGTGCAGCACTTTACACCGGGATCGGGGCAATTTCCAAGAATGCATGACAGATGCTTTGCCCTATGTTTACCGCGATACCCCTACTGGCAAGGCAGAGCTTTTACGCCGCGGCAATAAGTAAGGTTATGGCCGGCACACCTTTGTCCATGGTGTTCCACCACTGCTGAATGGACGTGAACTTGGGACGCGGACTGTTACTCCTGGAGTCCGTCCCATGACCAGCGCGGGATGCGAAGGCCGCTCGGTACGTCATCTGCAGACTTGTGGTAGCGAGCCATCGTTGTCGTCGTTGCCCATGCGAAGTAGTCGTGCAACACTTTCCTCAAAACCTCGTCCTGGGCTAGTCCCACATCTGCCAAAGCCAGATCGAAGCAGGCAATCGCACGCCGATCCATTTCATCGTGCTCGCCGTTCCCGCTATGAATCTTGACGACCGCGGTTTCGTCACCATAGGAATTGGAGTATGCGTTCGGGCCACCAAGGGCCTCTGCCCAGTAGGCGGCGAGCCGCTCGACGTGTTGCGGATGATAGCCATGGCTGAACGCATGCGCCACAACCTCGTCCGCCATCACCCGCTTATGCCAGGCGTCCGCAAGGCGGCGCAGTCCTTGGTTGCCACCAGCTGCCTCAAATACAGTTTTCATGACCGAATCATGATAATCGCTAACCAGTCAAAGGTTTCGGGCACTACTTGGGATACCAGTCCAGCACCCGGACTTCAATACCGCTGCCTTCCAACCCCTTTTGAAATACGCTGAGATCTGAGCCGCGATAGTGATACGGAATAACAACTTTGGGATGGAATGCTTTGACCGCCTCTGCCGCCTCTTCGGGCGGCATCGTGTAGGGCAGGTTCATGCACACAAATGCGACATCAATGTTTTGCAAGGCACGCATCTCCGGCACGCCCTCGGTGTCACCCGAAAAGTAGAAGCGTTTGCCACCATAGCTCAGTACATAACCATTGCCGCGTCCCTTGTCATGAAAGAGCTTGCCGGGCGACGGACCGCGTTTAAGGTTATAGGCGGGAATGGCCTGAATGGTCCAATCCTGCCAGGTTTTGCTTTCTCCATCTGCAATCGCTTTTCCTGTAGTAACGGTCTGCACTACGGCTGGCGGAGCCAGGATCTCCGTGCTGGCCTTACTGATCGCCTTGATTGAGTCCGGATCCATGTGATCGCCGTGAATGTCAGTGATGAGAATAAGGTCGGCCTTGGGCCTTCCTGAGAAATCAACGGGCTTCGCGGGATCCAGATAGATGAACTTCCCGCCCGCCTCAATGACTGTGCTCGCGTGGTTCAGCGGAGTGATACGAACTGGTCCAGACGAAGTCTGAAACACTTGGGTCTGATTGTCGGCATGCGAAAAAGAAGCCAAAACCAAAACAGAGCAGATGATGTACAGGAAATTCATCGGCGACCTCCGACCGATCCTAACAGCTTCGCTAATGATAATGGCTCGGCGCTAAACCCGGTGATGGAAATACTGAGCTGCTGATGTATAGACACTTCCTCCACATCACATTAAGGCGGGCGCCTTGAAAAATGCTGATCATGTGATTGGTTCATTCGAGAGTCTGTCCAACAAATCACGCACCCGGCCAGACAGTGGCTGCGTGCTTTCCACAAACGTTTCGGCGTGCAGACCGCGAGAATGTACTTCCATTTTGCCTTCGTAGATATGAAACCCGACTATCGGTTGTTCCGCCTGCAACCCATGTCTTCGCGATCGCGACACAACGAAAGTGTCTAAAGATTGTCCCGCACGCAGCTTGCGGTCATATCCGACCTGCCGAAGCGCTGCTATGAAATCCACGACGTCAGGCCTCTTGGGCCATACCTCTCCCGAGCCGAAGAACGACGCCATGCGATCCCAGCTCTTAGCGAACTCCAGCGCCAGTGCATCGTCACTCAAAACTTTGCCTTCATCGATGATCGATATGGAGATGTTACGCGAACTACGCGGAAGTACCTGTTTCCGACTTGCCGATCCGGAGCCATGTCTTTTGCCTCATTCTGGAATTCCACGTTAACATTGCCAAATGATGGGCTCTTCACGCGAGGGGCTGCACCCGGACGAGCGTGGACTTGGTGATGCCCCTGCCAGGTCTCTAGGGAAACTAGCGCTGGCTCTAGGGGTGATTGCAGTCGCGCTGAGCTTGGTTCTTGGGTTGATTTTTGTAACATCGATGCATCGTCTGGAGGGCGAGGTAGCGCGGCTGAGCCAGCAGACGGAAGCGTTGAGTCGGGTGGTCGAGCGGACTCAAGAGCAATCCCAAACCATGGCTCAGCAGGCTTCTCAGGCGGCTGCGAACGCGCAGGCAGCCGCTGAACAGCGTGACCTGGCGAAACAGGCCCAATCGGACTCGGAGGTCCAGGCCCAACTTGCGCGGCAGCAGGCCACCGCCGAGCAGCAAAAGGCGAATCAAGCCACACAGCAGGCTGAGGGATATCGGCAAGAGCGAGAAGCGGCACTCGCCCAGTTGCAACAGGCTCTCGGGCAGATCGCCGAAACTCATCGCACTGCCATGGGTCTGGTCATGACACTGGATAGCAAGTCGATCCGCTTCGACTTTGATAAGGCAAACATCAAACCGGAATACCGCGACATCCTCAATCGCATCGCCGGGATCATGATGACGCTCAAGGGATATACGATTGCTGTCTACGGATATACGGACGACATCGGCACGCAAGAGTACAATTTGCAACTCTCACAGCGGCGCGCCGAAGCTGTCCGCGACTTCCTCGTACAATCCGGGATTTCCGCCACCGTCATGAGCACGAAGGGTTTTGGCAAGTCCGACCCGCGTGTAACGGGCGACAGCGAGCAGGCGCGTGCTGCCAACCGCCGGGTCGAGATCGCGATCGTGGATTCGAAGCTTGTCACAGATCGCCCACTCGTCGTGCCAAAGTAATTTCCAAATAATTTCAAAACCCGCCAAATCCGGAGCAGTCGATCGAGAGCAGACTTTCATCTGGTTCTCGAAGAGAGATCCAGCGGATAGGAGGAAATGAGCTTCCTTTCCAGTCCACCTGTGATATACAGTTCTCCGCCGATCCTGGAATCCACTTCCAGACGTGTGGTGACTGAAACGTCGTTGCGTAACCCGGGTGCAGAAATAACATGAAAGACACATCAAAAGTTGTAGTTTATGAAAAACCGACTTGAAGCAAGTGTCGCGAGGTCAAGCGGGTCTTGATCGAGAAAGGCATCGATTTTGAAACTATCAACTACATGGAAGAACGGCTCTCGTTCGGCCAACTAAGAGATCTACTTCATCGAGCAGGACTCACTCCTCGGGACGCATTGCGAAGCAACGAGGATAGCTATCGGCAGCACGTCGCCGGGAAAAACTTAAGCGATGACCAGCTGCTCGCGATCATGGTAAAGCACCCGGAGCTCATGCAGCGTCCCATTGTCGTTCGCAAGGATAAGGCGGTACTGGCACGCCCGGCCGACCGACTGGCTGAACTCCTTGGAGGGCTTCCAGCGGCGAAGAAACACACTAAGAGTCAATAAGCGCGATCGAGATCTTACGCCAGTTGACTCCAGCATCGAGGATCTCGGGAGGTAGATTTGTGACCCGATGCGTGCCTACGCTCTTCCATCGACGCCGTAATTGCGCTGCGCGATCAGGATTGATGAGAAGACTGTTCCCTATTCTCTAGCGAGATCGTGAAGGCGCTGCTGCAGATTCTCTTCGCTTAGCCACTGTCCCCGAAGCATCACTCCAGTCCGTTTTGTCACGTTGGTTACATCGTCCAGAGGATTGGCCGAAAGCAGAATAAAGTCGGCACGGCGGCCCACGGCTACCGTTCCGAATTCGTTTTCCTGATTCAGAAATCTTGCTGCATCACTGGTGCCTGCCTTAATCGCTTCGTACGGGCTAAGCCCAGCTTTGACGAAATATCTCAGTTCTTCGAGCAGCGAAAAGCCTGGGATCACATTGCGCTTGTAAGCATCGGTCCCAAGAAGGAGGCCCGCGCCCTTCGCATGCAATGCGCGCACGAGAGCGAGAGCGAACGGCTCAGCCGCAGGCCCCAGCGGAGGAACCTTCATTTGTCCTTCATATCGATCGACCACGCCCCGTGGTACTAAGCTTTGCTCCTTCTCCCAGGCAGCGGGGTCAGCATCCCATTGGATTTGTACGATGGTTGGACAAGTCCAGGAGCCCGCGGCTGCCACCGCTTCTGCAATAGCTGGGAGCTTGTTCAAATCAGCCTGGGCCAATATTTCTGCTGGTGGCAAATTTGCGTGCGCGGTGCTTTCGGGCAGAGCGGATCGCATGAAGCTGCTAAAGTGTTCGAGCGATTTTTGGTGGGCCTCAACCGCGCCCGCCACACCCACAGCACGTGGGACGTGCCCCATGACGGGTAAGTGTTGCTCTGCTGCCTCGGCAACGATAGCTTTGTAGACCTGAGAAGAGAGCAGATTGTAAACCTTGATCCCAATGTATCCCGCCTCTTTGTCGTCGCGAACCGCCTGCCGAGCCTGCTCCTCTGTGGTGACGACACGCATCCCCGCGAAGCTCGGTGGCTCCCCGTCGGTTACGGGGCCGACAGAGTAAATCGTCGGCCCAATGAGTCGGCCTTTCTGTATCTCCTCATTGAGTGCCTGGATGGCTGGGTCTCCCCACATGTTTCGGACAGTCGTAACGCCGTTGGCAACAAATAAAAGTGCCAGACGCGGGTTCTCTTCTGCATATGTCGCGGCGCTCGAAGCCATTTTCTCCGCGGTCGCTGGGCGGATGAAATGAACGTGCATGTCAGCCAGTCCCGGCATCAGGAAGTGGTTGGATCCCTCAATCTTCTGACTACCCTTTGGAACCTTGATGGATCGAGTCGGTCCAAGTGCAACGATCTTGCCGTCCTTCACGATGACTGCTTGATCGCGCAGAACGATCTCACGATCCATCGGTACGACATTTACATGGATAAAGGCTGTAGTCGGGATGTGTTGTCCTGCTGCGGAGAGACTGCAGAACGCAATTGCGACAGCGAAAACTAAGGGGACGCTGATTGCACTCCGGTGGATCTCGTGAGCCAAAGTGTTTTCCTCCGTCTGGTCGCAAGTATATCCAAGCTTGACTTGAGCGATCCTCATCCTATGGAGGGACGCTTCCAGATAAGCCTGGGAGGCAGAACTTTGCAGCGGACGTCGAGTATCTACGGGTTAGCACTCAAACCGCGAACAGGGTCTTTCGGCCCACACCGCGTCAATGAGTGTAATCGGGATGTTACGCCAGCATTCATCGTGAACGATTTGCTCATCTAAATCCCGTGGTATAGTTCCCCCCTTGGAGACGGCCCAGAGTTCTAGCGAAGGCTTCTTGGCCCCGAGCGAGGTATCCCATGAAGAAGTTGTCTCTGGTTTTGACAATCGGCTGTCTAATTTTTTCGCAAGCCAGCCTCGCTTGGGCGCGCCATATCACTAAGGTCTCGGTGGATCAGTTTCCCGCCGCATGTGCGATCAACCTGAA
>DATBFG010000121.1:0-46415 GCA_036558645.1 Terriglobales bacterium
CACGGAGATGGTGATGCCTGGGGACAACGTGGCGCTGGTGATCGAGCTGATCACGCCGGTGGCGATGGAGAAGGGCTTGCGCTTCGCTATCCGCGAAGGCGGCCACACGGTGGGCGCGGGAACGATTAGCGAGATTATTCAGTAAGAAGAGCAAGTCGGAAGTGGGAAGTAAGAATGGCAGAAGCGAAGCAATAGCAACTTCTGCATTCTGAAATCTAACTTCTGCATTTAAAACATGCGGCCTGCAACTTGCCGCCAGATCTTTCTCCCCGGGAAAGCCGGGGAGGGTTAGAGAGATAAAGTGAGCGCACACGAGAAAATTCGCATAAGACTGAAAGCCTACGACTATCGCATCCTCGATCAGTCGACAGGCGAGATCGTGGACACAGCCCGTCGCACCGGCGCGCAAATAGCTGGCCCGATTCCCCTGCCCACGATGAAGAACAAGTATTGCGTGCTACGTTCCCCGCACGTTGACAAGAAATCGCGCGAGCAGTTCGAGATTAGGACGCACAAGCGTCTGCTCGACATTCTCGAGCCCACGCCTCAAACGGTAGATGCGCTGATGAAGCTCGATCTGCCGGCAGGTGTGGACGTCGAGATCAAGGCATTCGGCAAGGAACACAAGTAGCTCGTTGGTTGGTCGTCTCTGGCGGTTAGCCAAGGATGAAACCAACCCCAGCCAATAGCGATACGCCACGCTGGGAACGGAGAAGGAAATGGCGAAGATAGCAGGAATTCTGGGAAAAAAAGTCGGCATGACGCAGCTCTTCGATGAGAAGGGCGACGTCCATCCCGCGACCGTGTTACAGGCTGGTCCGTGCGTGGTCACGCAGCACAAGAGCCAGGCGAGAGATAGGTACGACGCAGCGCAAATTGGCTTGGTCGAGTTCGTGAAGGAATCGCGCCTTACGAAACCGATGAAGGGTCATCTTGGCAAGAATAATTTGCCGCCCGTGAAGTTCATTCGTGAAGTCCCGGTCGAAGTTGAAGAGAAAGCCGAAGGCGATGGAGCACTAAAGGTTGGAGAGAGAGTCCTGGTCGACATCTTCGAAAATGAGCGCTTTGTCGACATCGTTGGCGTCAGCAAAGGACGCGGTTTTGCCGGCGTCGTTCGGCGACATCACTTCGGTGGCGGTCCCAAATCGCATGGATCGATGTTCCAGATCACCGGTTCAATCGGTTCGTCCGCATTTCCATCGCGAGTGTTCAAGGGTATGCGGATGTCAGGGCACCTGGGAACAGATCGCGTGACCGTGCGCAACCTGCGTGTCCTCGGCGTGGACAAAGAGGACAACTTACTGGTCGTCGAAGGCAGCGTGCCGGGGCCAAAAGGCGGGTATCTGGTCATCACCAAAGCGAAGAAGCCGCCAAGAGAGCGTCGCGGATTCGCTGGCGCAGCGACAGTCGATCCCTTGAAGGCGGCCAAGCGCGCAGCCAAGAAGGGTTAGTCAGGAAACAAGAGATCGTATATGGCAACTATCGATATTCACGATTTGAGCGGAGCCAGGGTTGGCTCGCTGGATCTTGCCGACGAGATTTTCGGTGCGGTCAACGAAGACCTGCTCTGGGAAGCGGTAAAGCACTTCCGCGCTTCGCAACGTGCCGGAACGCACGCCACGAAGAACAAGCGACTGGTCTCGGGTTCGGGCAAGAAGCTGTGGAAGCAGAAGGGAACCGGGCGCGCCCGCGTTGGCTCTATTCGTTCGCCGCTGTGGCGTCACGGCGGTACCGTCCATGGCCCTCAACCGCGTTCTTACGATTATGCGTTTCCTCGCAAGAAGCTGCTGGGAGCGCTGCGGTCGGCATTGGCTTCCAAGTTCGCAGACGGCAAGCTGATTGTGGTAAATGCTTTTGATCTTAAGGAAATCAAGGCGAAGGCGTTTCGTGCAGCGCTCGACAAGCTGAAGGTGGATGGATCGGCGCTGTTGGTGGAAGTTCCGTCGCATGCCAATCGCAATCTGGAACTGAGCTCGCGCAATCTGGCGGGCGTTGAGTTGGTGAGTGGAAATGAAGTTCATCCCTACCACCTGCTCCGCTATGATCGGGCCATCTTCAGCCAGCCCGCGATTGAGAAGCTGCAGCTCTCTCTGAAAAATTCCGTTTCGAAGCGACAACGCGCTGCAAGCGATGGAGAAGGACAGGCCGCGAAGAAGACTTCGCGCTCTCCGCGTCGTCGCACGCGTCATGAAAAAGCGGCGGAGGTAGCTTAATGAAATCGGCGTATCAGATTCTTCGCCGTCCGGTGATCACGGAAAAGGGTTTGGCGATTAAAGAAAACCAGAACACGTTGGTGTTCCAGGTGGCCAGTAAAGCCACCAAGACGGAGATCAAAGAGGCGGTGCAGCAGATTTTCAAAGTGAAGGTGCACTCGATTCGCACCGCTAATTTTCCGGGCAAGGAGCGCCGCCGCGGCAAGTTTGCCGGTTATCGCCCGGATTGGAAGAAGGCGTTTGTCCGCCTGAAGTCCGGTGAAAAGATGCCGGAGTATGCACAGAACTTGTAGTCGTTAGTCGTTCATCGTTGGCAAAACGGCGAAGAACACGCTAACAAGCGAAGAGCTAGAAGCGAAGAGCTGATTTATGGCAATAAAGACTTATAGACCGACCACGCAGACGCTGCGCTACCGTACGACGCTGGTCAATGCTGACCTGACGACCACTAAGCCGTACAAGCCGCTGCTGGAACCCAAGAAGCGCACCGGTGGCCGCCGCAATAGTGGCGATATCACCCTCTGGCATCGTGGGGGTGGACACAAGAGAAAGCTGCGCATCGTGGATTTCAAGCGCGACAAGACTGGGATTACAGCAATCGTCTCGACGATCGAATACGATCCCAACCGTTCCGCCCGGCTTGCGTTACTGAGCTATGCTGATGGCGAGAAGCGTTACATTCTGCAGCCTGACGGACTGAAGGTGGGGCAGAAGGTAGTCAGCGGACCTGAAGCCGACATCCTGGTCGGCAATGCGTTGCCGCTTCGTAACATTCCGCCCGGCACGACGATTCACAACATCGAATTGCGCCCCGGAAAAGGCGCGCAGATGGTGCGTTCGGCGGGAGGATCCGCGCAGTTAGTTGCCAAGGAAGGCGACTATGCATTGGTAAAGCTGCCCTCCGGTGAAACCCGCAAGGTAGCGCAGGATTGCATGGCGACGATCGGGCAGGTCGGCAACGTCGATCACGAGAACGTCACCATCGGCAAGGCTGGACGCACTCGATGGTTAGGGCGTCGTCCGGTAAATCGCGGCGTCACCATGAATCCGGTGGATCATCCGCACGGTGGCGGTGAAGGAAAGACTTCCGGCGGACGTCACCCGGTGACTCCGTGGGGTCAGCCGACGCGCGGTTATAAGACACGGAACAATAAACGTACGGACGCGTTCATCGTGAACCGCAGAGGCAAGAAGTAATAGAACTTGAAAGCTGGCAGCTGACAAAGGTTAGCTAACGGCAAAAAGGTTAAGAGCTGATTTTATGGCACGTTCAACAAAAAAAGGCCCATTCGTGGATGAGTACTTGAGCTCCCGAGTTGAGGCGATGAACTCACGTAACGAGAAGAAGGTGCTGCGCACGTGGTCCCGGCGCTCGACCGTCCTGCCCGAAATGGTGGGACACACGATCGCCGTGCACAACGGGAAGAAATTCATCCCGGTGTACATCACCGAGAACATGGTGGGCCACAAGCTAGGAGAATTCAGCTTCACCCGCGTGTTCAAAGGTCATTCAATGAAGGCGGCGACGGAAGCGGCAGCGAAGCCCGCCGGCATTCCTGGTGGTCCAGGAGCTCCGGCTCCTGCGGCAGCACCAGCCGCGCCGGGAGCGCCGAAGGCGTAAAGGAGACGCATCATGGAATTTCGAGCTCAAGCCCGGTTCATGCGCGTCTCGCCACAGAAGGCGCGCTTGGTTCTGGACCTGATTAAAGGCCGTCGGGTGGAAGATGCGCTGAACACGCTCACGTTCACTAAGAAGCGTGTGGCTGTGACGGTCGAGAAGCTCCTGCGCTCGGCAGTCGAGAACGCGAACTATCTCAGCACTGAGAAGAACATCGACGTCGATGTGGACAATCTTTACGTAAAACGTGCAGTGGCAAACGATGGACCTCGCATGAAGCGGATTCGTCCCGCCCCAATGGGCCGTGCATATCGCTACGTGCGCCGCATCTCGCATATTGAAATCGAGTTGGCGGAACGGAATCGCGAGAACGGAGCTGGCGTGGCGCATGTAGTCGGCGAAGAGAAGTCCGCGGCCCCACCTAAAGCAAAGCCCCGGGCTAAGGCGAAAGCCAAGGCGCCGGCAAAGAAAAAGAAAGCAGCAGCCAAGAAGTAGAGGAATTTCAGGAGTCACGATGGGACAAAAAGTTCATCCATACGGTTTCCGCCTCGGCTATACCAAGCCGTGGAAGTCGCGCTGGTTTGCGGAGCGGGATTATGACAAGCAGTTGCTTGACGACGTGAAGCTGAAGAATGAGCTGAAGGACAAGCTGAAGTCGGCGGGCGTGAGCTCAATCGACGTGGAACGTCCTGGCAACAAGCTGCGAGTCATCATTAAGACCGCGCGTCCCGGCATCATCATCGGCCGCAAAGGCGCCGAGATCGATAAGCTCAAGCAGGAAGTTCAGAAGCGAATGGGTGGACGCGACGTGTACATCGACATCCAGGAAGTGCACAAGCCCGAACTGGATGCGCAGCTGGTATCGGAATCGATCGCCCTGCAACTCGAAAAGCGCGTTGGCTTCCGCCGCGCCATGCGTAAGGCGGTGGATTCAGCGCTTCGGTTCGGATGCAAAGGAATCAAGGTACGCGTAAGCGGCCGCCTGAATGGAAATGAGATCGCGCGCTCCGAGTGGTATCTGCAGGGACGTCTGCCGCTGCACACGTTGCGCGCGGATATCGACTACGGTTTTACCGAGGCACGTACAACGTATGGTGTGATTGGCGTGAAGTGCTGGATCTATCGCGGCGAGATTCTGCCGACGAAGAAGCGCGAGTCCCAGCAGGCGGGCGCGTTCTAAAGGGTGCTTATCAGGAAGATTGAATTATGTTGATGCCGAAAAAAGTTAAGTACCGCAAGCAACAGCGCGGACGTATGGCTGGGAAAGCTTGGCGAGGTAGCCAGCTGGCCTTCGGGGACTACGGCCTGAAAGTTCTCGAGCCGGGATGGATTACCGACCGGCAGATCGAAGCAAGCCGTGTCGCCATGACGCGCTTTATCAAGCGCGGCGGCAAAATCTGGATTCGCCTCTTTCCGGACAAGCCGGTAACCAAGAAGCCTGCCGAAACCCGTATGGGAAAAGGCAAAGGTGCGCCTGATCACTGGGTTGCCGTCGTTAAGCCGGGAAAGATCCTGTTCGAGATGGAAGGCGTGACTCCGCAGGATGCCAGTGAGGCGATGCGGTTGGCTTCACACAAACTGCCGCTGCGCACGACGTTTGTGAAACGCGAGGCAGCGCACTAGGAAACGGATTGATTTATGAAAGCCGATAAAGTTCGAAATTTGACCGAAGACGAGCTTCGTCACCAGGAGCGCGATCTCAACGATCAGCTCTTCAAGCTGAAGTTCCAGTTGAACATGGGGCAGACGGAGAGCCTGAAAAAGATTCGCGGCCTGCGCAAGGATATCGCCCGCGTCAAGACGATCGCGCGCGAGCGGGAAATCAAGGGCGCCGCCGACATGGAGAAGAAGTAATGCCCGAAACAATGGAAGCCCAGGGCCAGGAAACGAAGTCGCACCGCAAGATTGTGGTTGGCGAGGTCGTCTCCAACAAGATGAACAAGACCATCGTCGTCGAGGTCGTACGCAAGAAGGCGCATCCTTTCTACGGCCGCGTGATCTCGAAAGGCAAGAAGTTCTATGCTCACGATGAGAAAAACGAAGCGCACGTTGGCGATGTGGTTCGCCTGGAAGAAACGCGTCCTCTCTCCAAGCTGAAGCGCTGGCGCTTGAAGGAAATCATCCGCAAGACCGCCCTGGTGCCAGAAGTCGGGAGCGTGGGAACAGAAGCGGCGAGCTAGTTTTCTCCGATTTAGTTCTCGGAGAGTTGATTAGGAGAAAGCGTTATGGCTGTGATGATGAGAACCATGCTCGAGGTCGCCGATAACTCTGGCGCCCGCAAGCTGCAGATGATTCTGCCGCTCGGTGGCGGCACGGGGCTCCGCGCTCACCTCGGTGACGTGATCACGGCGAGCGTCAAGGAAGCTGCACCTGATGGACAGGTGCAGAAGGGTAAGGTCGTAAAAGCCGTAGTGGTGCGGACGCGAAAGGAGCATCGCCGTCGCGATGGGACTTACATCCGCTTCGACAGCAATGCCGCGGTTCTGATCAACGAGGCAGGAGAACCCGTAGGGACGCGCGTTTTCGGCCCGGTAGCCCGTGAACTCCGCGAGCGTAAGTTTCTTAAGATTGTTTCGCTGGCTCCGGAAGTGCTGTAAACAAGTTTCAAGGTTTCAAAGTTGCATAGTTTCAAGGTGCCATGCCGCGATGAGACCTTCGATGAGGCTAGACCTTGAAACGTGAAATCTTGACACCTTGAAACTTTGGAAACCTGAGATTTGATATGGCAAGCGCATCGGCAACACATAGACGAGTCGACATTCGCCGTAACGATACCGTGAAGGTGATTACGGGACGGGATAAGGGGAAAGAAGGCCGCGTGCTGCGCGTGTTCCCCGGCGAGGGCAAACTGCTGGTAGAGCACGTCATGATGGTGAAAAAGCACGTGCGACCCAATCCGCAGCGCAACATCCAGGGTGGCATTGCAGAGCAGGAGAGTGCCATCAACGTCTCGAATGTGCAATTAGTATGCGGAACCTGCGGCCCAGTTCGCATTGGACATGAAATGCGCGGAGACCGGAAGGTCCGTGTTTGCAAGAAGTGCGGTACGACATTAGATAAGTAAGGTGCAAGGTCTCAAGGTTTAGGAGTCGCAACAGCGAACCTTGAAACTCTGAAGCAGGTTCATAGCAATGGCAAAAGATAGGAAAGACAAGAAGGCAGACAAGCAGCAGGAAGAGCAGAAGGCGCCGCAGGTCGCGCGGCACTCCGCTAAGGAGACGCCGCGTCTGAAAGAGCGCTTCCATAAGGAAATCGCTCCTGCTTTGATGAAAGAATTCGAACTCCAGAATCCCATGGCAGTACCCCACCTTCACAAGATTGTGGTGAACATGGGTGTTGGCGAGGCCACACAGAACGCAAAGGTTCTC
Organism: Terriglobales bacterium; assembly: GCA_036558645.1. Lineage (GTDB taxonomy): Bacteria > Acidobacteriota > Terriglobia > Terriglobales > Acidobacteriaceae > DATBFG01. Next base: position 7,200 of record DATBFG010000121.1, read on the forward strand.
GATCCGGCGGTGAACGAACTCGGCCAGATCACAGGCCAGAAGCCGGTTGTAACGAAAGCAAAGAAGTCGATTGCCGCTTTCAAGGTGCGGGAGGGACAAGCGATCGGCGCAATGGTCACGCTGCGTGGCGATCGTATGTACGAATTCTTCGACCGCCTGATAACGATCGTGTTGCCTCGCGTGCGCGACTTTAAGGGCGTATCCACCAAGTCGTTCGATGGACGCGGTAACTACACCCTCGGACTTCACGATCAGCTGATTTTCCCGGAGATCGACTACGCGAAAGTGGACAAGCTGAAGGGAATGAACGTCACCATCGTGACGACCGCCGGCTCTGACGATCAGGCGCGTGCATTGCTCAAGCACATGGGAATGCCGTTTCGTTCGTAAGTAAGGAATCAACTGAAAGCTGATAGCGATAAGGAGCCAAGTGGCTACAACAGCAAAACGAGTCAAGGACGCACGCAAGCCCAAGTTCAAGGCGCGGAAGCATAACCGCTGCAAGATTTGCGGACGCCCGCGCGCCTACATCCGCAAGTTTGGCATCTGCCGCCTCTGTTTCCGCGGCCTTGCGCTACGCGGAGAGATTCCTGGGGTTTCGAAGTCGTCCTGGTAAGCACGACCTGCGAAAGCAGGATTGATCGAGCGTCGTCGCAGGTTCTTCGGCTTACCGGGCCGAAGCAAACGGGCGATCGAGGAGAAGCAAAACGATGAGGTTGACCGATCCGGTCGCAGACATGCTGGCGCGAATTCGCAACGCGATCAACGCCCGGCACCAGAAGGTGGATATCCCGGCTTCCAAGCTGAAGCTGGAGATCGCACGTATTCTGAAAGAAGAAGGTTACATCGCCAACTTCAAGGCCACGGATGAGGAAGGGCACAAAGTCCTGAGGGTTTACCTGAAGTATGGCAACAACAACGAAGCCGTGATTTCGAACGTGGCGCGCGTCTCCCGTCCAGGGTGCCGCGTGTATGTGCGACGCACTGAAATCCCTCGTGTGCTCGGCGGGATGGGCATCAACATCCTGACCACGCCGCGCGGGGTGATGACCGGCCGCCAGGCACGCAAAGAAGGTCTTGGAGGCGAAGTCCTCTGTGAAGTTTGGTAGAAGTGGTCGCTGTTCGAGAGTAGCTGAGAGCACAGATTATGTCGAGAATTGGAAAAAAGCCGATCGCGCTTCCTAAGGGAGTGACGGTCAAGTTGGAAGGCAACACGGTTGCCGTGCAGGGTCCCAAAGGCAAGCTGGATACGTCGCTCCCCGTGGGTATTCGGATGGAGCAGCACGATGGCCAATTGGTGGCGATTCGCGAGAATGATTCACAGGCCGCCGTTCACGGCTTGGCGCGCGCCCTCGTGAACAATGCCGTAGAAGGTGTTACCAAGGGCTGGACCCGCGAGCTGGAGATTGTCGGTATCGGTTATCGCGCCGAATTGAAGGGCAAAGGCATGGTGGTGTTCAACTTGGGATTCTCCCATCCAATTGAGTATCCGCTGCCAACCGGTGTCGAAGCCGCTGTCGATCCCAAGCAGACCAAGATCACGCTGAACGGAATCGATCGTCAAAAGGTCGGACAGGTTGCGGCGGAAATGCGTAGCCTGCGGCCACCCGATCCATACAAGAACAAGGGTGTCCGCTATGCCGGCGAGCGTCTGAAGAAGAAGGTCGGAAAGACCGGAGCGAAGTAAGAACACAGTCGTCGGATGTTAGTCGTTGGTCTTTAGCGAATTCGTGCTCGACTAACGACTACCGACCAACGACCCACGACTGGGAGTTTGAAACATCATGCTTACGAAGACATCTAAAAATGCGACGCGGCGCAATGTGCATAGTCGCATCCGGAAGAAGATCCAGGGTACGTCGGAGCGGCCACGGTTGAATGTGTACCGATCCCTTAATCACATCTACGTGCAGGTAATCGACGACATGAAGGGCGCGACGATCGTCGCGGCCAGTTCTGCCGAAGGCAAGAAGGGCGAGCGGACCACAGGCGGAAATCTCGCCGCTGCCAAGTCAGTGGGTAAGACGATTGCACAGCGCGCCAAAGACAAGGGCATCACCCAGGTGGTGTTCGATCGCGGTGGATACATCTATCACGGACGCGTCAAGGCCTTGGCTGACGCGGCGCGTGAAGCAGGACTGCAATTCTAAGAATCTAGCAATTACCAAATTGCAAATGGACAAAAGATGCCAACAGTAATGAAAAAGCTCGACGCGGGCTCGTATCAACTGAAGGATCAGGTGGTAGCGATTAACCGCGTAACAAAGGTTGTTAAAGGCGGCAAGAACTTGTCGTTCGCAGCGCTGGTGGTGATCGGCGATCCCAGTGCCGCTGTCGTCGGATACGGGTCAGGCAAGGCCAAAGAAGTGCCGCAGGCTATCCGTAAGGGGATTGAGTCGGCAAAGAAGAACCTGGTTCGCGTGAACCTGACACAGACCACGATTCCACACCTTGTGCTTGGACGCTACGGCTCGGGCAAAGTGCTGCTGAAGCCGGCACCGGAAGGTACTGGCGTGATCGCTGGCGGCGCAGTGCGAGCAGTCATGACGTCTGCTGGCATCCAGAACGTCCTGACGAAATCGATTGGCACCACTAATCCTCATAACGTGATCAAAGCTACCTTTGACGCACTGAAGAAACTCAAGAGCAGGGCCGATGTTGCCGCCATGCGCGGCAAGGCGGCTGAGGAGTTGTAACCTAATGGCGCGGAAGACAAAAGAGCAGGGCGTCGCTGGAGGCAAGCTGCACCTGAAGTGGGTGCGCTCCGCCATTTGCAGCCCGGTGAAGCACAAGCTGGTAGTGAAAGGTCTGGGATTTACCCGGCTGAACCAGGTCATCGAGCGGCCCGATAACGCCGCCATTCGCGGAATGGTCGCCAAAATTCCGCACCTGGTGGAGATCGTCGACTAGGATTTTGAGCACGTTGGCATTGGCTAGCAGCTAGTAGCCAGAAGCTAGAAGCATATGAATCTTTCCAACATTCGAGCACCGAAGCAAGCGAACGCCAATAAGAAGCGCGTAGGACGCGGCATGGGCTCCGGGATGGGCAAGACCTCGACCCGCGGCCACAAAGGACAGCGCTCGCGAAGCGGTTCGCGCATGATGCGCGGTTTTGAAGGCGGCCAGATGCCCTTGCACCGCCGCATGCCCAAGCGCGGCTTCACCAATATCTTCCGCGAGGAATATAGCGAGGTGAATCTGGATCGCTTGGCGGGATTGGGTGAGACGACTATTACGCCTGATGTTCTCCGCAAGGCTGGAGTGATCAAGACAAAGCGCCCGGTCAAGATTCTGGGAAATGGTGAGTTGTCGGCCGCGATCACCGTACACGCTCACAAGTTTTCCAAGTCAGCCCAGGAAAAGATCAGCAAGGCGGGCGGCAAGTTTGAGGTCTTGCAGTAATGTTCGAGAAACTGGCCAATATTTTTCGTATCCCGGACCTTCGCAAACGAATTCTATTTACGCTGGCGATGCTGGCGGTGTACCGCCTCGGCGGTCACATTCCGACTCCAGGCATCAATGCCGATCGGCTGCAGCAATTTTTCGAGCAGAACCGTGGCACCATGTTCGGATTCGTGGACCTGTTCTCCGGTGGCCAGTTGCGTCGCATGACGATTTTCGCCCTGGGCATCATGCCCTACATAACGGCGTCGATCATCCTGCAGTTGTTGACAGTCGTTTACGAGCCCCTCGCCAAGTTGCAGAAGGAGGGTGAACTCGGTCGCAAGAAGATCACTCAGTGGACTCGTTATTTGACGATCGTCTTGAGTTGCATCCAGTCATTTGGTATCGCGATCGGCCTGGAGAAGAGCGGCGGCGACTTCGTCATGAATCCTGGCTACGGCTTCATCCTAATGACAATGCTGACCTTGACCACTGGCAGTGCTTTCATTATGTGGCTGGGCGAGCAGATCACCGAACGTGGCATAGGCAATGGAATGTCGCTGCTGATTTTCGCTGGAATCGTAGTCGGACTGCCTAAGGGAGTCGCTGATCTGTATCAAAAGGTCCACACCGACGCTTGGGGCGCATTCACGCCATTTGCCATGGTGATGCTGATCGCGCTGATGATTCTGGTAGTTGCTTTCATCGTTTATGTTGAGCGAAGCGAACGCCGCATCCCGGTGCAATACGCCAAACGTGTGGTGGGGCGTAAAGTCATGGGTGGACAATCCACTCACCTGCCGTTGCGTGTCAACGCCGGTGGCGTTATGCCGGTCATTTTCGCCTCCTCGATTCTGACATTGCCGCAGACAATCGGTTACGGACTCCGCGATAGCAAGTTCTTCGGTCCGATGATGCGAGCGCTCGGATGGGGCGAGCCGCTGTACACGGTCCTGTACGCGATCGGCATCATTTTCTTTGCTTACTTCTATGTCTCCATCGTCTTCAACCCCAACGAGGTTGCGGACAACATGCGGAAGTATGGCGGGTTCATTCCTGGCATACGCCCCGGAAAGCGCACCGCGGATCACATCAACGAGATTCTGACCCGGATTACGCTGGTGGGTGCGCTGTATTTGATCATCATTTCCTTTATTCCGGAGTGGATGATTGCCGGCATTCACCTGAATCACTTGCCGGGCGCGGCGGGAGCATTTTTCGAGAAACTTCCCAGTTGGGTGACCAACGGATTAGGTGTGACCTTCTACTTCGGAGGTACATCGCTCCTCATTGTGGTTGGCGTTGCAATGGATACGGTGACGCAGATCGAAGCACAACTCATCATGCGACACTACGATGGATTTACCCCCAGGAGCGGGCGCATTCGCGGACGCCGTACCTGGTCTTAAGAGGGAATGTAGCGCGGTTGCGGTGCCGAAAGACTGGAGTAGGGCTCGGGGAGCCAGTTTGATGGCCGAGGGTGTAGCGTGCAATAACATTGGACCGGTAATCCTGCTGGGACCTCCGGGTGCAGGCAAGGGCACACAGGCCAAGCGCATCGCAGGGCGCTGGGGTATCCCGCAGATCTCCACCGGAGACATTCTTCGGGACAACGTGGCTCGTGGAACCGAGCTGGGCGTCCAGGCCAAGGCCATTATGGTTCGAGGCGAACTGGTTCCCGACGACCTGGTTTGTGACATGGTCGCGACGCGCCTCAGATCCTCCGATTGCGAGCGGGGCTTTATTTTGGATGGTTTTCCACGGACGGCCAAACAGGCCGGCTGGTTAGATGCCTTCTTCGAAGGCGAGATCTTTGACAAGTCGCATGGCGACAAGTGCTTACCGATTGTGATTCGTATCGATGTTGATTATAATCAGTTAGTACATCGGCTTTCCGGACGTCGAACCTGTTCCGCCAACGGACACATCTACAACGTCTATACCCAGCCACCCCGAGTCGCGGATGTTTGCGACATTGATGGTTCTGCTCTGATAATCCGCAAGGATGATCGTGAGGATGTGGTGCAGGAGCGCCTGCGGGTTTATGACGTGCAGACACGTCCCGTCGCGGAGTACTACGAGCAGAAAGGTCGCTTGGTTTCCGTAAACGGCGATTTGCCGGTAGATCAGGTGACGGGTCAGATGTTCTGGGTCATCGAGCATCACAGCGTTCACGCCGATTAAGAATGGCAATCGTTTGCAAATCGGCGGCTGAGATCGAAAAGATGCGGAAGAGCGGCCGCATCGTTCGCCAGGTTCTTGATCATCTTCGCGGCATGGTGAAACCCGGGGTTAGCACGATGGACCTGGAGCGTGCCGCCGAGCAGAAGATGAAAGATCTTGGCGCGAAGCCCGCGTTTAAAGGCTATTACGACTATCCGTGCGTTCTCTGCACGTCGATCAACGAAGAGATTGTGCATGGTATCCCGTCTGAGAAGCGGGTGCTCAAGCCCGGAGACATTGTCTCCATTGATTGCGGCGTGGTACTCGACGGCTATTATGGCGATGCTGCGATTACCGTCCCGGCCGACGATACCATCGGGCCGGAACTGACGAAGTTGCTGGAAGTCACCGAGACTTCTTTGCAGAAAGGCATCCAACAGGCGTTGATCGGAAATTCGGTAGGCGACGTGGGTGCTGCAGTGCAGGAATTTGTCGAAGCCAACGGCTTCAGTGTAGTGCGCGAATTTGTTGGACATGGCATTGGAACGCGGTTGCACGAAGAGCCGCAGGTTCCCAACTTTGGCAGCCGCGGACATGGCGCCAGGCTGCGCGAAGGCATGGTCCTGGCGATTGAGCCAATGGTGAACTCCGGCAAGGCTGCCACTCGCGTGCTCGATGATAAATGGACCGCCGTGACCGCCGATGGCAGTTACAGCGCTCACTTCGAACACTGTGTTGCCGTAACTAGAAATGGCCCGGTGATTTTGACGCAGTAGCAATCACCTATCCGGTTCCGACGTCGAAGAAGTTTCGGGCTGAAGGCACGACGGATAGCTGAGAGCTGGTTCTTAAGGACTGAATGAGCAAAGAAGACGCTATTGAAGTTGAGGCGTCTAGCGGGCGTGAGCGAAGCGGGAGCCTGCAGCCGAAATCCCGAGCGTAGCGAGGGATCTGGGCGAGAAAAAAGCTAAGGACTGAATGAGTAAAGAAGACGCTATTGAAGTCATGGCCGTGGTCATAGAGCCACTGCCCAACGCCATGTTCAAGGTTGAACTGGAAAACAAGCATCAGGTGCTTGCCCACGTCTCGGGAAAGATGCGCAAGAATTTCATTCGTATTCTTCCCGGAGATAAAGTTGCCGTGGAATTGTCGCCTTACGACCTAAATCGTGGGCGAATCGTTTATCGCTACAAATAGGCTTAACGTCGTTAGGACACCAATGACGCATAACCAAGGACGGTTTCTGTGAAGGTTCGAGCTTCGGTAAAGAAAATTTGCGATAAGTGCAAGATCATTCACCGCCGCGGCGTGGTTCGGGTGATCTGCGAGAATTCGAAACACAAGCAGCGTCAGGGATAAGAGTCTGCCGCCTGGAAGGCGGCAGCTAGAAGCTAGGAGCAGCATTTATGGCACGTATTGCAGGCGTCGATCTTCCGCGTAACAAGCACGCGAACATCGCGCTGACCTATATCTACGGAATTGGAAATGCACGATCGGCGCGCATCCTTGACCAGGCGAATGTCGACCCGATGAAAAAGGTTCAAGATCTTGGCGAAGACGAAGTGAACCGCATCCGCCAGGTCATCGAGTCGGAAGGCTTGGTTGAAGGCGATCTGCGCAAAGAAGTGCAGATGAACATCAAGCGTCTGATCGAAATCGGCTCGTATCGCGGCTATCGTCACCGTCGCAACCTGCCAGTTCGCGGGCAGCGTACTCATACCAACGCGCGTACCCGTAAGGGCCCGCGCAAAGGCACCGTCGCCCAAAAGAAGAAGTCGACGGCGAAAACCTAATACCACCCTGCAGCGTTAGTCGTCAGCAAGTTCGACGACGAGGCAATTGGCTGAGGACTGAAGACTGACGACTAAGGACTGATTCACTATGGCTAAACCGGCGGCAAGCGGCGCAGCGGCGACCGAAAAGAAGGGCAAGAAAAAGACGTTTAAGAAGAAGGAACGCAAGCACGTGCCTCATGCGGTTGCACACATTCAGGCGTCCTTCAACAACACGATCGTGACGATTACCGATCCGGCAGGAAACGTCTTGTCCTGGAAGAGCTCCGGCTCTTTGGGCTTCCGCGGCTCCCGCAAGGGCACTCCGTTTGCCGCGCAGCAAGCTGCCTCGAACGCAGCCAACATGGCACGCGATCACGGTGTCCGCAGCGTTGAAGTTCGCGTGAGCGGTCCGGGTTCCGGCCGTGAATCTGCTATTCGCGCATTGGCGGCCGCCGGCATCGATGTCCGCAACATCCGTGACACGACGCCGATTCCCCATAACGGTTGCCGTCCGCCGAAGCGAAGAAGGGTATAAGGTTTCAGTGTTTCAGAGTTTCAAAGTTTCAGTGACCTTGAAACCTGCGTAACCCTGAAACATTAGTTTTCGTCCGGGAGGAAGGGTGAAGCCAAACCTGTAAACCGGTCATCAAATAAGGAGAAGAAACTTGGCACGTTATACCGATCCAGTCTGTCGTTTATGCCGCCGCGAAGGCATGAAGTTGTTTCTGAAGGGCACCAAGTGCTTCAGCGACAAATGCCCAATTGAAAAGCGCAACTTCGCTCCCGGACAACACGGGAAAGACCGCAAAGCCAAGATCGTGGGCTACGGTCTTCAGTTGCGCGAAAAGCAGAAGACCAAACGAATTTACTTCACCCAGGAAGGCCAGTTTCGCGCCTATTTCGAGAAGGCGGCGCGGCGTCAGGGTGTCACCGGTGAAATCCTGCTGCAGCAGTTGGAGCGTCGTCTCGATAACGTCGTCTATCGTCTCGGGTTTGGAATCTCCCGCCGCCAGGCTCGCCAGTTGGTGCGTCATGGTCACATCTTCGTTGACGGCCGGAAGGTCAACGTGCCTTCTTACCAGGTGAGCGTCGGCGAGGAGGTCACGATCCGCGAAGCCAGCCGCAAGCTGCCGATCCTGGAAGCCGCGAAAGAATTCGCCAGCCACCAGAACATGCCGAACTGGCTGGAAGTCGATCGCGACAATTACAAAGGACGCGTGCTCGCGTTGCCAAAACGTGAAGACATCCAGTTGCCTGTCAACGAGCAGCTGATTGTCGAGTTGTACAGTAAATAAGTTTCAACGTTTCCGCAGTTTCAAGGTTTCGCCGAAGCCTTGAAACCTTGCAACCTTGAAACTTTGCTTTACCAGTCCACTTTTCGTGCCAGATCAGCCTTTGCCGGCGCTTGACCTGAATTCGGACTATTCAGGGAGCCAGCCTTGAGCCACATGGCCGAAGGAGAATAGAAATGCTTTGGAAGGGTTTTCAGAAACCAAAACGTCTCGCAGTTGACACCTCCACATTAACCGATAAGTACGGAATCTTCTGGGCGCAGCCGTTCGAGCGCGGGTTCGGTACAACCATCGGGAATGCTCTCCGGCGCGTGTTGCTCTCTTCGATCGAAGGAGCAGCTGTAACAGCCGTGAAGATCGAAGGCGTCCTGCACGAGTTCCAATCGATTCCCGGCGTAGTCGAGGACGCGACGGACATCATTCTCAACCTGAAGCAGATCCCATTTAAGTTGAGTGGAGATGCGCCGAAAGCCATCTATCTGCGCGCCGATCAGCCTGGTGTGGTCACATCCGGCATGATCGAAGCTGATGCCGATGTAGAGGTTCTCGACAAGGACGTATATATCGCCACGGTTAGCGAGGGCGGCAAGCTCGACATGGAAATGCGGCTCAAGCGCGGGCGCGGTTACGTTTCCGCCGACAAAAACTTTGACGAAGATCTCGGCATCGGATTTATTCCCATCGACTCGGTCCATTCCCCGGTTCGCAAGTGTAACTACACCATCGAGGCGGCACGTCTCGGTCAGATCACCGACTACGACAAGCTCACGCTCGAAGTCTGGACTAACGGTTCCATCACTCCAGCGGACTCCATTGGGCTAGCGGCGAAGTTGCTGAAGGACCACATGAATATCTTCATCAACTTCGAGGAAGATATCGAAACCGCGACTTCTACCGACGAGCGTAAGCCGGAGATCAAGAACGAAAACTTAAATCGTTCTGTGGAAGAGCTGGAGCTTTCGGTTCGCAGTTACAACTGCCTGAAGAACGCGAACATTCAGACTATCGGCGAACTGGTGCAGAAGACCGAAGCCGAAATGCTGAAGACCAAGAACTTCGGCCGTAAGTCGCTGAACGAGATCAAAGAGATATTGGCGTCCATGGGCTTGAGCCTGGGCATGAAGATCGATGAGCACGGCAACGCCGTGCCCGGACCTACTTCGAACCAGGTACTGCCGGCGTCAGCCTACGGCGACAACGATCTCTAAGCAGTTTTAGGTTCTTTGGTTTCGAGTTCTAGTGTTCTCCCTGGGACGCCCACTCGAAACTAGAAACTAGGAACTAGAAACTTTTTTCTGAGGTTTGCCATGCGTCACAAAGTAGCAGGATGGAAGCTGGGTCGTAACACCGCGCACCGACGGTCATTGCTGCGGAACCTGGTCACATCGCTCATTCTGGAAGAGCGTATCGAAACCACCGTGCCCAAGGCCAAAGCTATGCGTCCCAATGTCGAGAAGATGATCACTCTTGGAAAGCGGGGAGATCTTTCAGCCCGTCGGCAGGCGGCTGCGTACCTGATGACCGGTGCCGCTGTAGACAAGCTGTTCGACACGATCGGTCCGCGCTTTGGCGACCGTCAGGGTGGCTATCTGCGAATCATTCGCTCCGGTTGGAACAAGGGCGACGGCGCCGACAAAGCATTCATCGAGCTGCTAGGCAGCGAAAAGGTGATCGACGAGAAGCGGCAGAAGCGTTCCGAAGCTCGTTCGAAGCGCGCTGCGGAAGCCAAGAAAGCAATGGAAGAAGCCGAGGCTCAGGCAAGCCAGGAACGTGGCCCCTCAGCCGAGGGTGCTGCAAAAGACGAGTAGTCTTACCAAATCTCAAAACTCCAAAGGACGGGTTCATCCCGTCCTTTTTTGTTTTCCGGGACCGAAAGTATTTGCTAACCATGAGCCACTTACCAGCCGTACATGTACTACTGCGGTTGACTCCCGTAATCTTGCGGCTTCGGTCCAACCCAATACACTGGTAGGTGGTCTATGGAATTCTCACGCACCCAGATCGCCATTGCAGCAGGCGCCGGTGTTCTTCTGCTGTTGGTGTTCTTTGGATACCTCATTTGGTTGAACGGGCAGCCCCCAGTTCTCTCACGCTCTGAGGATCACGATCCGCTCTCCGGGGTTCCAAAGTCGATTTCGCTGAACCCCCTTCGTGACCGTGGCGCCGAGCGTGTTGCAAGCAAGTTCATACGTGCCATGAAAGATGGTCATTGCGAAGATGAACTGGCTGACTGGTCGAAGGATTATCGCAAGAAATATGCCGCATTCATCTGTAGCTCAGAGTCCCAACATCCGCTGGTTTCCTGGGATATTGCCGACTGGGACGATCGCCCGCCTCTCCGCATTCTTCAGTATCGTGGCAAGCGCCAGACCGTCGCTGGCGAAAAGCGTACCTACAAAGAGCTGTTCTCCGTCACTCTTGAGAACAAAGATGGCGATTGGGTCGTTACCAAGTACGACAGCATGTATTAGTTCTCAGCCTAGCTGCCTCTCTCTAACGGCAGAATCTCCTTCCAAACTCAGTATCGCAACGTGATAGAACAAGTACGTGGAGCAAGCTCCCACTTCCCAACGCCTCCCAGGCAACGTTCACGCCTTTGGTGCTACTTCCTTCCTGAATGACACCGCCACCGAGATGGCGTACTGGGTACTTCCGGCATTCCTTGTCACGATTGGAGCAGGACCGGCCCAACTCGGAATCATTGAAGGTATCGCAGAGAGTGCCGCTTCCCTTGCGAAGCTTCTCTCCGGTTACCTTGCGGACCGCATTCCCCGACGCAAGCCGATTGTTGTGTTGGGTTACTTCACTGCCAATGTCGTCAAGCCGCTTTTGGCTTTTGTGGGTTCTTGGGGACAGGTGCTCTCCATTCGCTTTGTTGATCGAATTGCCAAGGGACTTCGTGGCACAGCACGCGACGTAATGGTTGCAGATTCGGTAGACGAGAAGGAACTCGGGTCTGCCTATGGACTCATACAGACAATGGATTCAGCCGGTGCAATCGCGGGCCCACTGACGGCAGTTCTCTTGCTGTCTCACTACGGCTTTCGCGGGGTTTTTCTGGCTGCCGCCGTTCCCGGGTTTCTGTGCGTGCTCGTCGCGGTGCTGTGGATTCGCGAGTCTCCTAAGTCGGCCGTGAACAGACATGCGGCAGAATCACTTTCGAATCCCACAAGTACTCGGCTGCCGGGTTCTTTCTACTTTGTTCTATTTGCGGTGACTCTTTTCGCTCTTGGGAATTCAAGCGATATGTTTCTTGTACTGCGTTCCCAGGATGTCGGAATTTCTCCGGCGCAAGCGCCGCTTCTTGGTCTCGTCTTCAACATCACCTACACGCTTTCTTCCTGGCCGGCGGGCAGGTTAAGTGACCGTTTTTCGCGGTACGCGATTGCTGCCGCCGGCTACATGATCTTCGCTGCCGTTTATTTTGTCTTCGGGACGGCGCCATCAACACTTGCAATATGGATGGCTATGGCTTGTTATGGCTTGTTCTATGCGCTTACGAACCCCGTACTGAAAGCCCTTATCGTAGAGGCCGTCCCAGCCGACTTGCGCGGGCGCGCCCTAGGCGTGTACTTCTTCTCGACGAGTATAGCGACACTGCTTGCCAGCATTATCACGGGGGAGTTGTGGAAGTATAGTGGACCGCGAATGCCGTTTTACCTGTCGGCGTCCGTTGCGATCGTCAGTTCTATTCTGCTGGTTGTTTCCCAAGGAGCGCCATCACGCCGACGTTAGCTCTTCGACTTGTGCGCGATCGGTCGCACTGCGCGCGCCTCTCAAGTAAAGGAACACAAAAACCTGTGCGGCTAACGCCGCTGTGCTGTCCAACAGTACATCTTTGACTAAGCCAGTACGCGAAGGAATGAATGTTTGATGCCATTCATCCAGGCACGCCACCAGCATTGTCATGATAAAGGCGATTCGTGCCCAGCGAATGGACCACCGCCGGCGCTCGGCAAAAGTAATCGTTCTATGCCAGGCCCGATACAGCAGTAGACTGAGTCCGAAATATCCGCAGACGTGCCCTACTTTTCGAATGTAATAGTTCCAGGTGACAAACCGAACCGGATCGACGCCGGTCAGAAAATGGAGAATGGGATAAAGGATCCGGCTCGTGTTGTCGGAAGACAGCCAGTCGGTCGACTCAATGGCAATCAGAATCAGCCACAGGATGGCGGCGATCCAGGCTTTCCACAGCTCTTTCTTGGGCCACTTCAATGGGCGTTTATTCGACAGCGTAGTTTGGCGCCTCGCGCGTGATCATAACATCGTGCACATGGCTCTCTCGCAGTCCCGCTACACTGATGCGCACAAAGCGGGCCTTCTGGAGGAGTTCAGCGATTGTCGAGCATCCCGTGTAACCCATGCCTGACTTTAATCCACCGACCAGCTGATGGACGATCATCGCCACCGATCCCCGATACGGTACGCGTCCTTCAATCCCTTCGGGGACAAGCTTAGCCAGACGATTTGATTCTTCGCCGACCACCGGCATCGCGGTTGACGCATCTCCATCCGTGTTCTGGAAATATCTCTCGCTGGAGCCTGCAGCCATCGCGCCCAACGATCCCATTCCACGATACGACTTGAATGTTCGCCCTTGATACAGGATCAACTCGCCCGGACTCTCATCCGTTCCGGCAAACATGGACCCGATCATCACTGCGGACGCGCCGGCAGCCAACGCCTTTGTGATGTCTCCCGAGTACTTGATACCCCCATCGGCAATGATCGGCACATTGGAATCTTTAGTTGCCCGATAAGCTTCAGCGATCGCTGTAATCTGCGGAACACCAGCTCCGGTCACAACTCGTGTCGTGCAAATCGAACCTGGACCAATGCCCACCTTAATAGCATCGGCGCCAGACTTCGCGAGCTCGCAGGCTCCATCGAATGTGCCCACATTGCCTGCGATTAAATCGACTTCAGGCAATTTTGATTTAATCAACTTGACCGCATCCAACACACGTGACGAATGGCCATGTGCGCTGTCAATCGCGAGTAGGTCCACTTTTGCTTTCACGACTTCCTGGGCCCGTTCAAGAAAGTCGCCGGTGGCACCGATCGCTGCCCCTACACGCAGTCTGCCGTGCGAATCCTTCGCCGCATTTGGATACTTCAGCTTTTTCTGGATGTCCTTAACGGTGATCAGCCCCTTCAGGTTGTATCTGTCATCGACGACGAGCAGCTTTTCAACCCGGTGTTCGTGCAGGATTTTTTCCGCTTCCTGAAGGGTTGTTCCAACCGGCACCGTGATCAGGTTCTCCTTTGTCATCACCTTGCTGATGGGAATGTCGAAGCGAGTCTCAAATCGCAAATCCCGGTTCGTCAAAATTCCAACTAACTTCTTATTCTTCGTGATCGGTACGCCGGAAATCTTGTACTTACGCATAACTTCAAGCGCATCCGATACCTTGTCATCGGGCGACATCGTGACGGGATCAACGATCATGCCGCTCTCAGAACGTTTTACCTTGTCGACTTCATTTGCCTGCTGATCAATAGGGAGATTGCGATGGATAATTCCCAACCCTCCCTGTTGAGCTACTCCGATCGCCATGTGCGATTCAGTAACTGTGTCCATCGCCGCGCTGATGATAGGGATATTCAGACGGATGTTTCGCGTCAATTGTGTCTGGGTATTGGCCTGTGCCGGAACTACATCGGAACGCGCGGGAAGGAGCAATACATCATCAAAAGTCAGAGCTTCAGGGACAGGAAAATGAATCATAATTGCTCTCGATTGTGAGTGTCTCTATTCTAGCAGGCTGCAGATATGACCTCAGGCATCACATATCGTGCGGTCTGAGCGGGAAATTCCCTTGAATCCTGCTTCGAAACGTATTAACGTCCGGTGCACGTAGGGGAGGCGGCCCAATGTTGTTCTCTTTCATTCGGAAGCCCGGCGGAAATCTATGCTTGGTTTCGGCACTTGTTTTCTCGCTACTGCTTCAATCCTTCGCTCAGCAAACGGTACAGCCCGATGCGGCAACGCCCACATTTCGTGTCAACACTCACCTGGTGCTGGTCGACGTAGTGGTGAAAGACAAGAAAGGTAATCCGGTCGCTGGATTGAAGATGGAAGACTTCACAGTCCAGGAGAAGGGGAAGAACCAGAAGATTGCGTTCTTCACAAATCCTGGTGAAGAGCAAAAACCGCCTTCTGAACTGCCTGCCGGAATTTATTCAAATCGGCCAGAGTATCGGTCTCCCGGAGCGCCGCTGACCGTCCTCCTGATTGACGCAGCGAATACTCCATTCAAAGATCAGGCTTACGCCCGGCAGCAAATGTTGCAATTCGTGAAGCAGCAGTACAAACCTGGGCAGAGAACTGCGGTCATGACATTAACCAACAACCTGGGTATACTGCAGGACTTCACCTCTGATCCACAGATCCTGGTAAAGGCCATCGACCAGTTCAAGCCCCGGGAGCAGGAGCTGAACAAAGCGCCTGCTCCACCTGTACTGGTGAATAGTGAAACCGCGCATGGGGGCGACGCCGGAGTCACCAGTGGAGTGAATCAGGAACTGCGCGCGTTCCAGAATATTCAGCTGGCGTATGTGCTTGATCGGCGGGTTGAGTCTACGCTGGCGGCGATGCGAAGTCTGGCGCGTATCCTTGGTGGAATCCCGGGACGCAAAAGTATCATTTGGCTGACCGCAGCGTTTCCCTTCAGCCTGATTCCCGAAAATCGCGAAGTCAGCGGCGAAGAACTTGCCGAGTCACTGCCCAGCATCAAGCAGTTGGGCGTAGGGACTCGCTCCGCGGGAGCAATTGCAGGAGCACAACGTCAGGAGCACGCTCAGGAAATTCGTGAAGCGGCAGCGCAACTCGCGAGCGCGCAGATCGCTATCTATCCGGTCGATGTTCGCGGCTTGGTCAGCGGCATGGAACCCACCATGGACGACCTCCCCTCCACCCAACTCGAATCCGTTTCTGAAGCTGCGCAGATGAAGATGTCAGACGTTACTTCCAGCCAGGAAACCATGCGTGAAATGGCTGCGGAAACCGGTGGCAAAGCTTACGTCAATCAGAATGAAATCAAAGAAGGCGTAGCCCTGGCGATGCAAGATACTCAGGCCGCGTACACCATCGGCTACTATCCCGACGACAAAAAGATGGACGGCAAGTATCGATCCATAAAGGTGAAAGTCAATCGCGACGGAGTTGAGGTTCGCAATCGTCGCGGTTACTACGCTATCGATCCGGGGCAGAAGAAAGACGCAACTCCAGAACAGCAAGTAGCCGAGGCTCTCCACGATAAAGCTCCCAATACTCTCGTCACTTTTAGAGCCCAGGCGAAACCGTCAGAAGCTGGCAAAATCGGCGTAGTCTTTCTCGTGGATGCGGATACAGTTTCAGCGGAGGACGCCAGTGGCGGAAGCAAGAAGCTGAATGTTGCCTTCTATGCGGCCGTCTTCGGGACAGACGGAAATATTTTGGCCAGTCAGAGCCAGAAGGTCGACCAGGCGTTTCCTGCAGAAACCTATCAGCAAATTCAAAAGCAGGGTATTCTTTTGCAGATGGACGTTCCGTCGCCAGCCGGAGGCACCGATGTCCGGCTCGCAGTTCGGGACAATCGAACCGGCTCGGTGGGGACGGTAACTATCCCCTTGACCCCCAAGTAGCATTTGCCAGCACTTTTCGTTTGCTCAGGCAATCCATGATGCGCAAGATCGGGGCTTAGTTTACCGTGAGCGGCACATTCACGCTGCCGACCGCCCCTTTGAGGTTGTCTCGGACTACAAAGTGCACGTTGTATCGCCCCGGTGGGAGTTTCAGAGCGTTGTGATAGGAAAGCCCTCCAGACTGAACTTGAGACATCATTTCGGGTCTCATCTCTCCTTCAACGGTTTGGCTGATGGTATCGGCGACTTTGTCATTTTGTACGGCCACAGACACAAATTCCAATCCAAACGTGTTCTTAGCGCCGTGCTCGATGGTCACTCCGTTCGCCGGCACGTGTACGAAGAATTCGATTTTCTTCTTGTCGCCATCCGCTGTGGTTTGTCCCCAGCGTATGTCAACCGGGACACCAGTGCTTTCGAAGGGAGATACCAAGGCGGCATCGATGTCCGTCTTCCGATTTGCATCGGGATTCATGGTCGTATTTGTCACAAAGAATCCAGAGCGCGCTCGAACCTCCGCACCCGCCCTGTCGACTTTGACTTTGAGTTTGCGCCAGCCTGGCTTGGCATTCTTCGTATCCAGATAATATCCCACCAGATAGTAAGAAGCAGAGTCCTGCACCGCACGTTTATAGCCAGCAGCGATGTCGTTCGAGTTGTAAAAGGCCCTGCCCCCCGTCATTTCGGCAAGCTCTCTCAAGGTGTCGATAGACGCGCTTTGTAGCCAGGTTCTCCCAGCCAATGCAGTGCTAAATCGACTGCCGCGGTAATTGGCGTCCGCCGCCGGAGAGTAGTTCATCAGCCCGCGAACATCGACGGGGTAGACAGAGATCTGGGCATCGCCCAGCGCCTGCATAGCTTCTTCGTATAACGGAGCCAGATAGGCGGCGGGAACGGCAGCGGGAGAATCAATATAGAAAGGAAAACTCCCGGTAGCCCAAATCAAGGATTTTCGGCCCGGAATTCCGGCCAGCGAACGAGCGATATTGAGGAATGACCGCATGGTAATTTCGATGGCCCGGTCTTGTTGTATGCGAACCAACGCGGCATCGCCATAAAGGACGAAGCTCTCCACCGCGTCTGCCGGACTTGTCATTCCGCCGAATCCGACCTCTAAAGGAGCCGAGAGGTCGCTGGCAGCCGCGAGCGCCTGGGCGTCGATGTCAACTCCCTGAAGGGCGGGTAGCTCACCGCGCACCTTGTTAAGCGCCTCAATTAATGAGGCTGAATCGCTACTGAAATCGTGCAATACCTTCAAGCCTTTTCCCGTGATGGCCACCAGTCCCAGAATCTGCCCTGCGTTCAGATTATCGGAGAGATACTTGATGAGCTGCTTGCGGCCATATGCTTGATCTAGGAACGGCGTATTCACTGTATCCAGTGCAACGAGTACGACGCCACGCGCGGAGCCATCCTGTCCAGCAAGGTTCCTAAATTCACCGGTGTTTCGAGATGGAATGTCTAAAGGGGTGTGAGACGCCTGAACTTCCTCGAACGAGGCGATCTTTTGTTCCTTCTTATCTTCCTGCACTTCGAAATCGAGTTTAGTGAGTCCCTGAACGTGCGCTCCGGACTTGTCGGTTACCACGACCGGAATTTGCACCAGGACCGTTTGCGACTTGAAGGCAACATCATGTTCTTCGTCTGCGTGGTGTGCCTTCGAGATGATCGGTGGTTGCGTCGTCGCCATGCCGTAGGACGTGCGTGAGCGGGTGCCGGCTGGAGTTCGAATGGGTGATCGAGTGCCCCCTTGCGCCGCAGCAAGGTACCCGGTTGAGAGAACGATCAGGCACAAAGTGAGCTCGAAATGTACGCGCAAGCTTCGCTCCATGACTCGGCCTCGGATTATAACCCACGGCTTTTGAGCAGTTTGTCTTTTGCTGGCCGACCGCGTATATTAGGGAATTGAGAACTGTTGTGTAATACCGGAATGTGGCGAAGCACACCAGTGGGCGAAAGCCCACTTTTTAGTTTGAGCCTTTGTAGGTCCACTGGGACAATCGCTAACTTGCTGGTTTCATGGTATTTGACATTGATCGAGTCCGCGGAGTGGCAGAGCGCGTGGCCGCTTCAAGCGGCCTCGAAATAGTCGAGGTCGAGTTGCGTGGCAGCGGTGGCAACAGGATGCTGCGCATCTTCATCGACAAGCCCGGCGGCGTGGCTCACGAAGACTGCGCCAACCTCAGTCGCGAGGTAGGAACCATCCTTGACGTCGAGGATATTGTTCCTGGAGGACAGTATCTCCTTGAGGTATCTTCGCCAGGACTTGATCGGAAGTTAACGTCTCCGGCGGACTTTAGTCGGTTTGCCGGTAGTCGCATCAAACTCACCACTCGGCAGCCGGTGAATGGCAACCGGCACTTTGAAGGGAAGTTGGAAAAGTTCGAGGATGGGCGTTTGACGCTCGATGTGAGCGGCCCTTCCAAAAAGAAAAAGGCACAGGGCTTAATTCCACAGAAGCTGGAAGTGGAACTGACAAATGTGGAGAAGGCCAACCTGGTGCCCGAGATCTAGCGCTGGATCCGTTGTAAACAACCAGTAGCTGGAAACTAAGAGCTGATTTATGGCAAGCGAGCTTTACAACACAATTGACGCCCTCAGTAGAGAGAAGGGTATCGATCCGCAAGTTGTAGTCAGCGCGGTGGAAGACGCGATCGTTGTCGCCACCCGCAAGTACTACAAGACGCAGGAAAACTTGCGGGCCGAGTTGGACAAAGAAACCGGCAAGATCCGCGCCTATGCGGTCAAAACCGTGGTGGAGAGTCCCGAGCAAATCGAAGACCCGTCTCTGCAGATGACGCTGGAAGAGGCTCGCAAATTCGATCCCAACGTCGAATCGGGCGGCGAACTTCACATTCCCAAGGAGACGGAGGGAATTCTGGGTCGCATCGCTGCGCAACTTGCAAAGCAGGTGATCTTCCAGAAGGTTCGCGAAGCGGAACGGGACACCGTTTACAACGAATACATCGGACGAGTCGGCGAAATTGTCAATGCGTCGGTGAAGCGTATCGAAGGACCAGATGTCATCTTTGACATTGGAAAAGCAGAGTCGCGCATGCCGCGGAAGGAACAGTCAAAGCTGGAATCCTTCGCCATGGGCGAGCGTGTACGCGTGGTGATCGATCGCGTGGAAAAAGCTTCCAAGGGACCGCAGGTAGTTGTTTCTCGCGCTGCTCCGGAGCTTGTGCAACATCTGTTCCAGACAGAAGTGCCCGAAATCTATGACGGCACAGTCGTCATTCGCGCGATCGCTCGAGAAGCCGGTGAGCGCACCAAAATCGCTGTGATGTCCAAGGATAAGGATGTCGATGCCGTCGGTGCGTGCGTCGGGATGAAGGGTATGCGCGTGCAGTCGATCATCCGCGAACTACGCGGCGAAAAAATAGACATCATTGAATATCACGAAGATCCCGTGACGTTTGCCGAGAAGGCCTTGCAGCCGGCAAAAGTGAGCCGCGTAACGATTGTCGACAGCCAGGAAAAGCACTTGGAAGTGGTCGTGGATGACAGCCAGCTCTCGCTTGCCATCGGCAAGAAAGGACAAAACGTCCGCCTTGCTGCCAAGCTATTGGGCTGGAAGATTGATATCAAGAGCGAAGAAGAAAAACGGCAAGAAGTAGAGGAACAAATGTCGGCGCTTGTTGGCGCCAGTTCGACGCCGCTCGAGAGTGTTCCGGGACTTGGAGAAGGTCTGGTTGAAAAGCTTACGGCGGCAGGCATTGCCACCGTAGAAGCGTTGGCTGATATGACTCCTGAACAACTGGAGGCCATCGAGGGTATCGGGCCGAAGACGGTGGAAAAAATCAGCTTGGCGGTCAATAATTACTTCTTAAGCCTTGAGAGCGGAGCAGCTCCGGTAACCGAAGCCGGAGCAGAATCAGCATCGGACGCGACTGCAGCAGAGCAGGAAGCGGGAGCGGACGAAGCTGCGACGGAAGGCATCGTCGCTTCCGCAGAGGGAAGTGCGGAAGTAACCGACGGTTCGGAAGCAGAAGATCAATCGCAAGAAGAAGAGCCGACTTCCGGAGAGAAATCTCCGGAGTGAGGTTCTCGCACGACTTTTGTCTTTCTCGACATCCGCGCGAGGATCTCGGGAGAGAAAATGACGCACTCGACCGTGAGGTTGATATGAAGACTTAGCGGGACAGTCCGGCAAGGGAAAGGGCGGATGAGCAAGATTCGAATTAACGACTTGGCCAGAGAGCTGGAAGTCAAGAGTAAGGCGATCCTCGACGTGCTTACGATCGTCGGGGTAACCGAAAAGAAGACACACTCCAGTTCCATCGAGGAGCACGAAGCCGAGAAGGTGCGTGCTCATTTCCATACTGCGGGTGAGTCCCAAAGTTCAAGCCGAGCCGCTCGTCCATCTCGCGCGGATTCCGATGAGATAAGGACCAAGATCGACCTCTCGCACATTTCCAAGCCTGGCGATGTTCTGAACGCCATTCGAGCGAAACAGCAAACCCCAGCGCCTCCCGTTCCTTCGCCGCGCGTCGTACCGCCCCCCCCGGTAGAAGCGAGACCTGCTGTCTCTTCGACACCTGCTCCTGCAAAACCAACTGCGCCACCGCCTCCTGCGGCGGAAGCTCCAACACCAGCACCACCCAGATTGGTCGTGCCAACGCCCACAGTGCGTCCGACGTTTACGGTGCCACCGCCGCGTCCTCCAGCGGCGGCAACGCCAACGCCTTCGCAGAAACCAGCGATGCCGGCCGCTACACCCCCGGCCGAGCCCGCGCCTCCCGTCGCGTCACCGCAGTCTGCTCCTCCTGTTGCTGCACCACAGGCTGCCGCACCGACTTCCCCGATAGCGAGCAAGCCTATGCCTGCAGCGCCGCCACCACGTCCTCAAACGCCGCAGCCGCGCATGATTGTGCCGCAGACAGGGCCTCGGCCTGTGTACAAGGCTCCGCCTCGTCCCGCTGCGCCGCCGCCAACGGCCGCCGCATCTACGGGGCCGCGACCTGCGCCGGGACGCCCGGTGCCGGGCCAGCCAATCTTCCAGCGTCCTCGTCCTGGCGCGCCGGCCGGACGTCCGCCTTTGCGCCCAGGCGAACGGCGTCCAATGCATCCAACACGCCAGTCACCCACGGGAACTCGTCCGATCGGCGTAGGACCGGCAGCATTGCCACCACCAGGGACCACGCGACCCGGAGCGCGTCCCGGCGGCCCGTCTCGTAGGCCTGGACAACGTTACGTTCCGCGCGGCGTCAAGGAAGGCCCGATGAAGGGCTATGTGCCGCCGCCACGGGTAACGGTTTCGAACGAGCCTCAGCCGATTACTCGTACGATTACGATCTCAGAAGGAATCAGCGTAAAGGACCTTGCGGAAAAGCTTGGCATTCGTGCGAAGGATTTGATCGGTCGGCTTCTGATCCGCGGGGTTTTCGCCACTGTGAATCAAAGCCTTGATGCCGAGCTCGCCAGTGAGATGGCGCGCTTTTTTGGTGCGGAAACCAACGTTATTTCGTTTGAAGAACAGGCTGCGAAAGAAGTCGCCGAAGCTGCGGCAGCGGAGGATAGCGGCATTGAACAGATGCCACGTCCGCCGGTGGTCACGATCATGGGTCACGTGGACCACGGCAAGACGACCCTGCTCGACTCCATTCGATTGACGAATGTAGCTGGCGGCGAAGCCGGCGGCATCACCCAGCATATCGGCGCTTACAAAGTGACGATCCAGGACAAGCAGTCGCCTGCCTACGGACGCCAGATCGTCTTTCTCGACACTCCCGGTCACGAAGCATTTACGCGCATGCGCGCCCGAGGCGCGAAAGCGACGGATATTGTCGTGCTCGTCGTTGCAGCTGACGATGGCGTGATGCCTCAAACCCTGGAAGCAATCGACCACGCTCACGCGGCTGAAGTTCCCATTATCGTGGCCGTAAACAAGATCGATAAGCCCGATGCCATGCCCGATCGCGTCAAAAAGCAACTCGCGGATCGCGGCCTGATGCCCGAAGATTGGGGTGGCACTACGGTTTTTGTGGATGTCTCCGCAAAGCAGAAAACAAACCTGAATCTCCTGCTCGAAATGATCTGCCTGGTCGCTGATCTCCAGGAGCTGAAGGCTACTGCAGAACGTCCTGCCACTGGTGTCGTACTCGAAGCGAAGTTAGACCGCGGCCGTGGTCCGGTTGCAACAGTCCTGGTACAGAATGGCACCCTCAAAACCGGGGACAACTTCGTTGTTGGCAATGTCTACGGGAAGGTGCGTGCCATGTTCGACGATCGTGGCACGCAGCTAGACGAAGCACCACCATCTACTCCAGTGGAAATTCTGGGCATGGAGGGCTTGCCGCAGGCAGGGGATCAGTTCCTCGTAGTTACCGATCGCGATAAGGCCCGCGGGATCTCTGAGTACCGTGAACAGAAGGCTCGTGAAGCCGCATTGGCGAAGAGTTCTCGTGTTTCGCTCGAAGGCCTCGCCGAGCAGATGAAAACCGCTGGCACCAAGGAATTGAACATCATTCTCAAGGCCGACGTAGGCGGATCTGTCGAAGTGCTCAGCGACCTGATCTCTAAGTTGTCGAATGAACAGGTTCGTCTGAAGATCATGCGGTCCGGCGTTGGTGCGATCACCGAAACTGACGTTCTGCTGGCCTCTGCATCCAACGCCATCATCATCGGCTTCAACGTTCGTCCGGAACGTAAAGCCCAGGAACTGGCTGATCAGGAGAAAGTGGATATCCGCCTGCACTCGATCATTTACGAATTGCAGGACGAGATCAAGCGAGCGATGACCGGCTTGTTGGAACCGACCATCAAGGAAACGTATCAGGGTCGCGCCGATGTTCGAGACACTTTCCGCATCCCGAAGGTTGGCACCGTTGCCGGATGTCAGGTCATCGACGGCCTCATCCGCCGCGACTCCGAAGTTCGTCTCCTGCGTGACAACGTTGTGGTCTTCAAGGGAAAGGTTGCATCCCTACGTCGCTTCAAAGACGATGCCAGTGAAGTTCGAAACGGCATGGAGTGTGGAATCGCCATCGCTAATTACAGCGATATCAAAGTCGGCGATGTCATCGAAGCATTTGTGACGGAAAAGATCGCAGCAGAAGTCATCGCTTAAGCGGTCGTTGGCCTTCTGTTACCGGTCGTTAGACAATATCGGCAGGAGCACCTGTCGCCTGCCGATATGCTTTCAGAAAACTCTGCAAGCCAGAGTCTTCGATTCCAACTTGAACCTTCACGTGACATCAATCGGGTCGGGTTTCAAGTTGCCTCGCTAACGGCTGAAGACTGACGGCTTAGCATGATTGCCTTCCTAACTCTCGAGCTTCGCATTGAAGCCGCGCAGTCGCTCAAAGACAAACGACAAGTTGTACGCAGTTTGAAGGACAGGCTACGTTCCGCCTTCAATGTCGCTGTCGCTGAACTCGATTCCAGCCATCTCTGGAATCACGCTACCCTCGGTGTCGTGAGCATTTCCGACTCTCGGGATTACCTGGATGGCCTGATGAGAAACGTCGAGCGTAAAGCGATCCGTATCGCCAACAACAATGGCGCCGATGTCTCCGATTCGTTCGTGGAGTTCCTTTGATACTTCCCTTCCTGCTGGGCTGATGTAGAATTCCCCCGGCTTTCCAAAAAATCTGATACGGGGAAGAGTTGATGCAAGACCGTCGTCAATTCCTTCGCTTTCTGGCAGCCAGTCCGCTTCTTGCCTCCGCAGGCTTCACCATCGATCCATTCCACCTCATGCTTAGGCGATCGAGCACACTGGCCGTCTCGCTTCTCGAAACCTTGGACAAGACTGGCGGCAACGTCATTACCAGCGCCGATCAGGCGCTCGATGTGATGGAGTTCGAGCCTGTCGCACAAAAAGTACTCCCACCGGCGCACTTCGGCTATCTTGCGACCGGTGTTGATGACGATGCCACTGTCCGCGCAAATTCCGACGGCTTCAAGAACGTACAGATCCGTTCGCGTCGTCTCGTAGATGTAGAGAAGCTGGACACCTCCGTTCGCCTTTTCGGCACGACATGGCCGACTCCGATCTTCCTTTGTCCTGTCAGCTCCATGAAGGCATTTCACCCTGATGGCGAAGTTGCCGCTGCTCGTGCTGCGCACACTAAGAATCATCTGCAAATCTTGTCCACGGTTGCATCATCTTCGGTCGAGGAGGTGACCGCGGCTCGCCAGGCGCCTCTCTGGCAACAGCTTTATCCCACCGACGACTGGAATGTGACCCGCGCGATCGTCAAGCGAGCGGAGGCCGCAGGCTGCCCGGTCCTTGCCCTCACAGTAGACCTTCACGAAAACAGCAATCGCGAAACCCAATTCCGGTCGCGCCGTTTTGACGATCGCGACTGCACTGCCTGTCACGCCCAAGGCTTTGCAGCGTATGTCAGTCGCAAGCCGATGTTCGACGGCCTCGATGTTTCCAAGGTCACGGGACTCTATGCATCCAGCTTGACCTGGGACTTCGTGAATCGCCTGAAAGATACGACGAAAATGAAGCTCCTCATCAAGGGCATCGTCACCCGGGAAGATGCGCAGCTTGCCGTCCAACACGGAGCCGATGGAATTATTGTCTCCAATCACGGCGGGCGTGCTGAAGAATCGCTACGCTCAACTATCGAGTCGCTTCCCGAAGTTGTAGAGGGAGTACGTGGAAAGGTTCCCGTTCTGCTCGACGGGGGTGTGCGCCGAGGCACCGACATCTTTAAAGCATTGGCTTTAGGCGCAACTGCGGTAGGCATCGGACGTCCCTACGCATGGGGTCTCTCTGCCTTCGGGCAAGATGGCGTGGAGGCCGTTCTCACCATTCTTCGGCGCGAAATGGAAATCATGATGCGCGAGGCGGGCACTCCAAGTATTTCGGCTATTACGCATGCGTCCGTTGTCGAACACTGGAGATAAAAGATCGTTCACCTCACTCTTCCTTTCCCTTCCAAATTCCTGCTCGCCTGATTGCGTTCGACCCAAGACGTCCCCGCGGTTTTCTGATATTCTCATTCGTTTTACTTCGAGGTGAAGCAGGTGGAAAGGCGCCCACAAAAGTACCATCGCGGCCGCCTGGCAGAAGCGCTGCGTGAGGAAATCGACACCATTCTGGAAGGGGAACTAGGCGATCCGCGCATCGGGTTGGTGAACGTGAGCAGTATCGAACTGGCCGATGATTCACGCTCTGCGCGCGTTTTGGTGAGCGTCGCAGGGGACGATAAGGAAGCCGAGCGGGCCATGCAAGGTCTGGCGGCGGCGGGGGGATACATTCGACGTGAGGTTGCATCCCGTTTGCATCTGCGACGCCCTCCGGAACTTATCTTCCTCCTGGACCGCTCGCAGCAATACAGTGCCAGAATCGACGAACTGCTAAACAGAACGCAGAAAAAGAAAGGCGCTTCGCCAAAGGATAAAGGACCAACGAGTGGTTAAGCGACTATGCTTCAGCAGGTGATCAAACAGATTGAACAGCGGAAACGCTTTGTACTGACGTCCCACGCCCGTCCTGATGGCGATGCGGTTGGTTCCACGCTTGCCTGCTGTCAGATTCTAAGGTCGATGGGCAAACAGGCCCAAGTTGTCCTGCGAGATGGTGTTCCCCGAATCTATCAGCCCTTGCCATTTGCGGATCAGGTATTGCGCGCAGATCGCGTAAACGGAGATTACGAGGCCGCAATCATTCTTGAATGCGATAGCATTCAGCGCACCCGACTGGAGGGGCTCGACCAGCAGTTCCTCATCAGTATCGATCATCACGTCAGCGGCAAACCATTTGCACATGTGAACTGGATCGATCCCAAGGCGGTCGCTACCGCTGAGATGGTCTATCGCCTGGCCCGAGAAGCCGGTGTTCCCATTTCGCCTGAGATTGCTACATGCCTGTACACGGCGGTACTCACCGATACCGGTTCTTTCATGTTCGAGGGCACCAGCGCGCACACATTCGGTCTGGCGCGCGAATTGGTTTTGGCTGGAGCTGATCCGGCACGTTGTGCCCGCAATATCTATTTCGGACACTCCACTGCGAAAATGCGGCTGCTGGGTGCCGCGCTTTCGAATCTTCATCGCGAGGGACCGCTTGCCTGGATCTGGGTGACCCGCGAGCAGATGGAGCGGTTCGATGCCAAGGAAGAGGACTGCGAAGGCCTGGTGAACTATGCCCTGTCCATTCAGGATGTCCATGTCGCAATCTTCTTTCGCGAACTTTCCGATGGGCGGTACCGCGTCAGTCTCCGCAGCAAAGGCGAACACGATGTCTCCTCCGTGGCCGAGGAGTTCGGAGGAGGAGGGCATGCTTGCGCAAGTGGATGCTCGGTCGACGGACCGCTGACGATGGCTGTCTCCAGTGTCTTAGCGGTACTCCGCGCCCGTACTTCCGTACAATAGCTTCCTTATGAACGCTTCCTTGATACAGCAAGCTCTGTCGTTTCTCGGCGCGCTTCTGATCCTAGTCGCATATGTCGGTCATCAGCTGAAATGGATGGACCCACGCAAAGCCGCCTACAACATCCTCAATATGATTGGTTCGGCGATTCTTGCCTACATCGCCTTCCATCCATTTCAGGTGGGTTTTGTCGTCCTGGAGACTACCTGGGCCGCCATCAGTGCCTACGCACTGCTCCGTCCTCAGCGAGATTGAGCGACATCGCGGGAAGTTCCCGACGAACTGGGCAGTTTCCGTTTCGTGATGAGGTAAAGAGAGAGAAGACTGCGTGCAAGACGCCTTGAACAAATCGGAAGTG
The DNA here is from genome assembly GCA_036558645.1 of Terriglobales bacterium. GTDB lineage: Bacteria > Acidobacteriota > Terriglobia > Terriglobales > Acidobacteriaceae > DATBFG01. Next base: position 34,134 of record DATBFG010000121.1, read on the forward strand.
GAACTCCAAAAGCCTTCTCGTTCACTGACCGAGGTCATTCTCCTCGCTGGTTTCTGCGCGTTTCTCTTCTTCTTCGGCCTGGCACGCTTTGGATTGCTCGGCGCCGACGAGCCAAGGTATGCGCAGGTTGCGCGCGAAATGCTGGCTCGTCACGACGTGATTACTCCGACACTAGGCGGGATATCCTGGCTCGAAAAACCGGTCCTCTATTACTGGCAAGCGATGCTCGCGTACCGCTTATTCGGGGTGAGCGACTGGGCAGCACGGCTGCCTTCTGCCTTCGATGCCACGCTGATGGTGTTTGCGATTTATCTGTTTCTGAAGAGATTTCGTCCAGGGATTGCCCTCGACGGCGCGCTGATGTCGGCGTCTTTTGCGGGGGTGATCGGATTTGCCCGCTCTGCCAGCACCGACATGCCGCTTGCAGCAGCCTTTACCATAGCCATGCTTGCCTGGTATGCATGGCATGACAGCAATCGCAAGACCTGCTTGTCGCTGTTTTATGTCTTTCTCGCCTTAGCAACTCTGGCAAAGGGGCCGGTAGCAATATTCCTCGCCGCCCTCATCCTCGTTCTCTTTGCAGTTTCCAAACGAGACTTCCGTCAGCTCTGGCAGACTTTGTGGCTACCAGGAATTCTCTTGTTCTGTGTCGTTACTCTGCCATGGTACTTAGCCGTTCAGTTGAGAAATCCCGAATTCTTTCGGGTTTTCATCCTTGAGCATAACTTGGCGCGTTTTGGCTCGAACCTTTACCGTCACCCGCAGCCGTTCTGGTATTACCTTCCCGTCGGGCTCCTTGGACTCGTACCTTGGACGGTTTTCTTCGTCATTGCAATCTGGCGATCGGCGAGACTTTGGTGGGCAGGAAAGCGCGATTACGTCCGATCATCCGGCGGGTTTAATGTTTTCCTTCTGATCTGGCTGATCGCTCCTGTGCTCTTCTTTTCGATTTCAGGATCGAAATTGCCCGGCTACATCCTTCCAGCATTGCCGGCCGGAACGTTGCTAGCATCGGAATATGTCTGGCATCGTCTAGCAGGTCAGGAAAAAGAGAGCCTGGTCATCATCGTTCTGCATTCGATTCTGGCTGCCCTGCCGATCAATCCCGCATTTCTTATCCAGTACATCTTTATTCAGCGAACACTGCCCTGGAATTCGGCAGCAATGTTTTCCACCGCAATATCTGCGCTGCTGGCTACCGCGATGGTTGTCACGCTGCGCAGTCGCTACGGCCTTCGGATGCTGCGTTTCGTTACACTTGTTCCTGTAGTTTTGTCCATCATGGCCCTGTTGAAGATCGGAGCTCCCATTGTTGACGACACACTATCTGCACGCTCGGTAGCGCAAGAAGTTCACAGAATGCAGGACAGGAAGTTGCCGCTTGCATTGTTCCTGGTGTCGCGGGAAACCGAATATGGGCTTGATTTCTATGAGAATCAGGCGCTGGGGCGTTACGAACTGAACCAGATTCCATCCGGAGAGCACCTGGTGATTGCACCTCCCGGCTGCTTGAATGGAATCTCAAAGCATGCAGCGGGCCGGCGCGTGGCATATCTCGGTGGTTTTACCCCGCAACATTTGGATTTCTTCTGGGTTTCGGCCAAACAGTGATTTTTCTGTTGCTACTCCGTGTCCTCCCCTTTGCCACTGCCTCTGCAAAACACTACACTCAACTTCGCGGCTAGAATTCTAGTGTGAGCCGTGACCTTCCAGGAGCCCCCCGAGTGGAGATTTTGGATCTCAGACATTTCTCTTCGGCCGACCTGCGCCCACTCCTTGAGGACGAGGTGGAACTCTGGGCGCAATTGCTTTCCTGGGATTATCACGGTTCGGCGGAGATGATTCTTCGCTATGTAGACGGCAAGATCTTACCCGGCTATGCCGCAATTGATCGGGGACGTCTCTTCGGATATGCGTTCTTCGTATATGAAGGTAGCAAGGGAGTGATCGGAGATCTCTTCGTTACGAATGGAGCCCGCAATTCGAATCGCGCCGAAATCGAGTCGCGCTTACTGACCCATGTGATTGAGACGTTGCAGCAATCTCCCGGCGTGCATCGTATCGAGGCACAACTCCTGGTGCATGAGACAGGAGAGGTTGCCCGGCCCTTCCTGGAGCAGGGATTTCACCGTCATGCGAGGCTCTTCATGTCTTTGCCTCTCGGTGCGGGTACATTTCAAAAACCCAGCCGAGATGGCATTGAGATTCGTCCCTGGACCGACGAAGACTATCAGTCAGCTGCAGCCGTGATTACGTCAGCCTATCGAGGACACGTCGATGCTGAGATTAACGACCAGTATCGAACCTTGAGTGGTTCTTTACGGTTCTTGAACAATATCGTTCGCTTTCCGGGCTGTGGGGTCTTTGACGCCGGATCGTCTTTCGTTGCCATTGATACTCGCACACGACATATCATCGGAATCATTCTCTGCTCGCGTGTGCGTCATGATGTGGGTCACATTACACAGGTTTGCGTGCTTCCCGAATATCGCTCCCATGGCATAGGCGAGGCCTTGATCGCGACGACGGCTGCCAACCTGCGACAAAGGCGTTTTGCCATGCTTTCGTTGACCGTCACCGAAGCAAACGCCCGTGCCGTAGAACTGTATGCCCGGATGGGATTTGATCGAAAGAGAGTCTTTGATGCCTTTGTCTGGGAAACTTATATGAGTTCGCCAAAGTACTGATCGAATAAGTCAAGGAAAGCTGGAGTGATTCGTCTTTACCTTAGTGGCGTAAGATCCACATCACCCAACCTGCAACAAACACGCCGCCGAAAAACATCGCGAAGCAATATAGGCCATATCGGACTTGTTCCCGTGGAGTGGTGCGCTGCGTGATGCCAAACACTACGGACGCAAAAACCGAGAAAAGCAACGCAGCACTGAAGTGCGAAAGCTCAAGCGTCATGATTTCTTCCCGATCGCGATATGATATGCGTCCGCCACGCTGATGAAGTTGAGCAGTCCGGCAACGATTAAGTATTTGGTTCCGTAATCCGCGGTGGCGTGCTCAATGGCGCCGTGCCCCCAGTCCTTCGCTAAGGTCACGAAATAGAGCGCGCCCGATCCCACATCTCCCACGAACCCAAGGATATCTAGAATATCCCCACCATTCGCGTGATAGACGTGTCCTTGCATCAACAAGCCAAGCACAAACATGGTCACGATGGAAAACATGAGCAGCGTCCCGCGAATCCATCGTTTCTGCATCATGTGTCCTGCGCCGGGGATCAGCCAGGCAACCAGCGGCACGATAACGGACGCAGCGGTCACAGGCTGCTTGCTGACTTGCGGCTTGCTTAAGGTGGGATTTGCCATCAGATCGTTACAATCTCTGTCTGTATTTTACCTGTAACCTCGGCGGCTTTGGGGCGCACCAGTACGTTTACTTCGCTGCGCACGCCGAATTCTGGCAAGTAAATGCCCGGCTCAATGGAGAAGCAGGAGTTCGGGAGGATTTGGCGCTCATCATGGATCTCAAGGTCATCCATATTCGCGCCATTCGCATGAACGTCGGTGCCGATTGAGTGCCCGGTGCGATGGATGAAGTAGTCTCCGTATCCGGCGCTCTTGATGTGCGCCCGCACCGCGCGGTCGACTTCCCACCCAGCCATTCTGCGGCCTGCTCCGATCGCATCTTGCACTGTCTTCACGCCAACATCGCGTGCACCCCGAACGACGTTAAAAATTTCTCGCATCCGGTCGGAAGGAGCCTTCCCCACAAACCCGGTCCACGTGATGTCGTAGTACACGGCGCCGGGCTTATCTTTTTTTGCCCAGACATCGAGCAGCACAAAGTCGCCCTCGCGTATGGGAGTCGAATGCGCAGAACTCGGCTCATAGTGCGGGTTGCCGCTATTTCCATTCACGGCTACGATCGGTGGATCCTCGGTTACCAGGTTCTCGCGCTTAAACGCCTCCATGAACCAGCTTTGTATGGCGTGCTCGGTGGTGCCGCCATTGCGCACCCGCTTGCCTATTTCCTTGAATGCGGCAGCGGTAATTGAATCGATGGCGTCTCGAGCCTCAAAATGAGTTTTGATCTGTTCGTCAGTCCATGTCGCCTCGAACAAGGCCACGAGATCTCCGGAACTGACTACATTCTTGCCAAGGCCTCGAATCAATTCCAATGTTCCCCCATCTACTAGGGAGACATAGAAAATCAAATTGTTCGGCGAGTATTGCATCGCTATGTCGCGATAAGAGGCGAGGATCGTCTTGAGCTTGTCAAAGAGTTCCTGCCATCCAGCATAGACATGCTTGCTGCCGGGAAGCGAATCCAAATGACCCGCCTCGATTTTGTGAACAAGCTTCACCGGATCGCCTTCCGCCGGAATCAGGTAAAACCAGCGCCGCGTCACCATGAGACTTTGCGGAACACCCAGCACCCGATACGCAATCGGATCTCGATGATGGTGGTCGTAGAACAACCAGGCATCGATATTGCGTTCTCGCAACGCAGCTTGAATGGCAGATAGGTTCATAAGCGAATGATTATTCTAAACAAAACAAGGGATTTACGCGAATTCCGGCCGCAGCAAGAACAAAGGGTTCTCCGGCATCAGGGAAGACGAGCCATGACCCTCGCTCGCATAGGTTGCGTCAGTGTTTCGCAGGCGGTCCGAAGCACCAGTCGTGGGGCACGCGCACGAATCTTTATCAAGTACGGCAGCGTTCGTTTCGCGTCGGCCTTCGCGGTCTCGCGAAGCAGCCAACCCAATCCCTTCTGGACCATGTCGTCCTCATCCGTGAGAAGAAGATCGGACAGTTTCACAACCTCCGGCCTGAACATCCTCAACCGCGTCCCCTGGATCAAAGCCACACAAGCGGCCCGGCGATGCCAGCGGTTCTTCGACTTCGCCCAGCGGAAGACTCTCCGTGCTCTAGGAGGGTTCAAGACAATCATCGGCGCGAGTAAGTAGTGCGCCAGTGCATCATGGTCTGCCCAACTCGTAATGCGATCGATCCATGATTCGAACAACTTGAACTCCTTATCACCAAATTCTTCCACCAGAGTTTGCAGCATGAGCACGCTGACAACCTTTTCTTCTAGAACCCTACCTGAGAAAAGCTTGTCGGCAACCTCGATCAGGAATGTCAATCCCATTTCGCGGCGAATGCTCCTCTGGAATCGTACGGATAGCTTGCGCAGCTCCGCCGTGTACCAGCCGCGTGATTTAACCACTTCTTTGAAAAACCATTGAACATCTTCAGCATGAGGCGCCGAGCCTCCATCCTTCAGCACGCGTCGGATGTGCGCCGCGATATGAGCCGGAGTGATCCTGCGTTTAGGCATTTCGGTTTTCTGTATTTATCCCTGATCTGCGACTTTCTTGCCCGCAGTCCGATCATAGATCCAAAGCAAGACTGCAGTTACGATGCCGACCGCAGTTACACTCCACCAGATACGAGCTGGCTGCTGGGCTACTTCGCCAAACTCGTGCATCAACGTTCCCCCAAACCATCCTCCAATCAATGAGCCAATTCCAATCGGAAGAAAGGCGAACCCCATGTACGTCCCTTGCTGATCGGCAGGAGCAAGCCGTGAGATGTATTCGTAGTAGCGGGGCGATTGGATGATCTCGCCCAAAGCCAACACGAACAGCGAAAGGATGGCGCCGTAGACTGTGGGCCGCAAAGCTAGCACGATCCAGGCAAGTGAAGTAATCAGTGTCCCTAGGATGACCGCCTGAAAGGCTGGAATCTTGCGCGTCAAGAAATTGACAAGGAGCGTAAGGCAAATGACCGTGAGACCGTCGGTCACGAGTATCAGTTCCACATCCGCATTCGAATTGATGTAAGCATGCAGGTAGCCAGGGAGGGTGATGTATTGCTGCCAGAACACGACCCAATACCCGCTGAAGATGAAAAGGAACCACATGAAGCGACTGATGCCTGCAAGCACTAACGCCAGCAGCGCGACCCAAACCCACCAAGGGAACGTAATCGGGAACAGAAGCTCAAGGACCTTCAGAACCAGTGCCGCCAGGGCAACTGGCAACACCAGGCGGTAGTTCCCAACCACGGTGCAGAAATTGTGCCACACCGTAGCAACTGAAGGCGGAGGAGCGTCACCAGCCTTTCGCGGTTCGCGGAAAAAGATCAGCACGACAAAGAAAGCTAGAAAAACACTGAGCGCGGCGACGCGATAAACGTTCTCGACTCCAAGATTGCGATGAGCCCACGACGCGAAATAGGGTCCAAGCGCTCCGCCGATGTTGACCATGGTGTAGTAAATCGAATATCCGATGGAGCGGACATTCTCCTTAGAGGCGCGTGCAGTCGTGCCCACCACGCACGGCTTGACCAGCGAAATGCCGAGCGCTGGAAGCATCAGGATGAAGCCAACAAACAATCCAAGCGGCACAACATTGCGAACCGGCGCCAGCCAAGGTGCTGCGATTGAGCCGATCAGGAAGTAAGCGATTGAGAGAATGAGGTATGCGATTGAAAGGGCCCGGCGAAAACCAATGCGATCCGCTAACGCCCCACCAACGGCGGCAAGCACCCAGACACCAAACCCGAAAATTCCTGTCAGAGTTCCAGTCTGCTGAGCTGAGAAATTCAATCGCTCCTGCAGGTAGAGTGCCAGCGACGCGAACGCGCCGTAGTAAGACAGCCGCTCGAATATCTCCGTGATGTTTGCAATCCAAAAAGAACTTTCAAATCCGGTACGGATTTCCTGCAGACGTTCTGAGAAGCTCAATCGCGGCTCCTTCGCCTGGATGGCGCCGTTACTTGCGTCGGTTCCTTGTCTTCTTCACATGCCCAATGTATTCGTTGAAGCGGAGATGATTTCCAAACGGATCGATCACCGTCATCATCCTCGCCTTCCAAGGAACGTCTTCAATCCCCGGCCGGTAGTACTTGTACGGCTTGGCTGTGATCTGGCGGTGCAATTCGTCTAGGCCCACCATGTCGATGAAAACAGAGGTTCCGGGTGTACCGTCTCCGTGATGCTCGCTCAGGTGAAGCACTAATCCATTTCTCGAAACCTGCATGTACACCGGCGTGTTGGGCTCGAAGCGATGCTCCCAGTCGAGAGAAAACCCCAGGAAGCCTAGGTAAAACTCCTTCGCTCTCTTGACGTCAAAGATTCGCAGGATCGGTACTGTGCGCTCAATTTTTATCGACATTCCTAAATTCCGAGACGGCGCGCAAGTTCCCGCGACGTCAGGCCGCGAATTTGTATCACTTTGTTACGGCTATGCTGGCCGGCAGCAATAGTAATGGAGGAGCGCGGCACGTTCAAAAGATTTGCCAAGAATTCAATGCAGGCCTGGTTGGCCTTTCCCTCGACGGGAGGCGCGGTCAGCGCGACCTTGAGAACATCTCCGAGTTGACCAGTGATGGCATTCTTCCTGGCGCGTGGGTGGACCTTGATGGAGAAGGCGACTCCGGCAGCATTTTCATGGATTGGAATCATGCGGAGCCGCAGGCAGTGTCTATTTGAAGAATTTTCTCGGCGTGCTTGGCGTACTTTGCGGTAGTCACCTTCGTTCTCCAAATATCGCTGTCCCTACCCGCACGCAAGTCGATCCTTCCTCGATCGCGATCTCGAAGTCATGTGACATACCCATAGACAAAACATCCATCCGGACTGACGGCAAGCTCCTGGCGGCAATGCCATCGCGAATTGTGCGTAGTTGGCGAAAAAATGGTCTCGCCCCTTCGGGATCGTCGGTGAAGGGGGGAATCGTCATCAGCCCAAGAAATTGCAGGTTCACGAACTGAGGCGCCGCTTGCAGCATTTTTTCGAGCTCCGAGGAGCCTGGCGGCACTCCACTCTTCGCAGCTTCACCACCCACATTAATTTCAATCAGCACCGATAGACGCTTGCTGAGCTCTGCTGCAGCAGCGTTCAGTTTCTGTGCCAACCGCAACGAATCCACCGAATCCACTGCCGAGAACACCTCCGCAGCTTTGGATGCCTTGTTGCTCTGAAGGTGTCCGATCAAGTGGAACGAGGCATCAGAAAGCGTTCGCACAGCCTCGGCTTTTCCGGAAAACTCTTGCACGCGGTTCTCGCCGAACAACCGGACGCCGGCATCGTAGGCTTCGCGAATCTTCTCGGGGGGATAGGTCTTACTCACTGCCATGAGCATGATGTCAGAGGCATTGCGCCCCGCACGTCGCGCGGCAGCCTGCATTCGTTCCCTCACCCGGACGATGTTCTCCGCCACCGACATCCGAGAAGCATAAACCACAAAGGACACAAAGAATCACAAAGGAAGTCCAATCTGCCTGCTTCCTTCGTGTCCCTTTGTGTCCTCTGTGGTTAAGGTCCTAATCTCAAATTACATGATCGCCGTCGGTGGCGCCGGATCTTCAGGACGCCCCGCATTGGCCAGCGGAATTCGAACCATGCCGACCAGCAGGATTATCAGTGCAATGGCCGAGATCCACAGCGGTGCGTCCCAATGCACCAGGGTGACGTCATGCCCCGTACCGACGAGCCCCGCGATCACGAGTCCGCACAGCGCCTCGCCTGCGATCAGACCGGATGCCGTTAGCACTCCCGCGTTCTCCACTCGTGCTTTCTGTGCGTCGTTGAATCCGCGCTTGTCGCGCAGTTTGTCAGTGACCCAGCGAATCACGCCGCCAACAAAGATGGCGAATGTCGTTCCCAGCGGCAGGTACATGCCCACCGCGAACAACATGACGCTCTTAACTTCGACCAGAATTGCCGCAAAGCCCAACAGAATGCCGACAATCACCAACGGCCACGCCATGTCGCCGCCAACGATACCCTTCGACAGCATGGCCATGAGGCCTGCCTGCGGAGCCGGCAATGCAGGCGTTCCGAAGTGATAAGCCTTATCCAGAATCGCCAGCGGGAAGAACAATACCAGTGACGCGACCACGATGCCCAGCAAGTCGCCCATCTGCATCTTGGCTGGCGTTCCGCCGAGAATGTGTCCGACCTTCAAATCTTGTAGCATCTCGCCCGCGACCGCCGACGATACACAAACCACCGCTGCCACGCCCAGCACGGCCGCGACTCCGCCAGTCCCCGATACGCCCAAGGCCACCATGAGCAGTGCGGCAATGACCAGTGTGCAAAGCGTCAATCCCGACACTGGGTTGTTCGACGATCCGATCATGCCGCAGAGATTCCCCGAGACGGCGGCAAAGAAGAAGCCTAGGATGATCATCACCACGGCGGCGACGACTGCGCCCGTCAGGATCTGCGAACTAGTGAGATTTCCCGCACTCGATATGAAGTATCGATACAACAGGATCATGGCGATTAGAACCAGTCCAACCCCAGCGAACACCACTTTTGCCGGAAGGTCACGTTCAGTTCGATTGCTGGCTGCGTGGGCGGCCGCCGACTTCTTCAAGTCCGAAATCGCGCGGGACATTCCCAACCCGAGTTGCTTGCGCATACGGAAAAGCGTGTACGACGCTCCCACCAACATGCCCCCTACCGCGATTGGGCGCACGATCGAGAAGTAAATCGCCCCGGCCAGCAAATCCCACGCAAGAGGCTGGTCCGGCGGTTGTGCTGCTTGAATGTAGGGTCCTACCAGGAACGTTAGAAGCGGCACGAGCAGGCCCCATGCCAGCACGCCTCCGGCGAAGTTCAGCGCCGCCAGGCGCGGCCCAATGATGTAGCCCACACCTAAATATGCCGGACTGATATCCGGCGCATTAAACAGAGTTGCGCCGCCAGTCGTGGTCACTGCGACATTCGGATTCGTCCCCGTGCGCAACAGCAATTTCTTCCCGAGATCGGCGATCTTCACATGAAAGGTGTTACTCGGGCTGAACACGTTCACGGCGCCCAGCAAATACATGAATCCGCCGAATCCCATATTGGCGAACAGAATTTTCGCCGCACGCGATCCCTGCTGTCCTGCCTTATGAATTTCCGATGCCGCCACCGATTCCGGGAAGGGAAGCTCGGGATCCTCAACCATCACGCGCCGCAGCAGGGTCACGAACAAAATGCCCAGCGTTCCCCCAATCACCATCAGCGCAACCGAGTTCCAGTACTTGTCGCTGGTTAACCCAGGCCATAGCCCAGCCATAATGAACGCCGGAATCGTGAAGACGGCCCCTGCGGCGACCGACTCGCCGATCGATCCAACAGTTCGCGCGATGTTTTCTTCTAGCAGCGAACCCTTCATCAACTTGAGGAGCGCCATGCCGATGACGGCTGCGGGATAGGTAGCCGCAATCGTCATTCCGGCGCGAAGACCCAAGTACGCATTCGCTGCTCCCAGAATGCCGGTCATCACCAACCCGATAAAAACCGCCCGGAATGTGAACTCCTTCATCTCCATGTTTTCCGGGACATATGGCTTGAACTTTTTCGCTTCCGGCTTCACCACGGTTGTGCTGCTCATGGGTAAGACCCTCTGGATAAAGGATTAAGTTAGATTCCGCAGGCCCGCGCACGTTAGCATGCGGACCACCTTCAACACAAGTACAGATGACGGAAAGTCTTGTAAAAGCCGTATGTTAACGCCAGAAAGGGACCTTTCGCGTGACTTTTGTCGCTTGAATCCGGTTTGCTAAAATCGAGGTACCTACCCACTCTGGTCGGTCTCGAGGTGGACCAGCCATGCTGCTCAAGCAATTCCGATGCGCTGACTGTGGCGGTTCCACAGGTTATCGTTCACGGCCTCGCACGTTTGCAGAAAAGTACGTCCTCCGCATGCTCCTTTTGCGTCCTGTCCGCTGCGGAGACTGTTTTCGGCGCTGCTACCGATTCCTCAATACATCTGTGCAGGAACGTCGCGAATCGGGAAGAACCACTCACGGAGCCGCAGCATGAAGCCTGTTCCCGGATTGCCTACGCTATCGTCAGACCGCTATACTGAACCAAGATCGCCGGTTGTGCGGGAGGTCGGTCTTCAGCAGTAGTAAGTACCCAATTCGTGGCACTGGGGGCGAGGTCCAGGCTGGATCTTCGAAGTTGGTCTCGCGGGTGAATGCTATTGCCGAAGGGCTTTTTGCCACCCTGTTCCCCTCCGATTGCAGGCTCTGCGGTACCCCCCTCGTAAATATCTCCCGTCTCCCCGTCTGTGAGGATTGCTTAAGCGCTATGCGCCCCATCTCCGGTGGCGTCTGTTATGTCTGCGGAGAGCGACTGGTGAGCGGTCATGCGTTTTCCAACGGGGAGGCCGAAGCAAAGTGCGGCCTCTGTCAGCGAGAAAGCCCGGCGTTCGCCCGTGCGCTCGCCTACGGTAGCTATGAGGGTGGCCTGCGAGAACTGATTCATCTCCTGAAGTATGAGCAGGTGCGGTCTGCATCCAATGTATTAGGACGAATGCTTGGCGAAGTAATAGCCACATTGGAGCCATCGTTCGGCCCCAGCGTGATGGTCGTTCCGGTTCCGCTTCACGTGCGCAAAATGCGGCAAAGAGGGTTTAACCAGTCCGAACTGATCACCCGCGCCGCGCTGAAGGCATGGCAGCCAACCAAGTCTCTGGCGATTATGCCGCACGTAATACAGCGCGAGCGGGAGACTGTTTCGCAGATTGGCCTGACGCGTAACCAGCGGCGCGAGAACATTCGTGGTGCTTTTACCGTTGCCGTGCCAGAGGAAGTAGCGGGGCAAGAGATCCTGCTCGTGGATGATGTCCTTACGACGGGAACCACCGTCTCCGAGTGTGCCCGCATCCTTCGCCGCGCTGGAGCTGCAAGAGTCTGGGTTGCGACCGTGGCACGCACGTTGAAGCATGACAACGCGTTCGCAGATGTAGAGAGCGAAACGGAGGCCGGAATTGCGTTAGCGGCGCATGGATAAGTGCCACGGGATGCATTAGTAATGCATGGGCGGGTGACAAAAGCTTCGATGTCATATGTCCGGTAACTGGAAAAACTCGGCGAGCAATCTCCGGCACCCCATGCCCCTGCCAGTACTCATGGGCACTCACCAGGCCGACGACGGCCAAGCTTTGCACGCTCCCGTGCTGGTGCTGAATGCTTCTTATGAGCCTATTAATGTTTGCGCCGCTCGCCGCGCGATCGTGCTGGTCCTCAAGGGCGTTGCCATGACGGAAGAAGAGAACGGACATTTCCTGCATGCCGCTCGCCTGGCCGTGCGTCTGCCCTCGGTTATCCGCTTGCTCGAGTACCGTCGCATTCCCCACCAAAGCCGAGCGCTGTCGCGGAAGAACATCCTTTTGCGTGATCGCAACACCTGTCAGTACTGCGCTGAAGTCTTGCCCTCGGCAGAACTCACGCTCGACCACGTGATTCCACGTTCCCGTGGAGGCACCTCAACGTGGGAGAACCTTGTCGCCTGCTGCCATCCCTGCAATCGCCG
>DATBFG010000122.1:0-42058 GCA_036558645.1 Terriglobales bacterium
AACTTCTTCAGTGCTTGCTCGTAGCCCGGAGCCCTTCCCGCGAAGTTCGCAGGGATGTTACGTAGCACAGCTTCCCAGGCGGAAATTGCGTTCTTCTTGTCTCCCATCGCGGTGTAGCCGCGGGCTAAACCGAGTGCCGTCCAGAATTTCTCGTCAGGATGGTGCTGCTGGTTGTAGAGAAAGATCTCCATGGCCTTTGCGTTCTTGCCATTGCGGAGTTCGCGCATGCCATACGTGTAGATAGGCAAAGCCTCGGTGCCAGGAAGACGCAGAGCGCGATCCATTACCGCATCCGCATCGCTCTGGCGACCCATGGCCTCCAATACCGATGCCTTCGTTTGCAGCGTGGAGAAATCCTCATGTCCTATGGTGGCGCCGCGGAATGGAGCGGAGATCGCTTTGTCGGCCCAGCTCAAGGCTTCTTCCAGATTCAGCTTGTTATCGGCGCAGAACTGGGCAGCTTGCTGCCAGTCCTGCCAATTGAATCCGGCCCACGATTGCAGGTCCTGACGCATCTTGGCGACATATATCTCATTTACGTTGGTGACCTCGATCTTGAACGGAATTCGTTTCTTTTCCCATTGAAGGTACGCGATGGCGGAGCTTGGTTGGCGCGCGTCGAAACCATAGGTGAGGAACTCGGTGAATGGCGCGTCCTCGGGATTGACTGCCACGCGTAGCGCGTCGTCTTTCGAATCGTACTGAAAACTCCCCCACCCGAGATGGTTGGAGAACACCCAATACCACGGCCCGGCTTTTTCGACGTCCAGAAACAATGCGTAAGTGCCGGCTTTGAGATCTTTTCCTTCCACCTTCACGTCATGGGAAAAAGTGATTGCCGTGCTTTCATTGGCGCCAGCGCGCCAGGGTGCTCCTTTGGTAGGGCCAAAACCTTCGTCAAGAAACCCGTAATGCACCAATTCTCCCCAGATATGTCCGGTCCGGTCGTTGGTCGGCGGGTTGTGGACCTTCGGACTGTGATAATCGATCGAGATCCTGACGGGGCCAATCCATTGCGAAACTTCCGCGCGTTCATTGTCTCCATTGGGAGGCATGGAGATTTCCGAGGTCTCCTGGCCAAAACAGCTCAGGGACAACAGAAGAACTAACCCGGCGAGGGTGTATTTCATAAGAAGCTCCTTAAGCAGTTGCCATTCCTGCACGTTCAGATCGTTAGACTTAGAGGCGGACAGAGAGTTAGCTCGCGGAGAACAGCAGCTACGAATATTGGTTGTGACTCTGGGCTGACTGCACCAGCAATCGAAGAATCTACAGCGGTATGTTCCCATGCTTCTTCGGTGGGTTCTTGTCTCGCTTGGTTTCCAGCATCTCTAGCGCCTGGATGAGCTTCTTTCGCGTCTCGCGCGGTTGGATGACGGCATCGACAAAACCACGATCCGCCGCGACATAGGGATTGGCAAACCGCTCTCGAAATTCTTCGATCTTTTCCGCACGCATCGCAGCCTTATCGCCGGCTTTCTCGAGTTCCCGCTTGTACACGATGTCCACTGCGCCTTCCGGACCCATGACCGCGATTTCCGCCGTCGGCCAGGCATAGTTCACATCGGTACGGATGTGCTTCGACGCCATCACGCAATACGCCCCGCCGTAGGCCTTTCTTGTAATGACCGTGACTTTAGGTACCGTCGCTTCGGCGAACGCGAATAGCAACTTCGCGCCATGCTTGATGATGCCGCCGTACTCCTGGTTCGTTCCTGGCAAGAATCCCGGCACATCTTCAAACGTCACCAGCGGAATGTTGAAGCAATCGCAGAACCTCACGAATCTCGCACCTTTGATCGACGCATTGATATCCAGCGTGCCCGCCAGCATCGCCGGTTGATTGGCCACCAGCCCTACTGAACGTCCATTCAGTCGCGCGAAACCGACCACGATGTTTTTCGCGTAATGTTCCTGTACCTCAAAGAAATAACCATCATCAACGACCGCGTGGATGACGTCCTTCATGTCATAGGGCTGGTTCGATTCTGTAGGGACGATCTTGTCGAGCGCGGCATCGGCACGATCCACGGGATCGGTGCACGCCTTGCGTGGCGGGTCCTCAAGATTGTTTGATGGAACGAAGCTGAGCAGCTCGCGCACCATGGAAAGACACTCGGCGTCGTCGTGCGCGACAAAATGCGCTACCCCCGAAGTTTCGTTGTGTGTCATGGCTCCGCCGAGCTGATCTTTCGTGACCTCTTCGTGCGTCACCGTCTTGATGACGTCCGGGCCCGTGATGAACATGTACGAGGTCTTATCCACCATCAGGATGAAATCGGTGATCGCGGGCGAATACACGGCACCGCCTGCGCACGGTCCCATGATGGCGGAAATCTGCGGGACCACGCCGCTGTAGATTGTGTTGCGCAGGAAGATGTCAGCGTACCCGGCAAGCGACATTACGCCTTCCTGAATGCGCGCGCCGCCGGAGTCATTTAGGCCGATCACCGGAGCGCCCATCTTGGCGGCGAGATCCATGATCTTGACGATTTTGCCCGCATTCGCTTCCGACAACGACCCTCCGAAGACGGTGAAGTCCTGCGCAAATACGAATACCAACCGGCCCTCAATGCGGCCGTAGCCAGTGATGAATCCATCGCCGTAGTATTTCTGCTCGGCCATGCCGAAATCATTGCAGCGGTGCGTAACGAGCTTGTCGGTCTCCTCGAAAGTGCCTTCGTCGAGAAGAAACTGAATGCGTTCGCGGGCCGAGAGCTTACCTTCCTTGTGTTGACGCTCACCGCGGGCCTTACCGCCACCCTCCTCGGCGAGATGGTCGCGCTTCTTCAGTTCTTCCAGCTTCTGTTCGAGGTTCATGGCGCATGATTATAAGCCGTTTGTGCTAATGGCAATCGTGATGTGCACTCCTCCTGCGATAGAATTTCGGGTCATGAATCGCTCCGGCCGCGTTCCATTTGAATGCAGCACACCCATCTTGCGAGTCGAAGACATGCAGGCCAGCTTGCGGTATTACGTGGACGTCCTGGGTTTCACCAATGCAGCCTGGGGAGACGATAACTTCACATGCGTCAATCGGGACCGGGCGGAAATTTATCTATGCCGGCAAGGTCAGGGCACCGGCAAAGCTTGGGCTTGGATCGGTGTCGAGGACGCCGGAAAACTACACGAGGAGTACAAAGGCCGGGGCGCAAAGATCTGCTTGCCGCCAACCAAATTTCCCTGGGCTTTGGAGATGCAGGTGGAGGATCCTGACGGAAACGTGTTGCGCATGGGATCGGACCCGGAACAGGAGTGAAAAGAAACCAGAAGCAGGAACTGGCAAGCAGCCTTCCAAGAGCTACTCCAGCGTGGAACCCATCGGCTCGTAGCGATATTTCTTCCCATCCCAGAACGTAGCGGAGGTCATGTGGTCTCCGCCCTTTTCCTCGACAAAGATGGCGTCCACGGATCTTTTTCGCAGCTGAAGCTTCTTGATCCTGACCGCCTTAAACGGAAGATTAACGATCACAAACTTAGCCTTGGGAGAATCGGCACGCCAGGCCTCTGTTCCGAGACCGTGAATTACCAGCAGGGAGAGTCCTTTGGTTGAAGGGTCATCGGTTACAAACGAGGTTGTGACCGATGGATTACCGTAACCAAAAAACGTGTAGTAGGGGTCGATCACGTGAAAACTGTGTTCCGCTTGATCGCTCATTGGATTCTTGCAGTGCGCCGGTATGACGATGTCCTCGATGCCGTCGCCATCGAGGTCCCCGACATAGGGGGGGAAGGTGGTTAGCGCGTCGCACGTATCCCCAAATTGCTTTTGCACGAAATCGTTGTCGACAGTGGCTCGGCTTGATGCCTCTGCGGATGCAATCAGCCCCAGCAGAATCGATGAGAGGATCAGAAATCGGTGAAACATAGCGCTACTTTAACCCCGCTCAGGCTCGCCGCCTAGCTTCCTGAGCGGTACCGTGGCAAGCGAAAGGACATGTACTTCCGCCGAAAAAAAGGGGGTAATTCTCGGAATCAGCGGCTGAAATGCTGCCAACCACCGGGTTTCAAGTTTCGCCGCCGGCCGTCGGAATCGATGATCAACACACGCTCACCCCTTATGATCTCTCCGATCCTGGTGATTGGAACTCCGGCTATGACACGGGGCAGCTGCGTTTTAGGAGACACGGTAAACAGCAACTCGTAGTCGTCCCCACCGTGCAGGGCATGCTCCATGCAGACTATGGTTGCCGTTCGCCCGATCTGCGCACGTGGTATGGCGTCGGCATGAATCTCCGCTCCGACGCCGCCTTCCTCGCAAATGTGACCAAGATCAGTAGACAAGCCGTCACTGATATCGATCATGGACGTCGCCCATCTGCGCTCTCGTAAGTGTTTGCCGACAGCGACTCTCGGCAGAGGGCGGAAATATTCCGGGAAGTTCCTGGGCGTTGCCTTTTTGCCGCGCAAGAGCAGTTCCAGAGTCGCGGCGGCTCCCCCTAACCGGCCGGTTACGTAAATAACATCACCCACACTGGCGGTTGAACGCCGGACAGCTCTGCCGGCTGGAACTGAGCCAAGCACGATGATATCCGCCAACACGCGGCTCGGTGACTCGCCTGTATCCCCACCTGCTAGGGTTACCTTCATTTTCGTGGCCAGGGCTAGAAGGCCATCGAAAAACTGATCAACCCAACCTTGCGGTGTTCGCGCAGGCAACGCAAGCGAGAGGAACGCCGCGATCGGTGTCCCCCCCATTGCTGCAATATCGCTCAACCCACGCGTCAGACACCGCCAGCCAATCACTTCGGCCGGCTGCCAATCGCGGCGGAAATGGACCCCCTCAATACTGAAATCGGTTGTAAGCAGGGCCTCGTGACCCGGGGAAAGCCTCAGGACGGCACAATCATCGCCAATGCCAGTAATCACGCGGCGATCCTGGACAACGCTATTGCGGATGCGCGAAATAAGCCGTTTCTCTGACAGCGGCATGGCACTTCACTATAGCCGAAGGGCTTGGAGCTGGGCTTTCCCAAGGACAACCTCCGCTATCGACTCCTCATCTACCAAGGGCTGCCTTCGGGTAGTCGCCACGTTCGCCTTCGGATTGGGAGCCCAGAAACCCGCCGCTGGGAGCCATTGTTATCAAGGTTGCTATGGTCTGGGAGAGGAGTGTCTTCCCGACTTGGTAATGTGACCGACCTTTGGTAACCATCTTGGGGTGATTCGGGTCGTTGACAGAGAGGAACACACTTTGTTACCGTTGCCAAGCTGCTTCCTGACATCGTTGATTGAACTAAGTGCTGCATCCGGTATGGATTGCAGCCAAAACGTATTCAGGCCTTACCCGGTTCCGGTGGGACGCGGGAGCGCAGTACGGCGCAACGATCTTGGCGCTACCCGAGCTCAGAAAGCCACTGAGGGGGCTTGTGATTGTAAGCAGCCCTACGATATTCCGTTTTTGACCAACAATGGTACGGGAATATTGAGAAAACGCTTTTACATTCTGTTTGTCGCCCGCGGAGAGGACGGCCAACTCCGTAAGATTCCCATCCCACTCCATTACCTCTACGTGTTTGTCATTGGCGGGCTAATCGGTTTCCTGAGTCTTACCGGGATAGCCAGCTCCTACATGCGGATGTTGTTTAAAGTCGCTAGATTTAACGAATTACGAACCGAGAAAGACGAGTTGAGCAACCGCTATTCACGCTTGGAGAAGGTCGCGAAGGAGAGAGACATTCAGGTTGCGTCACTGGGGTCGCTGGCGAGCGAAGTTTCCTCGCTGTATGGGCTGAAATCCGACCCGGCCATCGTGACCGCCACCGACAAATTCGAGAATGCGCAAGTGATCTCCTCGATGGACCAGCTGTACGCGCTCCGCACGACTGCCTTGAGCGGTGCGGCCACTGTAGGCATCTCGCTGGGGATGACGCGGAATGTCACGACCGCGGATTGGATGCGTGCCAATTCGGCACCGAACTTGTGGCCGGTCGAAGGCCCGCTGACGGGCTCGTTTGGGGAACGTATTGACCCATTTAACGGTGAGGGTGCATTCCACTGCGGCGTCGACATCAGTTCGAGCTATGGGCAAGCAGTCATCGCGCCGGCCGATGGGACCGTCATTTTCGCTGACTTCCTGGGTGGCTATGGGCGCGCGATCATCGTGGATCACGGACACGGCATCTCGACCCGTTACGGTCACCTGTCCAACTTTGCGGTCACGGCAGGACAGCACATTCAGCGCGGCGATACACTTGGCTACGTCGGCCTGAGTGGACGGAGCACTGGTCCACACCTTCACTACGAAGTGCGAATCAACGACACTCCCGTCAATCCCTACAAATATCTTCGCGTCACCTGGGCACACAGCGGCAGCTTCGCCACTGGCAGCTAGACCCAATAGCCCATCTAGGTTCCACTCCCGCCACTCACGATATGCAGACAGTTGCGTTCTTTGCTCCAGCGCAACGACCCTCCCCAAATGAGATCGTATAAATCAATTAGGCCCGCTCTACAGCCGCAACTGTACGTAACAAAGTTACGAATCTTACGGAAGTTTTTACTTATTGCTGACATGGGTTTCCGGCAACCCTCGATAGCATGAAGCAATCTCATTCTTTAGGAGCACAGTGATTGGCCGATCAGTTGCGTTGAGAAAGTAAGGCAAGTCATGGATAACGTTTACGTCGTAGTAGTGAAGGAAGCCGGTCTGGATGTCTCGCTGCAAGACGTTCCAACGCTCGGCCCGTTACGCATTCCAACGATGTTCGCCCCTGCTACTCGCGAGGCGCGTAGAAAATATCGAGTGGCGGTGTGGCGCGCAGTTAAAACGAACTCAGGCCGGTGCCTGAATCGTCATGTTGTATTGGGAATGATGGCCGTATTTGGTATCAGCGTCGCCAGTTGGGCAGGAGTAGCAGCTCTGATCCTGCGCATCGTACGGTAAGAATCGGCCGATTACTTATCGTAATGCAAGAGCGAAATAACCTCGCAGCCTGCCAGTTTGTCGCGGCCTTTGAGGAAGTCGAGTTCGACAACGAATCCTAGCCCGATCACTTCAGCACCCAGAGATTTTGCCAGCTGCACAGTTGCTGCAGCCGTTCCCCCGGTGGCCAGCAGGTCGTCCACGATGATGACCCGCTGGCCTTTGTGCAGGGCATCCTTGTGGATTTCTAGCGTGTTCTTGCCGTATTCGAGAGCGTATTCAACCTGTGCCGTGGCAGCTGGCAACTTACCGGGCTTGCGCACGGGGACAAATCCGGCATTCAGGCGGTAGGCGAGCGCCGGTGCGAAGATGAACCCGCGCGCCTCCATCCCGAGCACTACATCAACCTTCTTGTCGACGAACCGTTCGGAGAGAGCGTCAATCAGGGTCGCGAAGCCAACCTTGTCCTTGAGCAGCGTTGTGATGTCGTAAAACAAAATGCCGGGAATGGGGAAGTCGGGGATCTCGCGGATCAGCTTCTTCAGCGGCGTGCAGTCGAGTGTTGCCTTTGAACCCATGCCTGGACTGGACATTACCACGCTCCCTCGATACGAAAAGTATTAAGGCCGGCAACCGGCTGTGCTTCCGACTCTTCAACATCATCAACCCGCGCCGCGCGAGGACCCTCGCGCAGGCGCAAGTGCAATTTAGAGATCTGCTCGTGCGTACCGATCGCTAGCACTTCGACGCTGCTGTCCGGGTTATTGCGTACCCACCCGGCGAGGCCGAGAATATGCGCCTCGCGCTCCACAAACCACCGAAAGCCTACACCTTGGACGCGACCACGCACAACGAAGCGGCGAGCTAATGAAGCCTTACCCGATGAACTCATGGTCCTGCCCGAGAATGCAGAAAATATGAAGTCAGAATGCAGAGTTGAGAGCCCCAATCCTACGCTCGCGACAGGTATGCGCCTTCCGATGTGTCAACGCGAATCTTCTCACCTTCGTTGATGAATGGCGGTACCTGGACAATCAGGCCGGTCTCCGTCTTCGCGGGCTTAGTGACGCTTGAAGCTGTAGCGCTCTTCAGCCCGGGTTCCGTTTCGACAACGGTCAACTCGACGGTTTGCGGCAGTTCGATGCCGACCGCTTTGCCGTCGAAGAACTCGACTTTGATCTGGAGATTGGAAATCAAATAATCAACAGCATCGCCGAGGATGTCCCGTGTCAGATGGGTCTGCTCATAGTTCTCGGTGTTCATGAAGTAGTAGTCGTCACCATCGGCGTAAAGGAATTCCATCTGCACTTCATCCACCGTAATCTTGTCGATGGGATCACTGGAACGAAAGCGGTGCTCGAACATGGCGCCGGTGCGCAGGTTTCGCAGCTTGGCCTGGATGAAGGCGCGCAGATTTCCCGGAGTGCGGTGTTCAACGCTGAAGACTGAATGCAGGTCATTGTTGTGCTTGATCACCATGCCGGGACGGAGTTGTGTCGCGGGGATAGCCATTCGATAAAAGTCTCCTTCAGATTGCGGTTACGGGCAGGCGGAAGGCGGGCAGGCCACATTTTCCACCGCGCACGGAAGCTAAAGGTTTATTTTACACGGGCTTGGGCGGATTTGGGAAATCGTCTGCTGGATTGCACCTCAGGCAGCTAGAATGTCTCGGTTGGAATCGTAGAGATATCTTTTAATTGGCGGAGAGGTGGTCTACATGCGCTACGAAAGAAACGATTCGGAAGACCGGGTCAGCGTCGGAACAGCGGTCAGCTTCCTCCTGTTCGGACTGGGTGCCGGAGTGCTCCTCGGGATGATGTACGCGCCCAAGGTCGGCAAACAGTTTCGCAAGGATTTGCGTCGTCGTCTTGATGACGCTCGAGACACGCTGGATGACTGGAAGGACCAGGCGATGGACGTCGCGGAAGATGCCATGGATCGCGGCAGCGAGATGATGGATGATCTGCGCGAGCGGGTAGAACCGCTGGCGAAGAACCTGCGGCGCCGTTAGCGGCAGGAACAAGTGCGCTTTCTGGCAAACCTTGCGGCCGCGTGGAATTTCTTTCTCGTGATTCTCGCGGCCGGAACTTTGTGTTGGTTCGTTTTCCACTTCGTTCTGCGTAGGTTCTGGCGAATCCGGCAGATAAATGTGGCTCGCGAGAAACGGCTCATCCAAGAGGCGTCGGAACGGGGATCCAAGCCATTCTGAGACTCTGTCCGCCTGTTCGAAGCAGCTATTGCTTCACAACTTTCCCATCCTTCATCACAAACTGGACGTTCCCCAATTGCTTGATGTCCCGTAGCGGATCACCGGGAACAGCTGTTACGTCTGCGTAAGCCCCTGGCGCAATGACCCCGATCTGGCCGGATTGGTCGAGCATCTCAGCCGCCCGTGAGGTTGCACTCTTGATAGCATCCATCGGAGTCATGCCCAAGTCGGTCATGCGGGGAAACTCCTGCGCGATAGGCTCGGTCCAGGGGATGCCGCCCATATCCGTTCCAAAGACGATTTTCACTCCCGCCTTGAGCGCTTTCCGGAACGACTGTTCGTGAGAAGACGCCCGCAGGCGGTCGCGTTGTCCGCCTGGTGTGTCTGCAGGTGCCCAGTCCGTGTAGTAGACGCTGATGGTTGGACAATACCAGGTGCCCTGCTTGACCATCTGTGCGATCTGCGCGTCGCTCATGTCCAAACCGTGCTCGATCGAGTCACACCCGCCATCGAGGGCTCTTTGCAGCCCGATTCCGCTATAAGCGTGGCAGGCTACCTTGCGCCCCCAACCATGCGTCTCGTCGACAATGGCGCGAAGTTCCTCTAATGTCAGCGTCGGCTGCGACACTAACTCTCCGTTCTTTCCTACCCACGAACGATGCGTCATATAGACCTTGATCCAATCAGCGCCATGATCCAGTTGCTCGCGAGCCGCCTTACGGGCTTCGACAGGACCATCGACGATCTGGACGCCTTTCGGCATTTCGAGCTCAGGAGCATATCCTTCCAGTGGATAACCTCCCGTGGTCGAGATGGCACGCGTTGATACAAACAACCGCGGGCCTGGAATGTATCCTCCGTCGATTGCCTCCTTGATGCCGACATCGCCATACCCGGCGCCTTCCGTTTCAAGATCGCGCAAGGTTGTAAACCCCTGTTCCAGCGCTCTCTTTGCCGCTACAGTTGCGCGCGCCGCTCTCAGAGCCAGCGGATACTTCAGAATATTCGCGTCGTACCCGCCCTCGGCTGGACTTTCACCCTGCAGAAAAATGTGAGTATGAGAATCAATCAGTCCCGGCAAGACTGTGAACTTGGAAAGGTCGATGACAGTAGCGTCAGGTGGGATTTTTGCGTTGGCAGGGTCGGAGATGCTTTCAATCCGGTTACCCCGAATCACGATGACTTGATTATTACGGGGCGAATCCGACTTGCCGTCAATTAACACGCCGGCGCGAATCGCGACCACGGCAGGCGTTGGTTTTATCTCCTGCGCGACGGCGAATGTCAGAGAAAGACCCAGCAACACGGTGCAGAGAATTTTCATGTGTCCTCGTTTCGACGCGAAGCGGGCTCGCGCGACGCGGGACATTCTACTCTGCTAGGAAGCGATGATTGCATCCACCTCGATCTCGACCAGCATCTCCGGCGAAATCAGCGCCGAAACCGCGACTAGAGTCGCCGCGGGCCGTATGTCGCGGAAGACTTCGCCGTGAGCTTTACCGATCTTTTCCCAGTCGGCAATATTGGTCACGAATGTGCGTGTCCGAACAACGTCCCTAAGCGATGCACCAGCAGCGCTCAACGCAGCCTCGATGTTGCTCCACACCTGGACGGCTTGTGCATAGGCATCGCCACGGCCAACCAATTTGCCGTCGCTTCCCGTTGCAGTCGTGCCGGCAACATGAATGTGTGAACCAACGCGGACGGCGCGCGAGTATCCCACGATGAACTCCCAAGGTGCATTTCCACTGATGTTCTTTCGTTCCATGTCTACGCGGCTCCTACGCCGATATTACTGTTTGTTACTGATTAGCAATCGTGATGTGCGGCTGCTAATTTTCTCGCGACAAACCTTTGTGACGGATCGCGCTTTCTAATAGAGAAGAAAGGCCGCAGCTTTGACTAACTAAAGTCACTTGCGCGAGTGACCAAGCTGCGATAAAACGACGCGCAAATGTTGTTGCAACGGCCTCGTTTTGGCAGGAGGTTCGCAGAATGATTCCGGAGGATCACCCGCTTCAGCAATTCTTTCTCGAGATGGTGGGACGGCACTATGCCGAAGAGATCGGGCTACGTGATCCTCAGATTGTGAATTACGTGGCTCATCTGCTGGGAGAATTCTGCGAAGTCGAACAGTTGTTCAAGGTCAAGAACGTCTCCGGAAAGCCTCTCTCCGATGTCGGAGAAATGTTGATAGAGTCAAATCCCGTGTATGGGCCCGCACCATCCTTCGACCGCGAACGCCAGGTACGAAAACACATTGGTGACTACACGCTCTTTTTTACTGGCATGTTTCCTGAGAGTATCAATCACTTCCGTCTGCGCCGTGACCGGGTAGAGAATTTCATCGATTGGATGAAGGCGGGCAAAGAGAGCTATTACATCGTTTCGAAGTTCGAGGACTTTGAGTACGCCAAGGTCGCGCCTCTTTTTGCCAGCCTTTCGGCCAACTTCGAACAATGCGTTTTCGGACTAAACCGGGTCAAGAACGAACTGGAAGAGATGCAGCATCCGATCGTGCGATGCAGGCCCGAACTCACCATGTAGTCCCCGGCTGAGTCAGCGCTGACTACGGCAGGAGCGGTGAGTAATCCCGAAATGCGAATCGCAAGAGAGTTGCTGGGCGAAGGTCCGCCACACGTTCCACGTCGAACGCCAATATCCGTTTCGCACCGGGAAAATCTTTCGCGCGCGGATCATCCCATAAGATAGTTGCCCTTCCTGAGAGTTGTAGAGCGGCCCCGCTTGCGAAGTCGGGAATGAGCAAGCCGGCATGTGGATCTGCAACAAGATTCCCCAGGGTGTTAAACATCTTGTTGCCGGAGTAGTCAGGAAACAGCAACCGCGAGTCGTTCTCTATGCGAATGAAGCCCGGCTTCCCACCCCGATGTGAAGCATCCGCGCCCGAGACAGGATGAGCACTAGCGATGAAAAATGTGTCGGCTTTTTCAATGCGGCGTTGCTGCGAATTATCCAAGGTGGACGCGGTCACAGAGATACTTTCTTTCAAATCCGCCATCGTGACGACGTCACGTGCCTGAATGTATTGCGGGCAGTTGCCGTAGACTTGTTGCGTCGTTAAGGTAATCTTTCCGTCCTCGCCTAATTGCGCCAACCCATTCAGTCGAAGCCGGTGCCTTGCCGCCAAGTCAATTACAAGTATGCCCGCTTGGGTCTCGGTAGTGAGGTTTTTCAATAGGACGTCGTCAGGATGGCTGTAGCCGCCGATCTCGACTGTGACTTCATCAAGCGCCTGCAAGAATCCCTCTTCGCCGGAACGGAGCGATGCCCATACTCGTCCATCGGAATCGCGTGTCGAAAACACAGCAAGCCGCTGGTGCTCTAAGAAGCGCCGGACGCCTGACGGCATCTCTGGACGGTACATATCTCGCGCGGCCAAACCGTCTGAGCCAACACCCGCGCGAGCCTGCACCTCCAGTTCACCGGCATGGTAGGAAAGGAAATCGCTCATGAATTCTTTCGGTAGAAACTCAGTCCTGCGTCGCCCTGCAGTAATTTGCGGTACCGCCGCAGAGCGTAGAACGCTTCACCTGGATCGTATGTCTTTGGATGCTCGGCAATCACGATAGTTTCAGGCTTCAATAGTGCGGACTGTGCCAAGACAGAGAGGCAGCGTTGGTACTCATTTTCGAGACGGTATGGAGGATCCAGGAAGACATAGTCAACAGGGACGTTAACGGTGTGAATAGCAGCCACAGCGTCCTGCCTTAACAGTTGGTACCCATGTTCGATCTGCAGGGAACGAAGATTGCGGCCGATGAGATCCGCCGCTCGCTCCGCCGATTCGACAAAATAGACCATTGAGGCGCCACGGCTAATGGCCTCAATTCCGACTGCGCCGGTGCCCGCGTAAAGATCGATCCACACCGTGCCTGACAGAACATCTGGATTTCCGGAAGAAAGAACGTTGAACAGCGTCTCGCGCAAGCGGTCGAGCGTGGGGCGGATATCGAGACCCGGCAGGGAACTCAACCTGCGACTTCGAAATTGACCGGCAATCACTCGCATCGGCGAACAGGTCTACATCGAATGCGCATCTGAACCTTGCCAGCACACGGCAGCGGGTACTTTGGTTTGGTCCATCGAATCCTGTGCCGGCTGAACGAGTCTAAATATACATATAGAATGCTAGAGGCGAGTTTTTGATGCGAAGCTGGTCGATTCCCGCGGGCCGAATCTTCGGAGTGCAGATCCGAATTCACCTCGCCTTCCTGTTCCTGCTCTTCTTCATCTGGCTGACAGAAGCGCCCGCCCATGGCACTCCAAATCCGGGGCGCGGTTTGGCCCTCACACTTATTGTTTTTGTTTCCGTCGTACTCCACGAATTGGCCCACGTTTTGGCTGGGCCTCGCTCTTCGAATGCGGCTAAGTCGGTCATCCTCCTGCCGATTGGCGGAGTGACTTTGTTGAGCGAAATGCGCCCTTCCTCTCGTTCGGCAACTGAAACCTGGGCCCAGGAAGTTCGCATCGCCCTAGCGGGCCCGTTTGCCAATCTCGCGATCGGACTCGTCGCGGCTATCGCAATATCACTGGCTGAGCCACAGGTTCAGCTTTTTGCCAAGCCATACGTGATCTCCAGCAACCTTCTGCGCAGTTTTGTCTGGGTGAACATCGGCTTGGCACTGTTGAATCTAATTCCCGCGTACCCGTTGGATGGTGGGCGAATTCTGCGAGCTTGGTTTCTGAGAACCATCGATCCTGTAAGAGCCACGCAGCGAGCTGTCTCGATCAGTCAGACGTTTGCCATGCTCTTCATGCTGCTGGGCATGATCAAAAATATCTGGCTGACGATGATCGGCTTCTTCATTTTCATCGCTGGGCAACTAGAAGAGCGCTCGATCGTTTTCCAGCGGGTCCTGGAGACAGTGCGGCTGGAAGATATTATGCTGACTGACTTCGCGACTCTTTCGCCGGCCGACACTCTGGAAGACGCATTGGAGAAGGCCGTGCACTCCCTACAGGACGATTTCCCGGTCATACGGGGTGGCGACATGGTAGGGGTGATTTCCAAACAGAAAATATTGGAATCGCTACGCGTCGAGGGGAATGGCTACGTGCAGGCGGTTATGAATCGTATTTTCGATGTGGCGCAAAAAACCGAATCGCTGGCCTCAGCATTCCGCAAGCTCACCAGTCGCGGAGTGAGCATCATCCCTGTAGTCGAGGATCAGCGGCTGGTTGGGATCATCACGCTTCAGAATCTCATGCACTCCATGACATTGCTGGTCGAGAGCCGAAAACTGCGCAAGTCAGGCTTGAGTTCCTGAAAGAATTTCGTCAGAACTTGAAGACGATGCCCACTCCGGGCTCAGCCGTGTGTGCTTTTCCCCCAACAAAGATGCGGCTTACATTAAAGTCAGGATTCGAGTACACCAGTCCGCGGTACTGTACCCGAGCTGAGAATCGTTTGTAGATCGGGTAGTCGAATCCGCCGCCATAGAGAAATGCAGGACGGTATTCTCGCGTTGCTCCGAACCCTGTCAGTATGCCGTTCACGAAAGTTTCTTCTGGGGTAAATACCAGGGTGCCCGCGCCTACGGTTACGAATGGTTCAAACTTCCCGCGGGGTGCAAAGTTGTAGATATACGACCCGCTGAATTCCGCCTGAACCGATTGCACCGCGAACTGGAATGGCGGAGCAGTATAGTTCTGTGAGTTCCTGGTGTGACCGTAATTGAATTGGAAGGAATGGTGCGGGCCAAAGCGAGCCCGCACGGTTCCCAGAAAGCCGAAAGCGTTTGTCGGATCCTGATCGATGCCGTTTTCGCTCGCGTGCGTATAGATCGCGTAAGTACCGCCGAGACTCACATCAAAACGATGATCCTGGCCAAAGGCCGCTGCCGAAACAAATAAAAGGACGAGTACTACGTTCAGGTGCTTCCGCATCAAGCTTCCTCGTTACTACTCTACTTGTAATTGGAACTTGCAATCCTACAGCAGGCGGATCGCTTTTGCCTGTTGGACTGCTGGAATCTTCCGCAATTCAGCCAAAACCGCATCTGGAACTTTTCCGTCAATGTGAACCACGGCGATCGCCTCGGTCGGGCCGCTACCGCCGATGCGCCGGCCTAGTGAAAAGTCAGCAATATTAATCTTGTGCTCGCCGAGAATCGTCCCCACTTTGCCGATCACTCCGGGCACGTCCCGGTTCCGCAGGTAGATTAGATGCCTCTCGAGGGGGGCTTCCACATCGATTCCGTCAATGTGGAGGAGGCGAGGAGCCTGGCGGTGTAACACCGCGCCTTTCACCAGGTGCTCTTCACCGCCTCCCTTCAAGAGGATCGAAAGCACATTCGCCGCGCCGCCAGTGGACGCCCTCGGTTTGCGCGCCTCATGGATCTGCAGGCCGCGAGTTCCGGCAATCGTTGCTGCGTTTACCAAGTTAGCTTTCTCTTCCAGAACCTCGTTGAGGACGCCTTTGATCGCCGCATTTCGGATGAGTTCCGTCTTCCACTCGGCGATCTGGCCGCTGTATCGAAGCGAAATTTCCTCCAGTGAGCCCCCGGTGTACTGGGCAAGAAACGATCCCATACGCTCAGCCAGAACGATGTAGGGCTGCAGTTCGACATACTCGTCGTGCGATACCGACGGTACGTTCACCGCATTTTGAATGACGCCGTGCTTCAGATACTCCTTCACTTGGTGTGCGATCTGGTATCCGACTGCCTCCTGCGCCTCGTGGGTAGCCCCTCCAATGTGTGGGGTGAGGATGACGTTGTCGAGATTAGCTAGCGGCGAGTTCTTTGGAGGCTCTTCCGAGAACACGTCAAGAGCAGCTCCAGACATGTGTCCGCTGGTCAATGCGGATACCAATGCCTTTTCATCGATCAGTTCGCCTCTCGCGCAATTCACCAGGCGAACGCCCTTTTTCATTTTCTTCAGGGTCTCGGCATTGATCATGCCCGCAGTCTGCGGCGTGAGTCCGACGTGAAGCGAAAGATAATCCGCTACTTCGTACACCTCTTCCACCTTCGCCATGCGGATGCCCTGCTCGCGTGCCATCACACTCGACACAAACGGATCATGTGCAACGATTTCCATGCCGAAGGCTTTCG
This sequence comes from Terriglobales bacterium, assembly GCA_036558645.1. Lineage (GTDB taxonomy): Bacteria > Acidobacteriota > Terriglobia > Terriglobales > Acidobacteriaceae > DATBFG01. The sequence goes on from DATBFG010000122.1 coordinate 16,151, forward strand.
CGCGGCGCGCCACCTCCATTCCGACACGGCCTAATCCGATCACTCCAAGTTTCTTTCCCCGCAATTCGGATCCTTGCAAGGATTTCTTCTCCCACTTGCCGGCATGCATGAGCGTGTTAGCGCGAGGGAGATGCCGTGCCATCGCGAGCATCATTCCCAAGGTATGCTCCGCGACTGCAACTGCGTTCGCTCCGGGAGTGTTCATGACCGCGATGCCCTTGCGTGTCGCGGCATCCAGATCAACATTGTCCACTCCGACGCCGGCCCGGCCGATTACGCGAAGCTTGCGTGCTGTCGAAAGCAAGTCAGCGTTTACCTGAACGGCGGACCGCACAATAAGGGCGTCGGCGGACTCCAGTTGCGAAGCCAGGTTGCCGTCGATCTGGTCCGGCGTGACGACCGTCCAGCGCGGCTCATGGAGCAGGTCAATCGCAGAAGCGGAGATTTTCTCGGCGACAATAACCTTCATAAGGATTCAGTGATACATGTGTCTGGCACTTCTAAATGAGTCATACCGATCTAAAGCTGAACCGCACTGGGATCTGCTGTTCCGCTTCAATCGGACGCCCTACTTCGCGATCAACTGCAAAGTTGCTCGTGCATAGACTTCCTGCGCGGCACGCACTGCGGACCCGTACTCAACCGGCTTGTTGGTAACTGCGGCAAGTACGTGTTCGAGTGCAGCCAGAATCCCGATCGTATCCAGGTAGTCGTAGTAGCCAAGATGCGCAATCCTGAATAGCTGGCCCTTCATTTCTCCCTGCCCGTTCGCAACCACAGCAGAGAACGACTCGCGAAACTCCTTGACGATCGCTCCTGAATCCAGGTTGTCAGGTGATTGAATTGCGGTCAGCGCAGCGGCCGGACTCTTCGCCGCGAATAGCTTTAACCCCAACGCCTGCGCTCCTGCCCGCGTCATCTCTGCAGCCAGTTCAGCGTTGCTGATTAGGGCATCGCGACCGGCAGCTAGATCGCCATCGCCCATTTCCCGAACGAAATCGAGCGCTGCACCCAAGGCAGCAAACAAAGATGTTGCCGGCGTATACGCCGATTCGCCCTTTGAGGCCACTTTCCGCTCCCGGCGAAAGTCAAAGTAGTAACGCGGCGACTTGGCCGTCTCCATGCGCTGCCATGCGCGCTCGCTGATCGCGCAATAGGCCAGGCCGGGTGGAATCATTAGCGCCTTCTGCGATCCACCGATGATCACGTCAATCCCCCAGCCATCGACGTCGAAACGCGTTGTGCCTAGCCCGGTAATCGCATCGACGACCAGCAGCGTATCGTTGCCGCTCTTGCGAACGAGGTCGGCGATTCCTTTCACGTCATGTCGCGCACCGGTGGAGCTTTCCGTTGCCTGAACATACACTGCGCGAACATCGGCACTGAGATGAGCGCGCACTTCATCGAGTGAGATCGTTTCGCCATACGTCGCACTAACCACGTCCACCACACACCCAAAGGCCTTCGCCAGATCGCGCCAGCGCTCGCCGAATTTTCCGGCAGTCAGCACCAATACCTTGTCCCCCGGCGATGTCAGATTCGATACTGCGCCTTCCATCACTCCCGTGCCCGATGAAGACAGCACGAGTACGTCATTGTTCGTGCCGATAAACTGCTTCATGTCGGACAGAACTCGCGTGAACAGCGCCCGGAAATCTGCCGTACGGTGATGGAGCGAGAACGAAGCCATCGCCGTCTGCGCTGCTGGAAGGATGGGCGTAGGGCCGGGTGTAAACAGACGATTCTTGCGCAACATGAAGCCTGGGTTCCTTTGATTTTGAGGTGCTTTGCTAGTTTACCGGATGATGGCTCGCACCCGCCTTCTGGGCCGAGCCCGTTCCCGGAAATAACTTTGTCACGACGCCCAAACCCGCACACTGCTCCTTTCAGGATTCGGTCCTGGTTTCGCTTAGTTTCTCCGGCAAGGAGTGCCGCGACATTGTGTAGTCTTCGCTTTGTGCGCACTATAATGCCTCCATGCCTTTGATCGACCAGATTCAGAAAGACATCACGGAAGCCATGAAGGCACGGGACGAACAACGCCTCTCTTGCCTGCGCATGGTGAAGACTGCGCTCAAGAACCGCGAAATTGAGAAAATGGCGCCGCTTGACGACAAGGAGTCTCAGCAGGTACTGAGCACGCTAATCAAGCAGCGCAAGGACTCCATCGAGCAATTCACCAAGGGCGGGCGCCAGGAAATGGCCGATAAAGAAGCCGCCGAGATTACCCTGATAGAAGCCTATCTGCCCAAGGCGGCCAGTGAAGAGCAGATTGTTGCCGGGGTGCGCGCGGTCATCACCGAAATGGGATCTCCCACAATGAAAGACATGGGTAACGTGATGAAGGCGGTGATGGCAAGGTTCCAAGGGGCAGGGATTCGGGTGGATGGAAAGGTCGTCAGCGAGGCGGTTAAGAAGGAGTTGGCGCCGAAGTAACCCGTGTGGGGCTGGCGTTCCATCCGCCAGTCAGCCGTTACTTTCCCCTCTGCCACTCCCGGTACGCTTCACTCTTCGAGATCCCTCTTTCCTTCGCGACCCTCTTCAACGCACTCTTCTCGTCCAATTTTTCATCCTGCATCAGTTGCTCCATGCGCTGATGCAGACTAACCTGCATCGGGGCTGCTAATGTCTCGTTGGCCTTGCCGATTAACAGCGTAATTTCCCCCTTTATGTCCCCTCGCGAAGTGAGTTTCTGTAGTACATCCTTCGCGCTTCCGCGCAAGAACTCTTCGTGTAGCTTGGTCAGCTCGCGGGCGATGACCACAGGCCGCTCTGGCCCCAGCACTTCGATCACGTCTTCCAGTGCGTCTTTGGTGCGATGCGGAGCTTCATAAAAGACCTCTGTCCAGGACGAAGTTTGAATGCTTTCCAGTACTTTTCTTCTTTTCCCGCTCTTAGACGGAAAGAATCCGTTGAAGCGGAAAGAGTCCGTCGGAAGCCCGCTCCCGGTCAATGCCGCAATGACTGCCGCGGGGCCTGGAATCGGAATCACCCGAACGTCATGCTCAATCGCCATCGAGATTACGCGATATCCAGGATCGGAGATTCCCGGCATTCCCGCATCGGAAACCAGAGCAACATTCTTTCCTTGCGAGAGCTCTTTCAGCAATTCTTTGGCGCGCTCCTGTTCATTGTGCTCGTGATAGCTGATCGTCCGGGTCCCGATGTCGAAATGATTCAGCAGTTTCTGTGTCTGGCGTGTGTCTTCGCAGGCGATAAGATCACATTCTTTCAGGATTCGCACTGCGCGGAAGGTGATGTCTTCGAGGTTCCCAATCGGTGTTCCGACGACGTAGAGGACCGCGCCCGCAGAATAGGCTCGTTCGCGTGAATCCTCAGGCGGTTCCATCGTGGCGAGTCTAACATCGCCCCTCGTGTCCAGAATCATTCCGCTAAATTGACGGCCCCGCCCCGAATCCCTAGAATCAAATGATCTCCTGCAGTTACACCACAATCGCAGATGCCACTTTACGAATACGAATGTAAGAAGTGCGGACACCGTTTTGAGCGCATTCAAAAGTTCTCCGATCCGCACGTCACCAAGTGCCCAAAGTGCAAGGGCAAGGTCGAACAATTGCTCTCAGCCCCGGCAGTTCAGTTCAAAGGTTCGGGCTGGTATGTGACCGACTACGCCAAGGCCTCGTCGGGCTCGGCCAATGGCGATTCTGGCAAGCCCAAAGAGGAAAGGGTCGAAACGGCAAAAACCGAGGCCAGCAAGACCGAAACAGCAAAGACCGATTCGGCCAAGTCCGAGTCGCCTTCCAAGAAGAAATCCAGCAAGAAATAAGGGCTCCCACAGCGCTGAATCCTTCAGCGTCCGGCCGCATCTAAATAGTCGTTATCACGAGTATCACACCATGATCAACATTCGACGCAGTGAAGAGCGCGGCGGCGGCAACTTTGGATGGCTCAACACCCGCCATACCTTTTCTTTCGACAGCTACTACGACCCCAAATTCATGCGCTTCCGGTCTTTGCGTGTGATCAACGAAGACGTCGTCGCCCCGGGCGAGGGGTTCCCCATGCATCCGCATCAGGACATGGAGATCATCACCTATGTTCTTGAGGGCGCACTCGGCCATAAGGATAGCCTTGGGACTGGCTCGATCATTCGTCCCGGAGACGGCCAGCGGATGAGCGCCGGCAAAGGGATCCGTCATAGTGAAATGAATGCCTCCGATACCGACTCGGTCCACCTCCTCCAGATCTGGGTCATGCCGAACCGGCGAGGCGTTGAGCCAAGCTACGAACAGAAGTCCTTCCCCGTCGAAGAGAAGCAAGGGAAGCTCCGGTTGATTGCGAGTCCCGATGGCGCGAATGGGTCAGTAACGATCAATCAGGATGCGCGACTGTATGTAACCCTGCTTTCTCCGAAGCAGGAAGTCAGCCACGATCTGACGGAGGGCCGGTATGCTTGGCTGCAAGTCGCGAAGGGTTCAGTCGAGTTGAACGGCAAGCTTCTGAAGCAAGGTGATGGGGCCGCTACCGACGAACGGACGCTAACGATTGTAGGCAAGGAAGACGCTGAGGTCTTGGTGTTCGATCTGGCGTAAGGATATTGGAGGGATGGCGGTTGATTAACTTGCCGGAACCTAATCTGGATAGTGTTCAGCAAGGAAGCCAGCCAATTATCGGATTTGTTTGAATCCACCCTACTAATAAGCTAAGCTTACGCCTTAGTCCTGCAAGCCTCCTGCCGGATTCTCCCCCTCGGCCCCATTTCACTGGAGCAACCAATGAAAATCACAATGTATGACTTTCTGTTCTCCGGGCGGGTTCACTCGCATAAAGCATGGTCTCGCCTCGCATTCACGCTCATCGCTCTGCTGGTTGTGATTTCCCCGCTCACGGCACCGGCTCAAACCTTCAGCGTGTTGCACCAATTTCACTGGCCCGACGGTGCATTTCCGCTTTCGCCGCTATATCAGGGCATCGATGGCAGACTTTACGGAACCACCTACGGCGGCGGCCTGGTGCAGGGTGTTATCTATGCACTGGATACGGATGGGGTTGGCTCTGTACTGCATAACTTCAGTGCGCAGGAGGGAATGAACACCGTAGCGGGTTTCGTCGGGGACGCTGCCGGAAACCTCTACGGAGCGACCCTGGGAGCGGTTTTCAAGTTTGACCCCATGGGCAACATGACCCTCCTGCATAAGTCCACCGGTGGCGCCGACGGTACCGCTGTCTACCAATCCCTGATCATGGATGCTGCCGGCAATCTCTACGGCACGGCTTACATCGGCGGGAATCCGGCTTGCGACCACGGGTGTGGAACCGTGTTCAAGATTGCGCCCAATAAGAAATTCACCGTCCTGCATACTTTCACCGGCGGCAACGATGGTGCGAACCCTTATGGCAGCCTGGTTCAGGACGCCACCGGCAATTTGTACGGCACCACTTTTGGCGGAGGGGCTTTCGGAGCTGGCGTGGTGTTCAAACTCTCTCCCACGGGCGGCTCCACGGCATTGCACGCCTTCACTGCCGGCGACGACGGAGGATATCCCATCGGAGGGCTACTCCTCGACGCATTCGGTAACCTCTACGGCACAACCAACGGCGGCGCGATCAACAATAATGGTGTGGTTTTTAAAATTGACTCCTCAGGAGCCTTCACTGTGCTGCACAGCTTCACCGGCGACGACGGATACCAGTCTCGCGCCCAACTGGTGCAAGATGCAGCCGGCAACCTCTACGGCACCACGCAAAAAGGAGGATGTTGCGGAGGAGGGACCGTTTTCAAACTGGATCCAACGAGTAATCTCACTACCCTTTACGAGTTCAAAGGCCGGGGAGATGGAGCGAATCCCTACGAAGGAGTGATTCTCGACGCCGCAGGCACAATCTACGGTACCACCTTCGATGGTGGAGTTGAGGAGGTTGGAGTCGTTTACAAAATCGTGCCTTAGGTAGGGCGATCGCCTTTCATAATTTACTTGCCGAGAGCTAGCGCGTTTCCCGAAAGACCGGCGGGCTAGCCGGGTCCCGTAGGCAAAACTCGATGCTCTCGGCACTCTTCTCAGTTACGCAGGAACAATAGGATTTACCGCCTCGCCGCTTCCGGCTCACCCACTCTCTTGCTAACTTCGAATTTCAGCTTCCCTGCCGCTTTGTCCGCATCGACCACGATGTGATCCCCGTGCAGCACTTCGCCGTCGAGAATCTTCAGCGCCAGAGGATCCTGCACCAGCTTCTGAATCGCCCGCTTCAGCGGACGCGCTCCAAAGTTAGGATCGAAGCCCTCGGTGAATAGCATCTCTTTCGCGGCATCCGTCAGTTCGAGCGAGATCTTGCGCTCTGCGAGTAGGCGTCGAACGTCTTCCAGCCTCAGATCGATGATCTTTACGAGCTGGTCCTTGCCCAGTGGACGGAAGACGATGATGTCATCTACGCGGTTTAGAAACTCGGGCTTGAACTGCCCGTGCATTGCGGTCATGACGAGTTCACTGGCCTTGACGAAATCCTCAGCCGTTCGCATGTTTTCGGCCTGCAGGTAGGTCGAGCCCACGTTCGAGGTCATGATGATGACCGTGTTGCGGAAGTCGACCGTCCGTCCTTTGCCGTCCGTCAGACGCCCGTCGTCCATGATCTGCAGCAGGATGTTGAACACATCCGGATGTGCCTTTTCGATCTCGTCGAACAGCACGACCGCATAAGGACGTCGCCGCACCGCCTCGGTCAGCTGGCCGCCCTCTTCATAGCCGACATATCCCGGAGGCGCGCCAATCAGCCGCGACACTGCGTGCTTCTCCATGTATTCGGACATGTCGATCCGCACCATGGAGTGCTCGTCGTCGAAAAGGAATTCCGCTAAAGCGCGGACAAGTTCGGTCTTTCCCACGCCAGTCGGTCCCAGGAATATGAACGAACCGATCGGCCTCTTGGGATCGCCGAGACCCGCTCGCGAACGCCGGATCGCATTGGAAACGCGCTCGACGGCAACATCCTGCCCCACCACGCGCTGCTTCAGACGATCTTCCATCGTGACCAGCTTCTTGACCTCGCTCTCCAGCATCTTCGACACCGGAATGCCAGTCCACTTGGACACGATGCGGGCCACATCTTCCTCATCCACTTCTTCTTTCAACATGCGTTGCTGGCCTTTAGACTCAGTTTCAGCGGTCAGCTTCTTGATTTCCTCTTCTGTCTGCCGAATCAGGCCATAGCGCAATTGTGCGACGCGCTCCAGGTTGCCGTTGCGCTCTTCTTTTTGCTCTTCGATTTTCAGTTGCTCGAGCTTCTCCTTGAACTCTCGGATGCGCGCGATTGATTCCTTCTCTTTTTTCCACTTGGCCTTCAGAGCATTGCCCCGTTCGCGGTTTTCTGCCAACTCCTTGTCAATCGCAACCAGGCGTTCTCGCGAATTGGCGTCGCTCTCTTTCTTCAGCGCCTGCTTCTCGATCTCTAACTGAATGGCGCGGCGCTCCAGTTGATCGATGTCCGTAGGCATCGAGTCGATTTGTATACGCAGCGATGCCGCAGCTTCATCAATCAGGTCGATGGCTTTATCAGGCAGAAAGCGGTCGGTGATGTAGCGGTGTGATAGGGTCGCCGCAGCTACAATCGCCGAGTCCTTGATTCGGACGCCGTGATGAACTTCGTAACGTTCTTTCAATCCCCGCAGAATCGCGATGGTATCTTCGACCGTGGGCTCGCCGACGAACACGATCTGGAAACGCCGTTCAAGCGCGGCATCTTTTTCGATGTACTTGCGATATTCGCTAAGCGTGGTCGCACCGATGGCGCGCAACTCACCACGCGCAAGTGCTGGCTTCAGCATATTGGAGGCGTCGATAGCCCCTTCCGCCGCGCCGGCGCCAACCAGCGTGTGCAACTCGTCGATAAACAACACGATTTCGCCGACCGATTGTTCAATGTCTTTGAGAACGGCCTTGAGGCGATCTTCGAACTCGCCGCGATACTTGGCGCCCGCCAGCATCGCGCCCAGATCGAGCGAGACCACACGCTTATTTCGAAGCACTTCAGGCACGTCACCAGAGACGATGCGTTGCGCCAGGCCTTCCACAATAGCAGTCTTGCCAACGCCCGGCTCGCCAATCAGTACGGGATTGTTTTTCGTTCGCCGTGCCAGTACCTGCACTACACGGCGGATCTCCTCGTCACGACCGATCACCGGATCCAGTTTTCCTCGCCGTGCCAGTTCCGTCAGGTCGCGGGCGTAACGCTCCAGCGCCTGGTACTTGGCCTCGGGATTCTGATCGGTGATTCTTTGATTTCCGCGAACAGCGGTTAATGCCTTGAGCACGGCATCGTAGGTGACGCCTTGACGCGACAGGATTTCTTGGGCGGGATCGCGTCTTAGCTTGGTAATCGCGAGCAGCAGATGCTCGGTGGAGACATATTCATCCTTGAAGTTGGCTGCTTCCTTGAACGCACTCTCCAGCAACTGGCTGGCTGAGGCGGAAAGCGATGCTTGGGCCGCCCCACCCGAGACCTTGGGCAGCTTCTCAATTTCGCCGTATGCCTCGCTCAATACGGCCTGCGGACCTATCCCAACCTTCTCAAGAACAGGAGGAACAATGCCTTCCTGATCTTCGAGCAGTGCCGCCAGCAAATGCATAGGCAGCACTTCAGAATTGCCGTGCTCGGATGCCAGGTTCCCCGCCCGCTGCACGGCTTCCTGAGCCTTTACTGTTAATTTGTCCCAACGAATCGCCATACTCTTCTCACACTCAAATTTTAGTTTCTTGCGCGCTTAACGATGGCCGGCACAGCAAAAAAAATTTGATACCGCCAAATAAATAGGGAGGCGTGTTGGCCTCCCTGCAATCCTTCCAGCCCCAACAATCGAGGCAATTCACGGGTTTCCCTTATGCGGCTTTGCTAGGCCCCTTCGCCTCAAGGGTCTTTTCGCCAGCAACATTCACCTTGATCTGCTTCGGCTTGGCTTCCGACTTCTTGGCGAGGTTGACCTTCAGCAGGCCCTTGTCATAGTTGGCAGTGACATTCTCGGCATCGACCGTATTCGGCAAAGTGAAGCTCCGAGTAAAGCTGCCGTAGCGGCGCTCCACCCTACGGAAGTTCTCTTCCTTCTCTTCCTTTTCGAACTTTCGCTCGCCGTGGACAGTCAAAGTGTTGTTCTCGAGGCGAACATTGATGTCCTTTTCGTCGATTCCGGGGACTTCAATCTTTAGAGTGATGCTGTGCTCATCCTCGTAGACGTCCACCGGAGGGGCAAACGAACTGGTGGTCAATGAATCCTCATCCGAGCCATAGGACTCCCGGAATAAACGGTTCATCCGATCCTGCAGGCTGGCAAACTCACGAAAGGGTTCCCAGCGGGTTAAAACTGTCATGGTGCTAAATTCCTCCTCTACGCTCTATGGCTTTGATATTAAGCTAACTCGATAAAAATCATAAAATATGAGTGTAGTATTGTCAACATCTATTTTGTACATTATTATCATTAACTTAGTGTCGATATGAAACACTTCAAGTAGGCGGTTTCCGGCAGAGTCAGCAGGATAGGGTGGTCCTTGGCCTGTCCCCGGCTTTCAACAAGGCGGAAATGACGACGTGCGTCAGCCGCAGCGGAGGCCAGCATCTCCAGAAAGTCAGCTTGCGAGACATGGTAAGAACAGGAGCAGCTGACCAGGGCACCGCCAGGCCGAAGCATCTTCATGGCGCGCAGATTCAGCTCCTTGTAGCCCCGCAGAGCAGTAGGTAGGTTCTGCTTGTTTTTTGCAAAAGCGGGTGGATCCAAAACGATCGTGTCGTACTGGCGGCCAGTCGAGGCGAAGTCCTTAAGAAGATCGAATGCGTTGGCCTCAATCCACTCAATATCGCGACCGTTCAGAGCCGCATTCTGGTCTGCAATCTCAAGAGCTGGGCGCGAGCTATCCACTCCAGTGACGTTAGAACACCTTTCCGCGAGATGTAGGGCAAAGCCGCCCTGGTAACAGAAAACATCAAGCGCCTCGCCACGGGCGTACTGGGCAGCTGCCGCGTAGTTCTCTCTCTGATCGAGGAAAGCTCCGGTCTTCTGGCCTTCCAAGGCGTCGAAGTGGAAGCGGACGCCGTTCATCTGAAACTCGGTCGTACTTTTCTGCCCGTAAATCAGGCCGGACGTTTTAGGGGAAAGCTGCTCCAACTCTCGAATACGTGGCTCAACTCTCTCGATGATTCCCGCCGGGCCGACCTTATCAATCAAGGCAGAGACGATCGTCTGCCGGACAGGTTCCGCATCCATGGCCTGAGTCAGAATCTGGACCACCAGCAGATCGTTGTAAAGATCCACGATCAATCCCGGCAGAAAGTCGGACTCGCTGAAGATGACCCGGTAGGCGTTGCTGTCGCTGACGACGCTCTTTCGATAAGCGATCGCAGCCTCAGTCCGCTCCCGAACCAGACGACTCAGGTCAGTCACAGGTGTCGGGCTGAGCATGCGGAGGGCGATTTGCGATGAACTGCTGTAAAAGGCCGAGCCTAGATTCCGGCCGCGATCATCGAGCACACTGACCAGAGCACCGGGAGGCACGTTGTTCGCAGAAACATCGGAACGGTATACCCATGCATGCCCCCGGCTAATGCGGTCGGCGCCACGGCGAGAGATCTTGATGGGGGCCGCCCCCTCATTCTTTTTCGGCATGGAGCGATATTAAACCTTGACGTCGTCACCTCGTTCGGGGCTGAAACGTCCCTTTGTGTTGATAAGACCGGGAAGAGTCGTCCGCAGGATGTTTCGGCATGCGAAGTGGGTTACGACGTCCCATTCGGAAGTCGGGTCGTCGACCATGAATGGCTCAGCGTTATTGCTTTGTCAGCTTGAATCGCGCAAACGGCTTAACTTGGCCCTTGACGATATTGTCGAGCCGGTTTTCCCACGTGTTGGTCTTGGGATCGTAAACGAAGGTGTTGGTGAAGCTGGTTTCGCCATGCTCATCGGTGAAAACGAAACTAAGCTCGTTCTCATTAGGGGTGGCGACTCCGATGGATTCCGTGGCTAACCCACCAAACACATCCAGCCACACGCAGGCGTATCTCTTAGGATTCTCGTTCCATCCGATATAGACGATAGCGTCGTACTTGGGCTCACCCTTCTCGTTCTTTTCCTGCGAGACTTCCCGGAAGCGCAAGTAATGGTGCTGGATTACCCATTCTGCATCGAACTCATGGGTGGTCGCTTGCGTGCCCACGCTTCCTCGCATCAGCCACTTGCCGGCAAGGTGATCGAGAAGAGGGGAAGTGAGCGGCGGCTGTTGAGCCGACATACTCAGAGCCGCAAATGCTGTCATAAGTACGATGAGGCGCTTCACGGGAGCATTCTACATTCGGATGCCAGCATTGTTCTGGCAACGTTTATGACTCCCAATATTATTTCTTAGTGTTCTGTCGCTGTTCAGCGCTCAGATTCTGGAATGCTTCGTTGCAGGCTTTGAGTGGCTCCTCCATCGCTTCGAGCGCTGCGGCCGCTTCTCTGACTGGTCCCAAGATGGAGGCCGCATCGCCAGCCGTTTGTGCGCGGAACACGGCATATTTGGCATTGTTGTAGTTCTTCAAAACCATCGGCATGTCGGCCTTGCAGCGTTCAAGTTGCATCCTCGGATTTACTTCGGAAGGAGCGCCTTTTTGCTGTCCAATGGCGGTTAACCCGATAACGCACATGACGGCCGAAATCCTAAGCACTGTCCGCAGTAAGGTCATCGTCCGACCTCCCCTATGACCGAAGACTGAAAGCAGAAAGGAACCCGAGTAGGATCTAGCTGGCGGCGGGATGTTCCGAGCCAACGGCGGCTTCTGCTTTTGCGCCACGATGTTTGCCGTGATCGGCGCGGGCCATCTGCAGGTCGGAATGAAGGGCATCAAGCGCGGTCATCGGCATCTCCGCACCCCATTCGTCCATTTCCCCTTCGTCCCAGTAGCCGTTCAGCCGAACGGCTTCGTCGGTGAGGTCCTCGGGGAAACCCAGCCGGTAATTGCCTTCGCGCATGAGGATATCGCCTATCAATCTACCGGTATTGAAGTCATAAACGCGGCGGCTGGAGTTTCCGCCCTGGTTGGTAAAACCGAGCAGCACCTCGCCGTGTTCGGGATAATCCGGACGATAGAACCAGGCTTGCGCTGCATCGGCTTTCGGTCGAGCGCGCTTGCGGCCGTGGAACGTATTCGCCACTTCCACTTCCACTTCTTTCGACGGATCGAAGAACAGAATGCGTTGGCAGGATTCACAGACGACCATGTTGCCGCTGCGGACTTCGTTATAAGGTTGTGGGCGCAACATCACCGAGCAACCCATGCATTTCTGGCCGATCACTTCCGCCAGACCAGATCCGCGGAATTTCGAAACCCGGTCGTAGTGCCGCAGCAGATCGGGATTCACGCCCGCACGCGCCTTGTCACGCTTGGCGTTCCACTCCGTCAATTGCTTTTCGTCTTCTGCGGTCCGTTCACGGGCCTGAGTTTTTTCCTTTTCGATCTCGGCGGTTTCTTCTTTGAGCTCCAGTTCAGTCGCTTTCACGGCTTTCTCTCGGGCGTCTGCATTCAGCATGAGCTCCAGGATCTTGTCCTCGTTGCCGCGGATGTCCTGCTCAGCAAACTGAATTTCGTGAAGGAGCGCCTTGTACTGATCATTGGTCTTCACCGCCAGCGACTGATCGCGATACTTGGAGATCTTGCCTTGAAGGTCTTGGATAGCGGATTCGTACTTGCGCTTGGCAGCGTCGTCGGCCTTTATTCCGGCCTTTGCAGCCTCCAGTTCGGCTTTTGTCCCCGCCAATTTTTGTTCAATAACGGCGACGCGTTTCGGCAGAGCTGCAATTTCTTCCCGGAGCCGCAGGATTTCCTTGTCGGCCTGCTGCAGGTCCATCAGGTTTTGCACGTCAGGAAGCATCTTTGAGTGGCAGCAACGATTTTAACACGCCCGCAGCGGTGACTCCCGTCCACCATACCCCGATACTGGCGCAAGTTGTTAGCGCAAATGAAAGCACAAGCGTTGGAGGAAATCCTCACGTGGTCCTTCGCCTTAGCCGCTGGCGGGTGCTGACCTAGCCATTGAGCTGGCAATCGAATCTGTTTGGCTACGCTGAACTACCTTAGAAACCCCCAGGTTTCGTCGCCGCACGAGAGAGAACCTATAGGTGAACCCAGCTTTCAGAATTCCTCGAATAGACGGAGTATTTGTGGCCGCACAGAAGATGAATGCGTTTTTCCCACTCGTCTGCACATTCGAGGCTGCCAGCCGAATCGCAAGAGAGTAGTATCCAAGTCCGCGGTATCGCGCCGGGGTCCAACAATCGAAGATCATGGCACGCGAATCATCCGCAAGTTCGAGAGTGTAGTCGATTTCAGCCACATGGAATCCATCGCAGCTCGTTACGGCAAGAAAGTGCACAGCGTTTCCTAATTGGTCATGTAGGACAAGTCCTGCGGTCCCCCCGGTTTTTAACCGAGCTGCTGCGCGAAGCAGATACTGGATGGTGTCCGAGTCATCAGCATTTTGGATGGCGGCTTCCGCAAGATTTTCCCAAGTCAGTGGATTGAGGCACAAATCTGACTGCTTAGCTGCCTCTGTGGCGGGGCCTTCAAAGAGTAAGATTTCATCTCGCGATATCCCTATACGCGCTGCGCGGCGACCCAAATGAGCTAGGGTTGCGCTAACGCCTTTGTCGCGGAGCCGGTGCGACAACGAATGCATCAGTTGTTTTACTCGACGCAGGCGATCCCCCGCCTGAGGGAAACGCATTGCCTCAGTAGTAACTAACTGTCGGCCTATGATTCGGACATGATCTGGCAGGCTGCTGGACAATTGCACATGACTCGTTTTGCGCACCGTGGTAGCAAAACGGTTTTTGTAGGACTCATCACCAAGACCCAGGTCCAGCCAGCGCAAAGACGGATCGGCACAACCCTCCTCAACCAGAAGCCGGAGCAGGCACGAGCCAGGTGAACAGTCCTCGTATCCAACCTTGAACGACGGCAAGTACCAGAACCAACTATCTCCGAAGTGAAATCCATAGTTCCATGCGACCGCTTGTCCGTTTACTTTCAACTCGCTTATCTTCAGCCATTCTTCCGACGCCAAAAGGCTCGTGATTTCTCGGAGAAAGAGGCGACGCTCAGGCCGAAGGAGTGGACTGATACGATCGGTCGCGAGGAAGCGCGAAACTTGAGCAGAAACAACCTGTCGCAGGCAGTCTTCTGCTTCGTGAAGTTTGACCACATGCGAAAGGTGAAGCGGGCCAATCTTCGCGAGCTTCTTGAGTCCGCGTTGTTCTCTGCTCTTATGCGTGACGGTATGAAGCATCTGGTGGCGCTGGTCTTCGCTGCCAAGTTCGACTAGTCCACACTCGTAGGCCGGTCGAGATGTCAGGTGGAATCGCACGGCACGGGCAATCGTGGGAAGTACCTTCAAGGTCGATGACTCGGACGGAAGGTTTGCCAGAGTCAAGCCTCGTAGCTCTAAGTCAGAGATTTCTTGGAGCAAACAAGCTAATACCGAGGCGCGTGTTTCGGGAGCGCTCACAATATCGCAGTAGTCCGCCGTGCTGGAACTGAGGAAGGATGCAAAGGGCTGTCCGTGAGGGGGAACTGCGAGCGCCGCCACGCCGCACAATTCATCCGCCTCGTGCATTAAGAGCAACAACGGGCTTAGCATCGATCGAAAGGCGCGGCTGGCGGCAAGAGCCCACTGGTATGTGAAGAATACTTCTGGATGTTCCATGCGCCCGACGAGTCGATTCCAATTCCTGGACAGCTCCGCATCTTCAGGAATCTCTCTGAGGACAGTTACGCGCATTTCGGCTCGATGAGTGCTCGGCGAATCAAATTGAATAGCATTGAGGCCGGCCTTGACGTTTCTTGCGTTATCCACGAACTGCGTGCTGCAATCGATGGTGTAGTCCGCTCACATGTGCCTCGAATTCGCTAAGCTTCATCTCTGCGGTCACATGGGTACGGGACAACTTGAAGCGCTGAGAGCGATCCACTGTGCCACCACCCGTGTTGACAAATGCACATGTGAATCCGGCCTCCCTTGCCAACCGGACTTCCCGATCGCCCATCGTGCCTGGATTTCCGAACGGGTAGGCGAAAGCCCACACTGGTTTCCCAAGGATGCGCTCGAGTTCTCGTTTACTCTCTGCAATTTCTTGGCGGGCGAGATCTTCGCTGCAAGCCGAGAGGACGGGATGCGAAAGAGTGTGGGCACCGATCTCCATACCCGCAGCAGCCACTTGGCTTAATTGATCAGCATTAAGAAGGCACCATCTTGTAGGCATCGGGCGGTCAATCGTTGCGCGACATTCAGTTTGAAAGTTCCTTATCCACTCCTCGCGTTCATGGCGATCCAACGCTGACGCCTTTTGCACCTGTTCCCACCAGCGGGCATGCAATGGGGCAACCCTCCGCTTGTCCTCTGACTGGTCCCGCTCACATGCTAGTAGTTGATAAAGATCCTCGTACCAGAGCCTCGATTGTATTTTGTAGCAAGAGGCGCCCAGAAGAAAAAAGAGACACCTTACGCCTTCGCTTTCGAGCACTGGAAGCATATCTGTCAATGTGTTCAGCAGGCCATCGTCACAGGTGATCAGGACGGAGCGAGACTCAATAGAAACAAGCCCATTGAGCCAATTGTGGAAATCCTGCGGGGAAATCACATGATAGCGACTCTTCAATAGCTGTAGGTGGCTCCGCAGTGTGTCCTTTGAGACCAGGTTTCCGTCGAGAAAGGAATCGCAGCTCTGATAGCCGTCCGGCAAGACTCCGTGGTAGTTCACGACAGCGCAACTACCCTTTGGAAGGGACTGACTCAACAGACCGCCATGATGCAAGATAGGGTACGCCACATTCTTCAGGAATGGGCTGACGAAGCGCATGCGCTAAATCTAATACAAGCCGTCGGCCTGCGGCCCGCGTTGCGCGGTGCGAGTCGCCCAGGCGAACCTACGCCATTACCTCCTGCGGCTTCGCCTTACCCGCCAGCAGCTGTCGCAGCACAAATTGCAGGATCCCGCCATTGGCAAAGTATTGCGCCTCTTGCGGCGTATCAATCCGGACCAACGGTTCAAATTCGACTGTGCCGCCTTTTCCGGCAGCACGGACCTTTAGCTTCCGTCCTGGCGCAAACTTGCCAATCAGATCGCGTATCCCGGTAATCTCGAATACCTCGTCGCCGGTCAGGCTGAATGATTGCGCACTCTCTCCAGCGGCGAACTGCAGCGGCAGAATTCCCATTCCCACCAGGTTCGAGCGATGGATGCGCTCGTAACTCTCCGCGATGACTGCGCGCACTCCCAAGAGCAGAGGCCCTTTCGCAGCCCAATCTCGCGATGAACCCGATCCGTATTCCTTACCCGCGATAATCAGCAGCGGCACACCCTCAGCGATGTATTTTTCCGAAGCCTCGAATATGCTCATCTCTGCCCCCTCGGGCAAGTGGCGGGTGAATCCGCCTTCCAGATTCGGGACCATGCGATTCCGCAAGCGAACGTTGGCAAAAGTCCCCCGCACCATGACTTCGTGATTGCCGCGCCGCGATCCGTATGAGTTGAAATCGGCCGGCTTAACGCCATGTTCCAGCAGATACTTCCCCGCCGGACTGTCTTTTTTGATGGACCCGGCAGGAGAGATATGATCGGTCGTGACACTGTCCCCAAGTATCGCGAGCACTCTCGCTTTGCGAATATCGGTTACCGGCGAAGGCTGAACCTTCATATCGTCAAAGTATGGCGCACGACGGATATAGGTGGAATCACTCTCCCACTTGTAGGTATCGCCCTTGGGCACAGGCAGGGAACGCCAGCGATCATCGCCCTCATAGACTTCCCCATAGCTCTTGCGGAACATCTCTGACGAAATCGATTGCTGGATAGCCTCATCCACTTCGCGCTTGGTTGGCCAGATATCAGACAGGTACACCGGTGCGCCGTCGCGTCCCTTGCCAATGGGATCTTTGCGAAGGTCAACATCGACGCGTCCCGCCAATGCGAATGCCACGACCAGTGGCGGGGACATCAGGTAGTTGGCGCGCACGTCTGGATTGATGCGCCCCTCGAAATTTCGATTGCCGGATAGAACCGATGCAACGACGAGGTTGTGCTCGTCGATTGCCTGCGAAATCTCTGGCAGCAGCGGACCTGAGTTTCCGATACAAGTCGTACAGCCGTAGCCGACGATGTGGAACTTGAGCTTCTCGAGGTAAGGCGTAAGTCCTGCCTTTTCCAGATAGTCTCGAACGACCTTCGAGCCCGGAGCCAGCGAAGTCTTCACCCACGCGGCTACTTCCATGCCACGTTCAACAGCCTTTTTCGCGAGCAAGCCCGCGGCGAGCATGACGGACGGATTCGAAGTATTCGTGCAACTGGTGATCGCAGCGATGACCACGCTTCCATGATGGAGATGGCCATTCGTGCTCGCTTCTACGGTCGCCGCTTTGCCAGGCTTTATCAAAGTGGGCAACGCCTTCTCGAAGGACTGCTTGGCCTGCGAAAGCAAAACGCGATCCTGGGGCCGCTTCGGCCCTGCCAAGCTTGGTTCTACCGTCGCGAGGTCCAGTGACAGCAACTCGGAGTACTCGGCCTCAGGTGTCTTTTCATCATGGAAAAGACCTTGCTCCCGCGCATACGCTTCCACCAAAGCGATCTGTTCGTCGGAACGTCCTGTCAACCGAAGATATGCCAGCGTCTCTTTATCGATGGGGAAAATTCCGCAGGTGGCGCCGTACTCCGGAGACATGTTTCCAATCGTTGCGCGATCGGCCAGCGGCAATTCCTGCAGTCCCGGACCGAAATACTCCACGAACTTTCCTACGACTCCGTGCTTCCGCAACATCTCGGTAATAGTGAGAACTAAGTCGGTGGCGGTTGCTCCTTCTCGCAGCCTGCCGGTCAGCTTTACGCCGACTACTTGTGGAATCAACATGGAAACAGGCTGTCCCAGCATTGCAGCTTCCGCTTCGATTCCCCCAACACCCCACCCGAGCACGCCAACGCCATTGATCATGGTGGTATGCGAGTCTGTCCCCACCAGAGTGTCTGGATACGCGGTGCTCCTGCCGTTCGCCTCATGCACAAAAACCACTCGCGCGAGGAACTCCAGGTTCACCTGGTGAACGATGCCGGTGTCGGGTGGGACAATGGCGAGATTACGGAATGCTGTTTGCCCCCAGCGGAGAAACTGGTAGCGCTCCTTGTTGCGCTGAAACTCGAGCAGAGCATTCACGTCGAACGCATTCGATGTTCCGAACTCGTCCACCTGTACGGAATGATCGATCACCAACTCGGCAGGTTGTAAGGGATTGATGAGCGCCGGATCGCCAGACAGCCTGACCATCGCGTCGCGCATGGCCGCTAGGTCCACAACGGCCGGAACACCCGTGAAGTCCTGCAGCAGTACACGGCTAGGCGTAAAGGCGATTTCCTGGTCCGGCTGAGACTTGCTATTCCATGCCGCAAGGGCAAGAACTTCGTCCTTCTTCACGATGCGGCCGTCCTCGGTGCGCAGTAGGTTCTCCAGCAGAATCCGCAACGAAAACGGCAGATGCTTAGTTGAAATTCCCGCTTTATCGAGGGCGTCGAGGCGGTAAATCTCGTACTCCTTGGCCCCAACCTTGAGAGGGGAGCGGCTGTTAAAGCTATTCATGGTAACGGCCTTCCTGGTCAGGCGGTACACAGCAGACTGTGCTCGCGAGCGCTGAACACTCTAGTTTAACGTGAGGCGAAGAAATCTGCCCGTTGTGCTACTTCGCTCGCAGCAACAGCACTGGCACGCTGATGTTGTGCTGGACGCGGCTGGCGGTCGTGCCGAGGAAAACGTCAGCTAGAAAACGATGTCCGTGGGTGCTCATCGCAACCAAATCGCACGCTCTGCTGCGAACCCAGTTAATGATCTCTTTTGCCGGATCGCCGTAGGCTAGTTCCGCCTCGGCCGCAATGCCTGCTGCCTGGAACTCAGCCTGAACGGTTGCGAGATAGGCTGTATCTTCGGCGATCTCCGGGCTCACCGCATCAGGACCGTAGGTTCGAGCCGCCCATCCATCTGCTACATGCAGCAGCACGAGGCGGCTATTCGCTAGCTTCGCCAGTTGCTTGACATGTTCAATGATGGCTCGGTCAGTAGGTGTGCCGTCCAACGTCACGAGGATTTTTCCGTACATGCCGTTTCGTTTCCTTCCCGTGTCCGTGTCATCCACCGATAATTACGTGCCAGGCAGCTCTAAGTGAATCAGGAAGTCCGTATAGATCCATCGCCGTTATGAGGATGGCACTGGTCCATCCGGCAATCAACAGAAAGCGGCCATTTTTCCAATTGCCCATTCGCTTTCCCGAACTAGTGAAGTGCAAGAGCGGGAACATGGCAAACGGCAGTTGCAGGGCTAGCACTACCTGGCTCAGGGTTAAAAGATCGGTCACACTGCCCTCGCCGCGCAAGCCGATGATGAATACGGCCGGCAATATCGCCACTCCACGGGTGATCAGGCGTCGAACCCACGGCCTAATCCGCCAGTGCATGAAGCCCTCCATCACAACCTGGCCGGCGAGTGTTCCGGTAATCGTGCTGCTTTGCCCGCTGGCGAGCAGCGCAACGGCGAATAAGGTGCTGGCGGCCGCAGTGCCGAGCAGCGGGGCCAAGGTCAGATAAGCAACTCTGATCCAATCACTCTCTGCGCCAAACTCAATCAGGTGCCCGCCTGGCACAATCACGCTTTCTTTGCCGTAAAACACCATCGCTGCCAGCACAAGGATGGCTGCGTTCACGAAGAACGCGACCGTCAGGGCAACAATCGAGTCGATGGTGTTGAACTGTAATGCGCGCCGAATGGAAAGCTCGTCTTTCTGCAGCTGGCGGCTTTGAACCAGCGCAGAATGCAAGTACAGATTGTGGGGCATCACGGTCGCACCGATGATGCCTATAGCGACATAGAGCATCCCGGCTTGCCGGAAACCCGGCAACATCATGGCGCGTCCCATCTCCAGAAAACTGGGCTGGGTTTCCGGAAGGACGAAGATCTCAATGAAGTAGCAGACAAAGATCGTTGTAACCAGCAGCAGAACGATGGCCTCGATCGTGCGCATACCGAACTGTTGCAAAGCAAGCAGCAGGAGGACATCCAGGCCAGTAATGATCACGGCCCACAAGAGCGGGATATGAAACAGCAGGTTGAGCGCTACCGCACTGCCCAGCACCTCTGCCAGGTCGCACGCTGCAATTGCGATCTCACTGAGCAGCCAGTTCGGCCATCGTGACCAGCGCGGATACCAATCGCGGCAGCATTGGGCAAGATCCTTGCCGGTGACCACGCCCAGACGAGCCGAGATCACCTGCATGAAAATGGCCATTACACTGGCAAGTCCTACAACCCACAGAAGGCCGTACTTGAATTGAGCTCCGGCCTGAAGATCAGTTCCCCAGTTACCGGGATCCATGTAGCCGACGCTCACTAGAATTGCCGGACCTACGAATGCGCGCCACTGTTCCCAGAAACTCGCTCGGGCATGGGGCACTGCAACCGTCCCGTGTACGCCCTCGAGAGAAAGATGGCTTTCAGGAGTCGCGCTTACGGTGCCACCAGAGACTTGTGGGAAGGAGCCTTCGTCTTTGCTCTTCATGATTGTCGCATATGCTCAACTGGGGTAAATCGTAATCGATTAACTATGGTTAATATAACGCCAGGAATTATAACTGAGAAACCCAAATCTTGTCTGCCGCCGAAAGACCCAGAACGACGGTACCCGAAGATGTACGGATGGATAGGGTCTTATCGTAGTTTCGCTCGAGAAGGGTTAGCTCCGCACCCGGCCGGATAGATCGCGCTTCGAGGAACTCCAGCAATTTGCGGTCGCGTTCGTAGATGCCGCTTACGGTGTAACGTCGTCGCGATTCAGCATTCGCCAGAAGCATCAGCCCGCGGCGACGACGGCTTTCCGGACTTTCCAGCTCGCTCAGGTTGCCGTGCGGACAGGCAGCTCCACTGCCTAATTTCGCCAGCAGCTTGGCCTCAAAGTCAGGGGAAACCGCGTGTTCCAACCTTTCCGCCTCGTCGTGCACTTTGTACCATTCCATGCCGAAGAGCTCGGAGAGCATCCGTTCAATCAGGTGGTGACGGAGCGTCAGCTTGCGCGCAATCTTGCGTCCGGCAGCGGTGAGTGTCACGAGTCCGTCAGCCTGTACTCGGACGAGACCAT
Source organism: Terriglobales bacterium (assembly GCA_036558645.1). GTDB lineage: Bacteria > Acidobacteriota > Terriglobia > Terriglobales > Acidobacteriaceae > DATBFG01. Next base: position 37,291 of record DATBFG010000122.1, read on the forward strand.
CCTTCTTGAGGCGGCGCAATGCCATCGTTACAGCCGGTGGCGAAACCGAGAGCCAATGCGCCAAAGTGGCTGAGATGACACTCTCTCCTTCGCTTTCGGCTTCGAGGATGGCCTTGAGGTAATCTTCCTTGGAGACGGTGATCATTGGGCACGATTATAAAGGGATTAATCATAGTTAATCCATGTGAGCCAGCGCCTGCAACGCTCGAATTCCCGAGCAAGCAGGTCGACCGCTGTTCAAGGCTACATAAGGGGGACCAACCTTATTGATGCGCGCGGGCATCCTATCCGACAGATACTCTGGACTTTATCCGCTGGAGATTGCCTTGCGACGATCCATACGCATTGGTGTAATCTGCGCAACACTGTTACTGAGCGCAGCAGCTTTTGGGCAACAATTTGACGCAGCCTTCGGGGTTGGGACACTCACATCGCCGTCGGCTTCGGAAGCTTCCGGCGAGCATTTGCCGCAGAGTTTGGGCGGCGGAACGTACCTGAATTTCAGCGGAGATATTTTGTTTAAGCATCAGCTCGGAATCCAAGGGGAAGCCGCCTGGCGGGCAAGCCAGAATCTGTATGCGGGAGTTCAGCCGTTTCGTCCGATACTTTTTGATTTCAACGCGATCTACGCTCCGCAGCGCGGGAGCATAGGCGGGGAATTCATGGCCGGCATCGGGGCTGAGAGCGTGCGCTTCTATCAGCCGTTCTTCACCTGCGACTTCGTTAGCTGTACCGATTACAGCAGCAGCAACCACTTTCTAGGACATTTTGGTGCCGCGTTCCGGTGGTACCCGTACGGCAACTTTTTCATCCGCCCGGAAGCGCATCTGTATTTGATTAATAACAATTTCGAATTCAGTTCCAGCCGCGCCACGCGGTTTGGCGTCTCGATTGGATATTCATTCAAGCCGGGATTCTAGTCGATTCGGTCTATCGGAGCTGCATTCCCCGTCAATGCTCCGGATGCTTCGTCGTCTCGTCGTGCTTGGGTACCCCTCCCCCCTGGTTCTATCTAAAATCTTGATTCCAAAGAGTAAGCCCTGATGATTATGCACTTGACACACACATCATATCGTGGCATGATTCTCGTGTCAAGAGGAAAGTATGAACCTGATAGACACAACCAAAGCCTTCGCCACGGAAGAACAGTGCTTAGGGTTCCTCGAAAAGATGCGCTGGCCTGAAGGCGTGCGCTGTCCAGTCTGCGGTAACGATAAAATCTCGCGCATCATTCGCAAGTCCAAATCTAAGAATGTGCGGGATCGCTTCTATGCGTGTTTGGAGACTACCTGCAAGCATCGTTTCAGCGCAACTGCTGGCACCGTGTTTCACCGCTCTCATCTTCCCCTGCAAAAATGGTTCATGGCAATCGCGTTCGTAGTGGATGCGAAGAAAGGCGTCAGCGCGAATCAACTGAAGGAACATCTCGGAATCGGCAGCTATCGCACCGCGTGGTATATGGTGCATCGAATCCGCAAGGCAATGGTGGAGCTTTTCCCTACTAAGCTTTCAGGCATCGTGGAAGTGGATGAAACGTTCATCGGCGGAAAAGCAAAACGCCGCCACCGCAAGGATGCACGCAAGACTTGGCACCAGAAGAAAGACATGGTGATCGGGATGCGTGAACGTGATGGCCGCGTGCGTTTCTTCCACGTCCCAAACCTGAAAGCGGAAACGATGAAGAAGCTTCTGGATCGCCATATTTCAACGGGCGTAAAGCGCATTATGACTGATTCCGCCGTGGTCTATGACTTCGCCATGGACAAGGATTTTCAGCGTGTGCATCGCAGCGTGAATCACAGTCGCGAGTGGGTGAAGCCGGGAGACATAGAGGTCCATACGAACACGGTGGAGTCCTCATTCTCGCTGCTCAAGCGTGGACTGATAGGCTCATTTCACCGCGTGAGCATAAAGCATCTGCATCGCTATTTGGCTGAGTTTGAATGGCGATTCAATGCGCGAAAAGATGATGACCGCTTTGAGGCTACCGTAAGCCGCATGCTGGGATCAGAGATGATGCCCTACGCAGAACTCACCGCGAAGCCTGAGGCTTCGGAGGTATTATCGTTCCCGCCGACTTCTTCTGACCCGTTTTGAGGCTCTCTCGCTTCTCTGGCTTTTGGGCTAAGAGCTTACGGAAGAGAGCCTCAAATTTGTCTTTGCGGACAATCATTTGTTTTCTGCCTTCAGTTCTTTTTTTGCTTTAGCAGCAAGCTTCTTTATTGAGGGCTCTGCGGGAAGTTTTTCTGGCATTGTGCCTCCAATCTCCTTAATGGTCTGCCGCACCTTTGCCCCAACTTGGCGATGCGTTTCAATTGCAACTTGCTCTCCGCGTATATTCTTGATGCGGAGTTGTTCTTCTGTCTGCGTAATCCGAAATTCGTTTGCGGCGAGCTCGGCTCTGCCCATGCAATCCAGGAGATCTTCTTTATCGGGGACGCCCTTAGATTTCTTAACATCACGCATCCCGAAGCCGCCATACAGACCTTTATAGCCGGCATCATGGAAAACTCCAAACATGCTGTCTCTAACGCCAGAATCTTTTGCGGCAGCACTTAGCTTCTTGTTGCCATCCTTGACGCGATTTCGTAATAGTAGCCTGCGCTCATCCTCGGACAACGCCTCTTGTTTTTCCTGCTTGTAGGTCTGATCAGCAAAATAGGCCTGCGATGCAGCGATTTCAGGTTTGGCTGGATCGCCATTCATGGCAACCAAATAGCAGGCATATTGGCTCAAAACATAATTCTCACGCTTTCTTTGCGCTCCGCTGCCGATCTCCACCATGTCGTCCTTTTGCACGAAATGGTTGTTAGAAAAATTTCCCGCCATATCGCAGGAAACTATTGCTTTTTCAATGAGTTCCCGGAAATCTCGCCAATCCTTATATGTAAGGATATTCATTATGTCCCGGGCATACCAGAACGGTTTCCCGTTTGGAGCCGTCTGTCGGACCTTGGCCAATGCGTCCCTAATAAACGTGAGTTGAGTATCCACGCAAACCTCCATATCAGAGTTGATGGTTTTCCTTCATTGCATGTTGTCTATGCAATGAAGAATCTATATACTCTACTCCATCGAAGGAGAAAATGGCATGGGAGCCCGAGAGAACCTCCAAAAACTAGCCGACAGAAAAATACAGGAAATCAAAGATCTTGAAGGCGAAATTGAGCGTGCCAGAGTATACCTTCAGGCTATCCAGGACTCTATTAAAGCACTCCCGCGAGAACCACAGAATACCGATGGCAATGATTCGGTAACACTAAGGCCGGGAACCATGCTTGCGAAAGCCCGAGCAGCCATCTTGGAAGCTAGGAAGCCATTACACGTAAATGAATTACTTGTGCAACTTGGCAAGGCTTCTGATCAGAAAGCGAAGGTGTCATTATCGGGGTCAATCTCATGGTATGTCCGACGAAACCAAATTTTCACGCGACCTGCCGCCAACACCTTTGGATTGAGGGAATTAGCTGTTAAGAATGAAGCGTCCAAGGGGTCTGATCTGCCTGATGATTTTGGAAATTAGCCATGACCAGAATAGCTATAGCCCTCCCCCATCACAGTTTCTCACCGTGGGGTTGGGCGACAACACAAAGGCCCTAAACCAGTCGATCTTGGTGGAGAAGCTGGTTTAGAGCCGTGGTGAGCTTTCGCTTATTGCCCCATCGGAGGGCGACTAGCTGGCTGCTAGAACCCGCCTTATAAGCGGGAGTTCCTACTTGGAACGGGGTCCGATCCCCCCGCCCTCCGCTCATTATATCGCACTGCATGGCACATCCGTGGGCTTTTCCTCCACGGGAACTCGTGCTATAACGTGCGCCTTCCCTCAGAAAAGGACCACCATGGATCGAAGAACGGCTTTGCAGCTTGCTGCTGTCATGCCTTTTGCTTTTCAAGATCAGTCCCACACACAAAAACCCGCCCCAACGCCGCCACAGCCAACACCAAATCAAGAGTCCGACGATTGGAAGAAGAGCCTATCGCAACACAATGCTGAGATATACGAATCAGCAGTAGTTACCCTCGACAATGCGGCCTGGACGGGCTGCAAATTTACAGGCTGCATCATTCGTTATGGTGGTGGACCACTGTCTCTTGTGAACAACCACTTTTCTTCTTGCAACTTCGTCTATTTTGATTGCGCCCAGAGGACGGTTTATTTTGCCCAGTTAATGAATCAGGCTCAGATGGGCCATCCGGGAAACAAACCAGTTCCCCAGTTGCAAGAGATGAACAATAAAATTCAGGAAAATTAGGAAGACGGTTTTGCCCCGGAAAGACGTTCCCGCGTATATCAATCCTGGGCGGTGATGGAGCCTCGCAGCCCATTCCAAAAACAGGGACCGCCAGTAGGATAAGGACGCAAATTGCCCTGTCACGGTAATCAGACATTAGCAAAATCCTCCATGTGTGTAAAGTGCATAATCATCTAAGCCCTGGCGAATGTCTGCAAAATCTAGATTCCAGGGCATTTAGAGGCAAAATCTTCCAAACAAAGCACTTAATCGCCATGCTTCGAATCAATTGGTTTTGCCCGCTTGTGTACTTGTCAGGACGACTGCCGCGGAAACTATCAAAGAACAATTGTGGCTCCCGTTAGGGAGCCGCAATCGTGTCAGCCTGAGGCGACACAAATCCAAAATAATTGTGGCCGAGCAGGACAAGACTGTCGGTGATCAGGGTCACGGACTGTTGTGACAACGCCTCGGTATGACCGTGCACATTCAGAGTCGGACAAAAACGAAAATATTTAGACCGACCATTTTTTCGA
>DATBFG010000123.1:0-16179 GCA_036558645.1 Terriglobales bacterium
CGCGTTAGCCCGCGTGTATTTCGCGTCGTTGCACTTCCCGCGCCATCCGACCGTGAAAAAAGCCAACTCTACATGCAGCGCTACGTGCCGCATCTGCCGGCGGCGGGCGAGATCGTCATCTTTGATCGAAGTTGGTACAACCGCGCTGGCGTGGAATATGTGATGGGTTTCTGCACAAAAGAACAGCATCGCCGCTTTCTCGAATTGTGCCCAACATTCGAAGGCTACTTAACAGCAGGTGGAATCACGCTTCTCAAGTTCTGGCTCGAAGTGAGCAACAAAGAACAGGAACGGCGCTTTGAGGCTCGCATCACAGATCCGCTGCGCCAGTGGAAGCTCAGTCCCATGGACTTGCCCTCGCGCACTCGCTGGTATGAATACTCCCGAGCACGTGACATGATGCTGGAAGCAACGGATACCAAGACCGTGCCCTGGCACATTGTGCGATCGGATGACAAAAAGCGCGCACGCCTCAACTGCATCTCGTACCTGTTGAGCCTTGTTGATTTTGGGAAGGCTCCGAGGGAAAAGATAAAAATGCCCAAGCGCTCCACGAAGGGAGCGTACGATGACGAGGCCACGATGAAGGGCAGAACGTTTGTACCTGAAAAGTATTGAATCGCTCGTGCAGTCCGAAAACGCGTAAGGACATACGTCCTGCGTTTCTTTGCCCCTAATGAGCAGGAAGCTTCCTATCATTTACCTGGCCAGGCACGGAGAGACTGCCTGGAGTCTTTCAGGCCAGCACACGGGACTCACAGACCTGCCGTTGACGGAGGCCGGTGAGCGCACTGCGCGCCGGTTGGGAGAGCGCTTGGCGGGATTGCCCTTTGCCAAGGTATATACTAGCCCGCTTGAGCGGGCGAAACGCACGTGTGAACTCGCTGGGTTCGGCGGAGTCGCAGAAGTCGATAACGACCTAGTCGAGTGGAATTATGGCCAATATGAGGGTCTGACCGGGGCTGAGATTCGTGCTAAGCAGCCAGACTGGCAACTTTTCAGGGACGGATGCCCGGGAGGAGAATCACCTCAGGAAGTGGCAGCACGGGCGGATTCTGTGGTGAGCCGCGTGCGTGCCGTGCACGGTGACGTGCTGCTGTTTTCGAGCGGACATTTTATTCGAGTACTGGCCGCCCGCTGGATCGGCGTTGAACCAACAGTGAACGCCCGGTCTTTCATGTTAAGCACCGCCAGTCTGAGTGCGTTGGGTTATGAACACGATCTTGCCCGGCCGGTTATCCGGCTGTGGAACGAAACCCAGCATGTGACGACGCCGAGTACGTCGGAGGACGACGCAACTTTGGATGCCAAAGTCGCTGTTAAGTAAACTCGATTACTGCGCAGTTACGAAACACGCCTTTCGGCTGTAACCAACATTAAACAAATTAAAAAGGACCGCATTCGGTCTGAGCAACATCTGTTGCAATAAGGCGCACAGGTGTGTGATCCAGGAGCTCTTCAGCCGTGGCTCCAGAACAGAAGTGAAAGAAGAAGCCCAGGCTTCGAAGAAGGGGCATATACACATGCGTACCAAGGCGGTTTCCGTCCCGCAGATATTAACAGAAAAACAGGATTGGTCAAAGTTCCTGGATCCATACGGATGCGGCCCAATTCGGTTCGCTGGGGCCGACGATGCATTGTACGAACGGCACCTCCTTTTTGACAATGTGATTGATTTGGCTGCGGCAAGTCCACGGGATCGATTTGAGGCCGCCACTCGATCTGTGCGGGACGTTCTCTCGCAACGATGGGTTCTCACTGAGCGTACATACGAGCGCCAGAACGCTAAGCGGTTGTATTACCTATCGATGGAATTTCTCATCGGTCGATCGCTCGCCAACAATGTCACCAATCTTCTGCTCGATCCTCTCATAAAGGAAGCCACGCGGCAGAAGAATGTCGATTGGATTGACATGTTGGAGCAGGAACCCGACGCAGGGCTGGGCAACGGGGGGTTGGGCCGCCTGGCAGCGTGCTTTATGGAATCTGCTGCCACAATGGAGCTCCCCGCCATGGGCTACGGCCTACGGTATGAATACGGTATTTTCAAACAATGCATTCGGGACGGCTGGCAGGAGGAGCGGCCGGACAACTGGCTGCGCCACCCGGATCCGTGGGAGGTCGCGCGTCCCTACGAGAGAGTAGAAATCGACCTGAATTGCTCCTTTGAGGTTCACGGCGGTAGTTTGCGCGCCGTGCGAGACCGGCCGTCGCGCCTGTTCGGCATCCCGTTCGATCGCCCCGTGGTTGGTTACGGTGGCAAAACTATAAACACACTCAGGCTCTGGGCCGCGGCTGCACCTGATTTCTTCAATTTTCAACAGTTCAGCGAAGGCGACTTCGTTGGCGCACTAGCGGAGACGCTGTCCGCCGAATCCCTCACACGTGTACTGTATCCCGACGATTCCACGAGCATGGGACAGGGATTGCGCTTTGTACAGGAGTACTTTCTTGTTGCCTGCTCACTCGCTGACATAGTGCGCCGCTTCCGGCGAAGCAATCCTGATTGGGGCGCATTTGCTGACCAGGTTGCCATCCAGCTGAACGATACTCATCCGGCTGTGGCAGTTCCCGAACTCATGCGTATCCTGCTCGACGAAGCACATCTGGGATGGGACGAGGCTTGGGAGATCACAAAAAGATCGCTGGCGTACACAAATCACACGCTCTTGCCCGAGGCGTTGGAGAAATGGCCGCTAGCGTGGTTTGAGGCGCTGCTCCCCCGCCAGCTCGAGATCATTTGCGAAATCAATCGGCGCTTGCTCGACGACGTTCGGAGACGCTTCCCGGGTAATGGTGAAATGATTCAATCCATAAGTCTTGTAGAAGAGGCCGCTGGGCGGAAGATTCGAATGGCTAATCTAGCAATCGCCGGCTCGCACAGTACAAATGGCGTCGCGGCCATTCATTCTGAATTACTCCGCAAAACGACCGTCAAAGATTTGGCCGCGCTCTTTCCCGAGCGCTTCAATAATAAAACCAACGGCGTCACACCGAGGCGCTGGTTGCTACTCGCGAACCCGCCGCTCGCGCGTGTTATCACCGAATCCATAGGCGAAGGTTGGGTCACTGACCTGAATCAGCTCAGCAGGCTAAAGCCGCTGGCTGGCGACAAGAGCTTGCGAAGCGCCTTCCGCGAAGCCAAGCGCCAGGCGAAGTGCCAGTTTGCGGATTGGCTCGGAAGGACCTCCGGGCAGACAGTAAATCCCGACACGATCTTCGACTGCCAAATCAAACGCATCCATGAATATAAGCGGCAACTCCTAAACGTCCTGCGAATAGTCGTCTTTTACAACCGGCTTCGCGCGAATCCGGCGCTTGAAATCCAGCCACGGACATTCTTCTTTGGTGGCAAGGCTGCACCGGCCTATCATCTAGCCAAACTCATTATCAAATTCATCAACAATCTCGCCGGCACCATCGACGGCGACCCGGCCGTGCGTGGCCGCCTCAAAGTAGTGTTCTTGCCCGACTACTGTGTATCCCTCGCGGAACGCCTGATCCCGGCCAGCGACGTTTCCAACCAGATCTCGACGGCGGGCTTTGAAGCCAGCGGAACAAGCAACATGAAATTCATGATGAACGGGGCATTGACGATCGGCACACGAGACGGAGCGACCATTGAGATGGCGGAGGAAGCGGGGGAAGAAAACTTTTTCCTGTTCGGTCTCACAGCGGAACAAGTCGCTGGCAGCCGCGGATGGTACAGCCCTCGCTGGCACTACGAGAATGAGCCCGAGACGCGAGCAGCGCTAGATCTAATCTTCTCCGGCCACTTCAATCGGAATGAGCCGGGCGTTTTCGATCCTCTTCGCGAAACGCTACTGACTCACGGTGATTTCTATATGCACCTGGCAGACTTGACTTCCTACCTGAACACGGATCAACAACTCACGACGCTTTACGCCGACTCTGATCGATGGGTGGAGAAGGTAATTTTGAACGTGGCGAGCAGCGGAAAATTCTCGAGTGACCGTACTATTGCCGAATACGCGGCCGGCATCTGGAAATTGGAGCCATGCCCGATACCATCATGCCCAACAGCGTAGAGGACATCAGCGCTCCGCCAATACCTATTCCGTTCCCGCCCGCGTATCGCGCTTCTGGTATAAAAGCGCTGAATACTATGCCAGCACTCCCACAAAAAGATCTCATTATTCCCCCTACCGAACGTCCCGCCTGGAACGCGCTCGCAAAGCATTATCAAGAAATCCGCGAAGTGCATCTGCGCGAGTTGTTCGCGAATGACTCAAAGCGTGGTGAGCGTCTCACCGCTGATGCTGTTGGCGTTTACCTCGACTATTCGAAAAATCGCGTCAATGACACAACGCTCAAACTGCTCGTTCAGTTGGCGGAAGAATCCGGCTTACGATCTCGCATCGAAGGCATGTTTCGCGGCGACAAAATCAATATCACGGAGAATCGGGCGGTACTGCACGTTGCCCTGCGCGCCCCGCGAGGCGCATCGATTATTGTCGAGGGCCAGAATGTCGTGCCCCAGGTTCACGCCGTCCTCGACAAGATGGCGGGTTTCTGTAACCGCGTCCGGAGCGGCGACTGGAAAGGCTACACGGGGAAACGTATCCGCAATGTTGTCAACATTGGCATCGGCGGCTCCGACTTAGGACCAGTGATGGCCTATGAAGCCCTCAAGCACTACAGCGAACGCGACATGACGTTCCGGTTCGTCTCAAATGTTGATGGAACGGACTTTGCCGAGGCGACGCGCGACCTTGACCCTGCAGAGACTCTTTTCATCGTCTCTTCCAAAACGTTCACAACGCTCGAGACGATGACCAACGCCCAAAGCGCGCGTGCATGGTCGCTGGCAAGCTTCGGGCAAGACGAAAAAGCCGTCGCAAAGCATTTCGTCGCAGTCTCTACGAATGCCGCAGAAGTCACGAAGTTTGGGATCGATACGGCCAACATGTTCGAGTTCTGGGATTGGGTCGGCGGACGTTACTCGATGACTTCCGCGATCGGTCTTTCGACCATGTTGGCCATCGGCCCGGAAAATTTCCGTAGCATGCTGGACGGCTGCCATCAGATGGACGAACATTTCCGCGCGGCTCCGTTCCTCGACAACCTGCCCGTGCTCTTGGGTCTGCTGTCGGTCTGGTACAACGACTTCTTTGGCGCGCAGACAGTCGCGGTATTGCCTTACGAGCAGTACCTCAAACGGTTCCCAGCGTACTTGCAGCAATTGACGATGGAGAGCAACGGGAAACAGGTGATGCTCGACGGTAATCGCGTACCGTGTGAAACCGGCCCCATCTACTTCGGCGAGCCGGGAACCAACGGCCAGCACTCTTTCTACCAACTGATTCACCAGGGGACGCGCCTCATCCCCTGCGACTTCATCGCGTTTTGCCGGCCTCTGAACGCGATTGGCCGTCATCATGACATGCTGATCGCGAATGTCCTCGCACAGGCCGAAGCGCTCGCTTTCGGTAAAACGTCTGAGCAGGTCAAAGCTGAAGGCACTCCAGACTGGCTGATCCCTCACCGCGTTTTCGATGGCAACCGCCCCTCGAACACCATCCTCGCAGGCCGATTGACGCCCGGAGTGCTTGGCAAGCTGGTAGCGCTTTACGAGCATTCGGTCTTTACACAAGGCGTTATTTGGCAGATTGATTCCTTCGACCAGTGGGGCGTCGAACTCGGAAAGGTGCTGGCCCAGCGCATTATCCCCGAATTAGAGAGCCAGGCGGAGCCCAAGCTGAATCACGATAGTTCAACCAATACTCTTATCCGGCGATACCGGAAATTCAAGGAGCGTCTATGACCACTATTGGCTTCGAAAAGCCTCTGTACGTTCTTCCGTTCGACCATCGCGACACCTTTCAGAGCGGCATGTTCGGATGGAAGGGAACGCTAAGCCCCAAACAGACTGCGCAGATCGCCTCCACCAAACAGGTGATTTACGATGGCTTCGAAGCTGCCATCGCTGCCGGAGTTCCCGTGGAGAAAGCTGGCATCCTCGTGGACGAACAGTTCGGCGCTGCTATTCTCCGTGATGCTGCAGCCAAAGAATACGTCACTGCTTGCCCCGCCGAGAAGAGCGGTCAGGAAGAGTTCGATTTCGAGTACGGAGAAGAATTCGATACACACATCGAGACCTTTCATCCCACGTTCTGCAAGGTTTTGGTTCGGTATAACCCGGAAGGCGACAGCGCTGCGAACACACGGCAGGCATCCCGCCTGAGGCGCCTATCGGACTATCTGCACGGCAAGAGCAGAAGTTTGTTCATGTTCGAGTTGTTGGTGCCTGCATTAGAGCCACAACTCGAGCGATTCAAGGGAGACAAGAGCGCTTATGACGTGGAGCTTCGCCCTGAGTTGATGGTTCAGGCAATCGAGCAATTGCAGAATGCGCATATTGAACCGGACGTTTGGAAGATCGAGGGGCTTGATAACCGCCCGGACTGCGAGCGTGTTGTCGCGGCAGCTCGCCGCAATGGTCGATGGAGGGTCGGTTGTATTGTTCTCGGCCGAGGCGAGGACGATGTGAAGGTTCGGAGTTGGCTGACGACAGCTGCGGCCGTTCCAGGATTTGTCGGCTTCGCCGTAGGCCGAACGAGTTTCTGGGAACCGCTTGTCGGATTGCAGCAGGGAAAGATCACTCGAGACGAGGCCGTATCCGCCATCGCCAATCGATATCAGGAATTCGTGAACATATTCGAGGCGAAGGCCCGCGCCGCCGCGTAACAAAGCTGCGTGGTCACAAAAGGGATCGTCCGCGATGAGCGTCGTCGAGCCGAACATTTTGGCAGGGAAGACCATCTCTTCGCCTAAACCGGTTGACGTGGGCCGAACTTATCCGCTTGGCGCCACTCTGGCTCCCGACGGGGTTAATTTCAGTGTCTACTCGCGCAGCGCGTCCGAAATAGAGTTAATGTTTTTTGATCGCGGGGACGACGGCCGCGCCGCACGCGTGATCCCCCTCGATCCCGCTGACAATCGTACTTACCACTATTGGCACGTGTTTGTAGCCGGCATTCAGCCGGGGCAGATCTACGGCTTTCGGGCTCATGGTCCATTTGACCCTGTGAATGGTTTCCGCTTCGATCCATCCAAGGTTCTTCTTGATCCGTACGGCCGCGCCGTCGTAGTTCCGAAAAACTACGATCGTAATGCTGCAGCTATGGATGGCGATAACACATCGACCGCCATGAAAAGTGTAGTGGTGGATCCTTGCACATACGATTGGGAAGGAGACGCACCGCTAAGAAGGCCATCGTCTCGCACGATCGTCTACGAGATGCACGTGCGCGGCTTCACGGCGAATCTTAACTCCGGCGTTACGCCGGCTAAGCGCGGTACCTACGCTGGTTTGATCGAGAAAATTCCCTATCTCCAGCAGCTCGGTATCACCGCGGTCGAGCTGCTGCCTGTTTTCCAGTTCGATGCTCAGGATTGCCCTTTCGGAAAAGTGAATTACTGGGGCTATGCTCCTGTCTCGTTCTTTGCGCCACACCAGGCCTATAGCTCGCGCCAGGACGCCTTAGGCGCTGTAGATGAATTTCGTGACATGGTCAAAGCGCTGCACCGGGCAGGAATCGAAGTCATTCTCGATGTGGTATTCAATCACACCGCTGAGGGTGACCATCGTGGTCCGACGTTGTGCCATCGCGGCATTGACAACGGCACCTACTATATCCTCGAGCAAGACTGCTCTCGATACGCCAATTTCAGCGGTACCGGAAACACACTCAACGCCAATCATCCGGTAGTCCGCCGTATGATTGTGGACAGTCTCCGCTATTGGGTCGAGGAAATGCACGTGGATGGTTTTCGTTTCGATCTTGCCTCAATCCTTGCGCGTGACTCATCCGGTCGCGTGATGTCGAACCCAACGGTGCTGTGGGACATAGAGTGCGATCCCGCGCTAGCAGGAACAAAGATGATTGCCGAGGCATGGGATGCGGCCGGCCTATATCAGGTCGGCAGCTTTATTGGAGACAGTTGGAAGGAATGGAATGGTCGGTTTCGGGACGATGTCCGCGACTTCTTTCGTGGCGCGGATCAGGCGGTACCCCGTATTGCTGACCGTTTTCTCGGCAGCCCTGAAATCTATAGTTACGAAGGGCGCGAAGCCGAACAAAGTGTCAATTTCGTTACCTGCCATGACGGCTTCACTCTAAATGACCTGGTCTCGTACAACCTGAAGCACAATGAAGAAAACGGTGAGGAAAACCGCGACGGCGCTAACGACAACCGAAGCTGGAACTGCGGTGCAGAGGGTCCGACGAACAACCCCGAGATTGAAAAGCTGCGCAACCGGCAAGTGAAGAATTTCTTGACGTTTACGATGTTCTCCCTCGGGGTGCCGATGATTGTCATGGGCGACGAAGTGCGGCGTACGCAGCGCGGCAACAACAATGCCTACTGCCAAGACAACGAAGTCAGTTGGTTTGATTGGACACTGCTATCTCGTCATGCCGACGTACATCGTTTCGCGAGGCTCTTGATTGAGCGGCGTTTGGTGCGCGATGTCGGTCATGAACGCCGGCGCGTCAGTCTGAACGAGATGTTGCTAACTGCGACAAGGGCCTGGCACGGCGTGAAGCTGGACCAACCGGACTGGAACTCCTATTCGCACAGTTTGGCACTGAGCGGGGATGTCCCCGGCTATGAGCTGAGATTTCATCTCATTTTGAACGCCTATTGGGAGCCCCTCAGTTTTGAGCTACCAATGCTTATAAATGATCGAAAATGGTGCCGTTGGATTGACACCGCTCTCGAGCCGCCTGAAGAGATTGTTGAATGGCAGAAAGCTCAACCAGTCTTGACCAACACCTATGAAGCTGCACCGCGCTCAGTCGTGGTGCTTACCTCTGGTCCAGCACTGGATTGAGCACTATTGCGCCCGAACCATGAATAACGATGCAATTTACCGAAGACAAAGGAGGAATCGAATGGCAACCAAAACGATGCCAGTTAAGGAAACTCGTGCTCCGTCCGTCGGAGAAGCAAAGGACCAAGCTTCGCTCAGCGCCTACGGTGTTGCCAGATCGACAGTTCAAGGGACACCCTTGAGTGCCGAGGACTTGCGTAAAACTCACGCCTACTGGCGCGCCTGTAATTATCTAAGCCTTGGCATGATTTATCTGCAAGCCAATCCTCTACTTCGAGAGCCGTTGAAACCGGAACACATCAAAAACCGGCTTCTCGGACATTGGGGAGCCAGCCCGGGCCTGGCATTCGCCTACATTCACCTGAACCGGTTGATCAAGAAATACGACCTCGACATGATCTTTCTCGCGGGACCGGGGCACGGAGCTCCGGGCGTCCTGGGACCTGTGTACCTGGAGGGCACCTATTCAGAAATCTACACAGGTAAAGGCGAAGACACAGCCGGTCTACATGAATTCCTTAAACAATTCTCTTTTCCGGGTGGCATCGGGAGCCATTGCACTCCCGAAACTCCAGGCTCAATTCATGAGGGAGGCGAACTCGGATATGTGCTTTCGCATGCCTGCGGCGCCGCGTTCGATAACCCTGATCTGATAGTGGCCGCAGTCGTCGGGGACGGAGAATCAGAAACCGGGCCGCTTGCGACATCCTGGCATATCAATAAGTTCCTCAACCCGATTCGTGACGGTGCAGTTCTTCCGATTCTCCACCTGAATGGTTACAAAATCAACAACCCCACGTTGCTCGCCCGAATCAGCCACGAAGAACTTGAAAGCTTCTTCCGCGGTTACGGCTGGACCCCTTATTTTGTTGAAGGCTCCGATCCCGACAGCATGCACCAAGCCATGGCGGCCACGGTTGAGAAGTGTGTTTCGGACATCAAGAAGTACCAGAATGAGGCACGCAAATCGGGCGTTGCCAAACGCCCCCGCTGGCCAATGATCGTGCTGCGCTCTCCAAAAGGCTGGAGCGCGCCTCGGGAGGTTGGCGGCCACCGGTTGGAGGGTTTCTGGCGAGCGCACCAAGTACCGATGGCCGACGTGAAGAAAAATCCCGAGCGCCTCAAAGTACTCGAAAAGTGGATGCGCGCCCAAAAGCCAGAGGAACTTTTTGACGCAAATGGCAAGCTGATTCCGGAACTTAAGGAGTTGGCACCCAAAGGCGCTCGCAGGATGAGCGCCAACCCACACGCTAATGGAGGGCGTCTCAGGAAAGCGTTACGATTGCCCGATTTCAGGGAGTACGCCTTGAAATTTGACAAACCCGGACAGATTGAAGCCGAGAACGTGCGTCCTCTGGGGGCCTTCCTCCGGGACGTTATGAAAATGAACATGGATCGGTTCCGCGTGTTCGGCCCCGACGAGAACACTTCGAACAAACTGCAGGACATCTACGAAGTCAGCAAGAAGTTCTGGATCGAAGAATACTTCCCGGAGGATGCGGACGGTGGCGAGCTCGCCACGGACGGTCGCGTTATTGAAATGCTCAGCGAGCACACGATGGAAGGAATGTTGGAGGGCTATCTACTGACAGGCCGGCACGGCTTCTTCTCTTCTTATGAAGCGTTTATCCATGTCATCGACTCCATGTTCAATCAGCATGCGAAGTGGCTCTCAATATGTAATGAGCTCTCGTGGCGCGAAGCAATCTCTTCGCTGAACCTGTTAATTACTTCCACTGTTTGGCGTCAGGACCATAACGGCTTTACCCACCAGGACCCCGGTTTCATTGACGTCGTAGTGAACAAGAGCGCTGCAGTGACCCGTATTTACATGCCTCCCGATGTTAACTCGCTCTTGTCTGTTGCAAATCACTGCCTGCAAAGCGAAAACTATGTCAACGTAATCGTCTGCGACAAGCAATTGCATTTGCAGTACATGAACATGGATGCCGCCATTAAGCACTGCACGAAAGGTATTGGTATCTGGGAACTGGCGAGTAACGACCAAGGTGGCGAGCCGGACCTCGTGATCGCCTCAGCCGGAGATATACCCACGCAGGAAGCACTAGCCGCTATCAACCTGCTCAGAGAAGAATTCGCGGACCTGAAGATTCGCTACGTAAACGTGATTGATCTGTTCAAACTGCAGCCAGATACGGAACATCCTCACGGACTCTCAGATTGGGATTTCGATTCTTTGTTTACGGTCGACAAACCGGTTATCTTCAATTTCCACGGCTACCCTTGGCTGATTCACCGGCTGGCATACCGTCGTAGAAATCACGCCAATATTCACGTGCGCGGATACAAGGAAAAAGGCAACATCAACACACCGCTTGAGTTGGCCATCAACAATAATATTGATCGGTTTACTCTGGCGATGGATGCCATCAAGCGGACTCCGAAGCTTCAGAAAATCGGCGGCCATGCCATGGAGAAATTCCGCAATCTGCAGATTGATTGCCGGAACTATGCCTACGAGCACGGCATTGACAAGCCCGATGTCGCCGGCTGGAGGTGGCCGTACTAGCTCAGCCATTCAGGATGGACGAGGCCAGGTCCGGCGAATGCAGGTGAATGATGCCCCTACGTAGCCCAATGGTGACAGCATGCGTGCGATCCTTTGCGCCAAGCTTACCGAGAATGCTCTGCACGTGAGCCTTCACCGTTCCCGCCGCAGTCCCGAGCACCTCGCCCACTTCCTTATTTCCAAGTCCGCGCGCCACCAGAGACAGCACCTCGACTTCGCGCGGCGTGAGCGCGACTTCGGGGAAGAATCCGTTGAGTTGCTGCGTGACCTCCTGCGGAATGAAACGCTTGCCAAAATGGACGATGCGAATAGCACGGATAACGTCGGTATGAACCATCTCCTTTAACAGATAGCCACGCACGCCGGCTTCGAGGGACCGGTAGATATCCTGATCGCCGTCGTAGGAGGTTAGGGCGATGATGTTCGCCTCGGGAACTTCGTTACGAATCGCGCGCGTGATCTCAATTCCACTGATGTCAGGCAGGCGCAAATCTAGCAGCGTGATGTCCGGCCGATGGTCGCGATGAAGGTCGAGGGCCTGGCGCCCCGTGGCCGCTTCTGCAACGAGTTGAAGGCCGGGATCGGTGGACAGAATCGCCGCAATGCCTCTTCGCACGATGTCATGATCATCAACGGAAAGGATACGAATTGGGGTGTGAGGGTCCAAGGACACAACCTAACTTAAGTGATGCTCAACATCCGGTTGGAGGTTACTTTCGAGCCTGTTGGAGCGTGGTGGAAACGGAAGGGAGATCGACACAACAGTACCTATCCCCGGTTCGCTTTTGAACTCCAGATGCGCGCCGATTTCCGCAGCACGCTCATGCAAGCCAACAACTCCAAAATGGCCATCAGAGACGCTCTCAGATTCGGGGCTAATTCCAGTTCCGTTATCTCGAATGGTGAGACGCAGGTATGAAGAATCCAGAGACAAACGAATTTCCAGAACACTTGCCCGCGCGTGCCGAATGACGTTGGTAATGGACTCCCGCGCCATTCTCAAAAGCTGATATTGGAGGTCCGGAAAACCACTCAGAGATACTGCCTCGACATGGAGAACTAGTGAGATACCAGTGCCTTCGACTGCCTGCCGTGCAAGCTTTGCCAGCTCGTCCGAAAACTCCCCGTGCCCCGGTTCGAGCGCACGCAGTCCCCAGAGAGAGCGGCGAGCTTCCCTTGCGCACTGTCCGGCATCCGAGATGATTTCCTGCAGCGCAGTTCTCTCCCGGGAAGCCGGAAGGATCGTCCAAAGCGCCTGCATTTGCATCGTGATGCCCGAGAGGCCTTGAAGCAGGGTGTCGTGGAGTTCGCGGGCGATGCGCGCGCGTTCTGCCAGCACTAAAGCGAAGTTACGCCGCAGCCGGCGGATACGCGCGCGATATGCAGCAAGCACACTAAGGGCGACAAGAATCGTAAGTCCAGGCCAAAACCACCAGCGTTGATAAATGCGGGGCTGTATCGTGATCGCGAGGACGGCCGGTTCCCTGCTCCAGATGCCGTCTGCGTTCCGAGCTGTCACTCGGAAATAAAACCTGCCGGGGGGCAAATTCGTGAAAAAGGCTTCTCTACGATATCCAGCATCGATCCAATTCCTTTCGAAGCCATCCAGCCGGTATCGAAAAGAGACGTTTTCAGGCGAAATAAAACTCAACCCGGCATAGCGAATTTCCAGGTTTCTCTCAAACGGTTTCAACTCGATTCCATCCCGCGTGTCTACACGGTTGCCGCTCACTAGCACTGCGGTCACCGAAACCGGCGGGGCGACCTGGTTGTTCACCAGGTGGTCGGGATCAACAACCACCAATCCATTGTTGGTTGAAAACCAGAGGCGGCCATCCGCCGTGCGGGAGGCAGCCGGCTGCACACCAGCCCGGCACTCGAAGTGAAGCTGACCCGTGCTGAACGGGAGACTTTGGAATGCTTGAATTTTGCCATCTGTAAGGTCTTCAAGATCCTGTCTTCTGACCCGGAAAATCCCCTTGCTCGAGGCCATCCAGAAGTTGCCCTTGCCATCGTCGAGGATGCTGTAGATGCGGTTGTCATAAAGCCCGTCTCGTATCCGGATGTGGGTGATAGTTCCGTTCTTCCAGCGCAGCAGCCCGGAGCCGAGCGTACCCATCCAAACGGTATCGTGGACATTATCTACAAAATAAGCATCCAGGGGATGATTAATATCGAGCGGACATCTGACGTTTTCGCGTGGCATAACACAATCCACGGCGAGATTGTCGCGGCTGACGAAGAGACCGTGGCCCTGACTGGGCGCGAGGGCCAAAACGGCGCTCGGGGCAGACTCCGAAGCGGGGGCAGGCCTGAACCGGCTCCCGTCAAAGCGGTCCAATCCGCGGTCTGTCCCCACCCACACGGTGCCATGTTCACTTATAGAGATCGCATTTATTTGCGCTCCGGAGAGACCATTGGCCGTCGTATATGTCGCGACGACCTTATTGCGTACAATCCTATTCAAACCTTTATCCGTTCCGACCCATAACCCTTCGTGCTGATCGCGTGCGAGACTGAGCACCATATTGCTGACTAACCCGTCGCGCGTTGTGTAGGCACGGAAGCGATTGCCATCCATCCGATTGAGGCCATATCCCAGAGTGCCTATCCACAGCCGGCCGGCATCGTCCTCCAGGACCGGGCCAACGTCGTTGCTTACCAAGCCTTCACTGGTCGTGTAGGGAGTGACTTGCCCGTCGGTGAATTGATCGAGACCGTCCTTGGTGCCAGCCCACAGACTCCCTTCACGGTCAAAATAGAGTGACAGAACGACGCTGTGCGAAAGCCCGTAGCGTGTGCGATACACACTGAAGGCGCCCTCTCTAATGCGGCTTATCCCTTCCTTCGTTCCGATCCAGATGGCTCCATCGGGCGATTCCGCCAGAGATGAAACGTCGTTATCCGGCAATCCGTCGCGGGCGCTGAAGTGACGCACTTTGTCGCTCCGAATCTGCGTCAAGCCAAACGAGTTTCCAGCCCAGACCGACCCGGCTCCATCACAGAGCAAGGCTGTCACAGTTTGGTTTAGAGGGAGATCGGCGTTCGAATAAGCCGTAAAGCGGGAACCGTTCCACCTTGCCAGCCCGAAATCCAATCCGGCGACCCAACGCGTTCCATCGTTCGCTTCGCAGGTGGAACGGACCTGATTTGAGGGCAGACCGTCCGCAGTTCCAAGCACCGAAACGCGATCATCTTTAATGCGCGCGAGCCCCTGGTTTGTACAGGCCCAGATGGCATGATCGCTGCCGGACGCGAGGCAGAACGTAGTATTGCTCGGGAGGCCCTCTCTGGTTGTGTAGTGTTTCAGCGCTCCATCCGGACCGATTCGGAGGACACCATCACCAATCGAGGCAACCCACAGATTTCTGTGGTTGTCCTCCAGTAGAGCTCGAATCAGGCTCCGGTTTAAAGCCGGGCGTCCTTGATCCTCGAATTCGTGAAAATGGATTCCGTCGAAACGAATGAGACTGTCCTGGGTACCGAGCCACATGAATCCGTCATGCGTCTGGGTGATGGCATATATCGTCGGCTGAAAGAGCCCTTCTTCCTGACCCCAGATACGGTGGGCGTATTGCGTTAGCGTTCTAGCCGGGTTGAGCGCCAAGCCGGGCCGAGCGAGCAGCAGAGCGGCAAGGGCGAATCCCGATACGTTGTTGCGAAATCTAAACACAGATCTTCTTCTTTCACCATAGCCAAAGCGATGCGCTGAGTAGCGGGATCGTTTGAGACGCAACGACCACTGGTAGTTGCATACTATGCCGAATGGCATAGGCGAGCGTAGCTCGTTCGGCAGTAGCGCGCATCGTGGGAAGAACGCATATTCGGAACTGAGAAGCGATGAGCGCAGATTCGAATACTCCAGAGGCGGTCAGTAAAACTCGCAGCAAATCGAGCCTCCGGAAACGCTGGCTACTTTTGGGCGCGTGCCTTCTTGTCTGCGCGACCGCAGGATATCTGCTCTCACAGCGCATGCCGGCGCCGAATTCCGGCGGCAGGACTGGCAGGCGTGGCGGCGTTGGTGCCATACCGGTTTCAATTGTCACGGTACGGCAAGGCAACATGGACGAGACGATCAGCGGCCTGGGTACGGTCACCGCGGTTTACACCGTCACAGTCACAAGCCGTGTAGCGGGGCAACTGGCTGAGATCCATTACAAAGAAGGGCAAATGGTCCAAAAAGGACAATTGCTTGCGGTGGTAGATCCCCGGCCTTATCAGGCTTCGCTGCTGTCCGCGCAAGGTCAATTGGACCGCGACCAAGCGCTGCTCGCGAACGCACGAATCGATCTTGACCGTTATCGAATCGCTTACGGGCAGCATGCAATTCCGGAGCAGACCGTTGCGACGCAGCAGGCCACGGTGAATCAGGACTTGGGGACCGTCAAGCTGGATCAGGGAAATGTGGATTCAGCGAAAGTAAATCTCGACTACACCCAGATCACGTCGCCAATTGATGGCCGGGTTGGATTGAGGCAGACGGATCTCGGAAATATCGTGGCTGCAAATGGCACCACGCCGATCGTGACCATCACCCAACTGCAACCGATAACCGTCATCTTCACCATGGCGGAAGACTTCATATCCGATGTCGTCACGCAAATGCATGCCGGGCGCAAACTGCGGGTGGACGCCCTGAACCGGGATGATCAGACGGAGCTGGCGCAAGGCGCGCTACTTACAGTAGACAACCTGGTTGACACGGGAACGGGAACGGTGAAGGTGCGCGCTCAATTTGGCAACCGCGACTACAAGCTATTTCCGAACGAGTTTGTGAATGCGCGGTTACTCG
>DATBFG010000124.1:0-37224 GCA_036558645.1 Terriglobales bacterium
CTGTTCAATTGCTGCGCAAGATTAGGCGCCGGGGTCGCGACGATCTTCCACGAAGTACCGTCGAAGTGTTGCACCATGGTGTGATGTTGGCCGTTCGTGGTTGGGTTTTCGAAGTAGCCGCTAGCGTATAAATTCGTTGGCGAAACTTGCGTCACGCCGGTAAGAACGTTCAGGTCACCGGCATTCTGACCTTGGTTCGGGCTGGGGATAACCTTCCATCGAGTTCCATCCCAACGTTCGATGAGAGTAACCACCCGCTGTGCATTGCCGTCGCGAACCCAACCGACTGCCGTTACGTCAGTTGGTGAAACGGCGCGAACACCGGTCAGGACGTTAGCGCTCAAGACCCCGGTATTCACTGGATTCGGACTGGGCACTACACTCCATTTTGCTCCATCGAAGTGCAGCACTAGCGTCTTCACCGGAAGATTGGGAGAGACGCGATCCCCTACCGCCCAGATATCTGTGGGCGAAGTGGCAGAGATGGATGTGAGGACATTGCCAGTATTGTTAACCCCATTCGGAGTTGGAACAACTTTCCAGGCTGTACCGTCCCAATGCTCCACCAGCGTTCTAACTGCGCCATTCGAGGCGGGATGGTATCCCACCGCGTAAACGTCATTGCTGGCAAATGCAAGTACGCCATTGAAGGCGGCATTGTCCACCTGAATCAGGTTCGGCGTTTTGGCAACATTCCACTGAGATCCATCCCAGTGAAGCGCCATCGGTTTCAGAGGACCGAAGCAAGTAAAGGAAAAGCCAACCGCCCAGACATCATTCGAAGCTATCGCGGTTATGCCGTTGATTACGTTTCCGCTATTGTTGTTCGTGCAGGAAGGGACGGATCCCGGGTTAGGGCTGGGCACTACCGACCAACCTAGCCCATCCCAATGCATGGTCAAAGTTCGGGAGTCGTTGAGATTGTTGTCGTTCATGTATCCAACCGCCCAAGCATCGCTATCTGAGATCGCGGTGACCGCGTTCAGGGTATTTCCTTGGACATTTGGGCTAGGGCTGGATTGAACAGAGAAGATGGAAGTTTGAGCAAAAGACGAAGCAGAGATTCCGACCGTAAGTACTAGGACGGACAGCAGGGAACCAGTCTCGAGTGCCTGGCATCGCCAGAGTTTGGTTAGGGTATTTTTCACAGTTACCTCGGAGAAATAAGCTAGGAATCGATGGCTAGAGACTAGGTGCAGCTTTCCTGGCGTTTGTCTTTGACTTGTAAAATAAATGTCAAGTCTCTGTCGCTCAGTGACTTATAACACTTGTGTAATAGTAAGCTGGAGCTGCGTTGAAGCTTGAGCCGAAGGGCAATGGAGAGTCATTATGATTCATGTTGAGCGACCCCGGGGGCATGTTTCGCACGCAGTCCACTCTGTACAGTCCGATTTCGCAGCAAGAGAAACAGGAACCATGGAAAGAATCCTGGTTGTCGAAGATGATCGCGCTGTGCAGAAAGCCTTGAAGCGGCTGTTCGAGTCCGAAGGATTCGCAGTCGAAATTAGTTCCGATGGAAAATCAGCGTTAGAAGCGTTCCGCTCTTTGGCGCCCGCCGCAATTGTTCTCGATCTGCGGCTGCCCGCCATGTCCGGACGTGACGTTTGTCGGGAAATCAAACAACAGAACCCAACTCTACCCATCATTGTGCTGAGTGCCGCCAGCGATGTTTCCGATAAAGTTCTGTTGCTGGAACTCGGCGCGGATGATTACGTGACTAAGCCTTTTAGTCCACGTGAATTGCTGGCCCGAGTTCGGGCTGCCTTGCGGCGTACAGTTCGCGTTGGCATCGGCGAGACGGCATCCTTTGCTTCGATTTCGGTCGACTTCACCCGCATGGAGGTTACGCGCGATGGCCAAGTGATAGGCTTGACCGCACAGGAGTTCAAGACGCTCAAGTTTCTATTGCAGAACCCTGAGCGTGTCATCAGCCGCGATGAACTCTTGAACGAAGTATGGGGATACCAGAACTATCCTTCCACTCGCACGGTTGACAACCACATCCTGAAGTTGCGGCAGAAACTGGAAACCGATCCAGCAAATCCTGTGCATTTCAGGACCGTGCATGGGATGGGATACAAATTCGTAAAATAGGGGACCTTTTAGCAGTGAACGAAGAGGAAACATGCCAGAAGGAGGGACCGTGGTCAAGATGCGTTTAAGGACCAAGTTCCTTCTTTCCATGATTGTCATTACGGCTGGACTTACCAGTACCAGCCTGTTGTTCGTGCGCCGCAGTGTGCAGGCCCAGGTAAGAAAGGGCATCGCCGCCGATCTGCATAACTCGGTCAGCACCTTCCAAAATTTTCAACGTGAACGCGAACTTACCCTGAGCCACTCCGCAGACCTGCTTGCCGATTTGCCGAATCTGCGAGCACTGATGACTACGCAGGATGAAAAAACAATTCAGGACGTGTCCACAGATCTGTGGAGGCTCGCAGGCAGCGACCTGTTTGTGCTGGCGGATCGATCAGGCCGTGTCGTCGCCCTGCATACAGCCGCACCAGGTTTTACCAAACAGATGGCTCAGGACTCCTTCGCGACTTCTTTGAACCAGGATGGCCCAAGCTCCTGGTGGTTCGGGGCTCATCATCTTTATGAGGTCTTTCTAAAACCCATCTATTTCGGCCAGACTTCTGAAGATCGTCTCTTGGGATTTGTACTAATTGGGCACGAAATTGACGATGGCGTTGCTGCTCAGGTTAGCCGCATCGCTGCCAGTCAGGTCGCATTCAACTACGGTGGGACGATTGTTCGTAGCACATTGACACCGACCGATGAGGCGGAGTTGGCGCGGCGTCCAGTCATGGCATCCACCACCGGTATCGCCGAGCCCGCGATGGTGCAGTTGGGCGACGAACGATTTCTCGGCACATCGCTCGAACTAGCTGGAGGCAAAGCTCCTTCTGTTCGCCTCACAGTGCTCAAGTCGTATGACCAGGCGGCAGCCTTCATCGATAACTTGAATCGCCTGCTCCTTGCTCTGGGTCTTACAGCGGTGGCGGGTGGCAGCGCACTGGTGTTCTTGATCTCTCACACCTTTACTCGTCCGCTGGGGAATCTGGTCAATGGCGTTCGTGCACTCGAGAAGGGTGATTTCAACTACGCCCTCGACGCTCATGGCGGCGACGAAGTGGCGGAGGTGACGGGCGCTTTCAACCGAATGCGTACCAGCCTCTCGAGGACGCAACAACAGCTTCTCGAAGCCGAACGCCTGGCGACCATTGGACGTATGGCGAGTTCCATCTCGCACGACCTCAGGCATTCCTTGGCCGCCATTGTTGCCAATGCTGAGTTCTTGTGTGAGAGCCGGCTTACATCCGAGCAACGAGAGGACCTTTATCAGGAAGTACGTGTGGCCGTAAACCAGATGACGGACCTCATCGATTCCTTGCTTGAATTCTCGCGTACACGGGAATCGTTACGGCCATCCTTCGGCAGTGTCAAGGATTGCGTCGAACGCGTTGTTCAATCATTGCGTGCTCATCCGGAGTTTCACCGCGTGCAAGTATCGATTCGTCAGAGCGGCAACAGCACAGGCTGGTTTGATTCGAAGAAGCTGGAACGCGCCTTCTACAACCTCCTCTTGAACGCGTGCGAAGCGGTTACTCCCGAACAGGGGTGCATCGAAGTCGAGCTGAAAGAGGTGCCGGGAGGCGTGGAAATCCGAGTAAGTGACAACGGGCGGGGTGTGCCCCAGTCAGTGCGGGACACCCTGTTTGAACCGTTTATCAGCTATGGCAAGGAAAATGGCACCGGATTAGGTCTTACGGTTGTGCAGAAGATCGTACAGGACCACGGAGGAGACGTCTGCGTCGAGAAGACGTCCAAGGATGGTACTGTATTCAAGGTCGTCCTCCCGCTGACATCCACACGCTCGCGGGAGTTTCCGGCCGAAAGCAATATCGGCCTGCCGCCCTTCGTCAGGACGGAACAGGCTAAACCGGAGTAGGATTCCCTGTCAGCGGCGTGGCCACCGATCCGGTCGGATGGCCCTGCCGCGCTTTCAGATAAGTCCGCAGTCGAAAAAGATTCCAGGGGCTTCTTGGGAGGCGAATGTGAAGCGGTGGAATACCTTATGCGAATGGCTGACTCATGCGGCCGGGCCAGGGTTCCTGCTGTTGACGATGATCTCGACAACTTTAGCGCAGCAGGCCGCCCCGCCGACGCAGGCTGCTTCGATGGATGCAGCGATCCACGAATTGCAGCAACAGGTGCAGGAACTTCGGGCCGCCGTAGCCGAGATTCACTCCGAAGCTGCTCAGTATCGTGCCGAAACCGCGGAACTGCGGCGCCAGCTTGAGACTACTCAGGCTCAGTTGGCTGCTGCCGGCACGGCGGCGCCCGAGGTCGCCACTTCGCCGGAGAATCGGGAGTCGGAGCCGACCGAGGCTCAAGGCCAACCGCCCGCCCGTACTTTGGAACAGCGCGTGGCTTCGCTCGAAGAGTCCTCCCAGATGCTGAACGGTAAGATCGACGATCAGTACCAAACCAAGGTCAGCAGCGCCTCGAAGTATCGTGTGCGCCTTTCTGGACTTGCCTTGCTCAATGTATTCAGCAACCGGGGTGCGACCGATAATCAAAGTGTGCCCAGTTGGGCGAGACCATCCTTTCCCTTTGACTCTGCGGGCAATTTCGGCGCCAGCATGAATCAATCGCAGCTCGGGCTGGAGGTCTTTGGCCCCACGGTGGGCGGTGCCAGGATAAGCGGTGGAATCCAGGTGGATTTCTCCGGCGGTTTCCCCGATGAAGCAAACGGTGTGAACTTCGGGTTAGTCCGTCTGCGCACGGCAAACATGCGCCTCGATTGGAAGGATACTTCCATCGTAGCGGGACAGGATGGTCTGTTCTTATCACCGCAGAACCCAACCTCGTTTGCGTCTCTTGCGGAGCCCGCGTTCAGCTACGCTGGCAATCTATGGGGTTGGATTCCGCAAGTACGTGTGGAACATCGCTTCGTTCTAAGCGACGATCAACAATTCACGATCCAGGGTGGCATTCTGGACAACGTGACTGGAGAGCCTCCGTACGATACTACTGACCGAACACCTCAGGCGGGCGAACGTTCCAGCCAGCCGGCCTTTGGCACGCGTATCGCATGGACGCATAGCTTTTTTGGACATCCTGCAACCTTTGGCGCCGCGGGCTACTACTCCCGCCAAAACTGGGTCATCGATCATCATGTAGACGGTTGGGCGGGAATGGCGGACTGGGATATTCCGCTGGGCTCGAGAGTGTCGCTTTCGGGTGAGTTCTATCGTGGGCTTTCCGTGGGAGGTTTCGGGGGCGGAATCGGGCGTAGCGCGCTTTACAGCGACGACAATTTCGGATCGACAACTCAGGTTCGCGGCCTGCAATCTGAAGGTGGGTGGGCGCAGTTGAAGGTACGGGCAACCTCCAAACTCGAGTTCAATGGAGCCTTTGGCCTAGACAATCCTTTTGCAGAATATCTGCGAGACTCTCCCCATGGGCAATCTTATTTGCCATTGCTGTCACAAAATCGTTCTTCTTTCGTAAACTTCATCTATAGGCCACGTTCGAACCTCCTGTTTTCGACCGAGTATCGGCATCTGAAGACTTATGGGCTCGATGGTCCTTCATGGACCGCCGAACAGCTCAATCTGATTATGGGAGTCCTGTTCTAGAGATGAGAGGAACAACCTATACCCGCCGCCTATTGCTCATCCTGCTGGCATGCGGTGGATTGTGCTTCGCGGAGAATGTGTCTCTAACCGGGCGTGTGTCCTTTGTGAGTGATGGTAAAGATGGCAAGCCAAGAGATGCCGATAATGTCGTCCTGTGGCTTTCTCCGGTGGGCATGGCGGTTCCGTCGAAACCCGAGTCAGCGGGACAACGCCCTAGGCTTGTCCAAAGGAACAAAAGTTTTGATCCCCACGTGTTAATCGTTCCGGTGGGGTCAGTGGTTGAATTTCCCAACCATGACCCATTCTTTCATAATGTGTTTTCTTTGTTCGAAGGGAAACGCTTCGATCTGGGGCTGTATGAAGCCGGCAGTACTCGTGAGGTGCGGTTCGATAAGCCCGGAATTTCATACATCTTCTGCAACATTCATGCACAGATGAGTGCAGTTGTCATCGCGCTCGATACTCCCTACTACACAGTAAGCAATCAACAAGGAGAAATTGTCGTTGCCGATGTTCCTCCAGGCCGTTACTTTCTGCACGTATGGTATGAAACGGCAACTGCAGAACAGTTGAAGGCACTCACGCGTGAAATTACGGTTTCAGAGGACGCTTCGACCCTAGGGGTTCTCCGCCTCACACAGGTCCCGGTACCAACCGCGCATAAGAACAAATATGGACGCGATTACGAACCAGCTGCCCCGCTCGACAGCCCGGGCTATCCCCAGCAGCCCTGAAGTGGCTCATTCAAGTGGCAAAATCAGGTAACGAAAAAATGACAAAGGCGTGAAACGTCGGTGACAACCTCACCCGGCCGGAAGAATAGCCTGCAAACAATGGAATGGGCGACGCTGCTGGTCCATTCCAATAGTTGGTCCCGGGACCGACGTAGTTGTGGGAATGACTTTTGCGAGTGGTTGCTTTGTTGTGAGGAAGCGACCCCGGGGATTGGCCTCACCGTAATAGCGAAGGTTGTTCAAAGGTTGCAGTTGTAAATAGGTGTCCTCCTTAAATGCCTCTGACTAGGGCCAGCGCCCAACTGGCCCATTTTTTCTGTAACAAGACATCCGAGGTTAGTGTGTCAATCGTCCCGCCTTCCAATCCTTAAGAATCTGGTGCGCGGCATTGTGCCCCGGTGCTCCGGTCACACCACCGCCGGGATGGGCACCTGCTCCGCACAAGTAGAGCCCATCGATGGGTGTGCGGTACCTGGCCCACCCCGCCACGGGGCGCATGAAGAACAGTTGTTCCAGGCTCAAGTCACCATGAAAGATGTTCCCCTCGGTCAGGCCATACGTACGTTCCAGGTCAAGGGGAGTGAGAACCTGTCGAGCCACAATGGACTCAGGAACATTCGGAGCATACTCGGCGATTTTCCTTACAACTCGGTCGCCCAGCAATTCGCGCTTCTCATCCCAGGTACCGTTCTTCAGGTGGAACGGTACGTATTGCACGAAGCAAGTCAGGATGTGCTTGCCCGCCGGTGCCAGCGAATCATCGGCGTTGGATGACACTACGCAGTCCACCCACAATTCTTCTGGAATTTCACCGAACTTTGCGATGTCGTAGCATCGTTCCGCGAACTCCAGTGATGGCACCAGGGTGTAGAAAGTCCGTTCGAGCGGGGTTGCGGTTGAAGGCGTTCCCGTAAACCTAGGTTCCTGCGAAAGAACTAGGTTCACTTTCGCGCAAGGACCCGCCATCTTGATGCCACGGACGCCACGAACGAAATCCTCGGGCAACTCCTTTGTTGGAACCATTCCCAGGAATGTGCGTTTCGGATCGGCATTGGATACGATTACCCGTCCCCGGATTTCCGTCCCATCCTCCAACACAACGTTATGCGCTCGTCCGTTCCGAATACCGATTTCGGCGACTGCCGCCGAGGTTCGAATCTCAACCCCCAGTTCACGTGCGGCTGCCGCCAAGGCTTGCGTGATCGCGCCCATGCCGCCCATCACGTGTCCGGAAAATCCCTGCAAATCGTGCTCGCCACCACTGAGCAGATGAAACAGCAGTCCGATCGCGGTTCCGGGCTGGTATGGTCCGCCATGCTTGCCGTAAACATTGTTCGCAAGAAACAATGTCTTGAGGACATTGGATTCGTAGTTTCGATCGAGAAACTCTCCCAAGCTCCCAGTGAGAAACGAGATTAGTTCTGCGATCTCGCGATTCGTGATCTTGCGGAATCGCTTGCTAACCCGAAGCAGATCGGACCAGCCTTGGAAATTTTTGGTGTCAATCTCTGGAGGTGGCTCCATGAAGAAAGGCTGCAAGTATCTGGCAAGTCTCTTCAATTGGTCGTCGATTCGTACGAAGGTTTCCGCGTCCCGGGTGGAATACTTACGAAACTCAGCGACAGCGCGGTTACGATCGGACCACCATGGCACCACACTGCCGTCAGGGAAGGGAACCTGGATCATGGGATCGCACGGCACCATTCGCAGGCCGTGGTTTGCTAACTTGAGGTCCCGGATCACTTCAGGTCGCAGCATGCTGGCAATGTAGGAAGTGGTGGAAACCCGGCAGCCAGGAGCAATCTCTTCGGTGACACAACAACCCCCAACGATGGAGCGCCGCTCCAGCACAAGTGTCGACAGCCCGCCGCGCGCCAGGTACGCAGCCGCGGTCAGCCCGTTATGTCCGCCGCCAATGACGACTGCGTCGTAAATTTTTGAGGGGGATAGGGTCAATCTGCTCCTTGACCGATGGTCAATTACCTTATATCAAGGCAGCATACCTTACTGTATGGACAGCCAAAATAGAATTGAAATCGCGTTCTGGTATAAGATACAGCTTTTGACCCGAGGTCAGTCATGAGTGGAATTGGAAGCAGTCTCGTTACTCCGCCACGCTACCGTCACATGCCGCCACGCCCACGGTCGGAGGTCAAGCGTGGCCGCATCATTGACACTGCGATGCGGCACTTTGCCGAGAGTGGCTACCACGCCGCCCGAGTGGGTGACATAGCGAACGAATTGGGCATCGCGAAGGGATCCATCTTCCAACATTTTGGCAGTAAGGACGGCCTCTTCTTCGAGGTGTACAAGAAAGCTGTACGCTCATTCTCCAGTTATCTCGACGCTCCAGTGGCCGTGCGCGAAAAGGGATTCTTTGAGGTGCTTCGCTATTGGCTTGTGCGCACTGAGCACCTTGTTCATGAGGATTGGATTCCGTATCGCGTTTCGTTGCTGGGAAACTATGGGACCGACCTTACGCTCAAGCGGGAAATCAACCGCTTCTTGCTCGCCGAAGATCCCTACGGCACGGTGGCTTTCGTTCGCTTCGGCCTGGACCGAGGAGAACTCCGTCAGGATCTCGATCAGGAAATGATGGTTTCGATTCTGGACTGGACCATGGAACGCTTTCAGGATGCGCTGCTAACCGAAGAACTCGATCCGGGATTGTTTCGCCGCCACGGTGACGCACCTGAGAAGAAGGAAGCGCGGATCAACCAGTTCTTGGATGTCTTGTCGCGAGCGATTGGCGTCGCACGACAGCGCTCCTGATCCAATACTTCACAAACACTCTGAGGCCCAAGACATGAAGAGCGCTGAAATGTCGGTCCGGGATATCCTGGCGAGTTACAACGACGACGCTCCCCTCTCCGAAGCATCAACGATTCCCGCCCCGTGGTATGTAGATTCCCGTGTCGCCGACCTGGAGTCTGAAGCCGTGTTTGCCAAAACATGGCAGATGGTTGGCCGCATTGAGCAGGTCGAGAAGCCTGGGCAATTTATCACGGCAGTCGTTGGCGGAGAGCCCATCGTTGTAGTGCGGGGAAACGACGGAATGTTGCGAGGCTTCTTCAATGTCTGCAGACATCATGCCGCTGCAGTCGTCACCGAGAAATGCGGCCAAGCTTCACTTTTGCATTGTCCTTACCACGGCTGGAACTACGGTCTGGACGGCTCACTAAAAGGTATGCCTGAATTCGATGGCGTGAAGGGATTCGATCGTCAGCAGAATGGGTTGCTGCCAATCAATGCCGACATTTGGGAGAAGTTCGTCTTTGTAAATCTTGACCCTCATGCCGACTCGCTGCAGACCTTTCTCGGTGGACTCGTGAGGCGTGTCGCTCCGCTGGGCGTGACAAGGTTGAATTACTTCGAGAGCCGCGTATACGACATTCACTGCAATTGGAAAGTGTTCGTTGATAACTATCTCGACGGTGGATATCACGTTCCGCATTTACACAAGGGATTGAACTCCGTTCTCGACTACAAGGAATACACCATCGAAAACGAAGACCGGTACTGCTTGCAATCGAGTCCCATGGTCTCATCGGATCAAGACGCTGCCACGGGAGCGACTCGTAAGGGAGATCGCGCGTGGTACTTCTGGCAATACCCGAACCTGATGATCAACTGCTATGAAGGCTACATGGACACCAACCTCGTGTTGCCGATCGATGTAGACCATTGCCGCGTAATTTTCGATTTCTACTTTGCTGACGTAAGCGAATCCGCCAAGGCCTATAACCAGCAGAGTGTTGCGGTTGGCGCGCGCGTTCAGGATGAAGATCTGGGTATCTGCGAAGATGTGCAGCGCGGATTGAAGTCTCGGGCTTATGGTGCGGGACGCCTTTCGGTCCGGCGGGAATCCGGAGAACACCTGTTCCACCGCTTACTCGCTGCCGACTTGAAGAGGATGTCGGGCAGAACCGCGGTTGCCGCGGATTAGCGCCATCAGAGTTTTCGATAACTCATCAGCAACTTCCCACGAGGATGAATTGAAAAGGAATCTCTCATTACTACTAGGCCTGCTCTTACCCATATGCACCGCTCATCCCCAACTCACAGCCATCAAGGCCGGGCGTCTTATCGACCCAGACTCGGGGACGGTCTTAACTGACCAGTTGATTTTAGTCCGCGATGACAAGATCGAATCTATCGGCAAGGCCGGAGCCGTTCCTGCAGGTGCCAAGGTCATCGACCTCTCCAGAATGACAGTCCTGCCTGGACTCATCGATTGTCATACGCATGTGGCCGATGGCGCCCACGGCGAGGGCGATCCAATCTTCCAATTACAGAAATCGGCCTCGCAAACGGTTCTTGAATCCGTTCCGAATGCTCGTGACATGTTGCTCTCTGGATTCACGACGGTCCGCGACGTAGGCGTCTATCGCGCGCTGAATGACGTCGCTCTCCGTGACGCAATCAATAAGGGCTACATCATCGGGCCGCGCATGTTTGTCGCCGGTGCCTACATCACGATCACCGGAGGCGCCGGCGCTATGACCGGTATGGCCCCCGACATTGTGCTCCCACTCGACTTTCGCTACGGCGAAGCGAACAGTCCCTGGGAGGTTCGACAAAAGATCCGACTGCTTGCCCATGATGGCGTGGACGTCATCAAGATTCTCTCCAGTGGGGCAGTGCTCACCCATGGCAGTAATCCGAACGCGCAGGAATTTACGCCGGAGGAACTTCGCGCCGCGGTGGATGAGGCTCAACAGTTTGGACTACGCGTGGCTGCTCACGCTCACTCCCCGCTGGGAATCAAGAATGCAATCAATGCCGGCGTAGCCTCCGTCGAGCATGCAACCATGATCGATGACGAGGGTATTGCCCTTGCCAAGAAACACGGTACCTATCTCGACATGGATATCTATGACGAAGAATGCATCCAGGAGGCCGGACGCGCAGGACATGAGCCCAAAGATTTTCTGGAGCATGACGCAAGCCTCGGGCAGATTCAGCGTGACAACTTCCGCAAAGCCGTCAATGCCGGCGTAAAGATGTCATTTGGTACCGACGCGGGTGTCTGTGCCTACGGTACGAGTGCAAAGCAATTTGCTTTCATGGTCAAGTACGGTATGACACCGATGCAGGCGATCCAGGCTGCCACGACCAACGCAGCTGACTTGCTCGGCCATCCAAAAGAAGTGGGATCAATCAAACCGGGCAAGTTTGCCGACATCATCGCCGTGTCGGGAGACCCTCTCCAGAACATAGGCGCCCTCGAGAACGTGCAGTTTGTCATGAAGGCCGGGAAAGTTTACAAGCAGGAGTAGCTATCTTTACGTTACTGATGATCCCGTGGAATAGTTTCCTTCCATGTCTTTGACTTGATCAGCTTGCCGTTCTGCAAAACTTCGCGCGTGTAACTGTAGAAAAAGTTCTTTTCATCGGTAGTTAGCGCGAGATGCCCTTTCCACCGGATCTCGCGATTCTTCAAAGCAAACACTGTCTCAGCCTCGCCACGAACTGAACATTTGTCGGGATGTTCATCGTCGACTTCGTAGATCAGATTTTCAAAATCCGACTCTTTCCCCCACGGATAGATCTCTTCTGCTTTTCCCTTCCAGTGGACGGTTGTTTTGTGACGGCCCAGATCGCGTTCCACCGTCCATTCTCCCGGCCAGGGAAACCCTATCGACTGCATGTCTTTTCTTTCTTCCGAGGGTTCAACCGCTGCAAAAGCCGGAGGCGTCTCTCCCTTCACAGGGACTACTGGCAATACCACTTGCGATCCGTTCGCTGCTCCCAACTCAAGTAATGTTGTCATAGGGTATGGAGTTGGTAACATCATGGGCCAAAGCGCATTTGAGACTGCTACGCGAATGCGATGTCCCTTAGGAAATACCCATGAGGTGAGGTGCATCTCGATGTCCAAGGAATAGACTTTCCCGGGTTCCAGTGCCTTGGGATCTTTCATGGATTCCCGCTGTGCTCCATTTATTCCTGCCCCGGTAATTTGAGTAACCGTCCCATCAGGCGCAACATCCGAAAGGCGCGCAAACCAGTTCGCCAACGGTGCCGTGGCCGAGGCACGCAGCAACGCATGAGGATGTCCAAGAATGGCTACGTCTTCTTTCAATGGCGCCGAATTGTAGACAAGACTAAACGCATCCACGAATCTCTGATCGCTCAGCAACTCACCCCACCAGAAGCCGGCCTCGACGCCGATGGAAGGGATGTACTTGAGCTTATGGACGTCCGGTTCCGATGCCGTTTCTGACAGTGTGTGGTTCGCCTGCAGGTATAAAGTTGAGCTTCTTGTATCAGCAGGAGGCCACTCCTCTACGCGCCGCCACTCACCGGGAACGTTTTCAAGGTTCGGATCCGGTGGATGCCAATGCTGCATGTAAACGATCAGTTTGGGATCCTCTAGCACTCCGGTGTCCCGTCCTTTCAACCAGTAATCCCACCAGCGCACTGCCTGATCTCGCCACTCGATCTCCGGACCAGGAACCGCCTCGTTGGGGTAGGTATGATTCCACGGTCCGATGATGGCTTTCACCGGAGCGCCTTTTACCTCGCGTAGCATATTGGGAATGCTGTCGCGATATCCATCAAGCATTCCGCCGATCAGGAAACATGGCACCTTGATTTCGCTCATCTCCCGTACCGGACTTCGCCAGAACTGTCCATCTCTCTGGTGCCTGAAGTAGAGAAGAGACCACGGTGGTGTATCGAATCTTGGACCGAGCATCTTCTCATCCAGCGAGTAATCCGGCGCGCCGGTCATGCCCTCGGCCATGTCCATGTTGAGTTCGAATTCATCCACGTGGGCCATTCCATCGACATAGTGGACGTCATCGTGAAACAACTCCGCCGTGGCGGCAACCGCAATAATCGCCTTCAGTCCTGGTGTATTGCGCATGGCCATCTGTATGGAGTTGAAACCGCCCCACGAAATTCCAAACATGCCTACATTTCCGTTGGACCACGGCTGATGCGACAGCCATTGGATCACCTGCTCGCCGTCGGCTTGCTCTTGGGCGGAGTATTCACGATCCGTCGGCTTGCCCTCGCTGGCTCCAAAACCCCGAATGTCGACGCGGACGCTGACATATCCCCGACGTGCGAAATAAGAATGCAGAGGGTAATCGCGAGCCGCGGTCCCATCATCCTTGCGATAAGGAAGGTACTCGAGCAGCGCAGGAAATTTTTCGCCTGTCTTGGCGCCATCTGGCATGTACAAGGTGGCTGCCAGACGTATGCCATCCGGCATCGGTATCCACGCCGGCTCCATACGCACGCCATACACCGCGGGTGAAGGTGGTTGCAGACCGAACGAAGTACCAAGCACAGCCAAGAGAAGGAAAAGTGACCAACAGGAATGCTGGTTCAAGAAGGACCTCAAACTGAATTGAAAGCTTACGAAATCGAACTTGCTATGACTTACGACTCGTACCAGCGGAAGCCGTGACGCTGCTCGTCTTGGAGTTTCTTGAGAATTGCCATGGTGCGCGAGCGTTTATGGTTCGCGCATGCCATCACGATCAGGTTGATGAGTGCCATGGGCGCGACATACGAAGGTCCAAATGAAGGCGCATCCACCGGAACCAGAAAGCACTCATGGGCGAACTGGCAGATTGGCGACACCGCTGTGTCAGTGACTCCCACGCAATAAGCGCGGTTTTCCCATGCTTGCCTCAGTCCTTCGACGGTTTGCCGCAATCCGCGACCAAATGTGATTGCAATGACCAGGTCCCGCTTGCTGAGCAACCGCGCTCGGTGTACAGCTTCGGCCGGAGAAGTTGCTGAGGAAACCGGCAGTCCTAGAATCATCAGGTGATGTTCAAGAAAAGTGACCAGCGTCGAGGCCAGGTCTCCGCCGAGGAGCACGATCTGCTGCGCATCGTAAATTCGCTGCACAAGGCGTGCAATTTGCCTCGGGTCGTAGCTTTGATTCAAGCGGTTCAGGTTCTTCGAATCCTGATCGAGCGAGGCCTTGGTTTGCAGAGAAAGCGTCCGCTTTCCCACGATACTGGTTTTCATGGTATCGAGAGAGGTCGCGCGGGCGATGGAGAGTTCGTGCAGGTAATGCTGAAATTCGCGGTAAGACCCGAATCCCATTCCGCGAACGATGCGAACGGTCGTCGCAGGGTCCGTACCCAGTCGTGTGGCCAGTGCGCGCACGCTCAACAGCACGTACTCTCGTGGATGTTCAAGCGCAGGACGAATCGTTTCCTGCCGCTTAGGGCTCAGCAGACTGAAGCGGGCAGACACGCTCATAAGTTTTATGGGGCGCGCAACTGCACCGCGCGATCTTTTCATTGGTTAAAAAGCATGTTGGAAAAGCCCCGCATTGTCAATGCTCGGGCTCGATTTTTGAGCTGGCCAGGGGAAGTGTCGCCAGTTCGCTATACTACTCTTGCCACTACTCCGCCTTCAGGCCTACCCATTGCCTTCCAGCATAGAGTTTATATCCAGCCCCGTCCTCTGCGATTTTTAAGGGAACGGGGCGTGCAAGTTTCTCATCTGTTTGGCTTGAAACGGTCAAAATATCCTCAGCCGCTACATTCATGACGATGAATTTGCCGTCTTTTGTGAAACCGAAACCATACTCTCCCGGACCAAGCTGCGAGCCGCCAACGTCTAACTTCGTTTCCGTAATGAAGAGGCCTTGGTATTTTTGCTGGATATCGGCCGCATAACCCGAAGTATCCACGAAGCCCGCCAACGTAACCTTCCCGTTGGCACTGCGAAACCCCACAGTATTCCTCGTCTGTACAGGTGCCGACTGGCCGGCAAAGTAGTAGGTGGTGGGAGCCAGTTTCTTTATCTCTTCTCCACCTAGCACACCCGGTTTTCCCTGTTGGGCTGCTAATGAGGCCACGACGCAAAACAAGAACGTCGCACACAGGTATCTTCCCTGCAGCATTCCATGTCCTCCGCGTCTTCTACTCGCAAATGACGAGGAACAAGATTACGCCTGTCTTCTTAAAGTAAGCAACTGGGAAGAGAAACAGACTGTTATTCTCGATGTCCGTTGGGAATGTCGCCGCTGTAAGCCGTCCAGGGTGTTGACGGCGAGGCTGTCCCTCGAAGTGATCGGCACTGGACATTCCACGCATTGTGGGCGGAGAATCTGGTCATGCGCTCCACGTGGATGCTCGGTATTTGCTTGCTGATTGCGACGCGTCTGCTTGCTCAGAGCAGCAGCACCTCTACGAGCGAGTCGCAAGGCCCGTCCGGTGTCGATGGGATACGCAGAAGTGAAAACCACACAGAATCTGACGGTCGTACCACGAACAAGCAATCCCTCGAGCGCATGGGGATGGATGGTCGCTACGTTCCCTACCTCGACGTGGAAAAGGAATCGATCCGGGTGAACGCGACCACAGTTCGCACGATCGAGCGAACCTACGGTCGGGATCCGGATGGGCGAAAAACTCTCACCCAGGTAGTTGAGGAAGAAAAGAATTCGCTGCCGGACGGCACGGAGAAGGTTGTCCGGAATACTTCGAACCCGGACGCTGATGGTCGTCTGCAACTGATTCGACGCGAAACTGAAGATACCAAACAGTCCAGCGCGAACGTCCAGATCATGAAGGCAACGGCCTATAGTGTCGGTTCCGATGGGCGCTTGGTTCCCAGTTCGCAGTCAGAGGAGCGGCGCACGCGTACTGGAGATCACGATACTCAGTTTCGCCGGTCAACTCTCCTCCCCGACCTGAACGGCAACTGGCAACTCCAGGAAGTGCATGAAGGAGTCATTAGAGATGACGGCAAGGAACGCACAACAGAAGAACAGATTCTTCGTCCGGATAACGACGGACGGATGACGGTCGTCGACCGTACCGTGAACAAGGAGCCCTTGAACTCCGAGGAAGGGAAGAGCACCCAGGAAACCTATTCCACGACCGTTCCGGGTAGCGCTGACGCGGGACGGTTGCAGCTAACTCAGCGTGTCACCAACGTGCGCCGCAAAACCCTGCAGGGCGGGACGATCACTGAACAGGAAGTATCTCAGCGAAATCCCGGAGCTCCCAACGACGGTGTGCGGCCTACACAAAAAACAATCGATATCGTCCGGCCGACAAGCGCCGGAGGCACGGAACATCAAACCCAGACCATATCCATCGATGCTAACGGAGGTTCAAATGTAGTTTGGGTGGATGTTGGCAAGAGCACGAGTACTGTGCAGGTTGATACCTCGAAACCGCAGGAGTCCGCAGTTGATAAAGCAAAGCAACCTGCTTCTCAGCCGTCGAACGGCAAGCCACAGTAACCTTATCGCCAGCCAATCCAGCTAATCAACAGGTACACGATCTCTGCGGTTGCCATCGCAATCCAGATTCCTTCACGCATACGCGAGCGCGACAGTTTGTCACGAAGCTTGTGTCCGTGCAGGTGTGCATGGCCATCCGCAAGTAGCTGGGTCCCGCTGGGCGATGCCCCGAAGTTTATCTGGGCGGGCAGATTTGCCGGGCCGCCTGGAGCAAGTTGCGCGGAAAGGGCTGGCTGCTGGCGAACCACCTTAGGCCAGCTCGCCAATGATGACCAGCGCATGATTTGCATCGAGCCAGAGCGCAGGCTGGCGTTGATTGGCGCTGAGCTTAGCTGCAGAGTCGGCAATTTTTCTGGCGTCAGGGCATCTGCCATGTTGCGCAGCAAGGAACTCCACCACAAGTGGCTCAGTCGATCGCTGACCAGCTCATCCACCTCCACCGGGCGCGACTCCAACTCCAGAGGCGGCAATGTTTCCGGAGTAATCACGTTCCCGAGGTTCGTGAAAATAGTCCGATACCATGGCAACGAAAGATAGTCTCCAGCCAACATTCCGATGTCGACCGGGCGCGAAGTCAGCTGTAGCGGTGCCAGCCGTTCAGGGACAAGGCGATCGCGAAAATTTGCAATCAGCGACTTCCAGAGCGGAGCCGTAAGACTATCAGGCAGCTCGAAGCTGAGGTCGGGAGAAGGATTGATAATTTCGGAAATCGAAAAACTCCCCTGCGTTACGCCCTAAAACTTTGATGCGCATCGTGGACTGAAAGAGGCAGCCTCACCCAATTCATTTTACCGTGTCCGCAGATCGGAAGCATCCGGACGGGTAACATTCTCATGACCCGCCTGGTCGAATCCGCCTTTGCACTCACAACTCATCCGTTATGATCAATGCGTGCGTCATCTAACGAGGGCACGAGTTGCGATTCTCGCTAAACCGTAGGAAATTCCTGAAAACTTCTGCTCTTACAGTCGGCGCCGGAGCCGTCGGCGTCGTTGGTGACGGCTGGCTTGGCGAACCGGTCCGGCCGCGGCTGACGCGCCTCGAAATCCCGCTTAAGCGCCTTCCTGCAACACTCGACGGCATGACTATCGCGCAATTGAGCGACTTCCACTACGACGAAGAGTTCACCGTAATCCCCATTCGCAAAGCAATTGCAATCGTGAACGGCCTCCATCCCGACCTCATCGTTCTGACCGGCGACTTTGTAACGATTCCGCCTCTTGCCGAATACATCCCCATTGCCAAGCTGGCCGCACACACTGCCGAACCCTGTGCCGACATCCTTTCGCAGTTGCGTTCGAAGCTGGGTAGCTATGCAGTTCTGGGTAATCACGACAGCGACTCCGATGGCCCTCGCGTTATCGGCGCTTTGCAGTCACGAGGTATCACGGTTTTGACAAACCGCTCGGTCCCGATCGAACATGGCGGAGGGCGCCTTTGGCTTGCTGGTATCGCTGATGCTTTGGTTGGAACTCCCGATTTACCAGCGACGCTCGGGCAGGTGCCGAACGGTGAACCCGTCGTCTTGCTTGCACACGAGCCTGACTTCGCCGACGAAGCGGCAAAACATGCAATCGACCTTCAGCTCTCGGGGCACTCTCATGGAGGTCAAGTCCGCCTCCCGATCATCGGTGCGCCATTCCTACCTGATCTGGCGCGGAAATATCCCTGGGGGCTTTACCAAGTGGGCCCGACAACCCTCTATACCAACTCGGGGTTGGGCACAATTCGCATTCCGGTCCGTATCAACGCCCCTCCAGAAGTGACGCTCTTCACTCTGCGGACAGTTAAGGCCTAGTTTGCTCATGATTCGCACGAGTGCGACATAGCAGGTGATCGCCTCGTCGGAAGCAAAGCGTGTGGACTGATAACTCTCGTTGGAATCCGCAACCGTGGCGACGCCGGCATTCATGAGTGCACCTACGGATTCTACTCATGAATGTACGGCCGTTCAGGAATTCTTCGCCGTACTGGGAACTGCACTGTGCTGGTTCGGTCTTTTGTTCTAGTACTCGTTATTGATCTGCCACCCCGACGCATTCTTCACGAGTGCGATAGTGACGTGCGTCGGATCCGCATGATAAAAATTCGCGCCGTATTTCTGAATGAGCGTGGCTCGGTCCCAAGTATTGAAATTCTTAACCATCGAACCCGAGGCATCGAACAGGTTGCCAAGCTTGTTGGGTTCCCACTTCCAGCTATACTCCACCGTCGCTCGGGAAGGTGAGTTCATCGTGATTTTGGCAACTTCAACCATTGTCCGTTGCGCAATGGGGACGCTGTATTGAACGGTGCCGTCCTTGTCGGTGGTCTTGCTGACATTACCCAATTCAGTCAGCAGCTTCTCACCTTGTGCCGTTAGAGCGATGGGTGTGGTTTGCCCGTAGGTGCCCGTGTCCTTCCCCAGGCGCACAATGCCAGCCTTTTCCAGCAGCTTGTAATGGGGATCGTGCGGCTTCTCTTCTACGCTGGCCTTAACCATCCCGGTGCGGAACTGGATGGTGGCCGGACCCTGTTCTCGCAGGGATGCCGCGATGATACTGCGGGCCTCCTGCTTCGAGACCACCTTCCGCGACTGGATGAGGTAATAGCCCGCAATTCCCACTACGCTGATAATCAAGCAAACGATCAGCAACAAAGGCACAACCGAGGACTGACGCTTCTCCATTTCGATCTCTTGTTCAAACATCGCCATCCCTCCGCTAAAGCATGACCGGTGCGGCAAACACCGTTGAGGGCATTGTCGGCCAAGGCCTCATAGGATGATGTGACCTCGCTCACACGGCCGCGATACCTCGATCACTAGCCTCCAGAGCACCGCAAAGACACCCCGCAGGCTGACCACAATCAATGTGCAAAGTTTTGCGCACGCGGATGCATGGGGGCTACTACGGTCCATATAAGTAGTTTATTTACATAACATTACGAACTTATTGATCTGGTATCGGGATTGCCAGATAACCAGCATGATCGACGGTGGCGGCTACCCTCTTCCCGCCACCGCTGCAAGGGCAAAGAAAATGCCACTTCGACGACTTTGGCTGATCCTATTTGCGATTTCCTCAACGTTCACCCAGGCTCTTGTCATCCCGGAACGAATCAGCACGCGGCAATTGGGGAGTGACCAGGAACAGCAGATTTGGGCACGGTCCGTTCACGACTCCGAATTTGCTGCTGTTCCGCACACGACGCAAGCCAGCTGCGCGGCGACTCAGCCACCCCAGGCACTCGCCACCCCGAATCCGCTGATGGATACGCCGGACGATACCAGCAAGGTCACGGTCAGCTTCATCATCGGCACCGATGGAAAGGTGCATAGCCCGTTGATTCTCGAGAGCGCCGGAACGGAAGAAGACAACACCGTGCTCAGGACGATCTCGGCCTGGCGTTACCGTCCGGCGACGTGCAACGGGGTGCCCACGGAAGCCGAAGCTAGAATTGGCTTTTCGCCCCGTTGAACTCTGGTTTTCCACTAGAATGAGGCTGAACGGATGAGCGCGGACAAACAGCCTACACCCTCGCCTGGCTCGCCCGAGCGTGACGATGAGCTCGTGTATGACTCGGCCGTCGATGAGTTCTTCAGGCGATTGAAATACGATATGCGCCGGCCTAAGCCTGGCGAAGAAGGCGTAGCCGCCGCTCTGCAAGCCATCCAGAGGCTCACTGTCGAGAGCGATGCAACTCACTCTGCCGAGGCTGTTGCCGAAGGCCTTACCGCAAAATCGGTCTCCTGTGCTATGTGCGGCGCTGAGAATCCAGGGGACAACCGATTCTGCGCCAGCTGCGGCGTCTCTCTTCAGCAAGCGCCAACAATCCAAGCCCCCACCGTCCAAGAACCCACGATCCCAGACCTGACGATCCAGCCACGGGCCGCCGATGAAGGAGCTATTGCTGGCCCCGAGGCGCCCTCGGTAACCGCACCCGTTCCGACGCCTCCCGGGCCGCACAGCTATCACCACCATTACCACCATCACTACTTCTCGCACGTGGATGGTTCGACTGTACCCGGTGCTCCGGAGAGGCGAGGCTCTGCGCCGGCTCGAGAACTCGCCAAGGGACGTCCTCCGCAGCCCGGACAGGCCTCTGGCCGCGTCGAAACAGCCGTTCGCAAACTTGCCCAGGATTGGGCGCTGGCCTGCAACACCAAACACCTCGATGACCTAGTCGATCTTTACGCGACAGATGCTCTTGTCCTTCGTTCCAATGTTCCGCCCGTTCGCGGGACGGCTGCCATTCGCGAATTCTTCTTCAACGTGCTGCAAGCCGGATTAAGCGATGCCGAGATGGAGTCCTTGCGTGTCGAGCTTTTGGGCGAGGTTGCGTTTGAAAGCGGCCGCTGCAAGACGCTGGTTCCGGTCGCAATGGGGAAGCGCCGTGAAGAGCGCGGTAAGTATCTTCTGGTTTCGGTTCGGCTGAACGGTGAGTGGAAGATTATCGCCGACTGCTGGTCCAGCGACTTGAGCCTAAGTTAAGAGGCGGCGCTGAAACCGAAGCAATCCTAATGTTTGTAAATGGTCGTCGCCGGATGGTAATTCCGCCAATCAAACCAATAATCTTTTAACGCGGGCAGTGGTTCCAGGCATTTTCCCGTCGCTGGTCCGCTGGTCGCGCATCCTTGAAAATTCCATTCACTCGCTCCGCTGGAATCCACGAGCACCCAATTTGGATCGCCGCTCTTTCGGTAAAACTGAATATCGGATTCATCCAGGCGACTGATGAACGCACGAACGGACTTCTTGTCGGACCCCATGACAAGGAGCAATGGAGTAGTGCCAATCCTGTCCTGAATCGGAGTGTCAGGCGAAAGCGCGGTAAGCGGATAGGCACGGCTTCTGCCTTCGAGTTCCATACCAATCACAACGTCTCGTGATTCAAGGCCGGGAAAGCTTAACGGAGTCGGCATCTTGGCGACTTCGGGTTCCCAGTTGTCTTCATATTCTTTTTCGTAGGCAGAGACTGGTTTCAAAACTTGTCCGGCGGGAGACTCCTGCTTCCACAATCCGAATGTCAGTTCGTCACTAGGGAATGGCTCTAGGGCGGTTCCCTTCAGGGGCCCAAAAATGGCTTTGCCGGTGATCTGCTGCCACCAGGTTCCAGTTTCCTCATCGCGCATGAGGAAGTTCTGGTTGTTAATCCCGGAGAGGCGGAAATGCAAGTCCCGCCCGTTCACAGTTCGTTTCCACACCAGACCGGTGTGACAGAGCGTTCAATAAGTAGCCGCGATCGGCACTCCACCGACGACATCGTTGAGGATGTGGTGATAGGCCATCGCGCGAATCGGGTAAGCGCGGGAATCTGTCCCAACCCGAACGGCGATCACCATCTGGGATGGGTCGAGCTTGGTCTGGCTGACGGACTCGAATCCGGCAGTCGGCACTGGATGGAACATCCACTCGAAGTAGTCGATGCGAGCCATGACCGCCGATGCGCAGGCGAGCACCCCTACAAGAACGATCACGCTCTTCCAAAGCCTCGAAACCCGCTTCCATAGGAGAACGGCGATGATTAAGGCAAATGCCGTCGTGATCGCGGTTAACAAGGGAGCTTCCGTGCGTACTGCCATCGCCACGTACAGGGACTTAGGAGCTTGATAAGCGAAGGGCCGGATGATGATGGCGGGAATCAAAAACAAGGCAAGGCTTACCAAGGCAAAAAAGAAAAATCCGAGCAGAGGGATCTCGTTGCTGGTCTTGTTGCCGGTCGCGCGTCCTTCTTGCACTTGGCCCAACGCAGTCGTATTCAAACTCAGTACTCCGAGAAAAAAGAATTCATCAAAATCCGGAAGACAAGGGACTTAGCCCAGGATCACTTTGTAAAATCCGGATTCCACTGAGGTTACACGGAAATTCAGCACAAATAAGGATTTGGCGTAGCCTCGAGCTTCTGGCTCCGGGCTTTTTGGCTACTGCGAGGAATTTGATCCGAAGCCCGAAGACCATTATCTGGAAACTAAAAACCAGAAACTGGAAACTCGCTTTTCTTATCCTTCTACTTCCAGTGTAGCAAGTTGGAGAGGCTGAACCCGCCAAAGTTGGCCGGATTATTTTTGGCGCGGAATGATAGAGATGAAGGAATTTGGATGATTTTAGGGTCTTGACAAAGTCAGTCGTCAGCGATGAATCGTTGGCGAAGAAACAAAGCCGGGTGAGGGCATGACCGGTCGGATTCATCCTGTCCCCGGGTCTCGAAAGGCGAGGCTCGGGGCACCCACTTTTGTGAAGCAAGCCCCGTAAGAATCACTCGACAGTGTATTGTTGTGCGAGAACCGGGCACCCATCCATCTCCCAACTCATTCGCAAAAGTCTCGAATGAGCGGGGCACCCGGCGATGAAGCGGGCTTTTGTCGTGGACCATTCGAGATGAGAGCTTACGGAGGATTGTGTGATCGCGTACATTCTGGCTGGCCTGCTGTTGATCGGGAGTGTGACCAACGTGGTAGCACAAGCGACAGCGAGTGTCGTCAATTATCGCGCTACTATCAACGACGTGAAGTACGTGTATGCGGTCGTGCCGCCAGTCGCGCGGCTCAAGTCTGGCGACATCCTGGAGACGAATACACTGGATGCGTTCGGCAACGTGATTCAAAAACCCGGCGACCCTCTGAGCCTGGTGAAAGGCGACAATCCGCTCACTGGGCCGTTCTACATCGACGGCGCCGAGCCGGGCGACACGCTGGCGGTGAAAATCCTCGA
The DNA here is from genome assembly GCA_036558645.1 of Terriglobales bacterium. Taxonomy (GTDB): domain Bacteria; phylum Acidobacteriota; class Terriglobia; order Terriglobales; family Acidobacteriaceae; genus DATBFG01. The sequence goes on from DATBFG010000124.1 coordinate 23,300, forward strand.
TCTCAAAGTGGACAGCAACCAGGGCGTGGGAGTACTCGGCCCGGGATTCGGGGCTCTCAATCAGACCACCTATACACCCATGCTCCATGCGCCGCTGCCTGAGAAAATCTGGTTTTATCCCATCGATCATGCCACGAACACCGCGAGCTTTCGCGCGCTGGATTCGGATTTTTCGGTGAAGGTCCCCCTCCATCCATTTTTCGGGTGCATCGGAGTAGCGCCGGCAGGAGGCGAGGCGCGCAGTTCGATCGTTCCGGAGGCCTTTGGTGGCAACATGGATTCGCCGGAGGCAAGCGTGGGGAACACCGTATACCTTCCCGTCAATGTGTCAGGAGCGTTGCTGTACATGGGCGATGGCCACGCGGCTCAGGGCGACGGCGAAATTGCCGGAACGGCGATTGAAGTTCCACTGCGTGCACGAATAGAGGTGAAGGTTGTAAAGGGCCAGAAAATCAACTGGCCACGCTTCGAGAACGAAGATGCGATCATGACCGTCGGCGCCTATCGTCCGCTGGATGATTGTCTGCGCATCGCCTTCACGGAGTTGGTGGGATGGATTCATAAAGATTATGGATTGTCAGAACTGGACGCGTATGAACTGCTCTCCAAAGTGGCGAAGGTTCATTTGAACGAGATGGTGGATCCCAATTATGTGATAGTGGCATCCATCGAGAAGAAGTTCTTGCCGCCGAAGAAAAGATAATTCTCGGGGGTATTCCCGGAAATATCTAAAGAGCATTCCGAAAAATTCTACGATCTAAGCTTGCTCCTTAGGCTTACTCTTTCGCAGGAAAGACAAAAGCCCCGACCCTGTTGCCAGGATCGGGGCTGGCTAGGTTAGTTAGGTTTAGTGAGGTGTGAAGTCCTGGCGATATGTCAGGTTATTAATGTCGCGGAACATCGGCGTACCCGGCGGCAAGTTCTTCGGATCCTGGAACAGCGGATCGAAGACGTAATTACGAATCGGCGGCTGGTACACCATGTACTGGCAGCACTTGAACGTTCCCGTGTTGTACGTGGAGTAGAACAAGCTGACCAACGATCCCTTGTAATAGAGGTTGTCGCCGTTCCAGCTCTCCAGGAAGCGCAGGAAGTTGTGCAAGCCACCGTCCGTTCCGTAGTACGTTCCAGCGTTCGCGAAGCCGGGTTTCGGGAAGTTGATGGTTTTTCCTGCCGCGATGGCCACACGATAATAGGTGCTAACCGAGGGGCGGTTTACGTTCGCGTCGAACGGATAGGCGAGGCTGCCGAGCTTGCCGGCGTTGCCAGAGATGCCCACGTCCTGCCATTGGTTCGACAGCAAAACAACGCTGTCGGCGATGATGGCCGCTGCTGAGTGCGCAGGTTCCGTTCCGGTGGGGTTCGTCCACATCGGATCGGTGGAGCTGGTGTTGTAATCTCCCTGGATGTACACAGGGTTTTCCGATCCTACAGTGAAGCCTCCCAGCGTGCCGTCAGCATTCGCGACCAGTCGAACTGGAAGCTTTGCCGATGCCCCTTGTCCCTGACCATCGGTGAGCTTCAGTACATGGCGCGCACCGCTGACCCAGTTCTTGCGGGCGGTAGTCAGACAGTTCACTCGAACAGTGAGAGGATTCGGAGCTGCTGGATTGGCGTTGACCTGGCTGAAGAAGGTTGCGCCGCTGTCCGGGCCAAATCCCAATGCCAGGTTCGTGGCGCCATACTTATCCAGGCGTCCGTTCTGGTTCGTATCTTCCGGCGACCAGTTCTGGCCTTTGATGTTCACTACCGGCTCCGCCGCTCCATCTGGCGTGCCAGCGGTGTTCGAGGCCGTATTAATTGTGTCCTCGAATCCGTAGTCGCCCTTTAGATTTGGCGGCAGAGGCTCTGGCGCCACTGCGAACGGGTCGGGCAACATGCCGCGGCGATCAGAGTAGTAGAGAACGTATCCATTTTGTGAGGCGTAGTCGACAAGGTTTCCAGTGCCCCCGAAGTTGCCCTTGAGCCACTTACGCAGGTTGAAAACGTCGAGTTCGACCGCATTCATGACGCCATTGATCGAGCAAGTTCCTGCGGCAGGCTCGGCGGTCGTGAGCCAGTCGCGGACTTCGCCCTCGCGGGCGTCGTAGAAGTTGATCGGGAACCAGTTGTACGCAGAGGTTACATTGTTCGCCACGACGGTGCTTTCGTTGCTATCTGCTGTGTCGCCGTCGTCATTGCGGTCCGCAATCATCTGGAAGACCAGAATGGCATTCGGATGAGGACCAGCTGAGGCAGGCGGAAAAAGTCCGCGCGCGAAGCCAAGTTGTAGCCACTCATTGGTCACGCCGTACCACTTGCCATCGGCACGCTGCACTTCGACGGTGAGACATCCCTGGACCAAGGGCCAGGTCTTGTTTGTGGTGTGCGCGCCAGCCGTGGTGAGAGGACGCACCCAATCGGGAGAATCCGTCTTTCCACCGTTCGTGGTGTCCTGGTTGCCCATAGCAAAGTAGCTGGTGCCCACACCGTTGACTACCTGCGCACGGCCATCGAGGATTACATCTTCAGCTGCATTTCCGTTCCAGTCCGAGAAATGGTTGTCGGTGCAACGGCCGCTGTCACTGAGCAGGACTCGAATTTGTGCCTGGAATGCAAGGCGCGACGGATCGGCCCCGGTTGCAGGTTGGCCCGCTTTGGGAAGCCGCCGGATGATTTCGTAGGCTTTCGAGTTGCCGCTGACGAAAGGCAGGCTTAGCTGCTTAGCTCCGGTGCCGCCAGTATTGCCGTAGTTTCCATCCAAAATGTATCCGTTGTATCCGGAAGGACTGGCGCCAGTTGAGATTGTCTTCCAACCAGAGTTCTGCCCCGATTGCGGATCGCCTGTGACACTGCCTTCGCGATAGACGCCGGAAGAAGTCGACATGGTTCGGCATGCCGGGAGCGAACCAGGGCATCCGCCGCTGATCGTTGGGATATAGACGTTTCCATCGTTACCGCTGACAGCTGTTCCGTTGGGAATAACCATGCGGATGACGTTGCCAAAGACCGTCATCTTGTCGTGGAAGGTAAGGGTCGATGATGTCGAAACGCCAAGGTAGAGGTCGCCGTTGGTATGAACGCGGCCGTTGAAGTCAAGAGTCGGACTATTGAAGAACGAGAGATCGCTATCGGAGAAAACACCAAACTGAAATACCGGGATCTGGGCCGCTTCCACGGTACGCATCATGCGTACTTCGTCGCCCCAGGGACGGTCGGCCGTCACCGCGAGATCGATCGGAGTGATCATCGCGTACAGACCGGCGTTTGGTCCGCTGTGTACCTGGCCGTAGTTATGAACCAGTGTGCCATCAGGGTTCAGACGCGGCGTATAGGTATATCCTCCCGGAGGAAAAGTAATGCCGGGGATGGTTGGTTGCAGTGCGTTCAGGGACGTGATGTCACCAGGCTGGGGTGCTTGCAGGTTTTGATAAGTCGCAGCCAGGTTCGACGTCATCTGCTCGATGGTGCCTTCTGCAGAGCGGTACGCCAAGCTGTTCTCCACATCGTTGGCGCCGACTCGCGATTCGGTGTTCACCATCATGAGCAGACCAATGCTCACGCCCGACAACAATAGCAACAGCAAGAGGGAGGCGATCAGTGTAAATCCCCGTGTTCGTTTCCTGTCTCTCATCGTATAGCTCCTCATTACCGTTCCCGTCCTACGAATCTCTTACACTTCGTTGAAGCCTTACTTGTAACGATCGATGAAGCTCATGTTGCGCGTGCTGATCGAAGTCTGCAGGTCGATCGCCTGATATCCGCCTTTTGCACCGGGCAGCTGGCTGCGAATCGTCAGGTGCGCCATATTGATTCTGCGAATCGAGCTGGGTGCGATCGGGGGAACATTCCCCATGCCGCCGTCACCGGTAGCGTTCAAAAGGTTCCCGTTATCGTCGTAAGTGTCATACGTGAACCTGAGGTCGGCCGCGTTTTCCGCCACCGGAATGGGGAGACGAGCATTCGCCTGCCGCATGAGTGTTGGAGTCGTGCCTGTCTTATCCAGGTAGTAGGTGACGATCCAGATTCGAGTGGCAGTCAGGCCGATCTTGGTGGTGAGATCGACGCCGACGTTGGCCGCGGTGTTACCCAGAATTGCGTACCGGATGTTGCCGCTGGTTCCTGCGTTCTGGTTCAGCAGCATGGACGATCCTGTTGCGAAAGCGACGTTGTAGCTGGGACCAGGGCCCGCCGGAACTGGCGACGTAACTTCGGCCAGCGCAGAGCCACCTGAGGTCGTCGTGAACAGGACGATATCGCCCTGCTGTAATCCGACTCCAGGATTGTTGACCGCCTGATCGCCCGGATTGGGCGGAGGCGCCGGCAGCGTGAAAGTCATCGAGTTTCCGTTGAGGTCATTCGCCATTACGCGATAGTCAGGCAACAGGAAAGTAGTGTCGGCGTAAACCACAGTGACGACGTCGGTAGCTCCGGCTGTGGCGTTAATGGTGATGCCGCGCCTCCAGCCAGGAATCGCACCGTAGAGGTAGTTGATCGTGTTCGCTCCGACCGCTTGGGTGGGGAAGTTGATGGCGGCATTGTTATTGGGGCCAAGGTGACACACGTTCGTGTAATCGCACCCGTAACGTGGAGACAAAGTTCCGGCGCCGGAAACCAGGGCCATACCTCCTGGCGGCATACCGGCACTGGCCAGACTGATGTCCTTGGTGATCAGGTTCGATGTGGCGCGAGCATCCTGCTGCAACTCAGCGCGCTGGGATACAACCCAGGTTGCGTCCATGCTCTTGCTGAACAGGTTCACGGCAGCGCCGATCAGGATCAAGCCAATGCTCAATGAGACCAGCAATTCGATCATGCTGAAGCCGCGCGCGGATTTTTTGTGTTGGGTGCGCATGGTTTCCTCTTATCGATACTGTGAAATAAATCCGGAGAGGGAATAGGTTTTGGGATACTTGGACTGCGTCGTGTAGTACTGCACCGTGATGTTGACGTTTCGCAAGTCGGAGGAGATCACGCCTCCGGTGACTACGGGAGTGATCGTGATGCTGCGCCGGAAGTTCGTCAGCGGCATGTTAATGTCATCGCTGGTGCCAACGATTCCGTCAGGTCCTGGCAAAGTCATGCTTTGCGGAGACGCCCCACTGTCGTCGGCAGTGCCGATGATTCCATCGTTGCCGGCCTGGCGCACACTCTGCATTCCAGTTGTGAAAATGCCGTCGGGCACGTTTCCAGTTCCCACGTTCTGTATTTGCGCCCAGGAAACGTTGGCGGTTTCACGCGCTGTGAAGAGAGCCTCGTAGGCTTCCTGCGCAACCTGCTTCGCAATCATGTCCTGTTGCGTCGACTGCGTCTTGGCCATGGCCATCACGAAGACGCCCAGCAACGAGACCAGGCCGATCGTCAGCACAACCATGGAGACGAGAACTTCGATGAGCGTGAAGCCCTGTTGTCGGCGATTCACCTTTGATCCAAAAGTGTTGCGCATCACTGTTGCCTCCACGTCTTGACTCCGGCGATGGTATATAGACGCCAGCCGCGTATGCGGCCGGTAGCGCCCCACAAAGTTATGGCGCGAGAACTGAAGACATCCCCAGTACGCGCGACGTAAAGCACACCGTTATTGATGTTGTTGTTAACGTCCTGCCCGGAACCATCCGGTTGGAAATAAATGCGGTTCTTGGTGCCGAGGGTGACGCCCTGGTCAAAGTCAATCGCGATGCCGCCTGTGCCAAAGTGGTCAGGGGTGTTGGCAGCAGTGTTCGGAATACCCGGCTCGGCATCGAATGTAACGTCCAGCGGCATCGTGAACGTGTTGGTCACAACTCCGGTTGCAGCTTGCGTGATGGTCATCGTTCGCGGCGCAACAAAAGTGACGATATAAACGCGTCGCTCGGCAACCGCCGTTTCCCGTGCCCTTCGCATCGTTGCCAGCACGGTGTTATAAGCGTTGTTCAACCTGGCCTGCTGAAATGCTGGCCGCATGTTGACAAAGAAGATGGCGGAGGCAAGCAGGATGATCGATACCACAATCATCGCTTCGATCAGAGTGAAACCACGCATTCGACGATGGCTCATGTGATCTTTCTCGGGAGACTCTGTGCTGTTCCTCACTGCAAGCAAGAAGTTTCCTCCACGACTGCAGCCATACTGGGGGTTAAGTCTGGCAGCGGGATCAACGCTTGGGACGCTCGCCAACATTGGGAACCATCTCACCGAAGCCCGCACTAAAGGCAATCGTAAGGAGGCATCACAGGGAGCGTCAAAGCACCGAAGTACGGCGGGACAGGCTACCTCCGTAACGTAATCAAGACCAGGTAACCTGAGTTACTTTGGCACTTAAAACGATGGCAACAAATGACTATCTCTAGATACTACGGCCTTTAGCGGCCATGGCTTTACCGCCCTTCGATACCGGCCGCCGGGCTGCTGGCACGTACACGCAGGATCGGAAGTCGTAATGGTTCGCCAAACAGACGGGACAGAGCTGCAGTTGGTGCACCCGACAGTGGATGACGGGGTCTTGGCTGGCACACAATTCGCAGCCCCCCCGGGTCTTCTTCTTCGACACGGGTTCGGCTGCAGCTCGTGATTGCAGTGCCCGCGCCTTCAGGTAAACTGCGCCCGCAATCAGCAGCGCGCCGACTGAGAACGTACCGCCTCCGGCCGCAAGCAGGGTCGGATCCGATTCGGCGCGCATCGCTCCCGGCACGAAGCAGAGTGCGAGGAACAGCATCAGCACGCCAACCACGATCATCCAGTTGCTGGTGTTTGAAGGCATTCCCGATCCTTACCCGGTGACGTCATCTTTTCGGGTAACGTAGAACCTCGTAGCGCGAACATAGCTGTTCCTGGGTTCGAACTCCAGATGACTAAGGTCACTACGAGTTGAATTCAGGGTGTTTTCGATGACCTGTGTAACTTGTCGTAGACGATATCCGCCTTCTAACATCCGTGACACTATGTCCCTCACCTCGCTTCTGGTTTGCGACGACACCAGAACGGTGCAGGTGCTGAACCGTGCGCTGGAGGCTTCGGGTATTTCGGCCCAGCCATGCGATGACTTCGAAGTTGCGCTCGATCGTTTGACTCGCCATTCATTTGACGCTCTCCTGATTGATTGCGAAGAGGAGGCCTCAGCCATTCAGTTTGTGGGAGAGGCAAAGCACAGTCCGGACAACAATTCCGCGCTGATCGTTGGCTTGGTGAACTCCCAGAATAACGTGCGCGAGCTGTTCGAACGCGGAATCAACTTTGTGCTCTATAAGCCGCTTTCTCATGAGCGCGCCAGCGCGAGTCTGCGGGCAGCCAAAACCCTCATGCATCGCGAGCGGCGTCAACACCCGCGCGTTACCCTGCACGCAACAGCTTCTTTGGACTACGCCGGAACAGAAGGTGTTCCCGCCACTGTTCTTGAACTCAGCCAGAGTGGGATCGCCATCCAGTGTGAGCGCAAGCTCCCGCCACGTTGCAAAGTTTACTTTCAGTTCCTGCTGCCGGGACACGCCTCGGCGGTTCGCGCGTCGGGCCAGGTGATGTGGCAGGATTCCGCCGGGCGGGTCGGAATACGATTCGCCGACGTGCCGCAATTCTCTCGTCAAGCTCTGACCCGCTGGCTGGAGAAAAATTCTGCCTTGAACGCTCAGTGTGCGATTTCTCCTTTGCGGAAGAACAAATCAACTGGGTCGGACACGCAAGACGCATCCCTCGTGCGCTCCTCGGAACACCGTGGCAGCAAGCGCCATCCCTGCCGGCTGAGTGCGGATGTATCAGTTATTGGGAAACATGTTCCGCAGCGCTGTTATCTCTCGGACCTAAGCGTCGGAGGTTGCTACGTTGATACTACCGAGCCGCTTTCGGTCATGACAGAAGTAGAAATTGTGGTCCGCGCGATGGGATCAAAAGTTCGTTTGATGGGTGTTGTCCGCGGAACGCACCCCGCCTTCGGTATGGGAGTTTCATTCACATTTCGAACGCCCGAAGAACGCACTCAACTGCGAAGGCTCGTGGAGAGTCTTCCCGAGGAAAGCGCCGCTTTGTAGCTGAGTTCGCTCAGGCCTTTGCCGGCTGATCTTCCAACACTGCAGCCCGGAAATATTCCAGCGACATCTTTAGTCCGGTTTCCAGGTCGATCTTTGGCTCCCATCCCAGGAGCGTTTTGGCCTTCGTGATGTCCGGCCGCCGCTGCTTGGGATCATCTTGCGGCAGAGGTTCGTTGCGGATCTTGCTCTTCGATCCCGTCACCTTCAATACGCGCTTCGCACACTCGAGGATGGTGAACTCCCCCGGGTTTCCGATGTTCACCGGTAGCCGCTCGTCCGATTTCGAGAGGCGAATGAATCCGTCTACCTCGTCGCTGACGTAGCAAAAACTACGCGTCTGGCTGCCGTCGCCGTAGACGGTCAAGTCTTCGCCGCGCAGAGCTTGCTTCATGAAGTTGGGAACTACGCGGCCATCGTTGAGTTGCATGCGGGGGCCGTAGGTATTGAAAATTCGCACGATACGGGTATCGACCTGGTAGTAGCGGTGATAGGCCATGGTCGTGGCTTCGGTAAAACGCTTAGCTTCGTCGTACACCGAACGCGGCCCAATCGGATTCACATGTCCCCAGTAGGTTTCCTTCTGAGGGTGCTCGAGTGGATCGCCATAGCACTCCGAGGTGGAGGAGACCAGGTATTTGGCGCCGTATTTCCTCGCCACATCGAGAGCATGAAATGTGCCAAGAGACCCGACCTGCAGTGTCTCGATGCCATGTACCGTGTAGTCGACCGGACTGGCGGGACAGGCGAAGTGAAACACGTAGTCGACGGAACCACAATCAAAAGGCTTGTTGATGTCGATATTCTGAAATTCAAAGCGCGCATCGTTCCGAAGGTGGTCGATATTGGCTTGCCTTCCCGTCAAAAGATTATCGACGGCAAGCACGGAATATCCTTCTCCCAGCAGCGCGTCACATAAATGAGAACCCAGGAATCCGGCTCCTCCGGTCACCAGGGCCCGTTTCTTCGTTGTCATTCGATTGGCATCCCCTGCGGTTTGGATTATAGCGGAGTGTGTGAAGGGCACGGAGGGGTAACTCGACTCACACACGAAGGAGTGGCCACGAATCAGAGTCACTCGCAGTCGTGATAGAGATCACGGTGCGAGTGGCAATCTGTTGGCGAGAATGTCATGGGAGGTGGCGTATGCCCATCCTCATGCTGGCCTTGCTCGCACTCGGAGCATTTGGTTTGATCGGCATTCTGCTGTTCACGGCAATGATCCTCGAGAATCGTATGCAGCTCCACAAACACGCACACATGCCGGAGTTGCGTCGCGGGCACTTGCCGCTAATCAAGCACTGAGCGCTTCTAAGAAAACCTAGGCGGACGATAACCGGCTCTCCGGTTCCACGCCGAGTTCGTTTTCGCGGACGAAGCTGCGTCCCTTTGCTTCCGAGCCCAACGCAACCACTGTGATGAGCAGGAGCATGGTTGAAATCTCAAACGCAGCCAGCGCCCACGCGTATCCCAGTCTGTCGCGCAGCGCGTATTCGATCGAATTGGTCCCTGCAGCGAAGAAAACCCCAAACTGGTATGCAAGCCCAGAGATCAATCCGCGAACGCGATCCGGCGAAAGTTCGTTCAAGTGCGCGGGAATGATGCCCCATGCGCCCTGCACCGCCACCTGCATGAAGAATGCGCCGCACGCAAGTTGATATAGCGATGATCCGAATGCCCATAGTGGGATTATCGCCAGGCCCAGCACCAGGGCCGCGATGAGGCTTCGTCGCCGCCCGATCCGTTCGGAGAAATGTCCGAACGCGATAGCGCCCAAGACTGCGCCGACATTGAACAGAATCGCCAGTGATGACACAACGTCCAGCGGCAGCCGATGCTCGGATTTCAGAAAATCTGGGTACAGATCCTGTGTGCCGTGCGAAAGGAATGTCATTAATGTGACCAGCAACACCAGGTAAGAGAAGACCTTCCAGTGCGCAACCGCTGCCTTGATGATCGCGCCCATAGTAGCGGCCCGATGTTGCTCCCAAGCTTCGGATTCGCGCACCCGAAAGCGGATGTAAAACGCCAGCAGGGCAGGAGCGCCTCCGATCCAGAACATTGCCCGCCACCCCCAGTGAGGAAGAACGAATCGCGCTGCCACGGCCGCCATCAGATACCCGATGGAATATCCGCTCTGCACGATACCCGACAGAACGCCACGCCATTTCTTGGGAGCGCTCTCCATCGCGAGCGACGCGCCCACTCCCCACTCACCGCCCATCCCTATGCCGTAGATCGTTCGCAGCACAAGAAACACGGAGTAACTGGGAGCAAAGCCGCAGAGCAATTCGATGACAGAGAAGAAAACAACATTGGCCATCAGCGGCTTTCGACGGCCATAACGATCGGCCAGCATTCCAAAAATCAGCGCTCCCACCGGCCGCATGGCGAGGGTGTAGAACAGGGTTTCGACAATAGCTCGTTTGGGAACGTGAAACTGTTCGGCCAGGGCATCTAGAAGGAAAACGATTACGAAAAAATCGAAGGCATCCAGCGTCCAACCCAGGAAGCTGGCAGCGACGGCATGCCATTGGTCAGAGCGGGACAAAGATGTCCCTGTCGGTTTGGCCGCTTCGGACATGGAGAGTGATAGAGGCGGTTCTTCAGCACGAATAACCGTGGAGGCATCAGAACACGAACTCTCTTCGAAGGCAAATTGACGGAACTCAGCGCCGCCTCGACCGAAGGCCTGCCCTTCGTCCAAGTGTCAAAATGCGGAAAGTTCCTTACTCTTGAGTTGCCTTCCAGCCCCTTTCCTGTTGACAGGGCGAAGCTTTGGGAGGAAACTCCGCTCGACGCCCTCCCAAAATCGTCACTACAGTGGGACTGTCACTGTCTGCTCCTGAGTCTTTTGTGAGTCAAAGGCATGTCGGAGTTAGGGAGGTTGGAACCCGACCCTATCGAGCATCCATCGGCTGATCTTGATTCCAACGCCGATCCAAATGACCTCGATGCTGGGCCATACCTGGCCCACTTGGCGACCACCTTGGCTTCCAGCGGGGGAGCAGCATTTTCTGCGGACCTGGCTCTAGACCTTGTTCTCAATGAAATTGTCGAGCAGGCACGGCTGGCCAGTACCGCCGCCGCCGCCGCCATCGCTCTGATCAATGGCAATGAACTTATCTGTCGCGCGACAACCGGAGCAAGCGCCCCCGGTTTGGGCGTGCGTCTTCCGATGAGGTCCGGACTGTCGGGTGCTTGTGTGCAGTTGCGGCAACCGCAACAATGCGACGATACCGAACTCGATTCTCGCGTTGATGCAAACGTCTATCGCAGCTTTGAAATTCGCTCGATTGTGATGGTGCCGCTCCTAGATCAGGAACAGTTGCTCGGAATCTTCGAAATACTATCTCCGAGAGCCAACGAGTTCGGTGACCGAGAAGTTCAGACTCTCGAGGCCTTGTCACGGCGTATTGTTGCCAACGTTCGCTACGCGGCAGAGAGCAAAACCAACGCGACTGCTCCCCCGGAAGCCTCGATAGACATCAGCTCAGACCGCGTTGATGTTAGGGAGTCGTCGAACTCGTTTATTGAGCCTATTCCTGCCCCAGCATCGTCAAAAACAGATAGGTTCTCCTCCATACTTCTAGGACTGGTGGTTCTCGTGGCGCTCGTCTTAGGCTGGACTGCCGGCCGCGTGGGATGGCAAATGTCCCATACATCAGATTCCGGTTCGACATCAGCCCCAACCGCAAAGCCTCCGGCCGCCGACGGATCTCTACACCCACCGCACGGCGATTCCTCTGAATTAAGTCCCTCCACGGAGGTGTCGACTTCCGGGAAAGGAACCCAGACGCCCCCGGCATCGGGGATCTCAAACGCCGGCCTTACTGTCTACGAGAAGGGTAAGCTCATTTATCGGATGGACTCGAATGGTGATACGCGTAACTCTTCTTCGATTTCATTTCTTCCTCCGGAAAAAGTTGCCTCGCTTGTGATTCATCGTGTGGAACCTGAGTATCCTCAGGTCGCGCGCAATGCCGGGGTGCAGGGTCGCGTATTGATGTCTGTGGTTGTGAATGAGACTGGTGTAGTGCGGGAAGTCACAGTCGAAAGCGGGGATCCGCAACTCGCGCCTTCTGCGGTGGAAGCAGTTCGGCAGTGGCGGTTTCGTCCTTATCCATCCGCTGAGACAAGCGAACAGTTTCGCGCTCGTATCTCGATGCAATTCAAGCTGCCCTGATTTCGCGGAAGAAGTTAGGCGATTGGAGCCGGCGGAGGCGCATTCTTCAGCGGCGGCCTCAGTCCCCGCCGAACAGCATAGAGCGCCAGTTCCACACGAGTGGCCACGCCGAGCTTTTCAAAGATGCGGAACAAGTAGTTCTTGATGGTGTGTTCGCTCAGCCCCAAGCGCTGCGAAATTTGGCGATTGCTCAAGCCTTCCGCGACCAGCCGTGCAATCTCTTCCTCTCGCTTGCTCAGCGGACGCGAGTTCGCCAGACTCTGGCTTTCTTTGGGCTCCGGATCGACAAGCGCATCGATGACAAATTGCAATTCCACGGAGCTGGCCCAGACCTGGCCATCTCGCACGCACTGAATGCACTTGCAAAGCGATTGAAAAGAATCCGACCGGCAAAACACCCCGTGTGCACCAGAGCGAAACGCTTCCACGACCTGTGCGCGATCCGTCGAGTCGAGGAGAACGACGGTGGCAATCCCCTGCTGCATTTCCTGTACCTCGCGCAAAAACCGGAACCCCTCATTCGCATCCTGGCCGAAGCTCGTGCCGATCAGCAGTACGCCGTAGGACTTATGAGACAGGTATTCGAGTACCTGGTTAGACGTTACCGCTGCGTCGGCTTCGAAGCGCCGGCTTCGCTGCAGAGCGTCTGCCAGTAAACGGCAACTCATTGCCACCGCATCGGCGACTAGCACACGAATACGAGGATCGGGATTTGGTAATGATGACAAGTGAAGTCTTGCGTGGTTCCAGGGGCCGGTTACAAGCGGCGAAAATTTTACTGAGAATGGAAAACTTAGACTAGAGTCTAACGCCCCAACCGTCGAAATATTTGTGTCGCTACTGTGAGGGCAATCCAGGCCTTGGATACCTGCCAAAAAACTCCAGATATGTGCTCCTGGTCGCTGGTAACCACCGAATTCTGGTTACTCATGAGACTTTGGACTCTAACACCTTCCTCCCCTTTTCCAGAGTTCCTTCCATCGGGCACAGTGTTTCGAGTAAGATACTGTTCTTAAACTTATCGGGACCTCCCTCACGAAGAACATTCAGGCAAAATCATTGCTGACTGACGTGCCTCGCGCTGCCGATAACCCGAGACCCGCGATCTTGCCTACTCAGGTTGGGCAACTACCCACGGTCGTACCCGCAGGAGTTAGTTTATGTTTCTAAAGTTTTTTGGGCTGCGGGAACAGCCGTTCGGGGTGACGCCAGATCCTCGATTCTTGTACCTGAGCGCGGCCCATCGCGAAGCTTTAGCCTCTCTTTACTATGGAATCGAGGCTGGACGAGGCTTTCTCGGGCTGATCGCCAAGCCCGGCATGGGCAAGACCACCATTCTCTTCCACCTCCTTGAAAAATTCCGCAGCACAGCACGAACGGCATTTCTATTTCAGACGCAATGCAGCTCGCGCGAATTTATGCGGTTTCTGCTGGCCGAGCTTGGTTACGAAGGCGATGATGACTTTGTGCGCATGCACGAAGAATTCAACAAACGTCTGTTGCAGGAAGCCCGGGCAGGAAACCGATTCATCGTCGTCGTTGACGAAGCACAGAATCTGGAGCCATCGGTCCTCGAGACGGTGCGGTTGCTTTCGGACTTCGAAACCACGCGTGCGAAATTGATGACCATCATTCTCGCCGGACAGCCTGAATTGGCTGGTAAGCTTGCCAGCCCAGGCTTGGCGCAATTGCGTCAGCGCGTTTCCATCGTGAATCGCCTGGAGCCCTTGGCGCCCTGGGAGTTGAAGAGTTACATCGAACAT